>NZ_JBIVGX010000004.1:0-239752 GCF_044748905.1 Paenarthrobacter sp. NPDC089714
CGAAGACTGGCCCGTCATGCCCCGCCAAAACATCGGCTTCATGCTCGAACCCCACGGCTTCTTCAACCAAAACCCCACCCTCAACCTCCCCACCAGCACCAGCACCACCCAAACAGGTGACAGCTGCTGCAAGACCGGAGAGTAAAGGGTCCCCGAAGGAGCCAACCGACTGGCAGCCGCCAAGCAACTGACAGTCACCGAACGAGACCCGCGGGAGCACCACAACAACGGTGCTCCCGCGGCCTCACCCCACAAACTTTTTCAGGTCCGCGGGCCGGACTGGACTCACCAGGAATCCGCCCGCAGGAACCTCAGCAGCGCCACATCAGGCGAACCCCATTCAAGACTTCGGTCCCCGGTGTTGGCACCAACCGTGCTGTTGGTAGCCGTGCCGGGGACCGGATCCAACTCCGTATTCCTTATTTATATGTATTGAGAGCGTGATGAGTGTGTTCGCTATCCCTGCCATGACCTGGGCGTTGACTGTGGTGCTGCTGGCCAGTGGAGCCTGGCACACCATCCAAACCCTCCGCCCCGCCCGCACGGGCCCCGACCAAGGCACCCAACTGGGTCGCATTAGTGCGCGTTTTCAGCACTCAAAACGCGCACAACTGCGACCCAGTTGGGCCGACCGGACCAACCAGGGCCTGCACGCCCTCATGCACCTGCTCATGGCAGCCATGCTCTGGAACGCCGCCCCCGCAACCACCCTCGCCCAAATCCTCATCCTGGCCGCCGCCGCGCTCTGGTTCACCATCCAAGCCGTCGCCCGCCCCCACTACCGCACCTTCTGCTCAGGCACCACCGGCCGACTTAAATGCACCTACCACGCCGCCACCATGGCAGCAGCAGCCATCATGATCGCCATGATGACCAACCACACCACCACCAACACCGCCACCCAGGCAACAACGGGCAGCACCCCCGCAACAGCAGCCCACACCCACCACGCCACCACGGGGACCGGCACCGGCACCGCGTCGATCTTCCAGAACACCCCCGCCCTGGCCACCCTCCTCACCATCGCCTTCGCCGCAGCAGCCACCACCTTCCTCATCCTCCTCCTACGCCACCGCACCCAAACCACCCACACCCACCACCACCCCACAAACACCCGCACCGAACACGGCCTCGAAGCCGCCGGCGCCACCACCATGGCCCTCATGTTCGCCACCATGACCACCTAAAACCACCACCACCTAGAAACCACCGGCCGGCACCAGGCCAGCCCAATCGCCACCCCAACGCACGAGAAGAGCCGCACCATGCACATCGGACTAATAGGCCTTGGAAAAATGGGTTTCAACATGCGGGAACGCCTCCGCAAAGGCGGCGTGACGGTCACGGGCTTCGACCCGAACCCCGACGTCACCGATGTGCAATCACTGGACGAGCTGCTGCAAACGGTCCCTGCACCGCGGATCATCTGGGTGATGGTCCCGGCCGGCGCCGCCACGGAGGCCGTGATCGGTGAACTGGGTGAAAAGCTCAGCTCCGGAGATTTGGTGATCGACGGCGGTAACTCGCGGTTCACGGAAGACCAGAAACACAGCGAACTGCTCGCCGCACGCGGCATACGCTTCGCGGACTGTGGTGTTTCCGGCGGTGTGTGGGGCCTGGAGAACGGGTATGGCCTCATGGTTGGGGGAGACACCGAGGACGTTCAGCGCGCAATGCCCGTCTTCGATGCCCTGCGGCCGGAAGGCGAACGTGCAGACAGTTTTGTCCACGTGGGCGGGGTGGGCGCGGGCCACTATTCCAAGATGGTTCACAACGGGATCGAGTACGGCCTCATGCAGGCATACGCCGAGGGATACCAGTTGCTGGAGGCCAAGGACATCATCACTGACTTGCCCGGGACCTTCCGCGCCTGGCAAAAGGGAACGGTGGTGCGTTCCTGGCTGCTGGACCTGATGGTCAAGGCGCTGGACGAGGATCCCGGCCTGCGCACTATCGGTGACTATGTGGAGGACTCCGGGGAAGGCCGGTGGACCGTTGAGGAAGCGATCGCCAACGCTGTCCCCACCCCGGTTATTACCGCGGCCCTGTTTGCCCGTTTCGCTTCGCGCGAGGACAGCTCTCCTGCCATGAAAATGGTCTCCGCCCTGCGGCACCAGTTTGGGGGTCACGCGACCCGACCGGCCGCGTAGCTACCTACTCTTTAGTATAGTTTTTCGCCCTGAGGCCCAAAACAGAAGAAGCGGGACGACCGACGTCGTCCCGCTTCTTCCCGTGCCCGGATCCGGGTCCTAGGACTGCCGCATGCCGTGGCTGTGGGCCAGCGCGATCGCCTCGGTGCGCGATCCGACGTCGAGCTTCTTGAAAAGGTTCCGAACGTGGAACTTGACCGTGTTCTCGCTGATGCCCATGGACGACGCGATGGTGCGGTTGCGGTGGCCGGAGGCGAGGTGCTGGAGCACTTCAAGTTCGCGGGCCGCGAGGTTCCAGCCGGTCACGTCGCCGGCCGGGCGGGCCGGGAGGTCCAGGGGCAGGGAGACGAAAACGTCGGCACCCCAGCCCGCCATGACGTCCATCCGGAGCTGTCCGGTGAGCGCCTGGACCCGCCGGTCAAGGCGGCTGATGTTCGGATCCTCGGTGGTCAGGGCACCGCCGCCGTCGTCGCGGACGTTGATCAGCAGGTTCTCGCCGTCGCAGTCCCAGTGCGTGCGGATGCGGCTGACCTCGGGCTGTTCCATCATGGCCAAAACCAGGCCGCGGACAATGGCGCGCGCGGCATGCGCCACCTCGCCGGGCAGGTCCCTGCCGTTGAGTGGGGGCTCGATGAACTGGACCTCGATGCCGCTGAAACCCGTCAGCGGACGAAGGTCATCGCGCAGGCGCTCGAAGGCCTTGGCCACCGGTTCCTTCACCAATTCCGTGGTGCGGTCGCTGTGCGTACGCAGGCCAACCAGGGCTTTGGCGGCGAGATCCGTTACCGTGGTGCGGGCCGTGGCGTGGTCCATGGAAGAGGACCGCAGCGCGGCCAGGAGCGTTTCCAGCGTGGTGGAGTGCAGGTCCGTCAGTTCGGCGGTGACGCGCAGGCGCTCGGCTGACGCCGCCCGCGATTCGATGAGGTACGACGGCGGTGCATCCGCGACTTTTTCCTGGATGCGCCGGGCCGTGATGTTCCACAGGTACGTCAGCATTTCCAGCCCGGCGTCGCTGTCCGGGTCCACCAAGCGGGGATCCGTGAGCACCAGGAGGGCGTTGCTGGGGGCGTGCTTGAGGGCCAACGCCTGCCGGGGCTTGCCGGCCAGTTCGGCTTCGCCGCGCCAGGGCCCGTCGTCGGGCAGCTCTGCGCGGAGGTTATCCAGCTCTTCGATGGAGACGCGGGAGATGATCTCTTCCGCGCCCGCCTTCTTCTGCGGCCGGCCGGTACAGTCCTCCGTGAAGATGACCAGCGCAGTGCTGCCGACGGAGGGGAGCGTTGCTTCGCGGAGCCGCTCGGCGATTTGGGACAGGGGGGCATCGGCCAAGGCTGCCACGGAATGCAACAGCGGCCATGGGGGGTTCGACAGGGTCATGGCTAATTCCTTGTTGTGCTCTCTGGCTGCTGTGCTCCGGTGCGCAACTGCCCGGGCAAAAAAATCCGCCCTGTCCGAAAGTATAGTCAAAAACTGTCAGAAAACAGTGTTTTACCTACCCCTTTGTTTCGGAAGGATGGAAACCAACCAAAGCATGCATTCGGCCATGGCGGCCGAACCACACATCAAAGGGGATCAATCGTGAATCCAACAGCAAGCGCGGTTCTTACATTCAGCGACGCAGATCCTGAAACCGCAACCCTCGACTGGACCGCTGAGGACCAGCGCGCCGTTGACACCGCCCGTGTGTTGGCTGCCGACGCCGTGGAGAAGGTGGGCAACGGACACCCCGGTACGGCCATGAGCCTGGCTCCGGCGGCGTACCTGCTGTTCCAGAAGCTGATGCGCCACGATCCGCGTGATGCCGACTGGATCGGCCGCGACCGTTTCATCCTCTCCCCGGGCCACTCCTCCCTGACCTTGTACATCCAGCTCTTCCTTTCCGGTTACGGCCTGGAACTGAAGGACCTCGAGGCCCTCCGCACCTGGGACTCCCTGACCCCGGGCCACCCGGAGTACAAGCACACCAAGGGCGTGGAAATCACCACCGGCCCGCTGGGCCAGGGCCTGGCGTCCTCGGTTGGGTTCGCTTACTCCCAGCGCCGCCAGCGCGGCCTGTTCGACGCCGATGCTCCCGCCGGCGAATCGCCGTTCGACCACACCATCTGGGTCATCGCTTCCGACGGCGATATCCAGGAAGGCGTCACCTCAGAGGCTTCCTCCCTCGCCGGCCATCAGGAACTGGGCAACCTCGTTGTTGTCTACGATGAGAACCACATCTCGATCGAAGATGACACGGACATTGCGTTCACCGAAGACGTCCTGAAGCGTTACGAATCCTACGGCTGGCACACCCAGCGCGTGGACTGGACGCGCACGGGTGAGTACGTGGAAGACGTCCAGGAGCTCTACACCGCGCTGCTCAAGGCCAAGGCCGAGACCACCCGCCCGTCCATCATTTCGCTGCGCACCATCATCGGCTACCCGGCCCCGAAGAAGCAGAACACCGGCAAGATCCACGGTTCGGCACTGGGCGGCGAGGAAGTCGCAGCACTCAAGGAAGTCCTGGGCTTCAACCCGGAGAAGTCCTTCGAAGTGGACCAGGCCATCCTGGCCCACGCCCGGAAGGTGGTGGACCGCGGCGCGGCTGCCCGCGAGCAGTGGGACGCTTCCTTCAACGCCTGGCAGTCCGCGAACCCCGAGGGCGCAGCACTGCTGGAACGTATCGAGTCCAAGCAGCTCCCTGCAGGAATCGACGAGCTCTTGCCCGTGTTCGAGGCCGGCAAGGATGTCTCCACCCGCGCCGCTTCCGGTAAGGTCCTGAACGCCATTGGCCCGGCATTGCCCGAGCTGTGGGGCGGTTCCTGCGACCTGGCCGAGTCCAACAACACCACCATCGAGGGCTCGCCGTCCTTCATCCCGGCCTCCCGCTCCACGGACGCCTGGAAGGGCAACCCCTACGGACGCGTGCTGCACTTCGGTATCCGCGAGCACGCCGCTGCCTCGATCGTGAACGGCATCTCCCTGCACGGACGGACCCGCGCCTTCTCCGGGACGTTCCTGATCTTCAGTGACTACCAGAAGCCGGCCATCCGCCTGGGCGCACTGATGGGCGTCCCGTCCATCTACGTGTGGTCGCACGACTCCATTGGCCTGGGCGAAGACGGTCCGACACACCAGCCGGTGGAGCAGCTCGCTACCCTGCGCGCCATCCCCGGCCTGGACGTTGTGCGCCCGGCCGATGCCAACGAGGTGGGCATCGCCTGGAAGACCATCCTGGAGAACCACCAGAACCCGGCAGGCATTGTCCTGACCCGCCAGAACGTCCCGGTCTTCGCCCGTGGCACCGGCGAGGCAAGCGGCGACACCTTCGCATCGCCGGCTGGTGTTGCCAAGGGTGGCTACGTGCTGGCCGAGGCTTCCGAGGGCGGCAAGACCGTTGACGCGCAGGTCATCCTGATCGCTACCGGTTCGGAAGTCAGCCTGGCCGTCGAAGCCCGCCAGGCCCTCCAGTCCGAGGGCATCGCCACCCGCGTTGTGTCCATGCCTTCCGTTGAGTGGTTCAAGAAGCAGGACGAGGCCTACCGCGAATCCGTGCTCCCGTCCTCGGTCAAGGCCCGCGTTTCCGTTGAGGCCGGCCTGTCCCTGGGCTGGCGCGAGTTTGTTGGCGACGCCGGCCGCTCCATCAGCCTCGAGCACTTCGGCGCTTCCGCTGACTACAAGCGGCTCTTCACCGAGTTCGGCATCACCGCCGAAGCCGTCACCGCGGCCGCCATGGACTCCCTGGCCGCCGTCGCCAACTAACCCCTGAACCGCAGGTGCGACCGGCGGCGCGGGACGAAGCGCATACGTCCCGTGCCGCCGTCGTAACTGCCACCCGTTTGGAAGGAAGAACTTATGACCAACGCAACTCCCACCGCACAGCTTTCCGAAGCCGGTCTTTCCATCTGGCTCGACGACCTTTCCCGCAACCGCCTCGAGACGGGCAGCCTGCGGAAGCTCATCGAGGAGAAGAACGTGGTTGGCGTGACCACCAACCCGTCCATCTTCCAGGCCGCGATCACCTCGGGCTCCGACTATGACGACGCCATCGCCGAACAGGCTGCCGCCGGTTCCAGCGTGGAAGAGACCATCTTCGAGCTCACCACCACGGACGTCGCAGCCGCTTGTGACCTGTTCGCCCCGATTGCCGCGGCCACCAACGGTGTTGACGGCCGGGTGTCCATCGAAGTCGACCCGCGCCTGGCCTGGGACACCGCAGGCACCATCGCGGAGGCCAAGGAACTGTACAAGAAGGTCAACAAAGAAAACGTCCTGATCAAGATTCCTGCCACCCTTGAAGGACTCGAGGCCATCACCGCGGTCCTGGCTGAGGGCATCAGCGTCAACGTGACCCTGATCTTCTCCCTGGACCGCTACCGCGCAGTGATCAATGCGTTCCAGGCAGGCATCAAGCAGGCCAAGGACAACGGCCACGACCTCTCCACGATCCACTCCGTTGCCTCGTTCTTCGTTTCCCGCGTGGACACCGAGATCGACAAGCGCCTCGACGCCATCGGAACCGATGCAGCCAAGGCCCTCAAGGGCCAGGCCGGTGTTGCCAACGCACGCCTTGCCTACCAGGTCTTCGAGGAGCTGTTCTCCACCGAGCGCTGGAACGTCCTGGCCCAGGCCGGCGCCCGTGCCCAGCGTCCGTTGTGGGCTTCCACCGGTGTGAAAGACCCGGCGTACCCGGACACCCTCTACGTGACCGAACTGGTTGCCGCCGGCGTGGTGAACACGATGCCGGAGAAGACCCTGGATGCCACCTTCGACCACGGCGTGGCCAAGGGTGACACCCTCACGGGCACCTACCAGGAAGCCGCGAAGGTCCTCGACGCCCTCGAGAACATCGGTGTTTCCTACGACGACGTCGTTGCACTCCTTGAGTCCGAAGGACTCGAGAAGTTCGTGGCCAGCTGGAAGGAACTGCTGGCCGACGTCGAAGGCGCACTTGCCGCCGCCCGCAAGGCCGCCTGACCCTCGCAAGCCCTCCTCCCTGGGCGCCCCTGCATCTGGCGCCCCGCGTGGAGACCCCCTGTTCCGGGGGGTCTCCACGCCCTTTACTTCCCGCTCTGACCGTTCCCGAAAGGCAGGACATCATGTCCACCTCCCCACTGACGTGCTGCATCAACCCGAGCATCCTCTCGGCCGACTTCGTCAACCTCGAAGCCGAGCTGGCCCGCATCAGCAACGCCGACGCCGTGCACGTGGATGTCATGGACAACCACTTCGTGCCGAACCTGACCATTGGCCTGCCGGTTGTGGAACGGATTCAGAAAGTCAGCCCCGTGCCGCTGGACGCCCACTTGATGATCGCCGACGCCGACCGCTGGGCTCCGCTGTACGCCGACGCCGGCCTGGACTCGGTGACCTTCCACGTGGAAGCTGCCATGGCCCCCATCAAGCTGGCCCGCGAACTCCGCGCACGTGGCTCCAAAGCAGGCATGGCCCTGCGCCCGGCGACGCCCGTGGAGCCGTACCTGGACATGCTGCCCGAGCTGGACATGCTGCTCCTGATGACCGTGGAACCCGGCTTTGGTGGCCAGGCGTTCCTTGACGTTGTCCTTCCCAAGATCCGCCGCGCCCGCGAAGCCGTGGACGGATCCGGCGTGAACGTTGCCATCCAGGTGGACGGCGGCATCACCGAGGAAACCATCATCCGCGCCGCCGAGGCCGGTGCCAACATCTTCGTGGCCGGCTCGGCCGTCTACGGCAAGCCGTCGCCCGCGAACGCGATCGATTCGCTGCGCACCAACGGGCAGCTCGCCTTTGCGCCGACGTCCACCCCCGAACTCCAGAAAGCCTAAGGACCACCATGCGCGTTCACATCGCAACCGACCATGCCGGGCTTGAACTCAGCTCGCACCTCATCACCGCCCTCACAGAGAGCGGCTACGAAATGGTGGACCACGGACCCACCTCTTACGATCCGGAGGACGATTACCCCTCCTTCTGCATTAACGCCGCAACCGCCGTCGTCAATGACCAGGCCGCAGGGGTTGACGCCCTGGGCATCGTCCTGGGAGGTTCCGGCAATGGGGAACAGATCGCCGCGAACAAGGTCAAGGGCGTGCGCGCGGCGTTGGCCTGGAACCTGGACACCGCCGTGCTGGCACGCCAGCACAACGATGCCAACGTGGTTGCTGTTGGCGGACGCCAGCACTCTGTGGAGGAAGCCACGGAGCTGATCAAGGCGTTCCTTGCGGAGCCGTTCACCAATGCCGAACGCCACGAACGCCGGATCGGCAAGATTGCCACCTACGAGACCACTGGCGTCGTAGCCAACTAACCCGCTTAGCCCAAGCCCAGCCTAGGAGCCACCTTGCCCATTGCAACCCCAGAGATTTACTCGGAGATGATCGACCGCGCGAAGACGTCAGGGTTCGCCTACCCTGCGGTCAACGTGACGTCGTCGCAGACCCTGAACGCTGCGATCCGCGGTTTCGCCGAGGCCGAATCCGACGGCATCATCCAGGTTTCCACGGGTGGTGCGGCGTACTGGTCCGGTGCGTCAGTGAAGGACATGGTGGCGGGCTCGTTGGGCTTCGCGGCGTTCGCCCGCGAGGTTGCCAGGAACTACAACGTCAACATCGCCCTGCACACGGACCACTGCCCGCAGGACAAGCTGTCAGGCTTCGTGTTGCCGCTGCTGGCCGCATCCGAGGAAGCTGTGAAGGCCGGCAGGGACCCCATCTTCAACTCCCACATGTGGGACGGCTCGCACGAGACGCTGTCGGATAACCTGCGCATCGGCCGCGAACTGCTGGAACGCGCAGCTGCCGCCAAGATCATCCTCGAAGTCGAGATTGGCACCGTGGGTGGCGAGGAAGACGGCGTGGAGAACGAGATCAACGAGAAGCTCTACACCACCACTGAAGATGCCTTGGCAACCATTGAGGCCCTGGGCGCCGGCGAGAACGGCCGTTACCTGACCGCTCTGACCTTCGGCAACGTGCATGGCGTGTACAAGCCGGGCAACGTCCAGCTCCGCCCGGAACTGCTCCAGCAGATCCAGGCCGAGGTGGGCGCGAAGATCGGCAAGGACAAGCCGTTCGACCTGGTGTTCCACGGCGGATCCGGTTCCTCCGAGCAGGAGATCGCCGAGGCCGTGTCCCATGGCGTGATCAAGATGAACATCGACACAGACGTGCAGTACGCGTTCACCCGCCCGGTGGCCGGCCATATGATCGCCAATTACGACGGCGTGCTGAAGGTCGACGGCGGTTTGGGCAACAAGAAGACCTACGATCCCCGCGTCTGGGGTGCCTCCGCGGAGGCCGGCATGGCGGCGCGCATCGTCGAGGCCGCCCAGCAACTCGGATCGGCGGGAAAGACCTTCGCGTAACTTTTGCAGCAAACGGAGCTACCCCCGCGTACGCCCGTAAAATTGTGATCCATTGGACTGCGGTTTTTGGTCAGCCGAAACGTAGTCCCTGAGCAACCGGAAAGGAGCACCGATGGCTAGTCGTGCTTCTTTCCGGTTGTTGCGTACCGGGATGATTTCTTCGCTCATCATCGGCCTGGCGTCCGGGGGACACCTCGCTGGCGGGGGAGTCCTTCCCGAGCCTGCGATTCTCCTGGGTTTGTGTGCCTTGACGGTGTTGCCGGTGTCCATCCTCACCACGTTCCGCTTGTCGTTTCCCGTTTTGGTCGGTCTCCTTGGCGCCGGGCAGGCGTGGTTGCACTGGGCTTTCCACTCGCTCTCTGCGGCTGCCTCCGGCGGACCGATGACCGGCGGCCACGCCCACCACGCTGCCGGTATGGCCGTTGACGCTGTTGGTGTTTCCGGCGCGGTTCAGGCGTCCAGCGACTGGCAAATGTTTGCTGCCCACGCGGTGGCCACCGTTGTGACAGCCGTGGTGCTGGCCCGCGGCGAGCAGGCGCTCTGGGCGTTGTCGGCGTGGCTCCGGCCCCTGATCAAGCTGCTTGAACCTTTCGTGATTGTCCCTGGACGGGTCCCCGGACCTGTCGGGGCACCGATCGTCCTCCCGCGTGACCAGATGGTCCGCCGCATGCCCGAACGGCGGGGTCCGCCGGCGATGATGCCCGCCGTCTGAGACCCTCGCACGTTCAGTTCGCAGGATACAGGCGGCACAGTTACCGGCCCGGCCAATCCGGGACCCGGACTCCCACCTTTTCTGTGAAAGGCATCAAGCCATGAAGACCTCCATTCGCCGTACCCTCAAGTCCGTTTCCGTTGCTGCCCTCGCCGCAGGGATGCTTGCCGCCGGCGCCGCCGCGGCCTCCGCGCACGTCCACGTGGACCCGGAAAGCACCACAGCGGGCGGCTACACCCACCTGACGTTCAGCGTCCCCAACGAATCCGCCACGGCCAAGACCAACAAGCTCGAAGTTGCGCTGCCCACGGATACTCCGTTCAACTCCGTCTCCGTGAAGCCCGTGGAGGGCTGGACCGCCCAAGTGGTCACCGCCGACCTGCCCAAGCCCGTCACGGTCAACGGCGCAACGGTCACCAAGGCTCCGGGTTCCGTGGTGTGGACCGCCGACGACGCACACCAGATCGGCCAGAACGAGTACCAGACCTTCTCCATCTCCGTTGGTGTGCTGCCCGACGCCGGCACCACCATCACCTTGCCCGCCAAGCAGAGCTACACGGACGGCACGGTTGTTGCCTGGGACGAGAAGACGGTTGAAGGACAGGACGAGCCGAAACACCCGGCGCCCTCCTTCGTGACCACGGCCAAGACCGCCGGTTCGGATGACCACCACGCCGCGGCTACCGCTTCTGCGACGCCGGCGCCGGCTTCCGCGACGACGCCCGCCTCTGATGGAGGTTCGACGGCGGGATGGTTTGGTCTTGCTACGGGATTGGTGGGACTTGCCGCGGGAGTGACTGCCCTGGCCCGTACCCGCCCCGCGAAGCGCTAACCCGCTAACCCTCTACCCGGGCACCCTCCACTCCACCGCGCGCGCCCACCCACCCAACCCCCGCGCCCACCCAACTGAGTCGCAGTTAAGCGCGTTTTGAACCCTCAAAACGCGCACAAATGCGACCCAGTTGGGTAAACCACGCGCCCGAGTCGCGCCGCGCCGCCGTCGTGCTTTCAAGTGCGGCTGCCACGCGCTTTTGCAGCACCCTCGGCGCCGCTGGCTCGCTTCCGGATTCCGGGTGCTTGCCGCGCGCCCGAGTCGCTACACGCCGCCGTCGTGCGTTGACGCGCCACCATCTTCCCGAAAGAACCCCCATGACACTTCTTACCAAGCCCCCTGCTGGGCCAACCCCATCACCCGAGCCCACCACTACCGAGCACACGCCGCCCCACAGCGGTTGGTTCCGGGCCTTCCTGCTCCGACTCCATTTCTACGCCGGGATCCTCGCCGGGCCGTTCCTCTTGGTTGCGGCGCTGAGCGGCGGTCTGTACGCCATGGCACCGCAATTGGAGCCGGTCCTTTATGCCAAGGAGTTGCGCGTCCCGGCTGTTGCAAACCCATTGCCGCTGTCCACCCAGGTCAAAGCCGCCATGGACGTGGCCGGCGGCGCGGTTCCCGTCACCGTGCGCCCGGCGCCGGGGCCGGAAGACACCACCCGGGTGTTGTTTGCTGACCCGACCTTGGCAGAATCGACGTACCGGACCGTCTTCGTTGACCCCGGTACAGCCGAAATCCGTGGCGACCTGCCTACCTACGGCAGCAGCGGTTCGATGCCCATCCGGACGTGGATCTCCAACCTTCACCGTTCGTTGAACCTGGGCGAGCCCGGGCGGATCTACAGTGAGCTCGCGGCGTCGTGGCTGTGGGTGATTGCCCTGGGCGGACTGCTGCTGTGGATCGAGCGCATCCGCCGCAAACGCCAGGGTGCACCGCGAAAGCGGACCGGCCGAGCCCGTACCGTGTGGCTGCACGGCACCACGGGAACCGTGATGCTCCTGGCCTTCCTGTTCCTCTCGGCCACTGGCCTGACGTGGTCCGCGAACGCAGGGGCCAACGTAGGTACGCTGCGGACTGCCCTCGACTGGACCACCCCGAGCCTCAAGACGTCGCTGACAGGGGAAGGAACGACGGCGGGTGGCGACCACTCGGGCCACGGAACCGCTGGCGCTGGTGGCAGTACGGGTGCGGTTCAGCAAACCTTCAATCCAACCTTATTTGATTCCGTGACCAGCGCTGCCCGGGCGGACATCGTCAAGGCGCCGATGATCGACATCAAGCCCTCCACCAAGCCGGGAACGGCGTGGTCGGTGACTGAGGCAGGGAGGGAGTGGCCGGCGTCGGCCAGTGCCGTGGCCGTCGATCCGTCCACTGGGCAGATCACCAACCGCCTGGACTTTGACGACTTCAATCTCGCCGCGAAGCTCACCCGTTGGGGGATCGCAGCGCATATGGGACTGTTGTTCGGGCTCGCGAACCAGTTGCTGCTTTTGGCTGTGGCACTGGGCTTGGCGGCCATGGTGGTGTGGGGCTACGTGATGTGGTGGAGGCGGCGTCCCACCCGCGGCGGCTCTTTGGCAGTGGGCCGGGCCGCTCCCCGTGGTGCGTTCCTGCGGGGGCATTGGGTGGGCGTCCTTGCCGCTATCACGGTGATGGTGGCCGTGGGATTCTTCCTGCCCTTGCTGGGTTGGAGCTTGCTGGTGTTCGTTGTTGTGGACGCAGTGGTGGGCGAACTCCGACGGCGGGAGAGGCCTGCCCGAAGGGATAGCGTAAAACAGTCCCGATTGAGGGTTTTAGCTTCGGTGGATACCGCGCAGGATGGATAGCAACCCGCGGAATCCATCCACCAGCAGCCGCACAGAAGCGGTGCCAGCAGAAAGGCAGAGCCACATGGCCACTACATTCCAGCCCAAGGAACTCTTCGAGACGGACCTCGAGAAGTCCCTCCTTGGCCAGCCGTTCGCCGAGGTCTTGGGCGACGACATCGCGGTGCGCATGGCAGTCCCCTTCGCCAGCGACGATTCCCGCATCCTCTCCGGCGTGTGGGAAGCAGCCCCGGGGCTGTCCCGCTGGGAGTTCCTGGAGCGCGGCGAAGTGATCCACGTCCTTGAAGGCCGCATGGTTGTCACCGAAGACGGCAAGGAGCCCGTCACCGTCGAGGCCGGCAATGCAGCCTTCTTCCCCATTGGTTGGCAGGGCACGTGGGACATCAAGGAGCGCATCCGTAAGTTCTTCGTGATCTTCAACTCCTGACCACCTCTTCATCGCAGCACACCCTCACAACGCGAACGACGGCGGGAACCTCCCGCCGTCGTTCGCTGTGCTTGGGTGTGGGTCGCGTGGGCGTGCCGCCACCACCTACTTTGGCTTCCACCCGGGCCGACACGCCGCTAAACCACGGCGTTCCGCCGGGGTGGGCACCCAAAGTAGGTGGTGACGGTACGGGGATCGCCCAAACTTCCGCAAAGTTGGTTACATTCTTCTGACTGCCGGACATTAACCGGCTATGAGCGTGAAGACGGATCAAGGAGATCGTGTGGAGTCGGCCAGGGAGAAGCATTTCCTGGCAGCACACGCGGCCTGCCACGACAAGGTCTATAAGTACTTTCGTCGTCGGACGGAGGGAGCCTCCACGGCCGAGGACCTGTCCGCGGAGGTGTTCAGGATCGCGTGGGAGAAGACCCGCCAGGACCAGGAACTTTCCGTGCTAGTGGTCTTTGGCATCGCCAGGAACGTCCTGCGCAACCATTACCGCTCGGACTTACGCTCCCGAAACCTCACACAGCAATTGGAGCTGCAGCGGTCGCAGCTTCTTGGTTCAGACGAAGCGGGGGTGCGGGAAGCGCTGGACCGGCTCAAACCGGACGAGCGCGAGGTTCTCCTGCTGACGTACTGGGACGGTTTCAGTTCGGCCGAGATCTCCGAATTGCTCCAACTGACCGCAACCGCCGTACGGATGCGTCTGCACCGGGCCCGGAAAGAACTCAGCCGGCTGCTTCAGGCCGACCATGCCGCAGAGGAAGTCAACGAATGAGCACCAAGCATGTCCTCGAGAGACTGGCCGCAGCCGATCCTGCCTTGGACGTGACGGAAGACGAACTGGCCCGGAGCAGGGAGAAGAGCCTCGCTGTCAGGTTCTCCGACGCGGAGCAACTCACGGTGACTGGTTCCGTTGAACACTTCCGGAGGCAGTCGACCACCCGTCGATTCCGGCTGGCAGCGGGGGTCGGCTTGGTGGCGGCAACGGCTGCCGTGGTCGCTGGCGTTGCCGTGTCCGGGGTGTTTGCGCCACAGCCAGAGCCCGCCGGGCCAGTGGCCTCCGAGCCCGTTGCCACGTCGACGCCTGACGGAGACGAGCTACCGCCCCTGCCCGAACTCACCGGCCGGATGCCAACGTTCGACCATCACATCGTCGCGGGCAGCAATGGCAACAAGGCCGCCGTCGCCAACGACCCGGAAGCGGACCTTCACATGGATGCCGGCAACGAGGGAAAGCTGGGCCTTAACAGCGCAGGCTGCCTCGTCAGCGAAGGCAGCGATGAAGGGCTCATCTTCCCCCAAGGGACACAAATCACTGATACGGGCGTCGTCTTTCCCAACGGCACTGTGTTGAACATTGGAGACGGGTTCGCATTCGGAGGCGGTGGCGGGGATGTCGATCCGGGGCCATGCGCTCCCAGTGGATGGGCCTTCCTTGTCCAGAACTGGGACCCGGTCCGGTAAGCGCCCGCCCTCCCGGCGGCCTCAGGGGCCACCAACAACAGCGCCCGACGTCGGCACTCACCCGGGTGCCGACGTCGGGCCCGTCCCCAACTCAGTGGCAGGTGACGCCTAAAAACTGCACCAACTGCGACTCAGTTGGCTGACCCCGCGGCCGGTTCCTCCTCTACGGGTTCCGGTTCCCGCAGCACCAAGGCCGTGCCCTTGTAAGGGCCGAGCTCGAGGAAGAAGCTGTGCAGGTCGTCCACCTGGCCAACGTCCGAGCTGCTGAACAGGTCGTGGACAGTGGCCCCCGGAACCAGGTGCGGGGATTGGATGCTGCCCGCGATGTCCTGGTCAGAGAAGTTCAGCACCGTGACTTCCAGGTTCCCGTCACCGAGCTGGTTGACCAGCACCAGCAACGCGCGGTTGGAAACGTCCGGCACGTCCAACAGTGTGCTCGTGGCGATGCCGGACGTTTCGCGGACGCGAAGGATTTCCTGCAAACGGCGCGCGTAGGAACCGGAGTCCTTGAGTTGCTCCGGCAATGAACCGTAAAGGCTGCGTGCCCGGGGCATCCCTGCCGCGGACCTCACGGCGTCCGGTCGGGTGCCCATGAGGTCATGTGCGCCACGGTTGATCCAGCGGGTATCGCCCTGCGCGGTCAGTTCGCCCACCACGTCGCGGGGAAGGGCGATGATGCCGGTGAGGTCCCACCCGGAGAGGGCGAACACGCCCGGCTGCAGCGCGTTGTACATGGACAGGAGCACGTGGACGTCGCGGATTTGGGTCTCTTGTTCGGCCGTAACAGAGTCCGGATCCTGGATGCCGATCGCAGCCATGATGAAGCTCGCCGTGGTGCAGGCAATGCCGTTGGTGGTGAACAGGGCGTTGTAGGGGCCGCTCTCGCCGGTCAGGCGCTCGCGGAGGGTTTGCTGGACCTTTTCCGCAACCTCGGCGCCCGTCAGTTCCTCGCCCCCTAGCTCGAACACGTCATCACGGTGTCCAGCGGCGAAGTGCAGGAGTTCGTAGGTGAGCTCGTCGTGGTTTTGCAGGGCGTGGACCAAGGACGCCTGGTCCACGCCGATCTCCATGGCCAGGCGAAGGGTCAGCCGCAGGAACTCGGTATCGCCCGTGACCAGGGAGTAGTGGTACGCGGGGCGGGTGATGAAGTCGTAGGAAAGGTCCGCGCCGGCCTCGGACTGGGCCTTGATGTCGTCGATGGTCAGGTTGAGTTCCTGGAAGGAGAACCCACCCACCTTGCGGATCATGGAGCCGATCAGCTGGTTGGCGGCCTCGGACAGGGGGTGGCCTTCGGACCAACCAGGCTGTTCCTCGGCACTCTTCTCCACGCCGAGGAACCCGTTGGCGTCCAGGCGAAGGGCGCCCGTGCCGAGGTCCAGCAGCGAGTGCAGGGCATCGCCCACCACCAGGCGCATTCCGGCAAAGGTTGGGTCCAGCCAGTTGATGGACGGCTGCCCGGCCTTGAAGTAGTGCAGATACACCCAGCGGCGGACCTGGCCCGTGGTGTCCGCGACGGGACGGGTGGCACTCCAGTTGGTTTCCTTCACCCCGGGTTCGTAGAAGATCACGCGCTGGAGCCGGCCGATGATGTACCCGGCCTGCTGCAGGGCCTGCTCGGCCTCCGGGCTGATGTTCACCGAATCCTTGCCCTCGGGTACGTCAGGAAGCAGGTGCCAGTCCTCCTCGGGAATATCCACCATGTGATAAATGCCGGGGTAGTCGCGGAAGTTCATCTCGGCGAGCCGGAAGTCGGCGCCCTTGCCCGTGTGTCCGGGGACAATGTCGTCGATCACCGTGCCATCGTGCTCCGCGGCGATCTCGCACATCTGGCGGAACTCTTCCTCCGTGCCGAACGCGGAGTCGATCGCCATGCTGATCCGGTCGAAGTGCCCGTCGACGCTCGGAGTCTGGGACCAGCCGCTGATGCCGCCGGCCAGTTTCACGGGGCCTGTGTGGAGACCGCGGATACCGATCTCCCGGAAGGCCTTCCACAGTTCCGGATCTCCGAGGGCGGCCAGGAACGACTGGTTCTCCCGGGTGATGAAGGACAGCGGATAGGCCGTGAACCACACGGGTGCCTTCTCCACGGCCGCCCTCGGGTTGGGCCGGGCGTAGGCGTTCTGCCACATGCTCGCCTGGCCGGACAGCTGCCGCGCCATGGTGTTCGCGTCCCCCAGCATGGACTGGTTCCGGAGCCAGTCCACGTACGTTTTGTTAAGGCCGTCAAACTCCAATGAGGGCCGGGCGGCAAAGAATTGACGACGGCGGGCGATCGGCCTGAGTGCCTTGGGGCGTGCGGGGTAGAACTGCTCGTCGAAGGTGATCTCGGCGGCCTGCGTCTCCTCGATTGATTCCTCGGCCGCTGTTTCCACCGATGGATCCGGTGCCTGTACAGGTTCCACGGGCGCCTCCGCCGGTCCCTCGCTGGTTTCCGACACACTCTCGCTGACTACAGGCTCCCGCACAGCTTTCTCCTTTACGTGGCCGCCGCGTCAACGGCGACCGTCCGAGGGGTCGTTCAAGAGGTCACGTGCCCGGTATGGCCGGGCGTCTTCATGCTAAGCATCCTTGGCAGCTGTTTGTCGACCTTGGGGAGAAGTGAGTCTTCACGCAAGCGGACGCAGCCATGTAGCCAGTCGTTGATGGTGCGGGCGCGAACTCGAACCCTGGGCGGGTTATCCACATAGCGGTCCACGCGCCAGCTGAGACCGGCCGGTCGTCCATAGAATGCTGCTACAATTAATGGCTACAAAATAGTAGGATGGGTAATGGCACCCCGCTGGGAACCATCGAGCGAGAAGCATGGAGTTTCGCGCCAAGATCGGACCTACGCGATCTTGAACGCGAGCTTCCGAGAGGAGCACCCAGATGGCTGGAGATGAAATGGACTACGAGGCACTGGCGCAGCGTCTGAGCGATCCCGATACGGAGGTCCAAGGGATCGGTACTGCCCTTCATGGCGCGGATGCGGCCGCGGCTGGCAGGTCCTTCCTCTTGCGCGAGTTCGGGAGTGAAGAGGCCATTGAGGCCGCACTGCGTCCAGGGCGTCCGAAAGTGGGCCAGCGGCAGTCCGCTGGCCCTTCTCCGACGGTACGTGGACGGATTTCCGAGCAGGAGTACCAAGCGTTCAACGACCTGATCAGGGAAACGGGGAAGGGTCAAAGCGCGTTGGTCCGGGAGGCTGTTCACCTTCTGCTGCAACGCCATCACAAAATCGCCAGCTGAGTCTGGCCGGTCAATTGGCTGCGTCAGCGATCGCCATGTACAACCCCAGCCGCAACGGCGAAGCTTAAGGAACGCAACCGGGGGAGCTTTCATGTACAAGGCGCCGAGCAAGGAGGCCACAGACACGTGGCTGGACCGCGGGTTCTTCATCCTCGGCGGTGTCGGGGCGGTGTGGCTTGCTTTCCTCTTGGTGGGTGAGAGTTTCCAGCTCGGCTGGGGCCAGCTCTGGTCATGGCTCGTGTTCTGGGCGTTCCTGGCCTACCTGCTCCTGCCACGCCTGCACCGGATCCTGACCACCATCTACGTGCCCGGCTATTTCATCGGCCGTGCCCGTACCAGCGACGGCCTGCTCGGCGATCCGGTTAACGTGGCGCTCCTCGGTAAGGAACGCCAGGTCCACGCCATCATGCGCCGCGCAGGCTGGACCATCGCGGACGACGTCACGTTCGCCAGCAGCCGCCGCATCATCAGTTCCACCATCCTGCGGCAAAGCTATGAACAGGCCCCGGTCAGCCCCCTGTATCTCTTCGACCGGCAACAGGACTTCGCTTACCAACAGGAAGTGGACAACAACCCGGGCAAACGGCACCACGTCCGCTTCTGGCGATGCCCCGACGGCTGGATGTTGCCGGGTGGGCACAAGGTGGACTGGCTGGCCGCCGGAACCTATGACCGCAGCGTCGGATTCTCCCTCTTCACGCTCCAGATCACCCACAAGATCGAGCAGAATACCGACGTGGAACGCGACCACATTGTCCGGACGGTCTCAGAGGGCGAGCCTTCTGTCCGCGTTCACGTGATCAAGGATTTCTCCACGGGTTACCACTCGCGCAATGGAGGCGGCGATTCCATTTCCACCGATGGTGGCCTTCCCGTCGTCGACGCCCGCACTGTCTCCGTCCCGACGTCGCAGGAGCCCAAATCGACGGACAGCCGCGACCGCCGCCCAGCCCCCACCACCATGGGCGCCGTCCTGGTGGTGGTCAGGGCTTTGGCGGCACTCGCGCTCGCCGTCACGCTTTTCACCTCGTCCGATGTCTTCGCCGATCTCACCCTCGGCGACGCTCCCGCCGATCCGGAAACCACGACGGCGGCAGTCACCATTGTGGGGATAGTTGTGTTGGTGTTCGGGCTGGGGGAGGTGTTCCTGGCCTGGAGGATCTTCCTCGGGAGCAACGGTGCACGCGTGATTGCGATGGGTTTGAGCTCGGTCTCCATCCTGGTCCAGGCGATCGACGCTTCCACCGGGACTACCAGCATCACCCTCGAGGCCGGACTAGCGGGCTTGGCCACGGACATTTTGGTGCTGTTGGCCCTGTCCAGCCAGCGTGCGCGGATCTTTGCGAAGCGCCAGCGGGTCCCGGCCGTCCCGGCGCTTCCCATGAAAACGTCGCAGCCCCGCTAGTCCGGGGTTGCCCAACAGGCCATGGTTGGGCCGCAACGGAATAGGGTTTGAGGTAGCCTCACAAAGGTGAATGGGGACACGAACACCACGTCAGGGCCGTCGGCCAAGAAGAATAATTCCGGAGACAAGGCATTCCTGCCCCTTGGCATCGTCTTTGCCGTCCTGGGAGTCACTTTGATGATCCTCGGCAACCCTGGATGGATAGCCTTCGCAACCATGGGCGCGACTTTCCTGATCCTTGGATTGACCCGTCGAGGGACCAAGCAGCCTCCTGAAACCCCTCGGGACTAGCCCAAACTCCTGAATGGGCGTACCGCCGCCACCCACTTGGAAGCCGTGTGCACCCGAGGTCGCGGGAAGGGGCGGCGTGTTGGCCGTTTGTGGCTTTCAAAGTGGGTCGTGGCGGCGCGCCGCCCGCAGCCGGCCGCCCCTTGAACCCTCGACGGCGGCACTCAAGGCGAGTGCCGCCGTCGGCCGGGCCTTCGCCACCCACTTTGAAGCCGTGTACACCCGAGTTCGCTGGAAAGTGCGGCGTGTTGGCCGTTATTGGCTTTCAAAGTGGGTCGTGGCGGCACGCCGCCCGCAGCCGGCCACCCTTTAAACCCCCGACGGCGGCACTCAAGTCGAGCGCCGCCGTCGGCCGGGCCTTCGCCACCCACTTTGAAGCCGTGTGCACCCGAGTTCGCTGGAAAGTGCGGCGTGTTGGCCGTTTGTGGCTTTCACAGTGGGTCGTGGCGGCACGCCGCCCGCAGCCAGCCGCCTCCTTGAACCCCCGACGGCGGCACTCAAGTCGAGTGCCGCCGTCGCGGTTTAGGGGTGAGAGAGCGTTGGCCCAAACACGCCCATTGGTGAGAGAGCGTTGGCTCAAACACGCCCATTGGTGAGAGAGCGTCCCGCGGGAAGGGGGTGTTTGGTGAGAGAGGGTCAGGCGGTGACGGCGAGGGCGTCGATCTCGACCAGCATGACCTCGTGCGGGAGGTCGACGAACACCGTGGTGCGGCTCGGGAGCAGGCCGCTGGGGACGTTTTCGCGGATGAACTCGCCGTAGACCTCGTTCATGGCGGCGAAGTCGTCGCGGGTGGTGAGGTACACGCGGAACATGAGGACGTCCTCAACGGAGGATCCGCCGGCTTCGAGGATGGCCTTGACGTTCTCCAAGGTGCGGCGGGTCTGGACTCGGACGTCGCCGTCGCCGATGTACTGGTTGGTGGTGGGATCCATGGGGCCCTGGCCGGAGACCTGGAACATGCCGCCCTTCTTGATTCCCTGGGAGAACACGTGTGCCGGGGCGGGGGCGTTTTCGGTGAGTACTACGGTCTTTTCACTCATGCTGAGTTCCTTTCGTGGCTGATCCAGCCGAGGTCGTTGGAGATGGCCTCGGTGCTGGCTTTGAGGTCGGGCAGCAGCTCAAGCAAGCCTTCATAGCTGAGCATTACTACCGGTACCGAACAAGAGGCTGCGGCAACCACGGCACCGCTGGCATCGCGGATGGGGGCCGCGATGCAGTGCACGAAGGCCTCGTGCTCGGCGTTGTCGTGGGCCCAGCCCTGCTTCTTGACCTGCTCCAATTCCGCCAACAAGGCTTCCGGGGAGGTCAGGGTGTTTTCGGTGACTTTGACGTAATCCAACCCCGCGGCGATCTTTTCCTGCCGGCTGCGCGGCATGTCCGCGAGGAGGACCTTGGACACAGCGGCCGAGTGCAGCGATGCAGTGAGGCCGATGCGCGAGTACATGCGGACGGGGTGGTGCGATTCGAACTTGTCGATGTACACCACCTCGTTCCCTTCGAACGCCGCGAGGTGCACGGTGTGCCCGGTGCGGCCATTCAAATCCGCCAGGTGGGGGTGGGCCACCTTGCGGATGTCCCGCTGCTCCAGGGCAAGGGACGAGAGTTCAAAGAGTTTTGAGCCGAGCATGAACTTCTGGTCGTCGTCGCGGACCACCAGGCGTTTCTCCTCGAGGGCGTGCAGGAGCCGCATCACCGTGGTTTTATGCACGGAGGCCTTGGACGAGAGCTCGTCAAGTGTTGCTGGTTTCGCGGCGAGTTCGCCAAGCAGGTCGATGGCCCGTATCAGGCTCTGGCTCAAGGTGTCACGCTCCGGTTCTGGTGTTGAATTGTCCGCCTTCAACATGGATAGCAGCCCATTCGCTATCCGAAGAATCGAGGATTGCCGAGAGCTGCTCTGCGGGCGGCAATGGTCCGCGGTCGCCGTGCACGGTCAGCGTGCATGCGGCAGCCACATGGCCGCGACGGAGGCTTTCCTTTTGGCCGAGTCCGTAGAGCAGGCCGCTGAGGTAGCCGGCCGCGAACGAGTCGCCGGCACCAACAGGCTCGACGACGGACACGGACAGTGCGGGCACTTCCTCCCGGGTGCCGCTCCGGTCGAGCGAAATGGCGCTGATCGCCTCGTTCTTGATGACGAGCACCTTCGGGTCCGGCAGGAGGCGGCGGAGTTCGGCTTCGTCGTTGGTGCCGAAGGCCGGTTCGGCTTCGTCTTTCCCAACAAGCACGACGTCGGCCAGGTTCGCCAGCCGCTGCAGGACGACGCGGTCCTGTCCAGCCCACAGGGCAGCCCGCCAATTGACGTCGAAGCTGATGGTCCGGCCGTTCCGTGGGGCTGTCAGAAGGGCTTCGAGCAGGTCAAGGCACTCGGGGGAGAGCGCCGCGGTGATGCCGCTCAGGTGAATGAGCGAGGCGTTTTCCAGCAGGGAAGCCACGGCGGGATTCTCCAGGAAGGGCCGACCCATGGCCGAGGCCGCGGACCCTTGACGGTAGTAAAGGACTGAGCTGCCGCCGTCGGGGTCTGACTCCTGGGCCGGGACTTTCACGTACACGCCGGTGGGCCGTGCGGAGTCGACTTCGACACCCGTGACGCCTACCCCGTGATCCCGCAAGTCGTCCAGGATGCGCGTGCCGAAGCCGTCGTGCCCCACCCGGCTCACCCAGTGCGTGTCCAGGCCCATGGCTGCGAAGCCCATGGCGACGTTGGATTCCGCGCCGCCGATTCCGCAGTGGAGTTCTGTGGCCAGGTGCAAGGGGACCGCCTGGACAGGGGTCAGCATGGCCATGGTCTCGCCAACACAAACAGCAGACAGCATGTAACTCCCGTACCCGATCAGTGCGTTTTCAGCGTTGTTTTCGCCGCGGGACAAGTTGACCCGCGGGGGTTTGAGGGGCCCTGCGGAGCGTGCCGCGGCCTTGACTCTCAATCCGCCACCATGTTAGACATATCACCAGCAGCTTTGCAACCAGCGTTGCAAAATACGCAACGCAAGCACAATCGCAGCAGCGAACACACAACCCCGCCGCCCCAAAGACGCAGCACCGCGAAGGGAATCAACGCGTGAACACTTCCGAAGCAATCTCGGCCTCCGCCGTGGCAGCCTTGGCCAACCGCCAGCTCGATTGGCGGCACAAAGCCGTGCCCGCAGCGGCCAACGGGACCACGCACGCGGAGTTCCTCGCCGACAAACACACGCTGGCCGATCTCCAGACACCGTTGCTCACCCTCGACGCCCGCGCCCTCGAAGCCAATGCGGACCGGCTCGCGGCCTGGTGTGCGGAGCGCGGCGTCTTGCTGGCACCCCACGGGAAAACCACCATGTCCCCGCAGCTCTGGGACAAACAGCTCAGCCGCGGAGCATGGGGGATCACGCTGGCGAACTTCGCGCAACTCCGCGTGGCCCGCGAGTTCGGCGTGCAGAACCTCCAGCTCGCCAACAGCCTCACAGACCCGCACGCGATCCAGTGGGTCGCGGCCCAGGAATCCACCATCATGTCCTGGGTGGACTCGGTAGAGACGGTTGCCCTGATCGAAGGCACGCTCGCGGGCACAGACTCAGTGCTGGATGTCCTGGTGGAACTCGGAGCCCACGGTGGCAGGACCGGTGCCCGTGGTGTGGAAGCCGCCATGGACGTGGCCCGGGCAGTGGCCGCGTCGGAGCACCTCCGCCTGGTGGGCGTCAGCGGGTACGAAGGCTCGCTCGCGCACACAGCGGACGACGCCGGCCTGGCCGCCGTCCGCGGCTACCTCGCCGACATGCGGCTGCTTCACGAGGAACTGCTCGCGGCCGGGTTGTACGGCTCCGGGTCAGTGATCATCACTGCAGGTGGCAGCGCCTATTTCGATGACGTGGTCACGGTCCTCTCACCCTGCATCAGCACGGGTGCCGCCATGGGTGATCCGAGCGTTGACCTCATGATCCGCAGCGGTGCCTACATCATCCACGACGACGGCTTCTACCGCAGCATCTCCCCGTTCTCCCGCGAAGGCGAGCAGCCCTTCACCGCCGGGATGCACGGGTGGGCGCGGGTGGTTTCCCAGACCGAACCGGGCCTGGCCATCCTCGACGCCGGCAAACGCGACCTTCCCTTCGACGAAGGCCTGCCCGAGCCGCAGTTCATCGGCCCGGTACTGGGTAGACCCATGGAACCCCTGGTCGGCGCGGAGATCACGTCCGTCAACGACCAGCACTCCTTCATGACCTTCGATCCCGAAACCACCACGGTCCGCCCCGGCGACGTCGTCCGGCTGGGCCTGTCCCACCCGTGCACGGCCTTCGACAAGTGGACCGTCATCCCTGTCCTCGCCGGCAGCGAGCCCGGCGGCACGGGCACCACTGAGCACGCGGGCACCACTGGGTACGCGGCCACTACCGGCGACGCAGTCACCCCCGGCGCGGTTACCCCAGGCGCGGCCGCCACCAAGGGCCAAACAGTCACCACGGGCGGGGTCGCCACCACAGGTGACCAAACCGTCGTCGACCTCATCCATACCTTCTTCTAGGACCCGCCATGAAGACCCTCATCAGCAACGCCACCTTGGTGGACGGAACCGGAGCGGACCGCCGCCCCGCGGACGTCCTGCTCGACGGTGCGGTAATTGCCGTGATCGCCGACGCCAGCAGCCTCACCGAAGCGGGAACAGACGCAGACCGCATCATCGATGCCGCGGGCCTGGTCCTGAGCCCGGGGTTCATCGACATGCACGCGCACTCGGACCTGCAACTGCTGGTCAACCGCGACCACTACGCCAAGCTCAGCCAAGGCGTCACGACGGAACTGCTCGGGCAGGACGGGCTCTCCTACGCGCCCGTTGACGATGCCACACTCGCCGGAGTCCGGGAGAAGATCGCAGGTTGGAACGACAACCCAGCGGACTTCGACTGGGATTGGCGGACCGTGGGCGAGTACCTGGACCGGCTGGATGCGCCGGAAGCCAACGCGGACGGCAGCACCGGGCGCATTGCCACCAACGCCGCCTACCTCGTCCCGCAAGGAACTGTCCGGGCCATGGTGATGGGCTTCGCGGAAGGCGATCCCACCCCGGAGCAGCAGCAGCACATGCAGGACGTCATCCGCACGGCGATGGAGGAAGGCGCCGTGGGCATGAGCTCCGGCCTGACCTACACGCCCGGAATGTACGCGCAGACCGAGGAACTCGCAGGCCTGTGCCGAGTTGTTGGTGAACTGGGCGGGTTCTACGCTCCGCACCACCGTTCCTACGGCAAGGGCGCACTCGATGCCTACGCAGAGATGATCGGGCTCAGCCGTGAGACGGGATGCGCCCTCCACTTGTCCCACGCCACCATGAACTTCGCCGAAAACAAGGGCCGTGCCGGGGAACTCCTGGACCTCATCGATGAGGCGCTGGAGCAAGGCGTGGACATCACCCTGGACACCTACCCCTACCTCCCCGGTGCCACCACGCTGAGTGCGATCCTGCCGAGTTGGGCGTCGTCCGGCGGAACGGAGGCCACCCTGGACCGCCTGGCCGACCCCGGCGAACGGGCGAAAATCAGGGAAGCCGTGGAGATCTACGGTTCCGATGGCTGCCACGGCGTGGTCGCAGAATGGGAGACCCTGGAGATCAGCGGTGTCCAGAATCCCGCGCTCGCAGGCTACGTGGGCAAGACCATCAAGGACATCGCCGCGGAGACCGGGGAAGAACCGTTCGACGTGTTCGCCCGGATCCTCACCGAGGACCGCCTGGGCACCGGCATCCTGCAGCACGTGGGCCACGAGGAAAACGTGCAGGCCATCATGAAGCATCGCACCCACACCGGCGGCAGCGATGGATTGTTGGTCGGGGCCAAGCCGCACCCGCGCGCGTGGGGTACGTTCCCGCGCTACCTCGGCCACTACTCCCGGGACCTCGGACTGCTCAGTCTCGAAGAGACTGTCCACCACCTCAGTGGCCGGCCGGCCGCGCGACTCAAGCTCCACAACAGGGGACTGGTCCGCGAGGGGTTCGCCGCCGACGTCGTACTTTTCGATCCGGAAACCATCCGCGATACCGCCACTTTCGAGAATCCCCGCCAAGCCGCCAGCGGCATCGAGTATGTGTTCGTCAACGGCACGGCAGCGATCGACGGCGGCGAACCCACCGGCGCGCGCGCCGGCCGCGCCCTCCGCAGGCAGGGTGACGGCCTCACCAGGGAAGCCGCTACCAACCAGGAAAGAAGCCAATGACCCCCGAAGAATTCGTCCAGCAGCTCGAAGCCGACCGTACCCTCGCGGTGGTCCGGGCACCCTCCATCACGGACGCCGCGGACCTCTGCCGGGCATTGGCCCAGGGCGGCATCCGCAGCGTCGAACTGACCTTCACCACGCCGGATGCGCTCAAGCACGTACAGCGCGCGGCGGAAACCGCAGCGGAGCACGGTGCCGCCGTCGGAATCGGCACGGTGATGACTGGCGACCAAGCCCGCGCAGCCATCGACGCCGGGGCGCAGTTCCTTGTAACCCCCGGACTGCGGCCCGAGGTCGCTGCCGTTGCCGCGGCGGCGGGGATCCCGTTCAGCCTCGGGGCCATGACCCCCACGGAGGTGGCGCAGGCGCTGGACCTCGGCTCCGCCGCCGTCAAGATTTTCCCCGCCCGGCAGCTCGGCCCGGCGTACCTGAAGGACCTGCAGGGACCGTACCCGGGCATCCGGCTGCTTCCTTCCGGAGGCATCGACGCCTCCAACGCCAAGAGCTACCTCGACGCCGGTGCTGCCGCAGTCTGCTGCGGCACCAGCGTGGTCCCGCCCGCAGCCGTTGCTGCAGGCGACTGGGCTGACATCGCGGCACGAGCCGCCGCCTTCACCGGCACCCTCAAGTAGGACCCACCTAGAAAGTAACGTCCATGAATGAATTCCTCGACTGGCTGCGGCACGATACCGTCGGCCTGCTCCTCCTGGCAGGCGCCGGCATCGCGCTCCTGCTGTTCCTGATCATCAAGGTCAAGCTCGAACCGTTCATCGCCCTGGTGGGAACGGGTGTGCTGGTGGCCTTGGTGGGCGGGATCTCGGTGGAAGCCTTGGTGGGATCGGCCACCAAGAGCAGCGACGCCCTCATTGAAAAGGGCTTCGCGGGCATCCTTGGCCACATCACAGTGATCATCGGCCTTGGTACGGTGCTCGGCGCGATCCTGGAACGGTCCGGTGGCGCCGAAGTGCTGCTCAGCAGGCTCGTGAAGATCTTCGGCGAGAAGGGCACGCCGCTTGCCATGGGCATCACCGGCTTCGTGCTGGGTATCCCGGTGTTCTTTGATATCGGCATTTTCGTGCTGGCACCGCTGGTGTACGTAGCGGCGATCCGTGGCGGAAAGTCACTGGCCCTCTACGCGCTTCCTTTGCTCGCAGGCTTGTCCGTGACGCACGCCTTCCTGCCTCCGCACCCGGGACCCGTCGCAGCTGCCGGTTTGTTCCACGTGGACCTTGGCTGGATCATCCTCATGGGCCTCATCTGCGGCATCCCGGCCTGGTTCGCTTCCGGTATTTTGTGGGGCACCTGGATCGGCAAGCGCGTCATGGTGACTGTGCCCGAGGACCGGATTGTGGAAGAGGCTGAATCGTCCCGCGGCCACGAGCCCTCCATTGGCTTGGTGCTCCTGGCTATTGGCCTGCCGATGATCCTCATCCTCGGTGGCACGTTCGGCAACATCTTTGCCCCGGCCGGACCGTTCCGCGACGCCCTCCAGTTCTTCGGCAACCCGGCCATTGCCTTGACCGTGGCCGTGCTGCTGGCCATGTGGCTCCTGGGTATCCGCCGTGGCATGACCGCAGCCGAGCTCAGCGAAATCACCGGCTCCTCGCTGCGTCCCGTGGGCATGATCCTGCTGGTCGTCGGTGCGGGTGCGTTCTTCGGTGCAGTCCTCTCAGCGACCGGTGTTGGCAAAGCCGTGGCTGACTCGCTGTCCCAGGCCGGCTTGCCGATCATCCTCTCCGCCTTCGTAATCAGTGCCGGCATGCGCATCGCCCAGGGCTCGGCCACCGTAGCGATCGTGACCACGGGTGGCATCCTCGCCCCGAGCCTGGCATCCGGGTACTCCCAGCCGCAGTTGGCTTTGATCGTGGTGGCCATTTCCTCGGGCTCGATCATTGCCAGCCACGTCAATGACGGCGGTTTCTGGATCATCTCCAAGTACTTCAACATGTCTGTCAAGGACACCCTGAAGACGTGGACCGTACTTGAGACCGTCCTGTCCTTGGTGGGCTTCGGCATGGCGGCCCTGCTGTACACGTTCGTGAGGTGACGCTGCTCCGCTGAGGTGAGTACCGCCGTCGTGCCCTTTTGCCCGGTGGGGAGGCTGCCGCGCCCGAGGTGGGTTCCCGCCGTCGTGCCTTTTTGCCGCGGCGCGTGCCGCCACCACCCACTTTGACTGCCAAACGGCCCCGACATGCCTGTCCAAAGGCGTGTCGGGGCCGTTGTGGCTTCAAAGAAGGTCGTGGCGGTACAGGCCAGCGACGGCTGCGGGCGGCCGGTGTGCTTAAACAAAAGCTCCGGAGTGCGTTATTGGGGGATACGCACTCCGGAGCAGCCTTTGAGGCAGGGGCTCTCGCTCACCTGCAGTAAATACTCTACGACGCGTTGGCCTCCATTGCCACCATGTCGAATTAGTACTTTCGCTTTAGTTTTTCGAGGCACTTTCGGGCCGTTTTTTCTGCGGCACAATCAGTACCGGACGCCTTTGGTGATGGCTCAACCAGGCCGCAACGGAACCGTTCAATGCCTCGGAAATCCGGTGCCCCAGGCCAGGTTCCGGCGTGCCGACAATGATCATCGACGCCTTGATGTCCTCGGCGAGCCGTCCAAGGGCGCGGGCAGGATCGCCGGCCAACAACCGCAGCGTCCAATCGGCCGAACCTCCGTCCATGGCATCGGCGATGGCCTTCCCCAAATCGTCCCGGACGGCTGCCACGTCCTCGTCGTCCTTGTCCGGATGCAGGGACATCCGGTGGGTCTCGCGGGAGGGGTCCCACTCCACGAGGTAGCTGGCCTCGTCCACGTACGCGCACACCAACGGCACCCCGAGTTGTTCGGCGAGGGTCCGGGCGGTCTGCAGGACCTCCACATGCTGGTCCGGTAAAACGCCGACCACCAAGGGAATGCGCCCGCTGAAATTTTCCGCAGCCATACCTTATTGTTGCGCCGGGGGAGGGGCTTGAACAGGCTGTTTGGTTCCCAACTGGGTCGCAGTTAAGCGCGTTTTGAGGGCTCTAAACGCGCACTACTGCGACTCAGTTGGGTCTGGCGGGAGTGGGTGGGGCGGAGTTGGTTGAGGGACTCGGCTTGTTCCACGTCAGGCGCACCGTGAAGTTGGATCCGGTGCTGGCCGCAGCAATGAATGCACCCGCTTCCGCATGCAGGTCGATGCCGAATTCCACGCTGAGTTCGTCCGGCCGGTTTTCCAGGCTCAGCAACTCGTCGATCACGCCCTGGACCGCCGGCCGGACGTGTTCCAGCGCCCGTTGGAACGTCTGTTGGGCCCTGGCGAACACCCCCGAATGCTCCGCGGAGTGGTCGCCACCCCGTGTGACCAGGCTCCCGGCAGAGCTCGCCACCTCCACAACCACGGTGCCGCCGTCGTCCGTTGCAAACTCAACCAAGCGCGTCATGGTGCTGTCCTCTCCGACGATGCTGCCCGCAGGCGGCGTGCTGTCACCAGGTATCCGATGCCCACCGCTGCCAGAATGACCAGTTGAACCAGGACAAAGTAGGCGTGCGTCCGGTACCACGCCTCCATGAAGACCCCTTTGTCCTGGAACCATACGAGCGGAATGGACACCGTGGCGAGCAGCAACAGCCAGCCGAGGACACGATCGTGTTGCGAACGCAGCGCCAGGACCCCCGCCCAGAGTCCCAGCACGGCCACCGCGAGGCTTCCGATGATGGTGGTGGCTTCCACTGTGTAGTTCAGGCCGGACAAGCCAAAGACTCCGTGCGCCGTCACCAGGCAAGCCATGACCGTGCGGCCCAGGACGGAGCGGTCGGGCAAGCCTGCCACCGCGAGCATCAGGTACCCAAACGGCGCGATCAGTCCGTACACCACCCGCAGTAAACCTTCGCCGCCGGCTTCGTACGAGTAGGTTTCGTCGATCCAGATGAAGTTGATGGCATAACCCGCCCCCACGACGCCAGCCACCAGCAGCGACGCCGCGCCCCAGGCCAGCGGGATCCAGTCGGGCGGTTTGGCGTTGCCTGCCGTGGCTTGGGTTTGCGCTTGGCTTGCAGTGGGAGCAGCGTACGACGGCGGTGCCTGGCTTGGTTGCTCGCGGCGGCCGGTGGGTGTGGCCGGGTTGCTTGGGGCCGTGTTTGGACCGGCGTGGGTGCGTTGGCGCTGCGGCTGCTCGACTGCTTGATGAGGTGGTTGCTCGGCCCCTTGGTGTGGCTGTTGCTCGATGAGGGGGATGGGGCTGCTGGTGACGCGCGGCTGCGCTGGCTCCGCGCCGGGAACTGTGCCTGAAGCCGGGGCGTTCTGGGTGCTTGTTTCGCTGGCCCGGCGCTCTCCGGCTGGTCGTTCGCTGCCTGGCCGCCGGGTGGGTTCCGGCGGTGGGTCGAAGGCCGTGTAGGACCCGTGGTGTTCCTCAGCTTGGTCCGACTGCGGGGGATCGACCGGTGTGGGCTCGGGTGGCTTCGCCTTCTCGATCTCTTCTCTGGCAGCCGAGGCCAGGCCATCGGGGTCCGCCTGGTCCGGGTCAAGCGTGGCCAGTTCCCGCGAGACGTCCAGCACTGTTTCCCACGCGTCCAACGACGAGTGATAACGGAGCTCACCCTGCAGGTCGGCGATGCGTTGGCGTCGCTCGCAATCCTTCTTCCGGGCGGTGGCGTCAGGGTAGGCGGGATCGTCCTGCACGCGGGCAAAACCGTCCGCCGCGCCCAACCAGTCGCCGGCTTCCTCGGCCGCAACGGCGTCACGGTAGGCGCGGGACATCTCCAAACGTTCCTGGGCTGCGCTCCGAAGCATGGGTGCGTCCCGGTATCCAGGCTCCAGCGTCAGGAGGTCGGTGAACAGCTCAATGGCCTGCTCGTACCGCCGCGCCCGCAGCTCGGCCGATGCCTGGACATAGAGGGCCCGGAGCTGCGCGCGCTTCATGGCCAGCTCCGCGTTGCCTTGCGCCGCGCGGGCGGTGCCTGTGTCGCTGGCCGGCCCCACGGCGTAGGCGGCTTGCCCGCCCTGGGCGACAACCGCCGTCGTGCTTTGCTCGAGTGCCGGGACGTTGCCGCCCGAGGTGCGTCCCGGCGTCGTGGTCTCCCGCTTGACCGCCGCGCGCGGTGGGCCCTTCAGCGTGAACAGTTGCGTGGACCCGCCCCGGACGTAGAGGGCGGGGGTGACCCATTCGAGGGTGCCGTCCGGGCTGGCCATGACCGAGATGCGGCCGACGCGCGCGGCCTCGTCCACGGTACGGCCGTTGGCGATGGCGGCGTAGAAACCGTGCGCGAAGGCGATGGCCGCGGTGTCGCTGATGGCGAACTGCATGGCGGCAACCGCGCCGATCCCGCTCCTGACCAGGGCCGATGCGGTACCGGAGAAGAGATCGGCTTGGCCCATTTCGCCGGACGAGCACGAGTTGAGGACCACCAGCCGTGGGCGGGGCGAGGCGACGCTCAGGAGGGCCATGAGCCGGACGGTGCGGACCATGGCGGCCCGGCCGTCGGGGCCTACCAAGGCGATGCGGCCTTCGTCGGTGCGGGAGTCGTAGTCGCCGTGCCCCACGAAGTGGACTACGTGCCAAGGGCCGGCGAGGAGCAGCGACTGGACGTCGTCCCACGTGCCCGTCTTCGACCAGACCAGCTCCACGCGGCCTTCATCAACGGGCCCTGCCAGTGCCCGGCTCAGGTGGTCCTTCTCGGTTTGGATGTCCAAGGCCGGAAGGTCGCGCGGGGAGGCGACGATGCCGAGGATCCGCAGCGGGGGTGCGACGTCGAGAGGGTTGAGGTTGTAGTCGGGAGCGGGGACGTGCCGCAGCAGGGGCTCGGTCTGGCAGAGGTAGGTCTCGGTTTCGGGATCAAAGAGGGTCTCCCACGGCATCATCGCGAGCTCGGGTGCCGAGAGCCTCAGCACTACGCGGAGTTGTTGGCCAGCGTGCTGCGCAGCGCCGAGGCTGGCCCGATAGGTGCCGTAAACCTCGCGGGTGAAGAGTGCCTGGAAGAGTTCCTGGCCCACCTCGCGGACGGCGACCTCAGCCACCGGGAGGGTTCGCCTGGCCGCGACGGCCGAGGCAAGGACGGTGGCTTCGAGCTGCGGGAGCCGGTCCTGGATGCTGTCCACGTCCAGCGTGAAGGTGCCGGACGCGTGTCCTCCCGCCGGCGCACGGACCACGTGCACCGTATATTCTCCGCGTGCAGAGCCGGTAACGATCTCCAGCTCGATGTCACAGTCCATCGCGGGATCCCTCTGTGGTTCTTACGTACAGATTGGCCCTTGTTCCGTGTCCCTTACAAGGGGTTGATCTCTGCTCTTGAAGGGGAATCTGCCTCGGCCTACGGTTAATCCGTGGCCTCGGGGCCTCTCATCCGAAGGAAGGCGGCGTGCGATGGAAATCTTCATGTGGTGGCTCGATCTTCATCTGGACAGCAAGGAATGGCTGCGCGAAAACCTGCGCTCCGAGGAACTGCCGCTCCAGGTCCTGCAGCACATCGCGGAGGCCGGCGGACCGCATCAGGACGACCTCAGCGGTGGGCTGACCGAGGCGGACTGGGACTTCATCGAGACGCAGTCGGAGTTTGTGGACTGACCAGGTCTTATCTACTGGGCAGTTTTATGACAAGGTGTCATCAAACAATTTGGCTCCGCCCCTCACAGCCTTGGGAGTTTCCATGACCGCCCTGTCCGAAGATCTCAAGTCGTACACTGCTGCGGCACACCAGAATGCCGAAGAATCCTCCTTCGTGGCCGAGTTGCTGGCCGGGCGGCTCGGCAGTCGGGATGTCGGCAGGCTTTTACTGCAGAACCTTGTGATCTACAGAGCCTTGGAATCGGCGCTCGCCTCAGCCTCGGATGGGAGGCTGCGCGCCTTCCACGATCCCGCCTTGGAGCGCGTGCCGGCGCTTGAACGCGACTTGTCCGTGCATTTTGGCCGGGATTGGGAGAGCCGACCGGCCGTGGGTGACCTGCACGTCACACGGGCGGCTCGGGCTTACGCGGATGAGCTCACGGCTGCGGGCGGCCAAGCCACCGCCTATTTGTTGGCGCACCACTACGTTCGCTATCTCGGAGACCTGTCGGGTGGCCAGATCATCTCGACGCTGGTGCAACGGCACTACGGGATGTCGCCGGATGGTCTGAGCTTCTATTCATTTGATGGCCTCGGCAAGCTCAAAACCTACAAGGACGCTTACCGGCTCCGCCTGGACGGCCTTCAGTTGACCCCGGAGGAGCGGTCCGACGTATTGGCACATGCCTTTACTGCTTTCGAAACCAATCGTCGGGTCTTTGCTGACCTGATGGAATCCAAGGACGACGTCCACTCCTAGGCACGGCTATCCCTCCGCCGGGGTCCAACCCAAGGCGGGGCCCAGCTTCTCAGCGATATCCGTGAGGATCTGTACGTAGTCCTCGTGCTCGAAGCTGAAAGGAAGAGCGAACGCCACCTCGTCCACTTCCTGGAACCCCTTGTGCGCGTACAGTTGCTCGGCAATCTGATCGCTGGTGCCGATGAGGTCTTGGGCGAACATCACCCGCTTGGGGCCTTGCGGAGTCTTGGTGCGGGGCGTGCGTTCGTCGACGTAGCGCTGGTACTTTTCCCTCTGTGCGTTCGACGCGGAATCGGTAGGGATCACCACCAGACCCTGCGAAACCCTCGCCGCTTGCCCGGCCGGTGCCGCCTCGCGGAAAGCCCTGATCTGGCTTTGCTGGATCTGGGCGAAGTCCGGGTCCTGGCCTTCCTCCGGAAAAATGACACTGCTGGAGAGCAGGTTGAAGCCGTTCGTCCCCGCCCAGACGGCCGACTTGAGGCTGGCGGCGCCATACCAAAGTCGATCCCGCAGACCGGGGGAGTGTGGTTCCACGCGGTTGGAGAACTCCTCCACCACACCCTGCTTGCCGGAAAACTCGCGCACCTTTTCGCCCGCCACCAGCCTGGCAAGGCGTTCCACGCGGGCGTAGCTGAAGTCTTCAGTGTCCGCAGAGTCCGGGTACAGCTCGTGCTTCAAGGTGTCGTAGTTCATCGGTTCACCCACGCTGACGCCGGGATTGATGCGGCCGCCGCTCAGCAGGTCCACCGTGGCAAGGTCCTCCGCCAGGCGCAGGGGATTCTCCCAACCCAGCGGAGTCACCGCCGTGCCCAGCTCAATCCGTGCGGTGCGCTGGCTCGCGGCCGCCATCACTGCCACCGGGGACGAAATCCCGAACTGCAAATGCCGGTGCCGCAGCCAAGCACTGTCGAAACCCAGGCGCTCGCCGAGTTCGATGATCTCCAACGTGGACCGGTGCCCTGCCGCCGGATCCGCGGGGTCGAACAGGCCGATGGTGAGGAAGCCAAGCTTGCGGAGCGGACGGTCGGGGGTGGGCATGCGGGTTCCTTCACGATGGGGGCGGCGGCTACTGCCCAGAATAGGCGCCCGTTTAGATCACGACGGCGGGAGGTTACCTTTTGTGATGAGTCGCCGCTGTTTCATGTGCACGGTGAGCGTCTCTGAAGTGAAGAAGGAGCTAGGCAGGCTAGCGGTGATACTGGCGTTGGCTGTTGGTTACGGCATTTCGACCCGGTCGCTGCAGAACGTGCTCGTGTGCATGCCTACTGTATTGCAGCAACTGGCAAAGTAGGTCCATGGTTACCTCGATCCGGCGAACGCGTATCCCTTATTTAGTGGCCGTTGCCGCGGTGCTTCTGGTGGGAGCTTTTGCCGCCATCCGGCTTTGGAGCGTCCACCAAGAGACTTCGGACTGGGTATTCGCGCCGAAAGAGGTGCCATCGAAAGTTCAATTTGCCGGGAGGGAGTACAACTGCGGTCCTGATCCGAGGCCCACGAAGTACGACATCGGATTGTTGTCTTCGCAGGGCCTGACAGCCGGAGGTGGAGTGATCTTCGCGCAGGAGCCGTCGTCGAGTGCCAGGGTGTTTATCGTCGTGCGAACGAGCGAGGGTGTGTTCGGTTGCGATCTCATGGGCGGTCCGTAGCCGACCTGGGCGCTTGTTCTCCCACACGCACGAGATCGTACCCAAGGGCGCTCGATTGTTAAATCCTGATGAGGTTGGTGACGCACCGCCGGTCAAGGACAAGGCAGGCTCATGCGTCAGGCGTACTCGGGGCGTCCGCCCACTCGGTAGGTGAGGCCCACGATTCCGCTCCCAAAAACGCGAGAGTCCGTCAGCTGGAGCCTGAAATCGAGCCCGCTGTGGGGGAAGACGCGTTCGCCTTCTCCGACGATGACGGGAAACTGGACCAGATTCAGTTCGTCGACCAGTTCGTTCTCGAGCAGCCATCGTGCGAGCGAGACGCTGCCAACCACGAGAAGCTCGCCGCCGGGCCGAGCCTTGATTTCTTTCACCCGGTTGGGAAGGTCGTCGGGGATCACGGTCGTCTGCTCCCAGCTTGGTTCAGTCAGCGTGGTCGAGACGACGTACTTGGGCTTTGAGCTGATTGCCTCACCAAAGCCGCCGTCGTCGTTGCGCGCACCCCAGTACGTTTCGAACAGTCCGTAGGTCTTCCGTCCGAGGAGGAACGCGTCCGGGCGCCTCCAGGTGTCGAGGATGTACTGAACGGCTTCAGCATCGTTGAGGGGAATTGCCCAGCCGCCGCGAGTGAATCCGGGATCCATTTCCTCATTGTTGCCGCCGTTGGCTTGGGCGACACCGTCGAGGGTGACCTGCAGGCTGACGGTGAGTTTCATGACCCGTTCCTCTCTGGCGGCAAGATGGTCACAAACTAACAGCGAGGGCAGACATGCGGAACCCCTGGGCAGTGTCTGGGGCGACAAGGCGCATGTGGGTGTCAGGTGCCTTCGAAACTGAAGGGTTAGGAGCCGTTGCGGAGGCTTCAAGTGCCCAACGAACGACGCAACTGTAGATTGACTCTTAGACAGATGGCGCAGGTTAGTGCTCGCGTTGGTTGCCTGTCCATGTTCGGAAAGGAGTCTTCGGCCATGTCGGAAATTCCCGTCCGTCGTGTCATCCGGCTTTTCCCTGATTACGGATATAAATGGCCGCTTTGGGAAAACAACACTGTCGAGCATCCAACCAAATACACAATGGAGCCTGCCGACTATGGGCTTTCACGGAATCTCACGAACCGGCTTCGAGCTTGGTATGACACGTGGGAAGCCGAAAGAGTCTATCTGAGCGGTTGGAGTTCGCGTGATAAGGAGAGAACCTGGATAGCGCAGGGCGCCAGTATCGCAGAACAACTCCGCTACGAAGTCAGAGCTTTCGCAGACGTGGAATATGAGCCGTAGCCGCCACGACTACTGCCAAGACACGATTGTTCTTGAATGGCCTTCTACTTCGTCAGGTACAGGATCCCTCGCGGGACATTTGCGCCGGGAACGCAGCCCGGATTTACAGGTTCCTTCGTTTGGTTCATAGTCGAGGCATGAGAGCGGCAGGCATTCTTCCTGAGGACGCCCCAGATCCCCGTGCCACATGGGCCAAGAACCTGAAACTCATGCCCATTCCGGTGATGGGGCTTACGCCCCAACCTTCGTTGGAGGACACGGACTCCGTGGGGGTGACCAATGGCTGGGATGATCATGGATACAGTGAAATGACCGTAAGCATCACTTACACGCTATGGCGAAACCCGGATGATCACGAAGATCCGGTAAACCTCGCAGACCTCGACGAGAAGACTCGCAGATCGATCGAGGAAGTTCCTCCTTGGCCGCGCCCCCCTTGGCTGATCGAGCAAGTGGAGCGACTACGCTACCCGCAACTATGGGACGCCGTGCGCACCACCTGGCACCGCGCTCCATCCGAGCACTCATCGGTTCAACGGCTGCTGACTGATCACATCAACCACATCCTCATGAACCAGTACCGGCAAGAGCTCTGGCCGGGAAGCAACCCTTGGGACCATCACCCACCCCCGATAACCAGCCGGATGGTCAACAGCCACGTAAGCACCTTCATCAACGGAATCAGCGTGCCCGGTGCAGAGATCGACACGGACCCGTTCGTCTACGGCATCGGAGCCCAACTGGCAACCGGCGGCGTCGTGACCGCCGTTCTTCCACGCGCTGAACTCAAGAGCATCCAAGTCCACTTCACAACCCGCGCCGGCACACCCCAGCGTCCGTAAGATGATCCTTCACCGTGCTTGGAGCTTTGGGGGTCGCCGTCGGGTAGAGAACCTGAGATGCGAGTCTGGATCCGGGCTTCTCATATTTTGCAGGAACTCTGCCAGCCGGCGCTTTTCCGGAAGGTTCTAGCCAAATGTGCGGGATGTGAGATGGAATTTGAAACTGTCGGCAGAGTCGGGATCGCCGAGCCAATAGGTGAGCGAACGTTCTGAGCCGCGCTTGGAGACGGACAAGGGAAATATTGACACATGCTGTGACTTGTCTGCCCTCAGTCTGACGTCCGTGAACTTCTTGGAAGTGATGTCCTTCTCGATCGACCACTCGCCAGAGTACGTTTCAAGCCTTTCCCAGTCGAGCTTCTCTGAGGAGGGCCAGTCGCTGAACGTTCCTTCGGGCACGCCGGACCACTCAAACATGCCGTCAGCGGAGAGCTTCAAAACTGTGGCGTGGCCTTTCTTAGGCTTCGATGTCCACCCGCCGACAATGTCAGAAGCGTCTACTTCGTCGGGGAACTCCAACAATCCGCACGCACTTACCGTGGCGGCGAGAACTGCGCCGGCCACGCTATTGAGCACCGCCCGGCGGGTCACTCGGGATCCATACAGACTAGTCGCGGCCGGAACGGCCATGCCAATGTCCATTGATCTTTGTCTCTCTTCGGGGCCGACAAGCATCCTCCACCGGACGCTGGCCACATTATGCCTCAAGGGTAGCCACGAGCTCGATCTCAAAGCCCTCGGAGTTGATGAGATAACCCGCATAATGATCAGCGCCACCAGCATGTGGGTACTTGTCCTGGAACAGCTGCCTCCACCCCCAAGTAACGCCCTCCACTACAAGCGCGTCAACGTCTTTCTGACTTCCCGCGAGGAACGCCAAGTGGTTGAGGCCTGGTGCCGTGCGGTCATGTTCTGGGCCGCTCAAGGCTGGTGACTGTTCGACCACGATGTAGGTGGAGCCAAGTCGCCAACTTACGCCTGAATCCCATTTTTGGTAAACGGAGTAGCCCAAGCGGGACATGATCCATCCCCATTCCTCCTCGGCGCGGTCGAGGTCCGGGACCCACAGCTCTACATGGTGCAGGGCACCCTTGATAGGGGTATTCACGAATGTGAGTCTTTCATGCTTGATCACAGCTGCCCGTAAGCCGGTCCCCCACCTACTGCCGTCCTGTGCGGCGGCCGCTTGGCCTTTGCGATGGGCACTCCTGCCCATCGTGGTGACAAGTCCGCGCTGGTAGTTTGGCCCTATTCGTTCAGTCCTATTTGGGGAGAGACTATGAAGCGTCGAAACACCATTGCCAGTATTACTGCAGCTACCGCGGTTGCCGTCGGAGGCCTCGCGGTTGCGGCGCCGGCGCAGGCTGCGGGCTACTCATACCTTTACCCGACAGATTTCAGCACCCAGTCCGCGTGTAACACGAAGCGCCTGACGATGAACTCCTCCTGGACCCGTGCGAGTCAGTGCTTCATCATGACCGATACCGGGAAAGTCGTGTGGAAGTTCTCTGTCACTGTGCGCGGATAGCTTCACGCTCCATTCGCTGGCAGCGCCTCGCGCCAGGACCAAGACAACGCAGAGTGCCCCCATCCAAAGGATGGGGGCACTTCCGTGTATCAATCCATAAGCCAACAAACCGCCGGGCGTGAGCCGCCTACGCGCACTTGGCCACCGGGACCACCACATGGGTGCCGGTGTCCGTCGTCGTGAATTCCCTGACCTCCGCGGTGGGCGCGACGGTTTCCGCCACCGCCCGCTGCTTGGCGCGCATGCGGAGAATCGCGATGCTGGAAATCAGGAACCAGGCAATGTTGGTGACAACAGAGGGCCACGCGCCATGAAGCAAGCCGTTAAGAATGAACGCGCAGGCGCCGAACAGGTTCACGGCCTGGAAGCTGATTCCCGGCTTCAGCCAACCCATGGAAACTGACATGAAAGCACCAAGCATCGCCGCCGCACCGGTCCATCCAACAACTTCCCACAGCATTTCCATTTCAGTCCTTTCACGAGTTGGCGCCAGCCGAGCGGCAAGCGGATTTTTGGTGTGGTGTGGGCCAACAGAAGTGGCCCTGAGATAGATCTTGCTGGAGATAATTGTTTAGTTCAATTGCATTTATCTGAAGCCGGTATTTAGGATCTCTTAACATGGAAATGGACCCGCGCCGAATCCTCGTTTTGCTCGCCGTCGCCCGCACAGGAGGGGTCCTCGCGGCGGCCGACGAACTGCGGATTACGCCCTCGGCCGTGTCCCAGCAGCTGAGCAAACTCGAGAGCGAAGCAGGCCAAGCTCTCCTGGTCCGGACGCCGAAAGGATCAGTGCTCACGCCCGCGGGTCTCGCCATGGCCGAAGCCGGCGAAGAGATTGAAAGGGCGTTGAATGTTGCCCGGACCCGTATGGAAGGCGAGGCCAAGGTGGCCGGTGTTGTCCGGCTGGGTGGCTTCACCAGCTTCATGCGGACAGTAGTGATACCGCGGATCCCCGAATGGCGCAGCATGTACCCGCAGTTGACGATCGAAATCGTCGAGGACAGCTTCCCGCCCTTGATGCGGTTGTTCCGGCAACGCCAACTCGACGCCGTGGTGGTGGAAAAGGACTCGACGGCGGCAGAGCAGCAGCCGCTGGCATCGGGAATGGTGGAGGAACCCCTGCTTGACGAACCCTGGAAACTGGTGGTTCCGGCAGGGTCGTTGCTGGCCACGGAAAGCATCGACCTTAGCCGGTTGCCGTTGCCCTGGCTGGGGGTCGAGCCGTCTGCGGCCAACATCGCGGTGCTCGGCCGGCTGCGTCATTCAACAGGCGTCCGCATAGAGACGGTCCACCAATACGCAGATACGCTGACTGCGCTCGCCTTGGTCGCGGCCGGTGAGGGTGTAGCCATTGTGCCTACGCTCGCGCTGACCGGCGTGATCCAGGACCAGGTGGATGTCCTGGATGTTCCCGGCCTGGGGACCAGGCATATCGCCTTGCGGCGGTTTGAGCGGCGAAGGCCCACCAGCTTGCCCGTCGACACGCTCGCCCGGCTTCTGAGGGAATCGGCGGCGGCGTTCGATACGCGATGGGGCTCATGAAAAGGTCCGGCTCATGAAAATGGTCCCGCCACTGTGACAGCGACGGGACCACCTCAGGGCTGGAAGTTAGTTCAGCGCAGGAGTGTCCTTGGGGATGACCCCTGAGCCGTAGAGGTCGGAGGCCAGGTCCTGCAAGGCACGCAGGGCAACCCGCTGCGTGAACGGACCATAGGAAACCCGGGCCACACCGAGTTCCTGGAGTTCGGCTGCGGGCAGGGCGCCGGGGGCACCGATGACCGAGAGCTTGCCGTGTCCGAGGCCGGCAACCAACGGCTCGATGACCTCGCGAGTCAGCGCGCCGGGCACGAAAACCAGCGAAGCGCCGGCGTCGAGGAAGGCGCGGCCACGCGCGATGGCGTCTTCGATGCTCTCCTGGATCGGGCGGTCGCCACCCTTGGCGATCGCGTCGGTGCGGGCGTTCAGCTGGAAGGCGATGCCTTCGTCGTCGGCGGCCTTGATGATGGCCTGCACGCGGGCTACTGCCTCGTCGAAAGGCCGCAAGCGGTCCTCGACGTTGGCGCCCACGACTCCGATGCCGATCGCCCGGCGGATGGTTTCGGCAGGGTCTTCGTAGCCGTCGTCGAGGTCTGCCGTGACCGGCAGGTCCACTGCCTTGACGATCCGCTCCACTCCGCTGAGCGCCACGTCCAGGGGCATGGTTCCGTCGGCGTAACCGTAGGCCGCTGCGATGGAGTGGCCAGCCGTAGCGATTGCCTTGGTTTCGGGCAGTGCTGCAACCGTGGTGGCACTGACGGCGTCCCACACATTGACGACACTCAGGATTTCGGGTGCCTCGTGCAGGGCCTTCAGCTGTTGCGCGAGTGCGGTGGTGTTTGCTTCGGTCATGGTTTTCCTCCGTCGTTTGATGTTGTGGAGTGAATCGCACCTTCCAAACCACAGCCTAGGCGCAGCAGCCCAGCCGAACCCAAAGCCGGCCAGTCTTACAACGCCACGTCCATCGCCAACGGCAGGTCAGCACTGGACGTTCCGGCATGTATCCGGAACGTACCGGGCTCAAGGCTCCACGATCCGGAGCCCTCGTCCCAGTGCTCGAACAGGCGACGCGGAACAGGCACGGTCACGGTCTCCTCCGCTCCAGGCCCCTGCTCGGAGACTGCCGCCCCTGCGAACCAGAGGGCAGGCCGGACGACGCCGGTCGTCTCCCGCGAGACGTACACCTGGACCACCTGGCGGGATTCCCGGCCGCCAACGTTGCCCAGCGTTACCGCCACGTCCACCCCCGCGGCGTGTTTCTCTATGGACATCGCCGAAAGGTCCCAGGCGCTGTAACCCAGGCCGTGGCCAAACGGATACGCCGGCGCGGTTCCAACTCGGGCGTGGGCACGGTAACCGATGTCCAGCCCTTCGCTGTAGACAACGTCGCCATCGTGCGGCCGCGGTGACGGCAGGTTCTGTTCATCGGCCGGGAAAGTGACGGGCAACCTGCCCCCGGGCTCGGCTGCACCAGTGAGGACGTCGGCCAGCGCCCACCCCATCTCCTGGCCACCGAACCATGAAAGGAGCACCGCATCCACGTGCGTCCGCCACGGCAGGAGGACCGGCGCGCCGGAACTGACCACCACCACTGTCTGAGGGGCGACGGCGGCAACGGCGGCCACGAGGTCGTCTTGCCGACCAGGCAGTGCAAGGGTGGACCGATCGAAACCTTCGGCTTCGTCTTCGGAGCTGGTGCCGACGAAAACCAAGGCCACGTCAGCGCCGCGGGCAACCTCAACGGCCTCCCTGATCAGCGCATCGGGATCCGGGGCTGCCGTTTCGAAGCCCAGCCGGAGGGAAGCCACGGTCTTCTGTACCGGCGTGTACGTGAAGACGATATCCAGCGGTCGTTCCGGGGTCATCGAAAGCTGGATAAGGCCCTGGGGCGGCAGGGACATTCCCACCACGGCGTCGGAATTAATGGGTACCAATTCGTCGTCCAAGCGCGTGACTCCGTCAACGGTCACATGGGCGTAGCCGGATCCGGCCGCCGCGAACACGTAATCGCCCGCTGCGTCCACGCTGAGGCGGGTACTGGCGCGGATGGCCGTGACGGCATCTTCGGGGACACCCTCCGGATAGCCCATGCCATACGTCAGGGTGTCGCAGCGGTGACGGCGTTCGCTTCCCAGGACCGCACTTTCAGCGTCGAGGAAATCGATCAGAACCACTCCGGGGCCACCGGGTGCGCTGCCGTTCGCGGCTGAGAGGGTTTTCACGAGTGTGTAAGGACGGACCCCTTCGGCGTACTGGATTTCCGCATCGGGAAGGGCGGCCTTCACTGCTTCCAGCGGCGGGACTGCAGCGGGTGCAACCACGGCCGCGCTGCCTCCGCCGTTGGTTCGTGGTGTCACGGCGCCAGGACCGATCACGGCGATCTTTCCAACACTCGGAGGCAAGGGCAGGACTTCTCCCTCATTCCGCAGGAGGACCATACCCTTGGTCCCCGCATCCCGCAGCTTCCGGCCAACGCCGAGTGCTTCCGCGAGCGGGGGAGTTGGCAGGGTTTCGCGGTCCACCAGGGGACCGATGCCCTGGAGCGCGCCCACCCGCGCAGCCAGCCTCAGCAGGCGGAGCACTTTGCCGTCGATCAAGGCTTCGGGGACACGCCCTTCACGGACAGCGTCCAGAAGACCATCGGCCCACGCCGTCTTGGGACCGGGCATCGCCAGGTCGGTGCCGCCGCGCGCGCTGGATGCGGCATCCACGTTCCGGATTGCTCCCCAATCCGAGACCACCAGGCCATCGAAACCCCACTCCCGCTCCAGGACCTCAGTGATCAGCTCCGACTGGATGGCCGGTGTTCCGTTCACCTTGTTGTAGGAGGACATGACGCCCAGGCCGCCGGCCTCTACAATCGCTTCGAAGGGCCTCAGATACGCCTCGCGAAGCACCTGTTTGGACACGACGGAGTTGGAGTTCGTGCGGTCGGTTTCGGCCTCGTTGGCTATGAAGTGCTTGGCCGTGGTGGCTGCCCCCTCCGACTGGATGCCTGCCACCATGGCCGCCCCCATGCTGGCCGTGAGCTGGGGGTCCTCGCTGAAGGCTTCGAAGTGGCGGCCGCCGTAGGGTGTGCGCTGCAGATTGACTACCGGCCCCAGGACAACGTCCACACCTTTTCGCCGGCCCTCAGCACCGATGACGGATCCCATGGAACGGGCAAGTTCGGGATCGAAACTGGCGGCAATGGCCGTTGCTGAGGGGATGTTGATGGAGGTCCCGGTCTCGGTCCACCGGACGCCCCGGATTCCGACGGTTCCATCGGACAGGATCAGGGAGCGGAGCCCGATCGATTCCTCGGCGTACGTGCTCCAGTGGTCCTTGCCGGACAGCAACCTGACTTTGGCTTCCAGATCCAGGGAAGCCAGTCGCTTGCGGAGTTCGTCCTCAAGACGTTCAGGGACCGACGAGGGAATTGCAGACATGCGGTGAGCCTTTCGCAATATGCCGCCGACTACCTGCCCGATAACCCATCAGGTGGTGCCGGCTGCATCAAGATCGGTGGGGTTCGCGATGCCTTGACCGCTGCGAGCAGGCCCACCGAACGGATTGCGTCTGCCTACGTTCGTCCCGCAAATTTACAACAACTGCCGGCAAAGGCCAACTACGGTCCGGTGGTCACGCGCTTGGTTTGCCAGGCAAGGAACCCGGCCAGCACCAGCACACCGGCGCTCGCCAGGAACGTGCTTTCAAAGCCGAACGAGTCAAACAAGACACCCCCGAGCGTGGACCCGAGCGCGATGCAGGTCTGCACCACGGCCACCATGAGTCCGCCGCCCTGTTCGGCGTTGTGGGGCATGGCTTGCGCCACCCAACTCCACCACCCCACAGGCGCCGACGTCCCCAGCAGCCCCCACACGCCTAGGAGAACCACGACGACGGCGAAGACCGCACCGAACGGGACCAGGGCCGCCGCAATGAGTGCCATGACGGCCGGAATCACCGTAAGGGTCCGGTACAGCCAGGCGCCCAGGAAACGGCCAATGAGCGCGGTGCCCGCGAAGCCGGACACCCCAAGGACGAGGAGGACCAGCGATACGGATGTCACGTCCGCCCCTGTCACGGTTTCCAGGAAGGGCCGGACGTAGGTGAACAGGATGAACTGCCCCATGAAGAAGGCGCCGCAGGCGGCCATTCCCCAGGCGACGGCGGGCTGGCGGAACGCGGTGAAGATGGCGAAGATGCTGCGCACCTTTGGTGCCCGCGACGAAAACCCAGGGTCCGACGTCGGGCCTGTTGCCGCCGTCGGGCTGGTCGCCAACGGTGCCGCTAAGGACGGCAGCGAAAACCAGAGCCACGCCAGGCACACGACGGACACCGGAACCAGGCAGAAAAAGGCGCCGCGCCAGCCGATCAGTGAGCCAAGGTAACTGCCCAGCGGTGCCGCCAGCACGGTGGCCAGGGCGTTGCCGCCGTTGACGATGGCCAGGGCACGGGGAACCCGTGGTGCGGGAACCAGGCGGATGGCGGTGGCCGCGGACATGGACCAGAAGCCGCCGATCACGACGCCGATGAAGGCGCGACCCACCATGAACGGCAGGTATCCCGGCGCCAGGGCGATCAGGGCCCCTGAAACACCCATCAACGCGGTCAAAGCGAGAAGCAACGTCCGCCGGTTCATGGTTCCGGTCAGCGTGGAAATGGACAAGCTGGTGAGGACGGCGAACAGTCCCGATATTGCGATGCCCTGGCCCACCAAGCCTTCCGAGACCTGAAGGTCCTGGGCCATGGGGGTGAGCAGGCTGACGGGCATGAACTCGGACGCCACCAGGGCAAAGGCCCCGAAGGACATGGCGTACACCCCGGCCCAGCGGGCAACGGGATGGGCGCTGACCTCGCGGTGCGTGGCAGCAACAGTCTCTGGCATGGATTGGCCTCCCTAACGAACAACTGGGAGTTATCCGATCACGAGCGGAACGCCTGGTGGGAGGCCCGGTCTATACGGGTTCCAGCAGAACCTCTCACAACAAACGCGCGGGGTCGTAACGTGTTGACCATGGACAATCGATCGGAGGTGCGGGAATTCCTGATGTCCCGCCGCGCGCGAATCACCCCTGAGCAGGCAGGCATCGAATCGTTCGGCGCCCGTCGCCGTGTTTCCGGCCTGCGCCGCGACGAGGTGGCACGCGTGGCCGGAGTGAGCGTGGACTACTACACACGCTTGGAGCGGGGAAACCTGTCCGGAGTATCTGACAGCGTGCTGGACGCAATCGCCGGGGCGCTGCAGTTGGACCGTGCCGAACAGGACCACCTGTACGACCTTGCCCGCACAGCCAACCGAGGCAACCGGACCAAGGCCAAGAAGGCGGGCCCCACCCTGGACCCCGCGTTGCAGTACTTCCTGGACGCCATCACCGGTGCCCCGGCCCTCATCGCGAACAACCGCATGGACGTGGTGGCGGCGAATGCCCTGGGCTACGCCATGTATTACGACCTCTTCCGCAGCACGGCCGGGCCGGCGAACCACTCCCGGTTCATTTTCCTGGATCCGCGCGGACAGGACTTCTACCCCGATTGGGAACGGGCCAAGAACACCAACGTGGAGATCCTGCGCCGGCAGGCCGGACGTTTCCCGCACGACAAGGGCATTGCCGAATTGGTGGGGGAGCTGTCCATGCGGAGCGATGAGTTCCGTACGCTCTGGGCAGCGCACAACGTTCGGCGGCACCGCTCGGGCATGAAGAATTTCCACCACTCGGTGGTGGGGGCTTTGGAGCTCACCTACCAACAGTTGGAGCTCGATGAAGACACAGGCCTCCACATCACCGTGTACCCCGCCGTTCCCGGAAGTTCCAGCGAAGAGGCGTTGAAGCTCCTCGCGTCCTGGGCGGCGACAGAAAACGTGGTTGAGAAGGTGGCTGCGGGCGCTCGCTGAGGCCTCCTGCTTGCAGCCCGCCGCGTCATGTTCGGCCCATCCGAGGGAAGGCTTTAAGCTGGTCCGTTGGATGGGGGCGTTGATGCTGGATCTGGTGAGTTTGAAGTTGGCGTTGGCAATCGTGACGTTGACGTTGTGCGTACTGTTTTTGGGGTCCTATCGGCGGACCCGATCCCTGTACAGCGCCTGCTGGTGCGTTGCGCTGGGCTGCTGGCTGGTGGGCAACGCCGCCTACTGGTTGAAAGGCACTGACTGGACCTGGGCGGCGAATCCTTTCGGAAATGCGCTGTTGGTAGCGGGCGCTTTCGGTGTGTGGGCTGGGTTCCGTTCCCTTCGGGGGTTGAGGGCTCCGTTATGGCCCTTCCTTGTTGCTCCAGGGGCCACGGCCTTTGCTTCGTTCCTGGAAACAAGCACGGACGGAGTCTGGCCCGGCGGCCTGGTCTACTTCGTTTCGATGGCAGTGGGGATGGCCCTGGCCGTCCGGGAACTGGCGATGCTGAAATCTCCGGCGTCCCAGGCGCACCGGCCGTTGTTGGTTGTCGCAGCCATCCTGGTGGGCTATTTCGGATGCCGGGCCGTGGTGTACCTGGTGGATGGGCCCACCAGCGAAATACTCAGCTCGTTCTTCAGCCCGGCCATCACGTGCATGCTGCTGCTCATGTTGCTGGTGTTGGTCTCCTTCAGCATGACCGTGCTCAGCAACGACCAACTCATCACCGCACTCAACGAACGGGCCAGCCGGGACGGTATGACCGGGCTCCTGAACCGTGAGGCGTTCATGGAGTTGGCAGGACGCGAGCTTGCTGCCGCGCAGCGGACAGGTGCGGTGGCCGCCGTCGTTCTGGCCGACCTCGACCACTTCAAGACCATCAACGACACGCACGGCCATTCCGCCGGTGACGCCGCAATCCGGGCGTTCGCCGCGGCCTGCGAAGGGTCAGTGCGCCGGACGGATTTGGTGGCCAGATACGGCGGCGAAGAATTCGTGATCCTGCTGCCGGGTGCCGACGAGGTTGCGGCGGGAGCCATCACCGCGGAAATCAGCCGCCGCCTGGCCGCTGCTCCGGCGCCGGACGGACTGAGCTTTCCTACGGTCAGCTACGGCATCGCGTCGACCCCCTGTTCCGGGCCGTCGCTGGAGGACCTGATCCAGACGGCGGACGAGGCCCTCTACCAGGCCAAGGCGGCGGGGCGGAACCGGGCGTTCAATGTGGCTGGTCAGGTGGCGGCGGGGGTAGTGTCCGATCCTGCAATGGGAGGACAAAACGCTAGGACCGGCGTGATCCGAGGTTCTGTGTGATGGCTTTGGATGCTGTGATGAGCAGTTGTCCGATGGAGTCGGTTCTGTTGATGATGCGCGAGGTGGGCGCAGAGACGTTGAGTACTCCCGCAATGTGGCCCATGCGGTCGCGGACCGGGGCGGCAATGGACGTGAGCCCGATTTCGACCTCCTCGGACGCTACGGAGTAGCCCCTTGCGCGCTCAAGGTGAACCCTCTGTAGGAGCGAAGCCAGGTCTTTGGGTGCGCCGGGAGCCGATGTTGGGATCTCAAGGTCGGCGAGCGTGAGCGTTTCGATATGTTCTTCATCGAAGTCGAACATCAGAGCCCGCCCTGAAGCTGTGCAGTGCATGGGGGATCGGCGGCCTACCCATCCACCGGCACGTAGAGACTGCTGCGATTCCTCGCGGAGCACCGTAAGGGATCGGTTTCCTTCTTGGACGGACAGGAGAGCGACTTCTCCGGTTTTCGCCACCAAGGCCTGAAGCGCTGGGCGTGTGGCCAGAACCAGCGGGTAATTGCCGGCCCCCGTGGAGAGAATGCGGAGGTTCCATCCCAGCCGGTAGGTCCGTCGATCGGGGTCTTGCTCAACCAGTCCGCTATGTGAGAGTGCCTTAAGCATCCGGGATACCTGGCTGCGTTCCCTGCCAACTGCGCGGGCCAACTCGCTGACTGAGTGTTCACCTCCAGCCTGCCCAGGGTTTTCAAAAGCCAACAGCAGCGCCGCTACGCGTTCCGCCGCACTGTCACCCATGACCACATCCCTTCAACTTGTTGCTCCAGCAACAACGGCCAATTCATCAAATCGTGGCCTATTCAGGCCCAAGAGGAAAGTCCAGTTGCTCGTGTAGCAACATGCTTAAGGAAACCTGTTTTCCGGGCCTTACCTTCGATGCATTGTGGTACGCATCACGTGAAAGGTTTTAGAAATGACGGTCCTTCAGACAGAGACGTCCAATGGCCAGGTTTTGTACGGTAAGCAGTCCAGGCTGGCCGTGGACAACTTCGGCACTTCCGGCCGCACCGTGGCCGAGGTTCCCGCGTTCGTGCGGAACTACGCGCTGGTGAAAGCGGCAGCCGCACGATCAAACGCCAAGCTCGGTGTCCTCGCGCCCTCGATCGCAGAGGCCATCGAGGCTGCGTGTGGTGAGATTATCGCCGGCGAGCACGCAAGCCAGTTCCCTACTGCGCTTGTCCTTGGTGGGGGTGGGACCACTACGAACATGAACTTCAACGAAGTCATCGCCGCTCGCGCGTCCCAGATCGCGGGGCTTCCTGTGCACCCCAACGATCACGTCAACGCGTCCCAGTCGACCAATGACACTTACCCCACAGCGATGGCGTTGACCATCAGGGAGCTCTCCCTGGGCCCGCTGGAGGCCCTTGCTGCCCTGGCCCAGGCTTTCGAGGACAAAGCTGCCGAATATGAGACCACCCAGCGGCTCGGGCGGACTTGCCTCCAGGACGCCGTGGTCCTGTCGGTGGGCCAGACCCACAGATCCCACGCGACGGCCATCCGACGGGTAGCCCAGGGGTTGAAGGCTGCAACAGCTGAACTGGATTCCATTCCGATCGGGGCCACCGTCCTGGGTACCGGCGTCGGAGCGCCGGATGACTACCGCGATCTGTGTGTAGAGGATCTCAGCGAAGCCACCGGACGGCAGCTCGCAGGATCAACGGATCTGGTCGACGCCCTGGCCCACCTTGACCCCTATGCGGCGATCGCCTCGGCCGGGTCCCGGGCCGCGATCACCATGGCCAAGATCGCTGCCGACCTGCGGTTTCTCTCCTCCGGCCCGGGCGGCGGAATCAGCGAGGTAACACTCCCGGCAGTCCAAGCCGGCTCCTCGATCATGCCCGGCAAGATCAACCCGGTCATCCCGGAATTCGTCATGCAACTCAGCTACCGCATCCGCGGCGCCGCCCACACGGTCGAATGCGCCGTCGCAGCCGGTGAACTGGAACTGAACATCATGGAACCAGTCATCGTTGACTCCATCCTGAACATTTTCGAGGACCTGAGCGCCAGCGCCTCCACCTTCGCGCGCAAATGCATCGAGGGCCTGACTTGGGACGGCGCCCGGCTCCACGAAAACATCAACGCAGGCTTCGACAGCTGGGTCGTCATGGCAGCCGAAAACGGCTACGACGCCACCACCCAGGAAGTAAAGAAGGCCCGCTCCACCGGAACGGAGGCAACCCGATGAGCGCCGCAACCGCCTCAACGAAGTACGAGGACATCCCCCTGAACCGGTTCCACGTCCGTGTCGCCATCGCAGGATCCGGCGGCCAGTTCAGCGACGGCTTCGTCCTGGGCATCATCGGCATCGTGCTCGCCTCCGCCAAACAGGACCTGCAACTCACGCCGCTCCTGACAGGTCTGCTGGGCGCGGCCACTCTGTCCGGGCTCTTCCTCGGCGCTGTTATCACCGGCCCCATCGCAGACCGGATCGGCCGCAGCCCGATCTTCCGCTTCGACATGCTCTTCATAGCTTGCCTGTCGATCTCACAATTCTTCATCCAGGACGCCTCGCAGCTCCTGGCCATCCGGTTGGTCATCGGCATGATCCTTGGCGCCGACTACGTCGTCAGCAAGACCCTCGTCACCGAACACGCGCCGCGCCACTTCCGCGGCAAGCTGTTGAGCCTGCTCGCCGTCGCCTGGGCTGCCGGTTACGTCTTCGCCTACCTGGTAGGGTTCCTCCTCTCCGGTCTCGGGGAGGAACCATGGCGGTTCATGCTGATCGCCAGCGCCATCCCTGAACTGATTGTCTTTGCCTTCCGCGTTGGCATTCCCGAATCCCCGCTCTGGCTCCTCCTCAAAGGCAAGACAAGCGAGGCTGCCGCGATTGTTGCCAGGATCGCCGGCCCGAACGTTGAAATGCCGACTGTGCCCGTGGCCGCAGCAAGGAAGCAGTCCCGCTACCGGGAACTCTTCACCAGCCAGCACCGCCGCCGAACAATCGTTGGCGTGGTCTTCTACGTCTGCCAAGTCATCCCCTACTTTGCCCTGGGCACCTTCGCACCACAGATCATGGCCGCGCTCGGCGTCACCAACAGCCTCGCCGCAGGAGCGACTTACAACGTCTTCCTCCTCACCGGTGCCATCATCGGCATGATCATCGTCGACCGTCTCTCCCGCCGCCTGTTCCTCATCGGCAGCTTCTTCATCGGAGCCCTCTTGCTGGCGTCGCTGGTCATCCTTTCACCCTCAAGCACAGTCCTGGCCGTCATCCTCTTCGCAGCCTTCGCCCTCGTCCTCGCCGCCGCCGCGAACCTGGAATTCATCTACCCGCCGGAGCTGTTCCCCACGGAAATCCGCGCATCGGGCCTGGGCATCGTCACAGCAGGCAGCCGCATCGGCTCAGCCGCCAGCACGTTCCTGCTACCCCTCGTCCTCGCGGGCCTCGGCATCAACGTCGCGCTCTTCTCCTGCGTTGCCGTCCTCATCATCGGCGGACTGGTCTGCTGGCTCTGGGCACCAGAAACCCGGAGGGAATCACTCGTCAACCTCGACAGGACAGCGAGCACAAAGCAACCTGCAGCGCGTCTTTAGAATTCACGACGGCGGGGCCGCACCCGAAGGTGGGGCCCCGCCGTCGAACGCAACGTGCCCCTTCCCTTACACGGAAGGGGCACGTTCTGCGTCGGTGCACCAAGATCGTCCGATCAAGCGGTGTCAATCTCTCTACGCAGACCTCGACCGGGCCGTCAATGCCTTCTTCACCGTTGGTTTCACCTTCTCCGGGCAGGCCTGTAGGACTCCACGGTCAGACCTGGGGGCCACCCCGACCTGACGCCCCACAACCGCCCGGCACCCACGCCGCCACGCTGCGTTCAAGAGGCCTTGTCACCAACCGGCACAGCCACAGACTGCGTCCGCACTGGAAGCACTCTGGGCAGGAGGATCGCTGGAAGCACCGCAGCGCCGATGAGGAGTATCCAAGGCCCTCCTGCCCACCCGCCGTTCTCTGCCCAGTGCCGGAGTTGGCCTATAGCGGCGTTGCCCAGCAGCACGGCGATGCCGCCGCAGCTGGCGGCGAGCCCATAGTAGGCGCCCCGCCCCGCTGTGTCCCCAGATGTCAGGAATCCGGGAATGGCCGCCAAGATGGTTGGCCTGAGGGTCATATGGCCAAGAATCAGGAGGACCACCACCACTACGAGGGGAACAGCCGAAGACCCGGCTACCTGCCCGTAGCACGCGGCGGTAAAGGCAGCGGCCAGCAGCAGGAAACCCACCGGCATGGCCCGTGACTCACCGATGCGGCGCACGGCTGCGGAAACGGGCAGTTGCAAGACGATCGTGAGCGCAGAAGCAATGAGGAAGAGTACGGCGAGCCACGAACTATCCAGTCCTTGCCGGTCCAGCTCCAACGGTATGAGGAAATACAGCTGGTTGTAGGCGAGCATGTTAACGCTGGTCAGGGCACAGAACGCGACGAAGCGGCGGTTGCGCAGGCAATCGAGAGCGCGGTGGCAGCCGTGGCTGTTCGCAGCGGCTTCAGGTGTGCGGGCTGCGTTGGGTGGAAAGGACGGCAAGCGGATCCAGAGGACCACGGTGAACACGGCGAACACGGCGATGCCGAGTCCGAGCGTGGCGCCGAAGCCCCAGCCCATCAGTGCCGCGCCGAGCAACGGTCCCAGGACCGCACCGATTTCTCCGGTGATGGCCAGCCACACGAAAACAGAACGCGGCCGGGTTTGCCCCGGCGTCAGTTTCCTGTCGACCTCCAGATCGGCCCGGGAGAGGTGTGATTCCAGGGCCGGGGAAAACATTGCGCCGCCGGCACCGGTGAGGATCGCGCCCACAAGGAACAAGGGGAAATCAGTAGCAGCTGCCAGCGTGGCGTAACCGCTGATGCGGACCAGGCACCCCAGGAGCATGGCGCGCTTGGTACCCCACCGGTCGGCCAGGAGTCCGCCCACCAGGAACATGCCCTGCTGACTGAAGGTCCTCGCACCCAGGACAAGCCCGATAGCGGCGGCCTGCATCCCAAAGTCGTCGCGCATGGCCACGGCGAGGAAGGGGACCACAGCGTAGAAACCGATGTTGAACACCAGTTGGGCGGCCAACAAAGTCCGGGTGTCCTTGGTGCCGGGCAGGGTTCTCATGCGCCGGGACCTGGTGCGGTTTGCGGTGCGGATCCGGGGCGAGGCGAGGTCGCGGCAAGGAGTTGTTTGCTGTGTTCGTGTTGGGGCCTCGCGAAGAAGTCCGTGGTGGAGGAAACCTCTACGAGCCGGCCTTGGTGGAGGATGGCCACCCGGTGGCTCATGTAGCGGATCACGTTCAGGTCGTGGGAAATGACCATCAGGGTCATGTCCTTGTCCCGGTGGAGCCGGATCAGCAAGTCCAGGATCTTCTTTTGGGTGACGGTGTCCAGCGCGGACGTAGCTTCGTCGCAGATCAGCACACTGGGCTTCGTCAGGAGGGCGCGGGCGATGGTGAGCCGTTGCAACTGGCCGCCGGAGCATTGGCCGGGGTACCTGTCGAGGATCTCCGGGTGGAGCTCCACGTCCCTGACTGCCTGTTCCACCTCAGCCGTGCAATCACCGCCGGAGAGTCCCCGGCGGTTCAGCAGCGGTGCTTCAAGGCTTCGGCGAAGGGTCAGCCTTGGGTCGAAGACGTCGTGGGGTTCCTGGAAGACCAACTGGATGCCGCCGTCGGTGGTGTCCCTGATGGTTCCGGCGTCCGGTGCCCCGAGCTGGACGAGGAGGCGGGCCATGGTGCTCTTCCCGGACCCGGACTGGCCAAGCACGCCGAGAACTTCGCCTTGGCGCAATTGCAGGGACACATCGTCCAATGCCGGGGAGGCCTTCCGGTGGAAGCGTTTGGTGACGCGTTGAAGGTCCAGGACCACGCGATGCTCGACGGCGGTTGCGGCGCCTTCCGCGCGCACGAGGGCAGAGGCGGCCACCAGGGCCTTACTGGTGTCGGTCCGGGGTGTGCTGAGGACTTGCTTGGCGGTCCCGGTTTCCACGATCCTGCCACGGTCCATGACGATCAGCCGATCCGCGAAGGCAGCAGCGGTGGAGAGATCGTGGGTGATGTACAGGACGCCGAGGCCACGGTTGTGGCGCTGGCGGTCGATGAGTTGCAGGATCTGGCGTTCCAGGACTTTGTCCAGGGCAGAGGTCGGTTCGTCGGCGAGCAGCAGGCCGGGCTGGCCAGCCAACGCAACGGCCATCATGGCACGTTGGGCCATGCCTCCGGAGAGCTCGTGAGGGAAGGCCGCGGCAATGGCGGCCGGATCGTCGAACCCAACTTCGGCCAGCAGTTCAAGGGTGGTGGCCTTGGCCTCGCTGCGGCGTATGCCGCGATGGAGCTTCAGCGGCTCAGCCACATGGCGGCCGATCCGCAGGCGGGGGTTGAACATCCGCTTGGGCTGTTGGTGCAGCATCCCGATCCGACCGCCACGAACCCTGTTGAGTTCGGTTTCACTGGCGTTCACAAGGTCGGTTCCGCCCAACGTGATGGCTCCACTGTCAACGCGGACCTGGTGGGGGAGCAGGCCCATCACCGCCCGGGCGGTCATCGTCTTCCCGCTGCCCGAGGCGCCGACGATCGCGACGAATTCACCCGGTGCCACGGTCAGGTCGACCGAGCGGAGGATCGGGTCCGCTGTTCCCTCACGCGTGCCTGGGCGGTGGTGGCTCACGCTGAGATTCTCGACGACGAGTGGTTCAGGCATGCGATGGCTCCTGTTCCGGTGCCGTGGGCAGCGATGGCGCGGGGCGCGTGGAGGACCTGAGTACGTGTTGGCCGATGAGGGTGACGGACAGGGCCACGGCAAATATGACGAGCCCAGGTGCCAGGATGGTCATGGGTGCCCGCAGCGCGTACGGTTGGGCTGCCGCCAGCATGGACCCCCAGTCAGACTGCGGGGGCTGTACTCCCAGCCCAAGGTAGGACAGGGCTCCGACGTTGATCAGGAACTGTCCGAACCGGAGCGTGGCCTGCCCGAGCAAGGGCCCGGCGAGGTGCGGAAGGATGTGGCGCCTGACGATGAAGGCCGGGGAGCAGCGCAGCACCTGGGCTGCCTCGATGAAACCGCGGGCTGAAACGTCCAAGGTGAGCGCACGGGCCAGCCGGGCGAAGGGGGTCCAGCCGGTCAGCGTCAAGGCCAGCAACAGTGAGTGGTAGCCGGTGCCGAGGGCAGCCACCAGGAATAACGCAATGACCATCTCGGGCAAGGCGAGCAGGACGTCATTGGTTCGCGTGAAGAACTCATCGATCCATCCGCGCCTACGGGCGCTGAGCACGCCGACGGCGGTACCGATCACCGCCGTCGTTATGGTGGCGAGAGCGGCGAGCGTCAGGGAAAACCGGCCTCCGTCCAGCAACCGGCTGAGGACGTCGCGCCCCAAGTGGTCCGTGCCCAACCAATGGATTGCACTGGGAGGGGCCAGTCTTGCAGAAAGGTTCTGGGCCTCGGGAGCGTAGGGCATGATCCACGGGGCGAGGAGGACGGCCAGGACAACAAGAGCCGGCAGGGATGAGGCGATCCACAACCTTTTGGGGAGTTTAGGCAAGGGAGTGCCTCATTCGGGGATTGAGGATGGTGTGGACGAGGTCCGCCGCTGTGGTCAGGGTGACGGCCAAGGCCACGATCAGGACCACGGCACCCTGGGCTACGGGGATATCGCTGTTGACCACGGCGTCAAACAGCAGTCTTCCCATGCCGGGTATCGCGAACATGACCTCCACGATCACGGAGCCACCCAGCAAGCCTGCGAACCACACTGCAACCAACGTGGTCAGCGGCAGCAGGCTGTTGGGGATCACGTGCCGCCACATGGTTTGTGCCGCGGTTACGCCTCGGCTGCGTGCCGCGCCGACATGTTCGGCCTGCATCGCCTCCAACACTCCTTCCCGCACGGCGGAGGTGAAGTAACTGGTGGGCCGCAGGGCAAGGACGGCCACTGGAAGGATCGCCGAGGCAGGGCCGGCCCAACCCGCAGACGGCACCAAGGAGAGCTGCAGCGCGAACACCAGGACAAGGACTGGCGCCAACCAGTATTCGGGGATGGCGATGAAAGCCTGGGTCAAAGCCGTGATCACCCGGTCGGCGGTCCGTCCGTGTCGGATCGCGGACACGACGCCAAGCACGAGGGCAAGCACTGCTGCCGTTCCCAGGGCCAGGATGACCAGCGTGAGCGTGATGCCGAAAGCCGGGAAGACCTGATCCGCTACCGGTGTCCGGCTGGTGTAGGACAACCCCATGTCCCCGGTAACCAGGCGTCCCAGCCAACGCAGGTACTGGGTCCAGAGCGGATCGTTCAACCCGAGTTCGGCGGCCAGCGCGGTGACGGCGGAGTCGTCAATGATTTCCCCGGAGACGCGTGAGCGAATGATCTTCCGTACCGGATCGCCGGGGGTTACGTACGGGATCAGGAATACGGCGAAGGAGGACAAGAGGACAGCGGCTGCCAGAGCGGCCGTCCTCTTGCCGACGAATGCCATCATGGGCGCCACAACCAGGGGACGGGTAGTGCCACAACGGTCAGGAAGCGGGTTTGGCTGTGCTGCTGCGGACGACGTAACGGGCCAACGGGTCCTGGGTGTGGCCCTGCACATCGGCACGGACGGCGTCGATGGCTTGTTCGTTCACCAGCCAGACGTTTACTGCCTGGTCGCGCAGAATCGTTCCGGCTTCTGAGTAGAGCTTGTAACGCTCTTGCGCATCAGTGGTCTTTGCCGCCTTGGCGATAACGGCGTCGTATTCCTTGTTGCAGAAGTGGCTAAGGTTGTAGGTTCCCTCGCAGGTGTAGTCGGCCGTGAGGAATCCGATGGGATCGGCAATGTCGATCAGCCGGTTGCGCTGGCTCAAGACCATGTCGTACTTCCCGGCGAGCAGATCCGGTTCGACGGCGGCATATTCCTTGGTCACGATGCTGACCGGAACACCCACGGCCTTCAGGTTGTCCTGGATGACGGTGGCGACATCGGCAAACTCCGCGCGTTCGACAATGGCAATGACCTCGAGCGGGCGGTCGGCCGTGTAGCCGGCCTCGGTGAGCAGCTTCCGGGCGTTCTCCACATCGAACTTCGGAGCTCCCGAGGCCTCGGTTGCCCACGGTTCAGACTGGGCGAACGGTCCGGTGGACGCGACTGCCGCACCCTCATAAACGCTGGCTGCCAGGGATTCAAGGTCAAGTGCCGACGTGATGGCCTTGCGGAAGTTGACGTTGTCGAACGGCGCCTTGGCGTTGTTCATGTAGAGCGTCGCCGTCCGCGGAGAGTCAGCTTTGAGGACCTTGACGTTCGGGTCCGTTTCCAAGGAGGACAGCGCGGAGACCGGGATCGACATCGAGATGTCGGCTTCGCCCGTCCTCACCTGGGTGGCGCGGGTGGCGCCGTCGGTCACGAACCTGACCTCCGCCCCTGCCAACTGGACTTCCCCACCCCAGTACGATTCGTTGCGGTCCAGCGTCAAAGACTGCTTGGCCTTCTCCGAAACGGGAGTGAAGGGTCCCGTGCAGTGACCGAACGGGTCGACTCCCTGCCCGGTGAAGGCGGCGGGGGAGAGGATGCCCGTGTTGACGCTGGCCAAGCGATAGGGAACCAGCGGGCTTTCGGTGGGGGTGGTGATCCGCACGGTGCGCTGGTCAACGGCCTTGACCGAACTGACCACCTTGGGGTTGAAGGCGCGCGCCGGAACCGCGGCCTTCAGGACCTTGTCCAGCGACCCGACCACCGTGTCAGCCGTCAAGGTGGTCCCGTCCTGGAATTTCACTCCTTCGCGGACGGTGAAGTCCCACTCCAGCGGCGAAATCTGCTTCCAGTCAGTAGACAGGGAAGGCGCGATCTTGCCCTGCGACTCGTCGTACCGGGTCAGTGTTTCCAAGCAGCCGGAGAGCGAGAGGATGTAGGCAGCGTCGCTTTCGAGGGCCCAATTCGCTACCGGGGCGCGGAAGTTGTCGACGACGATGCGCTGGTTCTTGTCCACGGCGGGCGCTGACCCGGACGACGCGGTCCCCGTAAAGCCGCAGCCGGACAACGACAGGACCGCCACAAGCCCTGCGGACAGGGCAGACGGAAACGAAAAACGCATGAAACCACCTAAGGTACGGGGAGCCTGCGAACGGGGGCAGGCGAAGTTGGGGCAGCCCGGGTGCGCAGGGCCAGAACTAAGTGTAGGCTGCCCTAACTTTCAGACCAAAGAAGTGGTCAACCAACTTCCTTCATAAACGAACGCCAATGAGACCATCCCCACAATTCTCCAGCCCCTACCCCTCCGCCACCGCCGGGGCGTTCCGGAAGTGGCCGACGGCGATGAGTACGGCCCCGGCGACGGCCCAGCAGGCCAACACCAGCCATGGGAACGCTGCCGATGCATCCGGGAAGTAGGAGAGGTCCCTCAGCAATGTTCCCGAGGCGCCGGGCACCATCCATTGGCCCACGTCACCCCAGGGTGCGGGGAGGAATTCCTTGGGCTGCGTCAGCGACGAGAGAGGGTTGCCCACGAACAGGGTGATGACCGCTCCTACCGCGATGCCCGCCCGCCCGATCAGTGCGTTGAGCCCCACGATGATCGCCGCCGTCGCAACAACGCCGAGGCCGATCGCGCCGGCGTTCGCCCAGTAGCTTCCTTGGAGGGTATGGAACCAGCCCTGCAGGATACCTGCGAGTCCCAGGCCCGCGATGACGCCGTACGCCAGGATCGCGCCCAGCCGGCGCCAGGTTCCGGAGACAAGAAGGGAGATGAGGACGCCACCGATCATGCCGCCCATGGCGAGGGGCAGGCCGGCGACGGCAAGGCCCGTGCCGCGTGGGTCGTCGGACGAAAGAGGCACGACGTCGGTGACGGCCACCTGGGGGACTGCTGCGGGCTGCGTGCCCTGCGCGGACTGGGGCGGGGCACCGGTTGCCGCGCCTAGGGCCGCCTGGGCCAGGGCGGCCTGAAGCTTGGCGATGACTTGGGCCTGGATCTGTGACTGCATTTGGGCGCCCATTTGCGTCAGTGCTTGGGATGCGACCGGGCTGCCTGCACTGGCCACGAGGATCTCCGGAGAAGTGCCGAGGACGATCGCGCCATACACCTGGCGTTGCCTGATGAGGTTCACGGCGTCGTCGCGGCTGGAGGCCGTGCGCACATCGAGGGCGCCTGCTGGTGCCTGTGAGGTGATCTGGGCGATCTGCTCTGCGCTGCCGACGGCGGCAACGGGCAGGTTCTGGACCTTGGCGGTGACGCTTGGCCAGGCAAAGGCCAGCAGGACCGTGCAGACGGCGACGGCGGCGAGCAGGGCGGTGCGGAGTGCGTGGGGCCACGGGGTATGGGTACCTGTTGGTGGCTCCTGACGGTGCTCCGGGGCTGCCGTGCGTTCGGTGGTGGCGGACATGGTGCGTCCTCTCGGGATCGTGCAAAAAGAATGTTCGTTCTTCATTTTCGACCCCCACCAGCGAAACGTCAAGAATGATCATTCGTTTTCTTTTCCGGTACGGTGGACCCATGCCGAAAGTCAGCGAGGAACACCGTGCCGCAATGCGGGAGCGCATCCAGCGGGCCGCGCTCGCCTGCGTTGCCGAGAAGGGATTCTCGAACGTGGCCATGGGGGACATCATCGCCAAGGCCGGGCTCTCCGCCGGAGCCGTCTATGTTTACTACCGCAGCAAAGAGGAACTGATTGTCGACGCCGGCAGGCGGGTCTTCGAGGAACGCATGGCGGCACTCGAGCGCCTCGGCGCACACCAACCCGTCCCACCGCCCCAAGACGCCGTAGTAGGGCTCATGACCGGCCTGATGGCCATGGACTTCTTCCCGGATGTCGCCGTGCAAGTGTGGGGCGAGGCCGTCCGGAATGACCAACTTGGCAAAGTGGCGCAGAACATCCTCGTCCAAATCCGAGGGCACCTTGAGAACTACCTGGAGGCGTGGATCCGCGCATCGCGGCCGGAGGAGGACGCCGAGGCCACGGCCCGGTGCCTGGCCCCGGCCGTCATGGGGCTGATCCAGGGCTTCGCCATCCAGTCCGCCCTTGGCAAGGAAGGCACCGGCCCGGACTACCTCAAGTCCGCCCGGGCCATCCTCGCAAGCCTCTAAGCCCGCGTCCGGTGCGGAAAACGAACCTCAACGCAGCGCACCAAAGCCTCTCCCCTTGGCGCCCCCGGACTCCTATGATCCGTGTATCTGACTCACAAACCTGAGGGGTGCACGTGACTGAAGCAACGCCCAACGAACAAGTGGTGCAGCGGCTGATCGACTGCATCAACGCGCGCGACATCGCCGTCATGGACGAACTCTTCCACGACGACGCGATCATGCACTGGCCCCAATCCGGCGAGGTGGTGCGTGGAGCGGAGAACCGACGCGGAATCTACAACGCGTTCCCGCAACTGCCCACCATCACCCCGCGAAGGATGACCAGCGGCGGAGACCTGGTGGTTGCCGAGGCACTGCTGGACTATGCCGGCCCGCAGTACCAGACGGTGTTCATCTTCGAATTCCGGGACGGCAGGATCGCCAAGGAAACGGCCTATTGGAGCGAAGCCTTCGAAGCACCGGAGTGGCGGTCAGCGTGGGTCGAAACGGAGTAGCCCTCAACACGCCACGACATTGACGGCGAGGCCGCCGCGCGAGGTTTCCTTGTATTTGCTCTTCATGTCCGCGCCGGTCTCGCGCATGGTCTTGATGGCGGTGTCCAGGGACACGTGGTGGATGCCGTCCCCGCGCAGGCTGATCCGCGCCGCATTGATGGCCTTGTTGCTGGCCATGGCGTTGCGTTCGATGCACGGGATCTGCACCAGGCCACCCACGGGATCGCACGTCAGGCCGAGGTTGTGTTCGATGCCGATCTCGGCCGCGTTCTCCACCTGCAGCGGGGTCCCGCCGAGGATTTCGCACAGGGCACCGGCGGCCATGGAACAGGCGGAACCAACCTCGCCCTGGCAGCCCACCTCTGCACCCGAAATGGACGCGTTGGTCTTGAACAGCACGCCGATGGCCGCAGCGGTCAAGAGAAAACGGACCACATGGTCTTCAGAGGCGCCCGGAACGAACTTCATGTAGTAGTGCAAAACGGCGGGAATGATTCCGGCGGCACCATTGGTGGGTGCGGTGACCACGCGGCCTCCGGTGGCGTTCTCTTCGTTCACGGCCAAGGCAAACAGGTTCACCCAGTCCACGGCGCGCAGGGGATCGGTGGCGTCGTCTTTGGTCTGCAGGTCGGCAAAGAGACGCGGCGCACGACGGCGGACCATCAGGTTTCCGGGCAGGTGCTCTTCCGTACGGCTACAGCCGCGCGACACACACTCCTTCATGGTTTCCCAGATGCGCAGAAGCTCGGCGCGGGTATCTTCTTCGCTTCGCCAGGCGCTTTCATTGGCCAGCATGACGTCGCTGATGGACATGCCTTCGCGCTCGCAGTGGTCCAGCAGTTCCTGTCCGTTGCTGAAGGGGAAACGCAACGCCACGGCGTCCTGCTGCGTCTGCCCTACGGCGTCCTCGTCCACCACGAAACCGCCGCCGACGGAGTAGAACACCCGCTCGGAGACAAGGTTTCCCTGGCCGTCGAAGGCCTGGAAGCGCATGCCGTTGGGGTGGGCCGGCAGGGACTGGCGCATATGCAGCACCACGTCCTTTGCCCGGTTGAAGGAGACCATCCGGCGTCCGGCCAGGAGGATCTTTTTCGCTTCCGTAGCCTCGGCCACCATGCGGTCCGCGGCCATGGGGTCAACCGTTTCCGGGAGTTCGCCCATGAAACCGAGGATCACGGCCTTGTCCGAGCCGTGTCCCTTTCCAGTAGCCCCCAGCGAACCAAACAGTCCGGCGTGAACCCGATCAACGGCGTCGAGCTTTCCGTCCTGTTCCAAGGCGTCGACGAAGGTGCGGGCCGCGCGCATGGGACCCACGGTGTGGGACGACGACGGGCCGATGCCGATCGAGAACAGGTCGAGGGCGCTCAATGCCATGGGATCCTCCAAGGGAGCAATAGGGGCTGGGTTCCCTTTCAACTGTGGAGGGTGGCGGCGCGCGCGTCCATCGGGAATTAGTGAAACAACCGTCAAGCTGCGCTTAACGATCAGGCCGTGGGCCGGGCCTCGGTGGCGATCCGGAGTTCCTCGATGACAGCGGCTATGGCGGGAGCGGCCTTGCCCGCGGCCCGGTACAGGATGATGATGTTGCGGCCGCAGCTCGGATCGACGCGGCGGACCTGGAGATCCTGGGTCTCGCGGCCAAGATTCAACTCGCTCATCAGGGCCACCCCGAGCCCGCCACGGACCAGGCCCAGCGTGGCCATCAGGTTCCGGCAATTGGCGATGACTTTGGGAGTGAAGCCGGCTTCGCGGCACGTCTGCAGCACGAACCGTTCAAAGACGCTGCCTTCCTGGTCCAAAATCCAGCTTTCATGGGCGTAGTCGGGGAGCCTGACGGGAGTGCCGCTGTCCGGCACGGGCCGGTCCCGGGGCAGGACCAGGATGATCTCGTCGCGGGCCAAAACGGTCTTTACCAGGCCCTCGTCCTGGATTTCGCTGAGGTCGTCCACCACGGCAATATCAATGTTTCCGGCGCGGAGTTGGGCCACGCTTTCGGACGGTTCGAGGTCGGAGATGGTGACGTCCAGCCTCGGGTAGGCCGCCTGCAGGGACATGACAGCCGAGGGAAGCACGGTGCTGCAGAAACTCGGGAACGCGCTGATGGCCAGGCGGCCGCGGACGTCGGTCTGGAATTTCTTCAGGGTGGCTTCGGCGGCTTCCACTTCCGAGGCGATCCGGCCAAAGTGCTCCACCAGCAAGGCGCCCGCCTCGGTCAGCCTGACCTTCCGGCCCGTCCGGACCAGCAGCGCGAGGCCGGCCTCCTTCTCGAGCACGGCCAATTGCTGGCTGACGGCTGAGGTCGTCATGTGCAGCTTGGCGGCGGCGGCGGTCATGGTGCCCTCAAGCTCAAGGGTCTTGAGGATATGCAGGCGTCGGATGTCCAGCACTGACCCTCCCTTCGGTTTAGCTCTACTTAACCGCACTCCTTGCTACGGAGTGAAGGGATGGACGAACCCGAGCGTGGCCCTGCCCGCGTCATCAATGACATGGCCCAGGTGTTTGCTCATCCGGAAGACCACGCTCCTGTCCACGATCCGGGCGCTCGGAACCGCCGCCTCAAGGGCCGCCTCGAAGCGCATCACGTCGGTCATTTCCCGCAGCCAGACGGCCACCACCAGGTTGTATTGGCTGGCCACGGCCAAGGCCGTGCGGGCCTCCGGAATCTGGGCCATGAGCCCGCGCATTTGCTGGATGTGCTTGGCTGCGGTCCGCACGAAGTACCAGGCGTAGACGGGCCAGCCGGTGACACTGCGGGCTACATCCGTGCGCAGCCGCAGCCGTCCGTCGGCCCGCAGCCGGGCCAGTCCGTCCGCGACGCGTTGTTCGCTGAGCCCGTGTTCAGCGGCGATGCGGCTCACGGGACGGCGCCCGTCCTCCAGCAGGCAGTGCCGGAGGGCGTATTCGACGTCGGGATGTACAGACCGCGGGGCCCTGGCGCGCGGGGGCTTGGGCTTGGCCACCTTGCCCGCCTCTGCGGGCGTGAGCGCACGCAACCTCCAGGCCGAGGCTTCCATGATCATTTCGGTGACCAGGTGCGTCTGCGTGTTCCGGACGCCATCCAGGGCGCCGATTTGGTTGGTCACCACGTCCCAGATCGCCAGAGGATTCTCCCCGAGGCACGTGGCCAGCAGGTCCCGGCCACCCGAGGTGTGGTCCAGGGTCATCACAGCCGGAATCTTTATCAGCTCCTGCGCCACCTTCGCTGTGTGTTGGGGCATGCAGGTGATGTCCACCAGGGCACTGGCCCCTTCGGTGAAGATCCCCGTCACCCAGGCAAGTCCTCTTTCCCGGAGGGATTCCCAGCGCCGCGAAAGTGTCACCGCGTCCACGCCGAGGAGGGGCGAAAGCTCGGCCCACGAGGCCCGGCCTTCGATCTGCAAGGCATGGATGATGCGCTCTTCAAGGGGATCGAGCATGTATTCCTGCATATCAGCAAGATAATCCATGGAAAGCTTCAATTTCATCCATCGGAAACACGGCGCTTCCATCATGGTGTGATCCCGTTCACTTCTCATCACATCGGAGCGCATATGCGTACAACTGCGCAGAAAACCACCGCTGCCGGAGCCGTCGGCTTCCTGGTTGTCATGGAGCTTGGCAGCGGCATCCTGCAAGGCTGGTTGAGTCCCTTGTTTTCATCGATCGGAGAACACCACGGTGTCTCGGCCGCCTCGCTGAACTGGATCAGTGCCGCTTACCTGCTGGCGACGGTCCTGGTTGTTCCCCTCCTGTCCAAGCTCGGCGACATCCACGGACACAAGCGCGTCCTCATGATCGCCACGGCGATCGTCGCAGCCGCGTCCGTCCTGGTCGCGTTCGCGCCGAACTACGAACTGTTCCTGGTGGGCCGCGCCATCCAGGCACCGCTGGCTGTGTTCCTGCCCCTGGAATTCGCCATTGTCCACCAGCGTGACTCGGAACGGTCGGGCCGAAGCATCGGCCGGCTTGTCGCCGCGCTGACCCTCGGTGCCACGATCGGCGGCTTCTTGTCGGGCATCGTCCTTGACGCCGTCGGCAGCCTCTCGCTGACATTGCTGTTCCCGGCGATCTTCATGGCCCTGTGCATCCCCGGAATCGCCATCTTCGTCAAGGAAACCCCGCTTCGCAGCCAAGGCAAAGTGGATTACCTCGGCGCTGCCCTCCTGGGTGGCGGACTGGTGGCCGTCCTGGGCGGTGCATCCAACCTGGCCACGTGGCCCCCGTTGACTGTAGGCATCGCCATGATCGTCGGCGTGGCACTGCTCGCGGGCTGGGTAGTGTCCGCCCGTCGCATCAAACACCCGCTGGTTGACCTGAACATGCTGCTTCGAGGCGGCATCGGACTGCCGATCGTGGTGGCCTTCCTGTTCGGTGCACAGCTGTTCGGAGCCCAGGCCCCGATCTCGGTCTACCTGCGTTCAGATCCAGCGACGCTCGGATTCGGTTTCGGTGCTGCTGCCTCCGCGGCCGGAATCCTGCTCAGCATCATGGCATTGGCGGCATTCCTCGGAGCAACTTTCGCGGACCGCGTCTCCCGCATCCTGGGCGGCACACGAACCGTTGCCCTCGGTGGACTCCTCGGAGCCGTGGCCTACCTGCTCATGATCCTGGCCCCCGGAACGCTGGTCACCTTCACGGTGTGGCTGGTGGTGGCCGGCCTCGGCACGGGCATCGTCAGCGGAACGCTTCCCACGCTGGTGGTTCAGCGCGCCGCCGCCGATTCCGTGGGTATCGCGTCCGGCCTGTACAACACGGCCCGCACGGCCGCGGGCGGCGTTGCCGGTGCGCTCTTCGCGCTGCTGATGTCCGCCCTGACTGCTCCCTCCGCGTCGGGGACACGCGTAGCCACGCAGTTCTCCTTCCACGCTGTCTGGTGGATCTGCGCCGGACTGTGTGTCCTCTTCGCCGTCGCCGTGCTCTTCATCCGGACGGCCAAAGTGGCCCCGGAATCCGCCGGGCACCAGGCATCCAGGCCACAGGACCCTGCCGCCGAGCAAGCCCTCGAACCAGCCAACTGAACCTCAACAGACAAGGAAAGAAACAATGACCGTTTCGATTGACATCACCTCCAAGGAAACCCTGCGCGACGCCGTACGCGAGGCCGCGACCGCCGTCGTACCTTCCATCCTGGAACTCAGCCACACAGTGCACGCGTTGGCCGAAGTCTCGTGGGAAGAACATGAGTCGGCGGCGGCCGTGGCCGCGGTGCTGCGTGAGGGCGGCTTCGACGTCGCCGAACGTGCGTATGGAATTCCGACGGCGGTTGAGGCCACCTATGGTGTGGGCGAACTGACGGTAGTGATCTGCGCTGAATACGACGCCCTGCCCGAGGTGGGCCACGCGTGCGGCCACAACATCATCGCGGCGGCGGGCGTCGGTGCCGCTTTGGCGCTCAAGCCCGTAGCCGACGCCGCCGGACTGCGCATCAAGGTTCTGGGCACTCCCGCCGAAGAGCACGGCGGCGGCAAGGTGTCGCTCCTGCAGGCCGGCGCCTGGGAGGACGCCGCGTTTTCGCTCATGGTGCACGGCATGACGGGGGTGGAGCGCAGCGCCACGGCCTTCAGCATGGCTGCCGTGGAACGCTTCGAGGTGCAGTTCAAGGGCAGCGAAGCCCACGCGGCCGGTGCCCCTGACAAGGCCATCAATGCCGGTGCGGCAGCGAGCCTGGCCCTGATGAACATGGCAGTGTTGCGCCAGCACCTGCCGGAGAACGCGAACACCAACGCCTTCATCTCGCACGGCGGCGGCGCCACCAACGTGATCGCCGGGGAATCCACGGTACAGGTGGAGGTCCGCGCGGGGGACGTTGACGTGTGGCGGGACCTCAAGCGCCGCGTGCTCGCTTGCTTCGAAGGTGCGGCCATCGCCACCGGATGCACCTGGACCCACCGACAGACCGAACACCCCTACGCGCCGATCGACACGCATGCCGGGTTGGGCAAACTGTGGGATGCCAACATGGAAGGCATCGGCCGTCCAGTGGACCACACGCCGATCTTCGGCGGCGGGTCCTCGGATATGGGCAATGTGTCGCAGGTCCTTCCCTCAGTGCATGGCATGGTGGTAGTCCGCAACAGCACCGCCGTTCCGCACCACCCGGACTTCACGGCAGACGCCATCACGCCCGAAGCCGACGACGCCGTGGTTGACGGCGCCACGGTTCTTGCGCTGACCGTGCTGGACGCGGCGCTGGATCCTGCTTTGCGGTCTGAGCTGTTGGAACTGCAGGCAGCCCGCGAGCCGGGCGCGACGACGAGCACGCTGGAGGCGTAGGCGCCTCGCGGCTGTAGCCAGACAAAAGTACGACGGCGGCCTCGCTGTGGAGAGGCCGCCGTCGCGTGTGACCGTTACCGGAGAGCAGTGCCCTTCCCCCCGGAACAATCAGCTTGTGGATACCGCAGCCTAGAAGCCCAGGTAGGTGTGTTGGGTGTGTTTGACCTGGGGTGGTGCGGCGAAGTGTGGTCCGGCGAGTTCGCGCCATTGCTGGAATTCTGTTGATTCGCGGAATCCTACGGTGTGGTGTTCGAGGGTTTCCCACTGCACGATGAGGGTGTATTCGTTGGGGGTTTCGATGGTCCGCTCGATGCGCATGCTCAACGCCCCGGGCGCCTTCTGGAAGAAAGGCGCTGCTTGGGCTGCTGCTGCTTCGAAGTCCGTTTCGGAACCGGGTTTGATGGTGAGGGTCGCGTATTCGGTGATCACGCGCTGGCTCCTTCCGTGGCTTGTTCTTCGTCGATGCGGTTGCGGTCGGTGGTGCCGGCCATGGTGCGGGTCGCGTCGATCGAGGCGTAGGTCCAGAAAATCTTCATCTCTTCGGTCTCGGAGGCGTTCCGGAACCGGTGGATGATGTTGCCGGGCACGAAGGTGGTGTCGTAGGTGTCCAGGTAGTGTTCGGTGCCGTCGATGTCCACGTAGGCGGTGCCTTCGATGACCATCACCGATTCGACGCAGTTGTGCGAGTGGTGCCCGATCGCAGCTCCCGGGGCGAAGGTGGTGATGCCGTTCAGGAACGAGGTCGCACCGAGGTGGGAACCGACCAAGGGCACGGTGGAGGCACCGTTGCCGCGGTCTTTGCGGGGCAGTTCCTTGGGGCGGAGGATCACCGCGTCCACGGAGGAAATGGAGGTGGGGATTCGGGTCATGGTGGGGTTCCTTAGTTGGCGGGGCCGGTCCAGAAGGTCTTCATGTTGGTGAACTCGCGGATGCCATAGGAGCCGAGCTCCCGGCCGTACCCGGATTTCTTGATCCCGCCGAAGGGCAGGCGCGGGTCGGAGGCGACCATGCCGTTGATGAACACTGCACCGGCATCGATCCTGGGCAGCAGTTCCGCCGTGGCGGTGGCGGTGTCACCGGTCCAGAGGGCGGCGCCGAGGCCGTACTCGGACTGGTTGGCCAAGGTGATGGCTTCCTCCGTAGAGGACACGCGGATGATCGCGGCGACGGGACCGAAGGTTTCCTCATCGAACGCGGCCTGGCCAGGGGCGACGTGGTCGATGATGGTGGGTTCGTAGAAGAACCCGGGGCCGTCCACGATGTTTCCGCCCAAAACCAGTTTCCCGCCGGCGGCGAGGGTGCGGGTGACCTGGTCGTGCAGTTCGGTGCGGAGGTTCTCCCGGGCCATCGGGCCGATGGTCGTGGCGGGGTCGGTCGGGTCCCCGACGATGAGGGCCTGGGTGTTGGCGGTGAACGCGGCCACGAACTCATCGGCGATGTCTTCGTGGACGATGAAGCGTTTGGCGTTCACGCAGGACTGTCCGTTGTTGGTGAACCGGGCCTTGACCGCGGTCTTCGCTGCGGCCTGGATATCGGCGTCGGCCAGGACAATGAACGGGTCCGAACCACCCAGCTCCAGGACCTGCTTCTTCAACGCAGACCCGGCCTGGGACGCCACAATGGAACCGACCTGCGTGGACCCGGTCAACGTGACGGCGGCGATCCGGTCATCGGCGATCAGTCCGGCCACGGCGGAGGATTCGATCAGGACGGTGGCGAACAACCCGGCAGTCAGGCCCGCCCGGTCCATGACGTCCTGCACAGCCAAGGCTGCCTGGGGGACGTTGTTGGCGTGCTTCAGGATGGCCCCGTTGCCGGCGGCGACGGCCGGGAGCACGAAGCGGAAGAACTGCCAGAACGGGTAGTTCCACGGCATGATCGCCAACACCACACCCAGGGGATCAAACACCACCCCCGACGACGCAGCAGACGACGCAATCCGCTCCGGCGCCAGGTGCGCGGGCGCGGCTTCGGCGTAATACTCCGCCGTGACCGCGCACTTCTCGATTTCGGCCTCAGCCTCGGCCACGGGCTTGCCCATCTCCAGGGTGATCAGGGCAGCGTACTGGGCCTTGTTCTCACGCAGGACCTTCGCGGTGTTCCGCAACACCTGCACCCGGTCCTCCACCGGGACCAGGCGCCACTGCTTCTGCGCCGCGACAGCAGCATCCAGAACAGCATCAACCTGCTCAGTGGTGTGCGCATCAAAAGACCGGACGTGTTCACCCGTTGACGGGTTGATAGTCGAAATCATGGTTGTTCCTCCTTGTAAGGGGTGTGGTTAGAAGAGCGGGTAGGCGCCGAGGATTCCGCCGACGACCAGCATGATCAGGGCGACGATCAGTCCACGCCAGATGACCTTCTTGAAGTGGTCGCCGAGGTTGACGTTGGCCAGGCCGATCAGCAGCAGGAAGGAGGCAACCAACGGGCTGGACTGGTGGAGGGCCTGTCCGACGAGGGAGGCGCGGGCCATCTCGACCGGTTCGATGCCGAAGTGTCCGGCGGTTTCAGAGAGAATGGGCAGGACGCCGAAGTAGAAGGCATCGTTGGTCATGATGAAGGTCAGCGGGATGCTGAGGACTCCGGCGATGACCGCCATGAAGGGGCCCATGAAGTCCGGGATGATCTGGACCAGCCAGCCCGCCATGGCTTTGACCATGCCGGTGCCGTTCATGACGCCGGTGAGGACCGACGCTGCGAAGACCATGCCGACCACGGAAATGACAGACGAGGCGTGGGCCTTGATCTGGGCGGACTGTTCGGCGACGCGGGGAAAGTTGATCACCAGGGCAATGCCGACGGCGGTCATGAAGATCAGTGCCGGGGCCACGATGTCCATGACCAGGGTGACCATCACCGCGATGGTGAGGGCGAAGTTGATCCAGATGAGCTTGGGCTTGGCGTTGGGGCGTTCGATGAACTTGCCGTCTTCGCTGAAGGAAGCGGAGAAGTCGTTGGCGATGACCACAGATGACCCCTCGCTGCCATGGCCAGCGGATTCCTTGCCGGTGCCGCGCGAGGTGGTTCCGCCGTCGGACGTGACCAAAACTGTTTCCCGCTCAACGGTTCGGACTCCCAGGACGCCGCGGTTGTCGTCGAGGAAGACCTCGCCGATGCGCTTCCGCTCACGTCGGCCCAGGAAATAAGCCAGGACCAGTACGGCAACGAGTCCCGAGATGATGGACGGAATCATCGGGACGAAGATGTCGATAGGGGAGACGTTCAGTGCTGCTGCCGCACGGGAGGTGGACCCGCCCCACGGGACGGTGTTGAGGACGCCATTGGACATCGCCGCGACCACTGTGAGGACAACCGGGCTCATGCCGAGGCGAAGGTAGAGCGGCAGGAACGCCGAGGTGACGATGATGAACGTGGTGGATCCGTCGCCGTCGAGGGAAACGATGGTGGTCAGCAGTGCGGTGCCGATGACCAGTTTCATGGGATCGTTGCCAGCGAACTTGAGGATGGCCCGGATCAGGGGGTCGAAAAGTCCGACGTCGATCATGGTGCCAAAGAAGATGATGGCGAAGAACAACAGCGCCGCAGTGGGTGCGAGCTTACCTACTGACTCCATCACCATGTCGCCGATGCCAAGGCCGGCACCTGCGAACAGGCCGAAAGCGAGCGGAACAAGGATCAGGGTGGCTATGGGCGTGGCCTTCTTCGCCATGACCAGATACATGAAGAGGGCGATCATCAGAAAGCCGAGTGCTACGAGCATCGTCGCTCCTTACTAGCTGCAAAAGAGGGGGATCCGCAGGGGGCGGAAGTGACTGGGCACACAACGAGAGTACATGTATACAATGTTGTGCACAAGTGGGTACGCATCGGCGCATCCTATACTGATGGCATGGTTGAACAAGTGGACGCGAAGCCCCTGGGCAAAACCGAGGCTGTGTACCTCCGGCTCAAATCGGAGATCGAAAACGGCGACTTCGAGCCGGGCCAGGCCCTGACCGAATTCATGCTCGTGGAACACACAGGCGCATCCCGGACGCCCGTGCGCGAGGCTTTGCGGCGGCTGGCCGCCGAAGGCTTGGTCAACATCGCGCCACGCGTTGGCGCGACGGTTGCCCGCATTTCACTGCGAAGCGTCCGTGACCTGTTCGACTACCGCCGCGTCCTGGAGCCTGCGGCAATCCGGATGGTGGTGGAGGAGTCCACGGAAGACCCGTCCGTCGCAAGCCGCTTCGCGGAGATCGAGGGGAGGTTTGCCGAACTGGCCGGGCAGCCGCAATCGGCTGGGTTTATTGCCGATTACCGCGCGTTGGCGGAGGAATTTGATACGGCGCTCATTGAGGCCACTCCGAACGCGCACCTGTCCCGCGCCATCCGTGAACTTCGGCCGCACACGGCCCGGCTGCGGCGAATTGCGCACGCAAACCGGGGGCGGCTCCTGGACGCGATCGAAGAGCATCGGGTCATGTGCCGGGCAATTCTCGACGGCGTCGCTGACGCCGCGGCTGAGGCGTTGCGGCTCCACCTGGTCCACGTTGACGAGGCGATCTTCCAGGCACTGCTGTCAGGGCGCGACACCAAGGGCCGCGACATCGACCTCACGAACTAAGCGGACCTCACTCTACCCACGTAAAGGTGTTGTGCAGTTCGCCGCCAACGTTGACTTGGCTGCCGGGAACTACCACCCGTGCGGAGACGTCCCGATAGGCGAAATAGTGCGGCGCGTTCTTGTGCTCTTGCTCAAATGCCTCCCTGTCACGGTAGACCTCGTAAAACGCAAAGTGGTTTGAGCCAGCTTCGCCCAGTTCCACCACGTCGAAGCGGAAGCATCCCTGCTCGTCCCGCACAGAGGCCCGGGCGTTCTCTGCAATGGCTGCCAGGAATTCCCCGCGGTGTGCGGGCATGACGTCGAGGGTTACCCAAAGGCTGTACATGGATTTTCTCCTTTTCATTGAAGCGGTACGTGCTATTGTATACATCTAAGTGTACAAGCAGGACCGGCAATGGAGCGGCTCCCCTGCCCCCGAAAGGACAAAGACCATGCAGGCAACCCAAACCACGCAAGCCACCTTGGTACCTGAACGCCTCCTTGGCCTGGCAGCCCGTATTTTGCTCGCGAACGGCGTGCCCCAAGGCGATGCGGAACTCGTGGCAGACAGCCTGGTCCAGTCAGACCTTTGGGGCCATCAGTCACACGGTGTGCTGCGTCTTCCCTGGTATGTAGAGCGCATCCGCCAAGGTGCCATGAGGGCAGTCACCGCCCCCGAAACGTTGGTGGATACGGGCGCACTCCTGCTGCTGGATGGAAACGACGGCGTCGGTCAGGTCCTGGCAGACCGCGCGAGGGTGGAAGCGGTCGCACGAGCCAAGGCCCACGGCGTGGGTGCGGTTGGTGTGCGGAACTCAAACCACTTTGGCACTGCAATGTATTTCACGCGGCGGGCGGCGGCTGACGGATGCGTTGCCATTCTCACTACCAACGCGTCACCGGCCATGGCTCCATGGGGAGGGCGGGAAAAGCTGATCGGTACCAATCCGTGGTCCATCGCTGCGCCCTACGGTGATTCTGCCGTGGCAGTGGACATTGCGAATACGGCGGTTGCCCGCGGGAAGATCTACTTGGCGCGCCAGCGTGGCGAAACCATTCCCGATTCCTGGGCGCTGACGCCCGAAGGTGCGCGAACCACGGACGCGGCAGCCGCCGTCGATGGTGTGATTCTTCCGATGGCCGGCCACAAAGGCTACGCAATTTCCTTCATGATGGACGTCCTCAGCGGGGCGCTCACGGGCAGTCAGGTGGGCAAGGGCGTTAACGGCCCCTACATGGCGGACAAGCGAAGCGGATGCGGGCACATGTTCCTGGCCATTGACGTAGCAACCCTGGGGTCTCCGGAGGAATTCCAGGACAAGGTGGCGGCGCTCATCGAGGACGTGAAGGCCACCCCGCTGGCGCAGGATGCGACGCAGATCTTTTATCCAGGGGAGATCGAGGACCGCAACAATGCCCTGAACCGAGCCGAGGGCGGACTGGTCCTGCCGAAGCAGACACTGGAGGATCTTCACCTGCTTGCCGAACAGTCTGGCTTGGACGCCACGGCGGTTCTTGGCGAGCGGCCGTAAGGGTTCGGGCTGCGAATCAAGGACGGAAGTGCGGGTCTCCCACGGCGCTCGAGGGAAACCGCCCCGCGCCTCGCGGAAGCCTATTGGAGATACCTGAAGACACCCCACGCCGGGTGGTTGATGAGGAGGCAGGCCGGCGAATGCCGGGCCGCAAACATGGCGGGCCGACGTGCGGACGCGCTGCGGAACAACGCCTTGCCGCCGCAGGCAAGGCACCGCAGGTCATGCCGCAATTCGTACCGGACGGTCCTGCTGAGGGAGGCGAAGAGTTCCGCTTCCCACTCCTCCCGGTCCGCCAGGCAATAGGCTCTTCTCACCACGATTCTCCACGTTGTTCCATGGTTGGCCCTTCGCCGGTATCTCCAGCCGGCGAAGGGCCAACCGCGTGCGTCAGGCGCGTTCGTCAGCCAGGACTTTAGGCGACCCGCTGGCCAGCTCCTGGGAGGGGCCGTTGAGGTACCGGTCCAGGGAGTCATCCATGGCGTTGATCCACCGGGTGTGGTGCTTGGTTGCCATGGTGCCGGTAACCACTGAGCGGTGCACCGCGTCGCGGTAGCCCAGGATGTCGGTGTGCTTGTTGTGCATCCAGTCCTTGAACAGCTGGGAGACGGCGTCGAGGTCGAAGGGCGGGTAGTCCGTGGCGTCGATGAGCTCGCGCAGGTAATCGGACTGGAAATCGGCTTCGGCATCATGGTCCTGGAGGGCCGCCTGGCGCTCCAGCCAAAGCGCGATGTCCGCCTCGCGGTCGGCCAGGGTCGGCAGATCGACGACGCCGGTCATGACGTCGCGGGCAAACCAGGCCTGGGCGTCGAACATGTTGAAGGTGTAGTACTGGTCCTGCGCGCCCAGATAGAACAGATTGGTGTTCTGCTGCCACACCACGCCCTTGTAGAGGTTCCCCGGGTAGAGCACGTTCGGAGATTTCAGCGAGAGTTCGCCGGGCAGGAACGGGTACTTGTGCTGGTAGCCGGTGCAAAGCACCACGGCATCAAAGTCGTCATGGGTGCCATCGCTGAAGTAGGCCGTCCGGCCCTCGAAGTGCGTGACGAGCGGGCGCTCCACCGTGTTCCATGGCCAGTGGTAGCCCATGGGGTTGCTCCGGTAGCTCATGGTGATGGAGGCGGCGCCCATTTTGTGGGCCTGCATGCCGATGTCCTCGGCGGAATAGCTGCTGCCGATCATCAGCAGCCTCTTCCCCACGAAACGCTCGGCTCCACGGAAGTCGTGGGCGTGCAGGACCTCGCCGGGGAATGACTTGATGCCCTTGAATTCGGGTACGGCAGGAACGTGGAAGTGCCCGGTGGCCACCACGAGCTTATCGAACACATGGGTTTCGGTGAGGTTGGTCTTCAGGTCCTCCACGGTCACCGTGAATTCCTGGGTTTCGTCGTTGTAGGTGGTGTGGCGGGCCACGGTGTTGAACTTGACGTACTTGCGCACGTCCGACTTTTCCACCCGGCCCTTGATGTAGTCGAAGAGCACTTCGCGGGGCGGGAAGGAGGAGATGGGCCGTCCAAAGTGCTCATCGAACGAGTAGTCCGAGAACTCCAGGCACTCTTTGGGTCCGTTGGACCAGAGGTGCCGGTACATGCTGGAGTGGACCGGCTCGCCGCTGGCGTCCAGGCCGATGCGCCAGCTGTTGTTCCACTGGCCTCCCCAGTCGTCCTGCTTCTCGAAGCACTTGATGTCCGGGATGTCGATGCCTTTTTGGCGCGCTGATTCGAACGCGCGCAGTTGGGCCAGGCCGCTGGGACCTGCGCCAATGATTCCGACTCGAAGTGTCATGCTGCTTACCTCTTTCAGATGGTGTGAAGGTGCCGAAGCCTAGGCAGCGAAGTCGCGGTCGCCGGCGAAGAACCCGAGGGCGTAGTCGGGGGTTTCGAACTTGACGGTTGTCCCCTTGGGGAAGAAGAGGACATCCCGCTCCTTGGCATGGGTGACTTCGCCCGTTGCCTGGTCGGTGAGGATGAATTCGCCGGCCACTACCACCTTCATTTCGTCGTAGGTGTAGGTGTAGACGAGCGGCTTGGACGCCTTCAGTTCAAAGAATCCGGCACACATGACCGAGCCGGCCGGGTTGGAGAGCGAGTCGCCGATGGCTGCGTCGCAACCCTCCTCGTTCATCGATGGAAGGTTGAGGAAACCGCCCTCAACCTTGTGGATGGATCCAGCCTTGCTCAGGGTTCCGTTAAGCGTTTCCATGATTTTCTCCTTAGGGATCTGGTGGGATTTTCGGCAGAGCTGCGCCAAGGGACTGGTTGGTAATTTTCATCGCCCATTGACCGCCGGACGAGTCGGCTCGAAGGCCTTGGATCTGTGATACGAGTCACTTCCCTTGCCTGAATTACGTTGACATGAACGCCTGTACAAGTCAACCGTTCATGAAAAATTAATCGGATCTCCTTCCTAAGGAATTCTTCTTCTTGAACCGTTGACTTGAACATCTGTTCCTGTCACAGTTGACCTCGCTGTGACCCGCATCATATTGGCGCGATGTGCCACGAATTCCCTTTGATTCCGCGGGGCAGTCGGCCACGCCTACGAAAGGGTGAGAACTATGACCACAACCCCCGCGCTGCAGTCCTGGACCCCAATGACGGGGGAGGTACTGGACCTCTGGCCAGCTGAACCCATGACGCCCATGAAAGCGGAATGGCCACGGTTGCGGTGCCGATTCATCAACTCCAAGCCTGTTGGCCGCTGGGCGGACTTCATTCTGTCCGAGTGGGAGTTGGAAGCGTGTGGCTGGGAGGATTTCCACCCCCACACCGAGACCAACGTGCTTCTTGCGGGTGAACTCTACGTTGAGAGTGAAGGCAAAACCGTCATCCTGAAACCAGGCGACGTTGCCCGGGTCAACCCCGGCCAACTCGGCCGCTACTGGGCGCCGGTTTACGCCCATATGGTCACCATCTACGGCCCCAACCCTGAAGGCCTGGAGTCGGATTCATTCCGTTACTTCGAAATCTAAACCGCTCCGTATCCGGAGTACGCGGCGAACAGCTGCGTCCACATCAAACGCCATTTCCCGCATCCATGGACGCAATGCTGCGCAAGTAACTGCATTCTGATCATCAATTGGAACAACTCCATTCGGCATGCAGTGACATTGTCCTGCCTGTAAACATCCCGGTTTGCAGATTCCATTGCCATTCAAAGGAGAAATCAATGAGTCAAGACAGTTTGAACGGAGCGGACCACCTTAAACGGTCAATCGATTGGAAACAGGGGCTGGCCATTTCGCTGGGCGTGCCGCTGCTGATCCTTCCTTCCCTGGGCTACCTGCCCATGTACGTTTCTGCAGCGGCAATTCTTATCTGGGGATTGTCGGTGGTTCAAGGATTCTTCCAGAACACGGCCTATGCGGAACTGGCCACCACTTTTCCCAAGGCGTCCGGTCTTCCTGGATTTGCCCAGCACGTCTTCCGTACCGAAAACCACAAGGGCCGGTTCAATAAAGGACAGCTAATCGGCGGATTCAGTGCGTGGAGCTACTGGTTCGCCTGGAATCCGGTGCTGGCCATCTTCGCCATGCTGGTAGGAGGTTACCTGCATGGGTTGTTTCCGGCCCTGGCTGAAGCCTTCACCGAGTACCAGCTCTCCCTGATCGCAGGCCTGGCCATCTTTGTGGTCCTGTCCATCGTCAACTGGTTCGGCCTGAAGGACGGCGCCATTCTGGGGTACATCCTTGCCGCCGTCTCTTTGATCCCCCTGGTCGTCCTGACCGTTGCCCCGTTTGCGACCGGGCATGTGGACTTCGCGCACATCAGCGGAAACTGGGCGCCCGCCGATTGGTCATGGGATATGCACCACGTCCTCATCCTTTTCGGTATCTTTGCCATCGCCCAATGGAGTGCCTGCGGCTGGGAGACGGCAGCCATCTACGGTCCGGAGTACAAGAAGCCAGGAAAAGACGTACCCAAGGCGCTGTTCTCCTGCGGCATCATCTGCTTCTTCTCCTACGTGCTTGTCCAAGCAGCCGTCATCGGTGTCCTTGGTGTTGACGGTGTGATGGCCGAACCGATTTCGCCCTTGATTCCCGTGGCACAAGCCGTCTTTGGCGGTGTTGGATCTGTGGTCACCATCATCATGCTGATAGCCGCCATGGTCCTGATCATCCAGACGGCCTACCTTGGTTCATCACGGGCCATGCACTCGATGTCGGTGGAAGGAAACCTTCCCAAGGTGTTCGGAAGGACCAACCGCCACGGAACTCCCTGGGTTGCCATGTTCTTCACGGCTGCCTTCAACGTGGCCCTGATCTCCCTGGGATCGATTCCGGCAATCCTTGCGGCCGCAGCCATCGGTTACACGTGTGCCAACGGGATCAGCCTGTTTGCCTACGTCAAGGCCAAGAAACACCCGTCCTTCAGCAGCTTGGACCGGCCCTTCCGCGCACCCCGTGGATGGACCAAGGTGGCGATGTTCTTTGGCCTCTTCAATCTGCCCCTTTGCGTGGTGGGCGTCGTCTACCTGAACAGCCTGGAGATCGGTTGGGCCCCTACGTGGCTCGGGTTCATTGCGCTGGCTCTTTACGTTCCCATCTGGTTCTTCACGCAGTACGAGCAGACGCGCCACGAGAGGGCGGCTGCTGCCAAAGGATCCGAGTCAGGCGCTGTACCCGCCGCGGACAACGAACCCCAACGGGATGGCGATTCCACGCTGGTCTCCCGGTCCTAGTGCCGCTTAGAGCCCTGCCTTGATCAATAGCGCGTCGATCATCATGAAGTAGTTGGCACGGTGATCGACTGCCTCGGGATCGGTGATGTATTGAATGGAGGCCCCATCAAAAATCATCAGGAACGCGCGTACCAAGGTATCGATGTCCATCCGGCACACCTCGGAATCATAACCGGCGGCTTCAGAGAGCAATTTTCCCAGTTCGACGACGTACGCCGGGTAAATCTTCGCCGCAACCTGGCTTGAACCGATGTTGCGGGTTGCCCAGAGGATGAGCTCGAATTCTGCGAGCAAACTCGCGGGTTCTTCTTCCAGGGACCGCCAGTATCCTTCCGCTACCTGTTCCAGTGTCTTGCGCAACCCCAAATGCAGTGGCAGGTCACGGGAAAAACGGCCCAGGTTTTTCAGCCAAGCGCCAGCGGCGGCCTCCATGAGAACGTCTTTGTTGTCAAAGCAATAATGTGCCGTAGCCAACGGGGCATTGGCTTCCTTGGCTATGGCACGCATGGTTACCGATTGAACTCCCTCACGCTTCATCAATTCCACGGTGGCGGCTATGAGTTGTTCTTTTCGTTCCTCTGAGGGGATTCGCACGGTTTCCTCCCTGCACACGGTGCGTCATTTCCTACAAGAGTATTCCGGAAACCACCCGTGGGCATCGACGGGGGACATGAGCAGCGGAAAGCACAGGAGTGCCCGGGGAACCGCTAAAGGTTCTCCGGGCACTGCTGTGTTCAACTACAGTCCGTACTCCTCATCGCTCACGTGTTCCAGCCAGGTCACCACTTGCCCGTTTCCGTCGGCTTCCTGAAGGGCGATGTGGGCCATGAACCTGTCCTGCGTGGCTCCGTGCCAGTGTTCCTCGCCCGGTTCGATGTAGACCACATCGCCGGGACGGATCTCCTGGATTTCTCCTCCTCGGCGGGCAACCCAGCCGATGCCGTCCGTCACGTACAGCGTCTGGCCCTTGGGGTGGTGGTGCCAGGCGGTGCGGGCACCGGGCGCGAACCGGACGTGGGCGCAGCCGATGGCCGTTTGGTCATCGGGGGTACGGATCGTGTCAATCTGCACCGTGCCCGTGAACCACTCCGCAGGTCCGGCTCCGGTTTGGCCGCCGCTTTGTGTGTATTTCATTGCATTCCTCCTCGCAGGGAACGTAGATCTCGCAGGGCACGTAGATTACGGCCGCAGCAACACCTTGATGGCCCGGCGCTCGTCCATGGCCTTGTAGGCCTCGGGGGCCTCCTCCAGCGGAAGCTCCAGGTCGAAGACCTTTCCGGGGTTGATCTCGCCCTTGAAGATCAAGTCGATCAGTTCGGGCAGGTAGTCGCGCACGGGCGCCGGTCCGCCGTGGAGGTGGACGTGGGAAGAAAACAATTCCCGGCCGGGGAGTTCCACGTCGTGGGAAACCCCTACATAACCGACGTGTCCGCCCCGGCGTGTGGACCTGATGGCCTGCATCATGGATTCCTGCGTGCCAACAGCTTCGATCACCGAATGTGCACCCAGGCCGTCCGTGAGTTCCTTGATCTTCCCGACGCCCTCGTCGCCGCGTTCTTCAACAATGTCCGTGGCGCCGAATTCGCGGGCAAGGGCCTGGCGCGAGGCGTGGCGGGACATGGCGATGATGCGTTCGGCGCCCATGTGCTTGGCGGCCAGGACGGCAAGAAGCCCGACGGCGCCGTCCCCCACCACCGCGACGGTCTTGCCGGGGCCCACTTCGGCGGCTTTGGCGCCGAACCAGCCGGTCCCCAGGACGTCGGACGCGGCCAGCAGCGAGGCGACCTTGCCGGCGTCGGGCATTTCCGGGGTGGCAACCAGGGTGCCGTCCGCGAGGGGCACACGCAGATACTCGGCCTGGGCGCTGCCCACGCCTTCGCGATGGATACAGCCCGACTGGTAACCGGACAAGCAGATGTCGCAGGTGTTGTCCGAGGCGTAGAAAGAGCCCACCACGAACTGTCCAACCTGCACATTGCCTACCGAACCGCCAACCTCCTCCACGATCCCCACGTACTCGTGGCCCATCGGCCGGGGTTCCTCGATGGTGTCAGCGCCACGGTATGGCCACAGGTCCGAACCGCACACGCAAGCAGCCACCAGTTTGATGACCGCATCAGTGGGCTCCTGGATGGTGGGCTTTTCCCGTTCCTCCACCCGGACATCGCCGGGTGCATGGATGATTGTTGCGCGCATCAGCACGTCTCCGTTCCCTAGGTTCCTCTACTAAACCCCGTGCGGGGAAAGTTAGCGAGGGTACGGCGGGTACGGGTTATGGCAGTACCTCCCACCGGGCAGTCGGCTGCACCAGGCAGATCGATTAACCCATGTGTGCCATCAACGGCCGTAGGGGTCTGCGAGGCCGATGTATTGGGTGGTGGTGTATTCGTTGATGCCTTCGGTTCCGCCTTCGCGTCCGAGGCCGGAGTGTTTGACGCCACCGAAGGGTGCTGCGGCGTTGGAGATGACTCCGGCGTTGAAGCCGACCATGCCGAATTCGATCTGTTCGGCCACGCGCAGGAGCCGGTTGATGTCGCGGCTGTAGAGGTAGGACGCGAGCCCGTATTCTGAGCTGTTCGCGAGGCGGATTGCGTGGGCTTCGTCCGTGAAGGTGGTGACGGGGGTGACGGGTCCGAAGATTTCCTGGGACAGGATTTCGGCGTCGTTGGGGACGTTGGCCAGGACGGTGGGTGGGTAGAAGTAGCCCGGGCCGTCCACGGGCTGCCCGCCGGTGAGGGCGGTAGCTCCGGCGTCGACGGCGGCAGCCACCAGGGCGTGGACGTCGTCGCGGGCGCCGGCGTCGATAAGGGGCCCTACCTGGGTTGCGGGTTCGGTGCCACGGCCGGTGGTCAGGGCGCCCATCGCGGCGGCGAACTTGGCGGTGAATTCGGTGGCGACGGATTCGTGGACGAGGAAGCGGTTCGCTGCGGTGCAGGCTTCGCCCATGTTCCGCATTTTCGCGGCCATGGCCCCTTCGACGGCGGCGTCCAGGTCCGCGTCGTCGAACACGATGAACGGTGCGTTCCCGCCGAGCTCCATGGAGGTGCGGAGCACGTTCTGGGCGGCGTCGGCCATGAGGCGCTTGCCCACGGGCGTGGAGCCTGTGAAGGAGACTTTCCGCAGGCGGGAGTCCTGCAGGAGCGGGCCGCTGATGCCGGACGCTGAGGCGGAGGAGACGACGTTGAGGACTCCGGGCGGGAGGCCGGCGTCGAGCATGGTTTGGGCGAAGTACTGGGCCGTGAGCGGTGTGAGCTTGGCAGGTTTGAGGACCATGGTGCACCCGGCCGCGACGGCGGGGGCTACTTTGCGGGTGGCCATCGCGAGGGGGAAGTTCCACGGGGTGATGAGCAGGCACGGGCCGACGGGTTTGTGCTGGACCAGGATCTTGTTCTTGCCCTCGGGGGTGGTCAGGTAGCGCCCGTAATCGCGGACGGTCTCTTCGGAGAACCAGCGCAGGAACTCGGCCCCGTAGCTGACCTCGCCGCGGGCTTCGGCCAGGGGTTTGCCCATTTCCAGGGTCATCAACAGCGCGAAGTCCTCGGCGCGTTCGGTGACCAGGTCGAAGGCTTTGCGGAGGATCTCGGCCCGAACCCGTGGTGCGGTCCTGGCCCAGGAGGCCTGCGCGGCGTCAGCCGCGTCCAGGGCGGCGATCGCGTCCTCGCTCGTGGCTGAAGCGAGCGTGGCGAGTACCTCCCCGGTGGCGGGATCGTGCACGTCGAACGTGCCGCCGTCGGACGCGTCCCGCCACTGCCCGCCGATCAACAACCCGGTCGGCACCGAAGCAAGCAGGGACATTTCACGGTCAATCGTCAAAGTGGTCATGTGATTCCTAGGAGATAGGCGGCCGGTTCACTTGCCCGCGGCCTGGATGACGGTGTCCAGCCAGGGAACGCGGTTGCAGAACCGGCTGATCTTGGATGGAAGGGTCCATCGGTACGCATCGTGTTCGTCGTTGAGGGTGAGTCGTCGCTGCGTGCTGACGGCCGTAAACGTGTGGACCAGCCACGGGTTGCCCTCCGCATCCGGGATGAGGAGTTGCTCTCCGCGGTGGAAGGTGGTGAGATCCGCGCGGGTAAGCCCGGCTTCTTCGCGGAGTTCCGTGAGGGCCTGCTGCTCGGGGGACATGCCCGCTTCGAGGTAACCGGTGATGCAGTGCCACAGTCCCCGCTCGTGTCCCACGCTCTGGCTGCGCTTGAAGAGGGCCAGCCGTCCGCGCCACTGCACGACGGCGGCAATAACTTCGCGGGGCGGCCCGGCAGACGCTTCGGTCATTTCAGGGGCCGCCCCTTGGAGGGTTGGGGCATCCATCAGGCGTTCCGGTGGAGGAATTGCTCGCTGGTCAGGACTTCGCAGAGGGGTGAGAGCAGTTTCAGGAGCGCGAGGGTCTGTTCCTGGGCTGCGTCGCTGACGGCGGCGCAGGCGTCCGATACAACGGTGACAAACCTGCCTGCGTCCACTGCGCCAAGGGCGGTAGAGAGGACGCAACAGTCCGTGGCGACTCCGGTGAGCACCATTTCCGAACCCGCGGGCACCAAGGCCGCGAGCTCCGGACCCCATTTGGAGAAGGTGGGTGCGTCCACCACCGTTGCCGTGCCTGGGACATCCATGGTGATGTCCCAGGCCGCGGCCTCCGGCGGAAACCGCATCTGGTCCCAGCGCTGGTAGTAGGCGGACCAAGCTCCGTTTTCCTGCTGGTCCCGGACGAACCGGGTGAACACCGTGTGGGGGCCGATGTTCTCCTGCAGGCGGCTGATGACCGGCACAATCTCCTCATACCGGGGGACCTGCCATTGCCCTGCGTCGCGGAAAGCCCGTTGCATGTCCACCACTACCAAGCGCGTCACAGGGTTTGTGCCTCCGGACGGCGGTCCAGCATCTCCAGCCCGGACAGGCGCTTGCGGCGATGGGTGGCGAAGTAGACGCCAGCTGCGACAGCACCACCCACGTAGTAGGAGAGGTCACCGATGCCGGGGAAGGCTGCAGCGATGGGGCCGGTGTAGATGGATGACATCCAGAACGGCGAGGAGAGCACCACGCCGGCCGCCCAGGCCACGAAGCCCCACTCGAACTTACGGGTCTTGTCGAAGAGTTCGCGCAGGCCCCTTTCGGTGCGGCGGCCGCCCCGGAGGTAGTCGCACACCAGGACGGCGACGTAAGGGGCGATGCAGTAGGCGGTGAGGTTGAGGAAGGCGGTGAAGCCCTCGTTGAAGCCGGTTTGGCCCCACTGTGCCACCAGGTAGGAGGCCACGCAGATGACGATCACGGCGATATGGCGCTTGACCGGTACCCCCATGGTCTGGATGGAGATAGCGCCGCCGTACACGTTGAGGAAGTTCTGCGTGAAGGAAGACAGTGCGACGACGCACAGGCCCACAGCGGCCCATGGACCCATGACTTCCTTCAAGGCGCCGATGCTGTCCGTCGCGGTGGTGGTAGAGCCGAGCAGGGTGCCCAGGATGCCCATCCATACAAGGGTGATGAAGTTGCCCAGCATGGTTGCCCAACCGGCACCGCGGCGGTTGGCGGCGGTGTTGGGCAGGTAGCGGGAGTAATCGGAAGCGAAAGGCATCCAGGCGACGATGAAGGAGAAGAACCAGCCGAAGAAGATGATCCAGCCGCCCACGCCGTCAAAGCCGGGAGCCGATTCGTTGGCCACGTTGACCACCTTGCCGTTGGCGGCGGCGACGATGGTGATAAAGACAAAACCGATCACCAGGACGAAGGACAGGATGCGCTGGAGGAAGTGGATGAGGTTGTAGCCGATCACGGCAACGCCCAGCTGGATTCCCATGAGGATCAGGGACGAGACCCAAAAAGGAATGTCCGTGAGGAGGGCGATCGCTTGTCCGCCCAGGATGACGGTTACGGCCGCCCAGCCGATGCCGGCGAAGACGTTCACGTACGCCACGGGGAACAAGTTCCCCACGAAGCCCAGCGGACCACGGCCTTGCATCTGCTGTGGAATGCCCAGCCGGACACCCATGGCGGACAGGTAACCCATGCCGGCCGAGGAGATGACGCCTGCCAGGATGATGGCCAGGACAGCCGCCCAGAACGGAAGCCCAAAGTACGTGGCACTGAAGCCGAGGACCACAATGGGGAAGTTCATGCCGGCGGCGAACCAGAGGAAGAACTGCGAACGTGGCTTGCCGTGGCGCTCGACGTCCGGAATATGTTCGATGCCATAGGGCTCGATCTTGGTGAGGCTGTCGCGGTAGCCGCGATCTTCGGCGACGCTGTCTTCGGCGGCGCGCATGGTTTCAGGGCTCATGATTGTGTCCTAATGTGGGAAGCGCACCTAGGTGCACTGCTTACGAGCAGACAGGCTGGCGTGGCTGTTTTCCTTTGTCCGAGGTTGGGCAGCCGCGCCGGCTCTTTAGAGTTCGGCCAGGGCGTCGCCGTCGAAGAATCGACCGGCTTTGTAGACCATGGGTGCCGAGCCGCCGGTTTCCGCATGGCGGACCCGGCAGATGAAGACCGTGTGGGTCTTGGCTTGGAAACGTTCCTGGATTTCTGCCTCAAGCGAGGCAGCGGAGCCGTCCAGGAGCGGGCTGCCGTTGGGTCCGTCGTGCCAGGGAAGTTCTGCGAACTTGTCCGCGGCTTTGGAGGCGAAAGTACGGACGGTTTCGCGCTGGTCCGTACCCAGGATGTTGATGCCGAGGTGGCTTGAGGAAAAGAGTGCCGAGTAGGTGCTGGACGTCTTCTGGACGCAGACGAGCACCAGCGGCGGTTCGAGGGAGACGGAGCAGTAGGAGTTCGCTGCCAGCCCCTTGGGAGTGTCGCCTTCCTTGGTGGTGACTACCGTGACGCCGGTGATGAACTGGCGGTTGAACGCCTTCATCAGGTCCGGGTCCAACTCGGGCAGGTCCACAACGTCCGGCACTACGGGTGCCGCAATGCCGCGGAGCGGGCGGATGCCCAGGCCCGCGAGCAATTCGCTGCCATCCCAGGTCACGGATTCACGGATGATCTTCCCGTTGTCCAGGGCCAGGATGTTCGAGCCCCGGGTCTGGACGGTCAGCCCAGTGGGCGGAACGCCCAGGTACTCGTGGGTGTGTGTGCCGGTGGAAGTCCAGAACACGGCCACAGTGCCGTCTCCTTCAACCACGTCGTCAACGGTAGTGCTCAGATCGGGGAAAGCCTCCCGGACCGCAGCGATTTCGGCCTTGAGGCCGGCAAGATCGACGGTTGCTCCTGTCGCCTTGCTGGTGCGTATGTAGCCGACCGCCATGAGGGCGTCGAGAGCGTCGAGGTCTCCCTTGTCCCAAGCTGCCAACCATGCTGATGTGATGAGCGGTTCCAACGTCTGTTGCATACCAATGACAGTAAGCCAGCTCACAAGGAAAGGTCAATACTCTGCTTATATTCAGGCAAGTCCCTTGCAAATGCTGGGATTTCGGAAAAGTTGGAGCCCAGCTGTTGACGCCCTGATGCATGCAACATACGCTGTGATGTATGCAAGACGAACTCGTAGTTATGAGCGAATCCGCTGAGCAGGACGGCCTCCTCGGCAAGATCCGGCGACTGGTCCTCGGGGGACAATTCCCTCCGGGCGCGGTCCTCCCGGAGGCCTTCCTGGCGCAGGAGTTCGACGTGAGCCGCACTCCTATCCGGGAAGCGCTCAAGCAGCTTCAGCATGAGGGCCTGGTGGAGATCCGGCCCAAGGTGGGCACCTTTGTCCGCGAACCTACGCGCAGGGAGATCATCGAGCTCTTCCAGCTCAAGGAATCGTTGGAAGGCCTCGCCGCGTCGCTCCTGGCCCGTCGGGGCGAAGTTCCGGAACTGGACGTACTGCGCCGGAACCTCGAGGCCTCTGAAATGGCCGGCCTCACCCACGATCCTGACGCGTACGCCCGGCTGGTCCACGAGTTCCACTGGACCATCGTCCGGGGTTCGGACAACCGCAAACTTGTTGAGCACTACGAACGGCTCATGAACCAGTTGGCTTACCAGCGGCTGGTCCTGCAGACCGTGGAGCACCCGGGGCGCATCGAAGCCTCCACCCGGGAACACCGTGCCGTCCTGGAAATGATTGAACACAAAGACCCCTTCGGTGCCGAAGCCGCCATGCGGAACCACGTCCACGCTTCCTCGCGTGAAGCCCTCATGCCGGGTCCGGACGCCGATCACAAGCACTGACCCCATAAACCGAAAGGAAGCCATGCGCTTCTTCAGCCTGCCTGACCACCCCGGAACCAAACCATGACCGGGCCCAGCATCCGCAAAATCGTCTATTACAGCGAAGAAATCCTGCTCGAAAACGACGCTACCCCGGCAGTCCCTGCTGTCCGGGCCACGGTTGCCGCGGTCATCGCGAACCCGTGGCTTGAGGGAACAGCAACTGATGACCTCAGTCCGGAGGTCATCCAGGTAGCTCCCGTCCTGGCCCGCCAACTCACCGACATCCTCGCTGCCAACCTGGGCGGCGTGGTCGCGATCGAAGCCTTCGGCAAAGCGGCCGTGGTGGGTGCCGACGGTGAAATCGAACACGGAGCGGCCCTCATCCACACCCCGTTCTTCGGGAACCTGGTCCGCGAATACTTCGAAGGCGAATCGATCATCTGCTTCGCCGACGACAGGGCCGACGCAGGCGCCTCCCTCGTCGTGCCGTTGTGGCACAAGAACGCCGCCGCCACCCGCACCCATTACCAAACCGCAACCACACGCATCGGTGACGCTCCGCGCCCCGGCGAGATCGTCGTCGTCCTCGCCGCGTCCACTGGCCCGCGGCCGCACTCAAGGATCGGCGACCGCCTCACCGATCCGATCGTCAAAGCAGAAACACTAGGAGAACTTGTCTCATGAGCATCCGAAAAATTGTTACCTTCACCGAAGACGTCCTCCTGGAAGGGGGCCGGGAAGTCAGCCCGGCAGCCCGCGTCGCCGTTGTCGCGGCGATCGTGAAGAACCCGTGGGCCGGCCAGGGCTTCGTCGAAGACCTCACACCCGGTATCGATGAGAACGCCTCGGACATCGGCGCCCTGCTGGCACCGCGCGTCCTGGAAGCCCTTGGTGCTCCGGCAGAAGCCTACGGAAAGGCCGCGATCGTGGGCCTCAACGGCGAAATCGAACACGGTTCGGGCCTGATCCACACGTTGGCATTCGGGAACCACTTCCGCGAAGCCGCCAACGCCACCACGCTCCTGCCGGCTGTCGAGAAGCGTGGTCCCGCAGGTGTGCTGTTCGACATCCCGCTCAAGCACATCACGGACGCCACCATCCGCTCGCACCACCAGACCATCGAGGTCCGGATCAACGATGCCCCGCATGCCGACGAGATCGTGATCGCCCTCGCAGCCGCAGCACAGGGACGTCCGCAGCAGCGCCTGGCAGCGTTCTCCACCGAATCGAAGTAGGTGCCTTCCGCCGTGAGCCGCCAGCGCATAGCCCTGATCCACGGAGTGGGACTGGACGGATCCATGTGGGCGCCACTGCGCGAATTCCTTGAGCCGGAGTATGAGGTCCAGGTCCTGGAACTCCTGGGCCATGGACGCCGGGCGAAGGCCCCTGACGGTGTGACTCTCGGGGAACTCTCGGCGGACATCGCAGGGCAACTCCAGCCGGGAACGCACCTGGTGGGTTTCTCGCTGGGAGCCCTGGTGGCCCAGCACCTGGCCAGGTTCAGGCCCGATCTCGTGTCCACGCTGGTATCCGTCGCCTCGGTCTGCGCCCGCACGTCCGAAGAACACGCCGCGGTCATGGTCCGCCTCGCGTCGGCGGCCTCGGACTTCCCGGCAACAGTGGAAGCCTCCATCCGGCGATGGTTCCCGGAGGGGTCCGGTGTTCCGGACCAGGTCATCGAGGAAACGCGGGCGGTCCTGCAAAGGAACGATCCCGAGTCGTTTCTGGCCTGCTACCGGGTCTTCGCCACTGCTGACGCGGAGATCGCCCCGGAATTGGCGTGCATCACCGTTCCGGCCCATGCCGTGACGGGCGAGCTGGATCCCGGTTCCACCCCGGACATGAGCGCCAGGCTCGCTGCGGCCATTCCCGGCAGCACGTACTCCGTCATCCAAGGAACGCGCCACATGATGCCCGTGGAACGCCCCCAGGAACTCGCCACCACCATCACAGCTTTCATCAAGGAGCATTCACATGTCCGGTGAACGTCGCTACGACCACTTCATCAGCGGAGGATGGGTCCCGCCCACCAGCGGTGACTACTTCGACAGCACCAATCCGGCAACCCTCGAGGTGCTGTACCAGGCAGCGCGGGGCAACGAGGCCGACGTCGACCGTGCCGTTACTGCCGCGAGTGCGGCTTTCGCGAATCCCGCCTGGCGGGACCTGAGCCAGACCAAGCGCGGCCACCTCCTGCGGAAGCTGGGCGACCTGATCGGCGAGAACGCCGAAGAACTCGCCCAGCTGGAAACCCTGGACAACGGCAAGCTCCTGCGCGAAATGCGCGGGCAGCTGGCCTCGCTCCCGGAGTACCTCTACTACTACGCAGGTCTCGCGGACAAGGTGCAGGGCAGCCAGATCCCCACGAACTCCGTGACCATGCTGAATTACACGCAGCGTGAGCCGCTGGGCGTGGTTGGCGCCATCACCCCGTGGAACTCCCCGCTGACCCTGACCACGTCCAAGCTGGCCCCCGCGTTGGCGGCCGGAAACACCCTGGTGATCAAGCCCAGCGAGTACACGTCCCGGACCATTCTCCGCGTGGCCGAACTCGCCAGCCAGGCCGGGTTCCCGGACGGCGTGGTCAACGTAGTCACGGGATTCGGCCAGGAAGCCGGTGCTGCCTTGGTGAGCCACCGCAAGCTCGCCAAGATCTCCTTCACCGGGTCCACCCAAACCGGGGCGCGCATAGCCTCCGAAACAGCGTCACGCTTCATCGGCTCCACCTTGGAACTGGGCGGCAAGAGCCCCAACATCGTGTTCGAGGACGCTGATGTGTCCAACGCCGCCATGGGCGTCATCGCAGGAATCTTCGCTGCTGCGGGGCAGACCTGCATTGCGGGCAGCCGGGTGTTCGCCCACCGCAGCGTCTACGACGAACTGGTGGAACGCGTTGCAGAGCGTGCCTCCTCGATCATCATCGGAGACCCGCTCCTCGCCTCAACCGAACTTGGACCGCTCGCGTTCGGAGCCCAGCTGGACAAGGTGAGCTCCTACGTGGACATCGGGGTCCGTGAGGGCGCAACGGTACGCACCGGCGGGAAGCGGCCGGACATCGATCTCCCCGGCTACTTCTTTTCGCCCACCGTTCTCACCGACGTGGACAACACGATGCAAGTGGTCAGGGAGGAGATCTTCGGTCCTGTCGCAGCGATCATGCCGTTCGACACCGAGGATCAGGTAGTGGGCCTGGCCAATGACACCGAGTACGGACTCGCTGCCGGCATCTGGACCCAAAACCTGGCCCGTGCCCACCGCATGGCCCGCAGGCTTGAAGCCGGAACGGTCTGGGTGAACACCTACCGCGCCATGTCTCCCATGTCCCCTCGGCAGGGGTTCAAGAATTCCGGCGTGGGCATTGAGCACGGACTCGAGTCCATGCACGAGTACACGCGCCTCAAGAGCGTGTGGATCAACACCGATGAGGGTCCGGTATCCGATCCCTTCGTCCTGCGCAGCTAAAGGAGTCCCGCATGCCACTTATCGAAGTCTCCATCGCCAAAGGCCGTTCGCCCGAGCAGCTCCGCTCGCTCATCACCGAACTGCACCGCGCCGCCGAAACGGCAGTGGGTGCGGTCCCGGAAAACACCACGGTCATTATCCGCGAAATCGAGCACGAACACTGGTCCCGCGGCAACCAAACCATCGCCGAGCGCAACGCGGCATCATCCCGGTATCCGCAGCCACCCACAGCGGCGGTACGCCTCGCCGTGAACCAAAGGAGTTACCAATGCGTTTTTCCCTTTTTGTCCATATGGAACGCTGGGACGAGTCCGTCTCGCACCAGGAATGCTTCGAAAACCTGACCGAGCTTGCCCTCATGGCCGAGGCAGGCGGATTCAGCACGGTGTGGATCGGCGAACACCACTCCATGGAATACACCATCTCCCCGAGCCCCATGCCGCAGCTGGCCTACCTGGCGGCCAAGACCTCGCGCATCCGCCTCGGCGCCGGCACCATCATCGCCCCGTTCTGGAACCCCCTCCGTGTAGCAGGTGAGTGCGCCCTCCTGGACGTCATCAGCAACGGCCGCGCAGAAGTGGGCCTGGCCCGTGGCGCGTACCAGTTCGAGTTCGACCGCCTCATGGGCGGTATGTCAGCAGTCGACGGCGGCAAGCACCTCCGCGAGCTTGTCCCGGCCGTCCGGAAGCTGTGGGAGGGCGACTACGCCCACGACGGCGAAGTGTGGCAATTCCCCACCTCCACCAGTGTCCCCAAACCCCTCCAGAAGCCCACACCGCCCATGTGGATTGCAGCGCGGGACATCTCCTCCCACGAGTTCGCGGTGGAAAACGGCTGCAATGTCATGGTCACGCCGCTGATGAAGGGCGACGAGGAAGTGGAGGACCTCGCCCGGAAGTTCGATTCCGCCGTGGAAAAGAACCCGGACGTTCCCCGCCCGGACCTCATGGTCCTCCGGCACACGCACGTCCACTCCGCCGACGAACCCGAAGGCTGGCGCCGCCCCGCCGAAGGCATCAACAAGTTCTACCGGACGTTCGACGCGTGGTTCGGCAACAAGACCACGCCCGTCAACGGATTCCTCGAGCCCAGCCCCGAAGAGAAATTCGCCGAGCGCCCTGAGTTCACGCCCGAATCGCTCCACAAGACTGCCATGATCGGCACTCCGGACGAGATCATCGAACGGCTCCGCCACTACGAATCCTTGGGCGTCACCGAGTTCAGCGTCTGGTCCGACAACAGCCTCACCCACGAAGAAAAGAAGCGCTCCCTTGAGCTCTTCATCGAGCACGTGGTGCCCGCCTTCCAGGAGCAGCCCGCCGCTGTTTCCAACTGAGGCACAAACAACGACGGCGGATGGTCGCCTTGGTGACCATCCGCCGTCGGGCGTTCCTAGCCGATGCGGGACGCGTCTGTGAGCCGGTGGAACGATCGGTCGTGATAGACCAACGGCTCAGCGGTACTTGGTGCGCCGTGGATCTCCAGTACCTCCGCGGCCAACAGGATGGATGTACCCACCGGGACCCGGTGGGTGATACGGCAACGCAAGGCCCACGGTGCTGCCCGGAGCAACGGCTCACCCGTGGGCAGCGTGACCCAGTCCATGCCGGCGGTGAAGCGTTCAGTCCCTGGCCGGGAGAAGATGTTCACCAGTTTCAGCTGGGCGGCATCCATCATGTGGACCACCACTGTTTCGGCCTGGATGAGCTGTTCCGCCGATCTGCTGCCGGACAAAGAGAAGGAAAGTGCCGGAGGATCGGCGGACACCGAAGCAACCGAGGACGCGGTGAGCCCTACGGGTCCCCCTTCGCCCGCCGCGGTCACCACGGCCACGCCGGCGGGGTGGGTGCGGAACGCGCTGCGGAAAAGATGGTGGGTTGTGTCGGCCGGGGCGCTGGAGAGGGGCATAACCTGTGCTTTCGTTGCTGGCCCGGGAATCCGGAGCCTCTCCTACCCTAAAACCTCAACATTAGTTGAAGTCCAATCCGTGCGGGGCAGGGGCTGCCACGGCCGTACGTGGCTAACGACGGCAGGTGGTGGCGGCCTGGGACTCAGGCTTCAAGGTCCAGGGATCCCTTCCGGCCTGTGTTGGGCAGGGCCAGCAGGCAAAGAATGCTCACCACGGCGGTCACGGCAAGGTAAAGGGCGACTGGATCCGTGCTTTTCCCGCTCGTTGCGAAGAGGGCTGTGGCAATGACCGGCGCCAGGCCTCCACCCAAAACGTTGCCGAGCTGGTAGCCCAGGGAGATGCCGCTGTAGCGGACGCCAGTGCCAAAGAGTTCGGCGAAGAACGCCGCCATGGGTGCGTGGATGGCTGCGGAGCCGCTGTACGCAACGACTACGGCCGCCAGGATGACACCTGTGTTGCCGGTCCGGACCAGCGGAAACAATGCAAAGGCAAAGACCACCAGGAAGGCCCCGCCGAGAAGCATCACTGGCTTCCGGCCGATCCGGTCGGAGAGTGCTGCCCAGGCTGGAACGGTGACGACCTGCAGCAGAAGACCCAGCATCGAGGCGTTGAGCAGCAACGTGCGGGGAAGCGCCAGTTCCTGCGTACCGTAGCTGAGGAGGAACGTGAAGACGACGTAGACGAACGTCGAATAGCCCACCAGCGCTCCCGTGGACAACAGGATGGCCTTGGGTTGCTTGCGGATAACCTCCACCAACGGGAGCCTCGCCGGTTTGGACGCGTCTTGGTTCTTGAGGAACGCCGGTGTTTCGTCGATGCCAAACCGGACCAGGAGTCCCACAGCGCCAATGACGATGCTCGCAAGGAAAGGCAGCCGCCAGCCCCAGGCAGCAAAGTCGTCTTTGGGCAGCGCACCCAGCAAGGAGAACGCTCCGGTTGCCAGCAGTGCGCCGATGGACACGCCCAGGATGGTCCAGCTTCCGTAGAACCCCCGCTTATTGGCTGGAGCATGTTCGATGGCGATCAGCGCGGCCCCGGCAAACTCGCCACCCGCGGCGAATCCCTGGATAAGCCGCAGGAGGACCAGGATGATGGGCGCCCAGATCCCTATTTGGGCGTAGCCGGGAAGCACGCCGATAAGAACGGTGCCGCCACCCATGCAAACAAGGGTCAGGAGCAGCATTCTCTTGCGCCCGAGCCGGTCCCCAAAGTGCCCGATGATGATTCCGCCCAGAGGCCGGGCGAGAAAACCTGTGGCGAAGGTGGCCAAGGACAACAGTGTGCCGATTGCCGGGTCCGTGGCCGGGAAGAACACGGCGTTGAAAACCGTTGACGCTGCGATCGCGTAGGCCAGGAAGTCGTAGTACTCGATCGCCGTGCCGGCGCAGGACGCCACGGCAAGTTTGCTGAGTGATGGGCGGGATTCCGGATTCTGGTTTGAGACAGTCTCGGGGGAGATCGTTTCCTTCACAGTTCACCTCGTTTGTTTGTATGCGCAGGCGTCATTGCCCGGGCGCAGGGGGGTAGTGATCAGCCGAAAACCAGGCCCGGCCGCTGTTCCATGGCTTGTTGCAGACTTCCGAGAACGGAAGCGGCCATTTCCGTGCCGGAGACACCTTTCATGGGCTGCTCCTTGATGACGTGGAGGCGCGACCCATCGGCTCCTGCGGCGCTTGTTTCCAGGCGTCCCACGGTTGCGTCGGGGTCACTGACCAGCCGCGCGCGGCAATGATCCAGACCCACCGTTGCCAGCGCGTACGTCACCATGGCGTTGACGTTCCTTGGGTACAGTGCGGCGATTCCCCGCACGGGTCCGTCGTAGAGGACCATCCGCCTGTCCGTGTGCTTGGGTGCCGGCTCAAGGCTGGACGGGGACTTCACAAATTCGATGGTCGCCGACTCCCATTGCTGGGGCAGGTAGCTTTCGACTCCCACCAGGGCTCCGTGCGGCAGGATCAGCCGAGTCCCATGCTTTGTTGCGGTTTCAGCCAGAGCATTCCGGACGTCGTCGTCCACCACGGCCCCGCACGAAAGTACCATAAGGTCCGATGTCCTAAGGATCCGCGCGCCGTGTTCCTTGACTACGTCGGGATGGGCCGCCTCAACCACAAGATCGGTTTCGCGAAGTTCGTCCTCAGTGGCCAAGGTGGTTGTGGCAATTCCAGCGCCCAGTGAGCGCCCCTGGACGAAGGTCAACTGGTGGCTCGCCGCCTGCAGAACGTACGACGCAATGCTTGTTGCAATTCCACCGCCGCCAATTACGCCGATTCCCGCCACAACCGCTCCTGATCTCTGCTGGAAGTTGCCGCTCGATCAGCGGCAGATGGTTAAATCTAGCTTTGGTCTCCGCATGGCGGAATAGTTTGGATTAGTATTCCTTTATGCGGAATTTAGTGGTGATGAACCCGTGAGTGACACCCTGCAATCAGTTCAACAGGCCCTCCGAATCCTCGACTCCCTGCAAACCAGGTCCGAGCTCGGAATTACTGATGTAGCCAAGGAACTCGGGTGTGCCATGTCCACAGCGCACCGGCTGATCTCCACCTTGACCGAGGCCGGCTACGTGCAGAGAGTCACGACCGGCAAGAAATACCGTCTTGGTCCAGCCATGCTGGGTGCCAACGACGCATCAGCCATCGAGCACTGCATCGAAAAGGCCCAGCCACATATGGAGAGCCTGCGTGACGTATCCGGCGAGACCGTCCAACTGGCCGTTTTACATAAGGCATCGATCCGCTTCGTTGCCGGCGTCGAGTCCCGAAACATCATGCGGGTTACCAGCCGCGTGGGGACGTTGATGCCTGCCAACGCCACGGCCTCCGGAAAGCTGCTCCTTTCCCTGCGGGACGAGGCCGAGTTGGCCGGTCTCTATGCGGACGGCTTGCCAGCTGCCCTGACAGCGGCGGGCACGACGTCGATGGAGCGGTTCGTGGCAGAGGTACGCCGGGTCCGCGAGCAGGGCTTCGGGCAGAGCATCAACGAGGTGGAACCGGGAGTCGCTGCGCTCGCGGTTGCGGTTAAGCGTCCGAAGGGCAGGACCCTCTGCGCACTCACCGTCAGTGGTCCGTCGTCGCGCTTCGGGGCGAGTGAGCGCCCCGGAAACTCATCTGGCCAGACACTTCTCGAGGAGCTCCGGGCCCACGCGGACAGGATCTCCGCTGAGCTGACCTTCTGACGCCTTGGTAGGCGCATGTTGGGGGCACCGGGCTATCCACATAAGCCGCATACCCATTGCCCTCCCCGTCCCACGATGGTTCGATGGGACTCATGGCAACCCCACATACCGCACAGAGTTATGTCTTGGCGATCGGGACCAAAAAGGGTCTGTGGCTGGCAACCAGCCCTGACCGCAAGGATTGGTCCCTCTCCGGCCCCCACTTCCTGATGAACGAGATACCGAGCATCGGGATTGATACGCGGGCCGGCAAAACACGAATCATGGTGGGCGTCCGTTCTGAGCACTGGGGACCCACCGTGGCACATTCGGATGACTTTGGTGCCACGTGGACCGAGCCTGACAACGGTGCCATCACGTTCCCCGAAGGCACCGATGCCGCCCTGGAACGCATCTGGCAGATTTACCCCGACGCCGAATCCCGCCCCGGCGTCGTCTGGGCCGGCTGCGAACCGATCTCGGTGTGGAAGTCCACCGACGGCGGTGAGCACTTCGAGCTGAACCGCGGACTGTGGGACCACCCGCATCGCAGCGAGTGGGGTGCCGGTTACGGTGGCGCGGCCGCGCACTCGATCGTCGTGGACCCCTCCGGCGAGCAGGTTCACATAGCCATGAGCACGGGTGGCGTCTACAGATCGCTCGACGGCGGCACCTCCTGGGAGCCTCGGAACAAAGGCATCTCGGCCTACTTCATGCCCGATCCCAACCCGGAGTTCGGCCAGTGCGTCCACAAGATTGCAGCCGATGCCACGGTGGCGGGCCGCCTGTACGCCCAGAACCACCACGGCGTGTACCGCACGGATGACAACGGGGAGAACTGGAACTCGATCGCCGAAGGACTTCCCGCAGACTTCGGATTCGTGATGCTGACCCACCCGCGCCGCGAAGGCACGGCGTGGGTGATCCCGTTGAAGGCCGACGGTGAACGCATCCCGCCGGACAGCAAGTTGAGCGTCCACCGCACCGAGGACGCCGGCAACACCTGGACGGAGTTGCACACGGGACTTCCGGACCACGAGTACAACGCGGTGCTGCGTGACGCTGCCGCCGTGGACACCGGAGACCCCGTCGGCGTGTACTTCGGAACCCGCGGCGGGTCCGTCTATGCCAGCGCCGACGAGGGCGGGACCTTTACCGAAGTCGCCTCACACCTGCCGGACGTGCTGTGCGTGAGGGCCGCCGTCGTGGTTGGAGACCCGGCGGGCGTGGAAGCCCCGCTGGCGGCCGCCGAAGTGACGGTACTGGCGGAGGCGGCCGAGATCGTGGAGACAGCTGCGAAAGCAGCCGGGGCGCCCGAAGATCCTACCGGCGCCCCGGCACCCGCTTAGGTCCGTTGTGACTGACATAACGGTTCTGCTGCCTGGTGTCCTGCAGCCACTCGTCGGCGGACAGTCCTATCTGACTGCGTCCGCCGACGGGGCTGTAACCGTTGGACAGTTGCTGGACACTGTGACCGGTGAATACCCGGTCCTGGCCCGGCGCTTGCGTGACGAAACCGGTGCGCTCCGCCGTTTCGTGAATATTTACGTGAACGGTGACGAGGTCCGGCGACTCAAAGGGCTTGATACGGAAGTTTCTGGCGGCCAGGAGGTCTTGATTATCCAGTCCGTGGCCGGCGGCTGAGCGGGTGCCTGGGTTGGGCCCGTGCCCAAAACTCGGAGGGTAGTGGCTCAGGCGACGCGCCAAACGCTGCACTCGTCGGTATTGATGGCTTTCCTCATCCCGGAGACGCGGTCCATGATCCAGACAACGCCGATTCCCGGCGCTGTTTCCTGGACGAGTCCGCGACGGATCACAACATCGTCGTAGGCCGGTCCCACGGACATGCGGGCCTCGATTTCGTCTCCGCGGTGGAGCTGGCTGATCGCGCGTATACGTGTTATTCGAGTTTTGACTTCCTTCAGCATGGTGTCCTCCTGGCTGGAGCTGGTGCCTGCACTTGCCGGCTATTCCAGTGTGGCGGGGCATTGTTGCCGGGGTATTTCGGCATGGTTAGGGTCCGGTTAGCATTGGGCGCTGCCGGAGTTTCAGGAAATGCCCGACGCCGGAACGCCCCACCGGCGGGGTGACGCGCCGACGCTTGACCCGAACGTCCGCCGCAGTCAGCGGGGCCGGTTGTAGCCTGATGTCGGTTCTTGGGACTCACGGGAACCGAAGGCTCGGTCTCTGGGAGATTCCATGGGTTTGCTGCGGCGTGCAATTGCGGTTTCCACGGGCTTGGTGGTTTGTGCCACCGGCCTGTTTTTTGTCCAGGCCCCGGCAACGGCCGTGCCGCTGCCCAGCCCCGATAATCCGAACGTCAGATTCGTCGAGGGCACACCGCACTCGGATCACGTCTTCGAGACGCCGCCCACTGTTGCGCCGCAACCCTCCCAAGGATCCACCGACGTCGAACGCCGCCTCAGCGACGGCGTGGCCGCGACGGGTCCCAACGGTGACATCCGGATCCGGCTCGTCACCGCGAAGCTGGCCGACAATACCAACACGGTGTCCATGAGCGGAGCCGAGCAGGCAGTGGCAGCCACCAGTGGCTACTGGAAGGCGATGACGGCGGGCCGGCTGTCCATGACTGTGGACTCCCGGGTGGCCGGATTCCAGTCGAGCGCCCGCTCCACGGACAGCTACGGCACCATCATCTCCACCATCACCAGCGAGTTGAAATGGTCGGCGAGCCCCTACACGGCATTGGTCATCTTCATCCCGAGCTCCACCTTGTCCGGCAACGCACTGGGTGCCGGTTACAGCAGCGGAAGTTATAGCGGCCGGGTGCTGATGCCGCAGCTCAGCAGCTTCTCCAGCAATGTGATGACCCACGAGTTCGGACACGTGATCGGCCTGATGCACGCTGACGCCCTGCAGTGCGGAAGCGGTGTGCCGGACGTCGGGACGGACAGCAGCGGCAGGTTCACGGACCCCTCCTGCTACATCCGCGAGTACGGTGACACCACGGACATCATGGGTGCGGCGCAATATGCGCAGCCGGTGGTGAGTTCGTCGTTCTGGGACTACGCGGGCTTCGGGCGGGGAGACGAGATCCGGGACGTGGGGGTTGCCGGCGGAGTCAAGAGCTACACCCTCAAACCGTGGGGCGGAACGGACGCGCAGCGGGCCATCAAGTTCACGGACCCTGTGAGCAAGGAGGTCTACTACCTCGAGCTCCGCCAGCCGGTGGGCTACGACAGCTACCTCTCCGCGGCGGGCCGTGAGGGCAACCGCGGCGTGAAGATCGTCCAACGTGGGGGCGCGACCATCGCGTCGTCGCTGATCCTCATGCCTTCCACTATCCCGTTCACCGAACCCTGGTACGCCAAGAACCACGCGTGGCAGGCCGGCAGCACGTTCACGACGTACACCGGCACCCAGGTCACCATCAACGCGGTCTCCAGCACGTCCGCCACGATCACCATCAATGCCGATCCGAAACTCAAGAGCCGCATGCGCTTCTCGGCAGGGGATTTCGACGGCGACAAACTCCCCGACGTGATCTCCCGCGAGGCTGATGGCTCGCTCCTTCTCTTCGGCGGCCAGCCCGGGAACCGCCTGAAAGATCCGGTGCAGATCGGATCGGGCTGGGGCATCTTCAACGCGGTCCTCGGCACGGCCGACTTCAACGGTGATGGCTTCGCGGACATCATCGCGCGGGCCAGCGACGGCGGACTGTGGCTCTACCCCGGCAACGGCAAGGGAGGGTTCCTGGCCCGGAGCCAAGTGGGCTTCGGCTGGCAGGGTTTCTCGCAGATTGTGGCCGTGGGGGATTTCGATGGCGACTCGCGCAACGACCTCCTTGCCGCCGGTAACGATGGACGCTTGTGGCTCTATCCGGGCAACGGCTCGGGTGGCTTCCTGGCCGCGACGCAGATCGGCCAAGGCTGGGATGTCTTCAACACTCTCGCGCCGGCGGGTTCCTTCGGCGGCGGCACTGCCGGACTCCTCGCCCGGGCCAGTGATGGGACCCTCTATGTCTACCCCGGCGACGGTGAGGGCGGCTTCAAGCCGCGTGCCGCCGTCGGAAGTGGTTGGAACGGTGCCGGCGACCTCATCGGCGGCCCGGACCTGACGGGTGACAAGTCAGCGGATGTCCTGGCGGCCGCGCCGGGCGGCGGCATGACCCTGTACCCGGGTGACGGCAGCGGTTTCGCTGACCGGATTGCCATCGGTGCGGGCTGGACCGCGTTCAGCCAGGTCTGGGAGGCCGGTGATTTCGACGGCGACGGCGTGGCTGACGTCCTGGCGCGCGGCAAGGACGGGGTTCTGTGGCTTTACCCGGGAAACGGTTCGGGGGGCTTCCTGCCGCGCAAGCAGATCGGGACGGGGTGGAACATGTTCACCACGGTGCTCAGCGCCGGCGATTTCGACGGCGATTCCCGTCCCGATCTGGTGGCGCGGGCAACCGATGGGACGCTGTGGCTTTACCCGACGGACGGCAAGGGGCAGTTCCTGGCCCGGAAGCAGATCGGCACGGGGTGGCAGTGGTTCACGCAAATGCTTGCCCCCGGCGATTTCACCGGTGACGGAAAGCCGGACATCGTGGCGGCGTCCTCGGATGGAACGTTGTGGGCCTATCCCGGGAATGGCAGCGGCGGGTTCCTGGCCCGGAAACAGATCGGCTCCGGCTGGGACATGTTCAACCTGGTGCTGCAGGCCGGCGACTTCAATGGCGATGGCCGGGAGGACATCCTGGGCCGGAGCAACGATGGTGGATTGTGGCTCTACCCGGGCGACGGATCCGGTGGCTTCCTGTCGCGTTCCTTCCTGGGATCGGGGTGGAACATGTTCTCCGGCATCGCGGCGCTCGGCAACGGATTTACCGGGACTGGTGACCCGTCAGTGGTGGGGGTAGCCGGGGATGGTTCGTTGCTGCTGTACTCCGGAACAGGCGCTGGGAAGTTCATGCCTGTGGCGTTGAACCCGCGGTAGGCGGGTCGCTGAAATGCCCGGCATGTTGGGGAACATGCCGGGCATTTCTGTGTGTCGTCACTGGTGGGCGCTCCCGGGAGCCGGGAAGGAGCGCTCCTCCGCTAAAGCCTGGATTATTTGGTCAGGCCGAGCTGGGCGGTGGGGATCTTTGCCGATTCGCGGGCTGTCAGGGCAGAGACTGCTGCGATCACGCAGATGACAGCCGTGAAGACTGAAACCTGAACCCATCCGCCGGGCTTGGTTCCACCGATTGCCGTGACGATGGTCGGAGCGAAGCCTGCCGCAAGGAATCCAAGCTGCGTGCCGATAGCCAGGCCGGAGAAACGGACCCTGGTGCTGAACATTTCGCCGTAGAACGACGGCCACACTGCGTTGGCAGCTGCGTAACCGAAGGAGAAGTAGACAACCGCAGCCGCGAACATCACCAGCGTTGAGCCGGATTCAAAGCTAAGGAAGAAGAACGGCGTCATGATGGCGCTGGCGACGGCTCCGTAGATGAACACCGGCTTTCGGCCGATCCTGTCCGCAAGCATGCCGAAGAGTGGTTGGGTGCCGAGAGCCACCACATTCGCTACAACCACGAGCCAGAGGGTGATGGAGCTGTTCACTTGGGCTACGTCTGTGGCGTACTTGATGGCCAGGGTGCTGAAGACGGTACTGACAGCGGCAATAAACGCGCAGCAGATCACACGCACAACGTCGCGCCAGTGCTGCTTCAGGAGATCGGCGATAGGGAGTTTGGCAATCTGTTTGGTCTTCTGCGCCTCGGCAAACGCGGGCGGCTCGTGGAGCGTGCGACGAATGAAGAACGCGACCATCACCACCACGGCACTGAGCCAGAACGGAATGCGCCATCCGATGGAGTACTTGACGTCGTCCGGGAGCGCCGTTACCGGGATAAAGACGAGGGACGCGAGAATCAGGCCACCCTGCGTGCCGGTCAGGGTCCATGAAGTGAAGAAGGCCCTGCGATTGTCCGGAGCATGCTCCAAGGTCATGGATGAAGCACCGGCCTGCTCGCCGGCGGCGGAGAGACCCTGGGCCAGCCGGGCCAGCACCAGCAGGACAGGTGCCCACCAGCCGATGGTCTTGAAGTCCGGAAGGCAGCCGATCACAAACGTAGCCGCACCCATAAGGACCAGCGTGAACATCAGGACCTTCTGGCGGCCGATCCGGTCACCGAAGTGGCCCAGGAAAGCTGCGCCCACGGGTCTGGCGACGTACGCGAAACCGAACGTAGCGAAGGACATAACTGCGGCGTTGGTGTCAGCGTCCGGGAAGAAAACGTGCGGGAAGATCAGCGCGGCGGCCGATCCGAAGATGAAGAAGTCGTAGTACTCAACGGCGCTGCCGAGGAAGCTGGCGAGTGCGGCTTTCTTGGGCGTTCCCTTGGTTGTTTCTGTGCCTGGCGTCGCTGACGGCATTGTTTGGCTCATGGGGGTGTTCCTTCTGTGACGACGATGTCGCGGATAAAGCTGTGCGGGGATCCCGAGCGAGGTGCGGCTGGAGCTTCCCGATAAGTAACCACATGGTGAGAGCTACTTGTGTAATACAGCAATAGTGGCTGTGAGTGGGGTCACTTGTCAAGAGAAGTAATCACCATCTAGAAATAGCTCTCACAATGTGAGAGCATTTCACCTATGAGTGTGAAAGAGGACACAAAGACCGACATGGTCGGCAAGGCCTTGAGCCTTTTGGTACTGCTGGGCAACGAGCCGAAGGGGGCAAGTGCTGCGGATCTTGCCAGGAGTGCGAGCCTGCCGTTCAGTACCACTTATCGCCTGCTGGGCTCGCTGACGAGGGATGGCTTTGTGGACTACGAGCCGGATGGGCGCCGTTATCATCTGGGCCTCCGCGTGTTCCAGCTCGGCCAGCGGGTTTCGAATCATCACGGTTTTGCGGCAACTGCACTGCCTGTACTGCAGCGGGTTACCGAACGCACCCATGAGGCCACCATCCTCTCCGTTCGCGACGGCGACCATCACCTCACGGTGAACAAGGTGGACGGGCCCAAATCCTTCCGGGTCACGAGCGACCCCGGACACCTCGGCGCCTTGCACACCACGTCCGTGGGCAAGGCGATCGTGGCGTTCGAGGCGGAGATCGAGCGCAAGCGACTGCTCGAAGAACTTCCCCTCGAGGCCCTGACAGAGCACTCCATCACCGATCGGGACAAGTTCCGTGAGGAGATCGAGCAGGTCCGCCGCCAGGGCTATGCCGTGATGGATGAGGAGAATGAGATCGGCATGCGCGCCGTTGCCGTACCGATTCTCAACTCCCAAGGCAATGCCTTTGCGTCGATCGCCGTGGCCGTGCCGGTATTCCGCCTGACCATGGAGGAACTCGTGGCGCACGTTCCCACCCTGCAGGAAGCCGCGGCAGAACTCGCGGCCCGCCTGCCCCAGCGCTGACCCAACTAGGGGACAGTACCTGTCGCAATCAGCGCCCAGTGCAGCGTCTGCTGTCCCCTAGTTGGGTGCAGGCGCAACCGAAATGTTCGCGATAAGAACAAGCGTGCGGAATATGAACAACTGTAGTAACCTGAGTCATACGTCCGGTCGGGACCGCGTTGATACGCACCGGCGGTACGTGAAAGTAAAAGGAGCTTGAGGATGAGCAACCGAGCCGAATCCGTTCTGGTGGGCCTGATTGGCGAAGGCGTGATGCCCTCGCTCACTCCGCCCATGCATGAACGCGAGGCCGACGTGCAGGGCCTTCGCTTGCTGTACCGCCCCATCGACCTGCTGGAGCTCGCGCTGCCGGCCACCGCCGTCGGGAGTCTGCTCGAAGCGGCCCGGCAGATGGGCTTCAACGGCCTCAACATCACGCATCCGTGCAAGCAGCTGGTGCTGGAGCACCTTGACGAAATTTCCGACGACGCCCGTCGCCTGGGCGCCGTCAATACGGTCTTGATCCACGACGGCCGGTTCGTCGGCCACAACACGGACTTCTCCGGTTTCGGTTCGGCGCTGGCCGACGGGCTTCCGGAGGCCAAACTCGATCGCGTCGTCCAGTTGGGCGCTGGGGGTGCCGGATCCGCCGTCGCGTACGCCTTGCTTAAGGCAGGCGCCAAGCAGTTGGATCTCGTGGACATGGACCCTGAGCGTGCCGCGGAACGGTCAGCCGAACTCAGCGAACTCTTCCCCGACGCGACAGTCACCCCGCGGAGCATCGCCGAACTGGGACAGGTCATGCCGCTCGCCGACGGCCTGGTGCACTGCACCCCCATCGGCATGGCCGCGCACCCGGGCCTGCCGCTGGACATCGAGCTCCTGGATGCCCGCCACTGGGTGGCGGACATCGTCTACCGCCCCATCGAAACGCAACTGGTCCGCGAAGCGCGCGCCAAAGGCTGCAAAGTGCTCGACGGCGGCCGCATGGCAGTTGGGCAGGCGGCGGACGCCTTCAAGATCTTTACCGGAAAGGACGCTGACCGCGACCGCATGCGTGAACATTTCCTTGAACTCATCGCTTCCGAAGAGCAAGCACCCGCACTGGCAAAGGCGGCTCACTGATGCGCACCGGAATCGCAACCGTCTGCCTCTCCGGCACGCTGAAGGAGAAGATGCAGGCCTGCGCCATCGCGGGCTTCGACGGAATTGAAATCTTCGAGCAGGACCTCGTCACGTCCTCGCTCAGCCCGGAGGATGTCCGGAAGATGGCGGCGGACTTGGGCCTGGGCCTTGACTTGTACCAGCCGTTCCGCGATTTCGACGGCGTCACTCCGGACCTGCTGAAGGCCAACCTCAAGCGGGCCGAGGCGAAGTTCAACCTGATGGAACGCCTGGGCATGGACACCATCCTGGTGTGCTCCAACGTGGCTACGGCAACCATCGACACTGACGACCTGCGGGCCGAACAGCTCCGCGAACTCGCCGAACTGGCGGGGGACCACGGCGTCAAAGTGGCGTACGAGGCACTCGCGTGGGGCAAGTACGTCAATGACTACGAGCACGCCTACCGCCTGGTAGAGATGGTGGACCACCCCAACCTGGGCACCTGCCTGGACTCGTTCCACATTCTTTCGCGCGACTGGGACACTGCCCCGATCGAGGACATCAACGCGGAGAAGATCTTCTTCGTCCAGGTGGCGGATGCTCCCAAGCTCTCCATGGATGTGCTGTCCTGGAGCCGTCACTACCGGGTTTTCCCCGGGGAGGGTCAGTTCGAGCTCGCCAAGTTCATGGGCCACGTGGTCCGGGCGGGCTACACCGGCCCGGTTTCCCTGGAGGTGTTCAACGATGTGTTCCGGCAGTCGGACGTGGAGCGGACGGCCGTGGATGCCATGCGCTCGCTCATCTGGCTTGAGGAACAGAGTGCCAAGTGGCTGGCGGGCACGTCCAGTCAAACCGCAGCCGGCAACGGCAGTCCCGGCCGCCGTCGTTATCCCATGGAACTGGCCACGCTGCCCAAGGTGAACGAGCCCGCCGGCTTCAACTTCGCCGAGGTCAAGGCGGACGACACCGCCCAACTGGAGAAGCTCCTTGGCCAGCTCGGCTTCGAATTCGAGGGCCGCCACCGCACCAAGGATGTCCAGCTGTGGACCATGGGCCAGGCCCGCGTGATCATCAACGAACAAGCCGCCTCGCACGCCGAACCGGCGATCGCCGCGTTGGGGTTCGACGTCGACTCTCCCGTGATTGCCTCCGCCCGCGCCCAGCAACTCAAGGCGCCGGTGGTGGCCCGGAAGGTCCAGGCAGACGAGGAAGTGTTCCAAGGCATCGCCGCGCCGGACTCCACCGAGATCTTCCTGTGCCAAGGCAGCCCTGACGGCACGGCCGCCTGGACGCACGAGTTCGGCGAGGGGCTGGAACACCCGGCTACACATCAAAACGCCGTCATTGACCATGTGAACCTCGCCCAGCCGTGGCAGCACTTCGACGAGGCTGTCCTCTTCTACACCAGCGCATTGGCCCTCGAGCCGCAGCCGTTCGCCGAAGTACCCAGCCCCAGCGGCCTGGTGCGTTCGCAGGTCATGCAGACCACCGACGGCGCGGTACGGCTGGTGCTGAACCTGGCCCCGGCGCAGCAGGCCGACAAAGCACGCAAAACCTACCAGGAACATATCGCGTTCGCCGTGGACGACCTCGTGGCAACTGCCCGGTCGGCCCGGGAGCGCGGCCTTGAGTTCCTGCAGATTCCGGCCAACTACTACGAGGACCTGGACGCCCGGTTCGATCTTGAACCCGGCTTCCTGGACACGCTCCAGGAGCTCAACCTCCTGTATGACCGGGACGCCAACGGCGAATTCCTCCACTTCTACACGGCCACTGTGGGCAGCGTGTTCTTCGAGATGGTGGAACGCCGCGGCACCTACGACGGCTACGGAGCGCCCAACGCCCCTGTGCGCCATGCCGTCCAATACGACTCGCTCCACCGGGCATAGCCGCCCGAACCCGACAAAGAATCCATAGAAAGGAGCCGGCTGTGCCGCAAGACAACACCGCACAAGCTCTCGAATCCGAGGAACTCGTGCCGCCAGCTGAGCCACACGCCGCGCACGATTCCAAGAAGGTGGAAACGCAGGCAGACCTCAGTGCCGAGATCAACGGCATCAAGCAGCGCTACGCGGAGTCGCTGAAGAACGGCAAGGCTCCCGAGACCATGCCGCGCCTGGACTACGCGCCCTACCGCAGCTCCATCCTGCGCCACCCCACCAAGAGCCTGCACCACGCGGACCCGGAGACCATTGAGCTCTACTCGCCGGCGTTCGGGCACCAGGACGTGCACGCACTGGAGTCGGACCTGACCATCCAGCACAACGGCGAACCGCAGGGTGAGCGCATCATCGTTGCCGGCCGTGTGCTCGACGGCGACGGCCGCCCGGTTGCCGGCCAGCTCGTGGAAATCTGGCAGGCCAACGCCGCCGGCCGTTACATCCACAAGCGTGACCAGCACCCCGCCCCGCTCGACCCGAACTTCACCGGCGTCGGACGTTGCATCACCGGCGAGGACGGCTCCTACTCCTTCACCACCATCAAGCCCGGCGCCTACCCGTGGAAGAACCACCTGAACGCCTGGCGTCCGGCGCACATCCACTTCTCCATGTTCGGCTCGGAGTTCACTCAGCGCATCGTCACCCAGATGTACTTCCCGGGCGACCAGCTCTTCCCGCTGGACCCGATCTACCAGTCGATCGTTGACCAGGACGCCCGCGACCGGCTCGTAGCCCAGTACGACCACGAGCTCACCAGCCCCGAATGGGCCCTCGGCTACAAGTGGGACATCATCCTGACCGGTTCCAAGCGGACCTGGACCGAAAACGAAGCATACGGCGACGCCGGGGACGAGGAGTAAGCACATGAGCAAGCTGACACCCACACCGGGCCAGACCGTTGGCCCCTTCTACGGCTACGCCCTCCCCTTCACCAAGGACAACGAACTCCTGGCACCCGGCAGCCCCGGCAGCATCCGCCTTCAGGGCACGGTGTACGACGGCGCGGGCAACACCATCCCGGATGCCATCCTTGAGATCTGGCAGCCGGACTCAGAAGGCAACATCGTCCAGCGCACCGGCTCGCTGGTCCGCGACGGCTACACCTTCACCGGCTGGGGCCGCGGATCGGTTGGCAACTCGGGCGTTTACACCTTCACCACGGTCAACCCCGGTCCGACCAAGCCTGGCGCTGCGGCCTTCATCTCCGTGGCCGTCTTTGCCCGAGGCCTCATGAACCGACTCTTCACCCGCGTGTACCTGCCGGAAAACGAGGAAGCGCTGGCCAACGATCCGCTGCTGAGCTCCCTCGATCCCGAGCGCCGCAAGACCCTCATCGCGCGCCGCGACGCCGATGGTGGACTCACCTGGGACATCCGACTCCAGGGCGGCGACGAGACCGTGTTCCTGGACTTCCAGCAGGACGGGTCGCTGGATCTTTCGGAACAGCCATGATCGACGGCGACTTCGGCCTCCTCAGCCCCGTCACCGCCTCACCTGCCGTGACGGCGTTGACGGGCGACCGTGCCGTGATCGCGGCAATCCTCGACGTCGAGTCCGCTTGGGCGGCCGTCCTTGAGGATGCCGGGCTCGCCCCGGAAGGGTCCGCCGCTGTGGTGGCCGAAGCCGCCGACCCCCGGCACTACGACCTCGCCCTCATCGCCGAACGCGCTCAGGGCGGCGCCAACCCGGTGATCCCGCTCCTCGGCGAACTCCGTGCGAAGGTCCGCGAATTGGACGCTGACGGCATCGGGGCAGCTTCCGCTGTGCATACCTCTCTCACCAGTCAGGACGTGCTCGATTCCGCCCTCATGCTCCTGGCCAGCCGCACCGTTTCGGCGCTGCTCGCCGAGGTGCAAGGAACGACGACGGCGCTCGCCGCCTCGGCGGAGCAGCACGCAGACACGCTGTGCGTGGGCCGGAGCCTGACGCAGCATGCGCTCCCGTACAGCTTTGGGCTCAGGTCTGCGCAGTGGTTTCAGGGTGTGGCTGCTGCTGCATCGCGGCTCACATCCTTGGAGTTGCCCGTGCAGTTCGGCGGCGCGGGAGGGACGTTGGCCTCGGGTACCAAGCTCACCGGCGGTTCTGGCTCGGCTGCCGCCTCAGGCCTGGCGGTCAGCCCGGGTTCGGGCCCAGCCTCCGCGGTTAGCCCGGGTTCGGGCCCAGCCTCCGCGGTTAGCTCGGGCTCAACCCCGTTCACGCTGGCCGATTCCTTGGCTTCCAAGCTCGGGCTCTCGCCGGCAGTTGCCCCGTGGCACACCCACCGTTTGGCCGTCACGGGACTCGGCGATGCGTTGACTGCACTCGTGGATTCCTTCGGCAAGATCGCCGCCGACCTGCTGTTCCTGAGCCGCCCGGAGGTGGCCGAACTCGGCGAACCCATGGCTGCCGGCCGCGGTGTTTCCTCGGCCATGCCGCAGAAGCAAAACCCCGTGCTGTCCGTGCTGGTCCGCAGTGCGGCACTCCAGGCGCCGGGCCTCGCATCACAGCTGCACTTGGCTGCAGCGACCTTCAATGATGAGCGCCCCGACGGCGCGTGGCACACGGAATGGCCGGCCCTGCGGCGCCTTCTCGCGCTCACCATCGGGGCTGCCATCCAGCTCCGCGAACTCACTGAGGGCCTCCGGGTGTTCCCCGAGGCGATGCGCCGGAACCTGGAGATCTCGGGTCCGCTGCTCGTCAGCGAAGGTGTGTCGGCCGCCGTCGCACCTCGCCTGGGCGATGACGGAAAGCAGAAGCTGCAGGCCGTCGTCGACGAAACGCTCACGGCACCGGCATCCGAGCAGTCGGATACCTACCGCAAGCTCCTGCGCGAAGCGGTACCCGCGGACAAGCTCCCGGACGATGAGCTCGACGCCCTCCTGGATCCCGCTAGCTACCTGGGCGAGGCCACGGAAATCAGCCGTCGTATCCTCGCCGCCTACCCCGATTTCACTTCTTCAACGAAGGGAGCCCCACGTGGCTAAGCCAACCGTCAAGGCTGTGCTGCTGTCCCCGCAGCGCGAACTGGGAGCCAAGCCGCTCCTGGTGGTCGGCCCGTCGCTGGGCACGTCCACCATTCTGTGGTCCGAGACCGCTGCCCTGCTCGGTGACGAGTTCGACGTCATCGGCTGGGACCTGCCGGGCCACGGCATTTCGCCGACCGCCTCGGAAGGCTTCGATGTAGCGGAACTGGCTGACGCCGTCGTCGATCTTGTCGACTCTGTAGTCCCGGGCGCGAGGTTCCACTACGCTGGCGTCTCGCTGGGCGGGGCCACCGGACTGCAGCTCGGCATCAAGCACGGCGACCGGCTGCGCAGCCTTTCTGTCCAGTGCACGGGCGCCAAGCTCGGCACGCCCGAAGGCTGGCTGGAGCGCGCGGAAACCGTCCGCTCGCTCGGCACGCCTGTGATGATCCAGGGTTCGGCGGAACGTTGGTTCGCCAAGGGATTCATGGATCGCCAGCCGGACATCAGCAGCCGCCTCCTGCACGCCCTCCGCGACGCCGACCGCTTCAGCTACTCGTTCTGCTGCGAAGCCCTCGCCGCATTCGACGTCCGCGAGCAACTCGGGAGCATCACCGTCCCCACGCAGGCGATTGCCGGCGTCGAGGATTCGGTGGCGCCGCCGTCGGTGGCTGAGGAGACTGCCGCCGGCATTCGCGCGGGGGGCGGTACTGCCGTTGTTGAAGCGCTCGACGGCGTGGGGCACCTTGCGCCGGCCGAGGCGCCTTCAGTCGTGGCTGGTTTGATGCGGAACTTCATGAAGGAGAACGGGCTGTGAACGCAGTAAACCCCCAGCGGAGCGGTGATCCGTCGCGCTACGGAGCCGTGCAGCCCGAGGCTACCGGTCAGGAGATCTACGACGCCGGCATGGTGGTTCGCCGCGAAGTGCTCGGCAACGCGCACGTGGACCGGGCGAACGCCAACACGGATTCCTTTACCGAGGACTACCAGGACATGATCACCAGGATCGCCTGGGGTGGGATCTGGACGCGGCCCGGCCTGAGCCGGCAGATGCGGTCCGCGGTCACCCTCACGGCGTTGGTGGCGCACGGTCACTGGGAGGAGCTTGCCATGCACGTCCGGGCGGCCCTCAACAACGGACTGAGCAGGGACGAGATCAAGGAAATCCTGCTGCAGACCGCGATCTATTGTAGCGTTCCGTCGGCCAACTCGGCGTTCAAGACGGCCCAGAAAGTATTCCAGGACATCGACGCTGCTGCCTCCCCCACCCCCAACTAACCCCTCTCACCCAACTAGGTCGCATTAGTGCGCGTTTTGACGGTTCATAACGCGCACAACTGCGACCCAGTTGGGTACGTAGAAACGAAGGAACTCTTATGAACCAGGCTTTTGTGTACGATGCCGTGCGCACGCCGTTTGGCAAGTTCGGCTCGGGGCTGGCTGCTGTCCGCCCCGATGATTTGGCCGCGCACGTGGTCCGTGAATCCGTTCGCCGGGCTCCCGGACTGGATCCTGAGCGGATCGATGAGGTGGTGTTCGGCAACGCGAACGGCGCCGGCGAAGAAAACCGCAACGTTGCCCGCATGGCTACGCTGCTGGCGGGCCTGCCAGTCTCGATTCCTGGCACGACGGTGAACCGTCTCTGCGGTTCATCCCTGGATGCGGCGATCATCGCGTCGCGGCAGATCAATGCTGGTGACGCCGACGTGGTGCTGGTGGGCGGCGCGGAGTCGATGTCGCGTGCGCCGTGGGTGTTGCCCAAGACGTCCAAGCCGTACCCGGCAGGGGACATGACCCTGGCGTCCACCACGTTGGGTTGGCGTTTGGTGAACCCGGCCATGAACAAGGACTGGACCATCTCACTGGGCGAAGCCACCGAACGGCTGCGCGAGAAGTACGGGATAACCCGCGAGCGGCAGGATGCGTTCGCGGCGGACTCGCACAACCTGGCTGATGCTGCGTGGAACGAAGGCTTCTACGACAACCTTGTTTCGCAGGTTCCGGGCACTGACCTGGTCCGTGACGAGGGGATCCGTGCTGGGTCTTCCGCGGAGAAGCTGGCCGGGTTGAAGACGGTGTTCCGTCCCGAAGGTTCAGGGCCCGACGGCGGCACGGTCACCGCCGGGAATGCCTCGCCTTTGTCTGATGGTGCTTCGGCGGCGTGGATCGGGTCCGAGAACGCCGCTGGGATTCTGGGGCTGGAACCGTTGGCTCGTATCGCAGGCCGTGGCGCGCACGGCAACGATCCCCAGTTCTTCGGGTTCGCCCCGGTGGAGGCCGCGAACAAGGCCCTCGCGAAGGCGGGCATCGGCTGGGACCAGGTTGGCGCCGTCGAACTTAACGAGGCGTTTGCCGCCCAGTCCCTGGCGTGCGTTGACGCGTGGGGGATCGACCCGTCCATCGTGAACCGTCACGGCGGCGCGATCGCGATGGGCCACCCGCTGGGGGCCTCCGGTACCCGCATCCTGGGCACGCTGGCACGATCGTTGCAGGCTTCCGGGCAGCGATGGGGCGTCGCGGCGATCTGCATCGGCGTGGGGCAGGGCCTGGCCGTGGTGCTGGAAAACGTAACCGCTGGCGTTGAAGGAGCGTAGGGGCGATGTTGAATTTCATTGACACTGTTGGCGAGGCCGTGGCCGGGATCAAGGACGGTTCCACGGTGATGATCGGCGGGTTCGGCAACGCCGGGCAGCCGTTCGAACTGATCGACGCGCTGATGGACTGCGGCGCCAAAGACCTGACCGTGGTGAACAACAACGCTGGCCAAGGCGACCAGGGCCTGGCGTTGCTGATCAAGGAAGGCCGGGTGAAGAAGATGATCTGTTCCTTCCCGCGGCAGTCCGATTCATGGCATTTCGACGCGAAGTACCACGCCGGGGAGATCGAACTGGAACTCGTGCCGCAGGGAAACCTGGCCGAACGCATCCGCGCGGCGGGGGCCGGTATCGGCGGGTTCTTCACCCCCACCGGGTATGGCACCACGTTGGCTGAGGGCAAGGAAACGCGCTTCCTGGATGGCAAGTGGCAGGTGTTCGAGACCCCGATCCACGCCGACGTTGCACTGATCAAGGCGTTGAAGGCTGACGGGAAGGGCAACCTCGTGTACCGCAAGACGGCCCGGAACTTCGGCCCGATCATGGCCGCCGCGGCGAAGCACACCATCGTCCAGGTCTCCGAGATCGTGCCTACCGGTTCGCTGGATCCGGAGAACGTGGTGACACCGGGGATCTACGTCAACGCCGTGGTGCGGGTTGATTCCGCAGCTGATAACGGAAAGGTGGCCTGATCATGGGCACGCAGACAAGCATCCAAACCTCTGAGAAGCCCCTGGGCCGTGACGAGTTGGCCCAGCTGGTGGCCCGGGACATCGCCCCGGGCTCATTCGTGAACCTGGGCATCGGCCAGCCGACCCTGGTGTCGAACTACCTGACCGAGGAACAGAACATCACGCTCCACACGGAGAACGGGATGCTCGGCATGGGCCCGGCGGCTGAAGGGGATGCCATTGATGGTGACTTGATCAACGCCGGCAAGATCCCCGTCACCGAACTCCCCGGAGCCTCGTACTTCCACCACGCCGACTCGTTCGCGATCATGCGTGGCGGGCACCTGGACATCTGCGTCCTTGGGGCCTTCCAGGTCTCGGCAACCGGTGACCTCGCCAACTGGCACACCGGCGCCCCGGACGCGATCCCGGCCGTCGGTGGAGCGATGGACTTGGCCACCGGCGCCAAGGACGTGTTCGTGATGATGACCCTGCTGACCCGCGAGGGTGCCTCAAAGCTCGTGGAGGCTTGCACGTATCCTCTGACTGGCGTCGGCTGCGTCACCCGCGTGTACACGGACAAGGCCGTGTTCCTCACCGGCCCCGACGGCGTCACCGTCCGCGAAACCTTCGGCTGCACCTTCGAAGAAATCCAGGAACTCGTACACCTGCCCCTCAAGGCCGGAGCCTAGGTCTCCCGTTGTGGGGCCTGCTCTGCATCCCCACCGCCTCCCTAACCTCGCAAGCTCGGTCAGGGAACCCGGGCGGCGTGGGCGCTGTTAGGAATAGCCCGCAGAGCAGGCCCCGTAACGCACTTTAGGATTGGTAACCATGACCGACTCCGCAGTGACCCCGCAAGCCAGCGACCAGTATGTGCAGTCGTTGGCCCGGGGCCTTGCAGTGATCCGGGCTTTCGATGCGAACAACCCGGTGATGACCCTCAGCGAAGTCGCCGCCCGCACGGACCTGACGAGGGCCACCGCACGCCGTTTCCTGCACACCCTGGTTGAACTCGGCTACGTCCGCACCGACGGCAAGACGTTCGCGCTCACAGCCAAGGTGCTGCAGTTGGGGTACTCGTACCTTTCGGCCTTGTCCCTGCCGCAGCTCGCCCAGCCCCACCTTGAAGAACTCAGCCTGAAGCTGGGGGAGTCCACGTCGGCTGCGGTCCTGGACGGGCAGGACATCTTCTACGTTGCCCGAGTCGCTACCAAGCGGATCATGAACGTGGGAATCACCGTGGGCACCCGCTTCCCCGCATATGCGACGTCGATGGGCCGGGTGCTGCTCGCGGGTCTGCCGCCGGCCAAGCTCGACGCCTACCTGGAGAAGGCCGAACTCGCGCCCCTCACCCCGCGAACCGTAGCCAACGCGACCGACTTGAGGGCCGCCGTCGAGCGTGTCCGAACGCAAGGCTGGTGCCTGCTGGACCAGGAGCTGGAGCTCGGCCTCATGTCCATTGCGGCGCCCGTGCACAATCGCAACAACGGCGACACCGTCGCGGCCATCAACGTGTCCTTGCAGGCCCAGGCGGTCGCTGCCCAGCCGGAAGGCTACCTCGATTCGGTCCGCGCGGAAGTCGTGGCAACTGCGGACGCGATCTCCCAAGACGTCTCCGCCAAACACTGACCCAAGTAGGTCGCAGTTAAGCGCGTTTTCAGCGGTCAAAACGCGCTTAATTGCGACCCAGTTGGGCGCGGGGGAGGGCTTACTTGCGGATCGCCGCCAGACGGGTCTCGAGGATCCGCCGCACCATGGAATCGGGCACGGGATTCTCCACGGAAAACCGCAGCGTGCCCGGTGACCACGAGTACCCACCCAGCTCCTCGGACATCTCAGGCAGGATCTGCCCGCTGAACGGATACAGCGCCAAGTGCTTCTTGGTTTCGAGGACGCTCACGAAGCCCTTGCCCTCAACCATGAGGGCGGGCATGCCGTAGCTGGTGCCTTCCTCGGCCTCCGGCGCAAGCTCTCGCGCAATGGCAACAATCCGGTCCAACGCCGGTCGGTTGGCAGCACTGACGTTTTCCAAGTATTCAGTCACGGTTCCCATACGGCTATGCTGCCGCACGCCCAAGAGCCAAGGCCAGAGGCTTACCGCTCAGGAATGACGGCGATGCCCTGGATCTCGATCAGGGCTTCCTTTTGCCACAGACGCGTGACGCCGATGCCCGCCATCGCCGGGTACTGCGAGCCGGCCATCTCGCGCCAGATGCGCCCGATTTCCCGGCCGTTCGCCATGTAATCGTCCACGTCGGTGAGGTAGATGGTCACATTGACCAGGTCCTCGGGCTGTCCGCCGGCTTCGCGGAGCGTGGTGAGGACGTTGGTAAAGGCCTGCGTGAACTGCTCCACGATGCCGCCCGGCACGATGTTCATGTCCTTATCAAGAGCTGTCTGCCCGCCCAGGAACACGGTATTTCCGGCGAGCATGCCGTGCGCGAAACCCGATGGCTTGGGCAGAGATTCCGGGTTGATGGTCTTGTGGCTCATGGTGGTCCTCCTCGGTTGTGGCAGTTGCGAAAAGTTTTGAAAAGCCCCTATGCAGATCATTCCCGCCCTGCTACGTTGAGCATATGTGACGATCGTAAAAAAGTCGACACATCAAAAAATCGAAGGGAAACCAACCGATGAAACTTGCCACTCTGCGCATCGCAGACGGACGTACGACGGCGGCACTCGCCGCGGGCGATGGCACATACCTCGCGCTCCCGGCCAGTGACGTTGGCGCGCTCCTGGCCCAGGAAAACTGGCGGGCAGTGGCTGAAAAGACCGTGGCTGAAGCAGCGAACGGGGAAGTCCTGACCAACCCCGACTTCGCGCCCCTCCTGCCCAGCGCGGGCAAGGTGATCTGCTGCGGTTTGAACTACGGGGACCACATCCAGGAGATGGGCCGCGACCTTCCCGAGTACCCCACGCTGTTCGCCAAGTACGCGGACACCCTGGTTGGCGCGAACGATGCCGTGGAAATCCAGGGGAGTGCCCGCGTCGACTGGGAAGCCGAATTGGCCGTCGTCGTGGGCTCGGAACTGTACCGGGCTGATGAGGACCAGGCCCGGGAAGCCATTGCCGGGTACACCGTGGCCAACGATGTCTCCATGCGGGACTGGCAGAGCCGGACGCTGCAGTGGTTCCAGGGCAAGGCTTGGGACCGCACCACGCCGGTAGGGCCGGTCATGGTGACCGCAGATGAAGCCGGAGAGCACTTCCAGGTCCGCGGTTATGTCAACGGAGAACTCGTGCAGGACGGGAACACCCGGACCCTGGTCTTCGGCCCCGCGCAGCTGCTGTCCTACATCTCGCAATTCACGGTCCTCCGCCCGGGCGATCTCGTCCTGACGGGAACGCCCGGGGGAGTCGGCATGGGCATGACCCCGCCGCGCTTCCTGAACGACGGCGACACCCTGGTCACCGAAATCGACGGAATCGGCCGGCTGGAGAACCAGTTCCGCATCCACGCACCCGTAACCGCCTCAGCGTAAGAGACATTCAGCGTAAGAGACACAAGGAGAAACCCATGAGCCAGACCACCACCGAGTACAGCCTCGAAGGCGACAACTCCATCTACGCCCAGCCTGACGGCAAGGTTGTTCCCGTCGTCACCCGCGCGGGCGAGGAGGACACCAACACGATGCAGTCCGGCGACTGTGTCCGCGTCTCCGGCGTCAGCATCCAGCACACACCGGCAACCAAGATCTGGTTCGGGCAGGTGTCCAACACTCCCGGCTACCGTTCCCTTCCGCACCACCACGGCGAAGCTGAAACGGGTGGCTACGTCCTTCGGGGCCACGGCCGGATCTACTTCGGTGAGAACTACAGCGAGTTCATCGACATGAAGGCGGGCGACTGGGTCTTCGTGCCTCCGTTCATGCCGCACGTCGAAGCCAATATGTCCGTGACGGAGGAGCTCGTCTGGCTGACCGCCCGGACCCCGGAGAACCTCGTAGTCAACCTCGAGGACGTCCCGGACGAAACCCTCGCCGACTACCGCCGGGCCTAAGCCATGATCACGGGAACCCTGACGTCGGAGACGTTCCTCCGGGCTGTTGAGCTCACGGAAACCGAGGCGCAGGTCTTCGACGAGGCCTACGAAGCGACCACCCAGTACGTTCCGTGGCCCAAGGCTTACGGTGGAGACATGGTGGCCCAGGCCGCAGCGGCGATGATGCGCTCGGTGGATGCCGACAGGAACCTCCACTCGATGCACAGCTACTTCATGCGCCCAGTGGATATCGGCTCCACGGTCCGCTACGAAGTGGAGCGGCTGCGCGATGGCCGGGGCTATTCCACCCGCACGGTCCGGGGTTTCCAGAACGGCAAGCCCGTGTATGCCGCGATGGGTTCCTTCCAGGTTCCCGAGGACGGCCCGGACTTCCAGCCCCAGGCGCCTGCCGCCGTCGAACCTGAATCCCTGCGTTCGGCAGCCGAAGTGCTGGCCGGGACTGGAGGAAGCGCGGCCGATTACTGGGGAACCGGCCGCAGTTTCGACATGAGGCATATTCCCGGACCGGTATATGTCGAGCTTGAGGGCGGGAACGCGCCCCAGCAAGCCATTTGGGTCAAGGCGTTCGACTCACTCCCGGACAGCAAAGACCTCCAGCGCACCGCCCTCGCGTACGTGTGCGATTACACCATCCTTGAACCGCTTCTCCGGGTCAACGGCCTGAACTGGTCAAGCCCCGGACTCGCTACCGCCAGCCTGGACCACTCCATGTGGTTCCACCGCGACGGCCGCGTGGACGACTGGGTCCTATATGCCCAGGAAGCCATCTCCGGCCAAAGCAACCGCGGCCTGGCCATGGGCCGCTTCTTCGACCGGCAAGGAAGGCTCCTGGCCACCGTCGCCCAAGAAGGCATGATCCGCGCCTGACTCACCCATCCCCAGCCCCAACGACGCACCACTGAAAGGAACGGCCATGAGCATGTTGCCATCGGCCCACGTGGACACGTTCACCCGCCACCACTTGCCGCCCGCCGAAACCTGGCCGGCGTTCGAATTCACCCTCCCCGAACTCAACTACCCGGACCGGCTCAACGCCGCCTCAGTGCTGATCGACGACGCTGTCGAACAGTTCGGCGCAGACCGCCCGGCACTCCGTACCCCGGACGGCGAAGTCTGGAGCTACGGGGAACTCCAGCTCCGCTCCAACCAGGTGGCCCAGGTCCTCACAGAAGACCTCGGAATCGTCCCCGGCAACCGGGTCCTGCTCCGCGGCCCGAACAACCCGTGGATCGTCGCGGCCTGGCTGGGCGTGATCAAGGCCGGAGCCGTGGTGGTGACCACCATGCCGATGCTGCGCTCCACCGAGGTTTCCACCATCATCCAGCTGACCAAGCCCGTGGTCGCCATCTCGGACCACCGCTTCGTGGACGAACTCGCTATCGCTGCCGGGGATGACGTTGCCGTCCTCAGCTATGGAGCGCACGACGACGGCGACCTCACCGCCCGCTGCGGGCGCAAGAGCGGGGAGTTCACTGCGGTGGACACGTCCTCGGACGATGTTGCCTTGCTGGGTCCGACGTCCGGCACCACGGGTGTGCCCAAGGTGACCATGCATTTCCACCGGGACATCCTGGCGAACGCGGATACCTTTGCCCGGTACATCCTGGAGCCCACCGCGTCCGACGTTTTTGCCGGTTCCCCTCCGCTGGCCTTCACGTTTGGGCTGGGTGGACTGGTGGTCTTCCCGCTGCGGTTCGGGGCGTCCTCGCTCCTGACCGAGAAGGCCGGTCCGGTGGAGTTGGCCGAACGCGCTGCCGAGGCGGGAGCCACCATCTTGTTCACGGCTCCGACAGCGTACCGGGCCATCCTCAAGGAGAACCGCGGCGAGCTGTTGAGCCGTCTTCGGATTGCCGTTTCCGCCGGGGAGCACTTGTCCAAGGAAACGTGGGAAGCCGTCCATGAAGCCACAGGACTGAGCCTGGTGAACGGGATCGGTGCCACGGAAATGCTCCATGTCTTCATATCTGCTGCAGGGGATGACATCCGCCCCGGGACGACCGGCAAAGCGGTTCCGGGCTATCGCGCCACGATCCTCGATCCCGAGGGCAAGGAACTCGGCCCGGGACAGTCCGGGCGGCTGGCGATCATTGGACCCACCGGGTGCCGATACCTCGACGATCCCCGGCAGTTGAACTACGTGGTGAACGGCTGGAACGTCACCGGAGATACCTTCTCCATGGATGAGGACGGCTACTTCACCTACCAGGCCCGTTCGGACAACATGATCGTCTCCTCCGGCTACAACATTGGCGGCCCCGAGGTTGAGGCCGCGATCGACCAGCACCCGGACGTGGTGGAGAACGCTGTCATCGGCATCCCGGACGAGCAGCGCGGCAGCATCGTGTGCGCGTTCGTGGTCCTGCGCGAAGGAGTCATTGGCGACCCCGCGAAGCGCAAGGAAATTCAGGACTTCGTGAAGCAGACCATCGCCCCGTACAAGTATCCGCGGGATGTCCGGTTCGTTACCGAACTGCCGCGCAACCCCAGCGGCAAGCTGCAGCACTTCAAACTGCGCGACCGTGTCCTCGCAGAGGAAACAGCAACCCACGAACTTACCCCCGCCGGCCAGGGCCAGGCGTAGAAGGAGCACCACCATGAAAATCGCAATCGTCGGAGGCGGCCCGGGTGGCCTGTACTTCGCAGCACTGATGAAGCAGTTGGACCCGTCCCACGACATCACCCTCTGGGAACGCAACGCTGCCAGCGACACGTTCGGCTTCGGCGTCGTGTTTTCTGATGAGACCCTCGGTGGCATCGGCAACGCCGATCCCGTGGTGGCCGAATACATGAGCCGGCGCTTCGCCCGCTGGTCGGACATCGACATCCACTTCCGCGGCGAAATGATCACTGTCGGCGGCCAGGGCTTCGCCGCGATGAGCCGCAAGGAACTCCTGGAACTCCTGCAGCGCCGGTGCATCGAACTCGGCGTCGATGTCCGGTTCAGCACCATGGCCCCGGCCATCGAGGAACTCGAAGCCGGCTTCGATCTGGTGCTCGCCGCGGACGGCGTGAACTCGCAGATCCGCGCCAAGTACGCTGACGCGTTCGGCCCGGACCTGGACCCGCGCACCAACAAGTTCATGTGGCTCGGAACGGACCAGGTGTTCGAGGCCTTCAAGTTCTTCGTGAAGGAAACCGAGTGGGGTGTCATGCAGATCCACGGTTACCCGTACTCGGATGAAGGCTCCACGTTCATTGTCGAAATGCACCAGGACGTCTGGCACGCGGCGGGCTTCGACGAGACCGCCGACGAGGTCTTCGCACCAGGTGTCTCCGACGAGAAGGCCATCGCCAAGATCCGCGAGATCTTCGCCGAGGAGCTGGCCGGTTACGAGGTCCTGTCCAACAATTCCAAGTGGATCACCTTCAACACTGTCCGCAACCAGAGCTGGCGCAAGGGCAACGTGGTCCTGCTGGGCGACGCCGCGCACACGGCTCACTTCTCCATTGGCTCGGGCACCAAGCTGGCCATGGAAGACTCCCTCGCACTGGCTGCCTGCCTGCACGAGCACCCCACGGTCGCAGAGGCCCTGGAAGCCTACGAAGCCGAGCGCCGCCCGGTGGTTGCGTCCACCCAGCGTGCCGCGCAAGCTTCGCTGGAGTGGTTCGAACGGATCGGCCAGTACAAGGACCAGGACCCCACGCAGTTCGCGTTCAACCTGCTCACCCGCAGCCGCCGCATCACCCAGGAGAACCTGCGCCTGCGCGATCCCGAGTTCGCGGAGGCAGTGGACCGCAACTTCGCTTCCTCGCAGGGGCTGAGCCAGGTGGCACCGGCCATGTTCCAGCCCTTCAGCGTCGGCGAACTCGAGCTGAAGAACAGGATCATTGTTTCGCCGATGGACATGTATTCCGCGACGGACGGCGTCCCCGGCGACTTCCACAAGGTCCACCTCGGCTCCAAGGCCCTGGGCGGCGCCGGGCTGGTCATGACCGAAATGGTCTGCGTCTCCGAATCCGGCCGCATCACCCCCGGCTGCAGCGGCCTCTACACCGACGAACAGCGCGACAGCTGGAAGGAAATCGTCGACTTCGTGCACACCCGCTCCACCGCGAAGATCGGTGCGCAGCTGGGACACTCCGGCCGCAAGGGCTCCACCAAGCTCATGTGGGAAGGCATCGACCAGCCGCTCGACTCCGGCAACTGGACCGCCGTCGGGCCTTCCGCCTTGCCGTACGGCCCCGAAAACCAGACCCCGCTGGAACTGGACCGCGCCGGGATGGACGCCATCAAGGCCGAGTTCGTCGCCGCGACGCAGCGCGCCGAGGCAGCCGGCTTCGACCTCCTGGAGATCCACGCAGCCCACGGCTACCTGCTCTCCTCCTTCCTGTCTCCCGTTTCCAACCAGCGCACGGACGAATACGGCGGCAGCCTGGAGAACCGGCTGCGGTTCCCGTTGGAAGTGTTCGACGCCGTCCGCGCGGCGTGGCCTGCCGGCAAGCCTTTAACGGTACGCATCTCCGCGACGGACTGGATCGACGGCGGCAACACCTCGGATGACTCCATCGACATCGCCGTGGCGTTCGTTGACCACGGCGCTGCCGGCCTGGACATCTCCACCGGCCAGGTAGCCAAGGAAGAGAAGCCCGCGTTCGGACGCAGCTACCAGACCCCGTTCGCGGACCGCATCCGCCAGGAAGTCGCCGCCCCGGCAGGCGTGGCAGTGATCGCTGTCGGCGCCATCTCCAGTTACGACGACGTCAACTCGATCCTCCTCGCAGGACGTGCCGACCTCATCGCCCTGGGCCGCACGCACCTCTACGATCCCCAATGGACCCTCCACGCAGCCGCCGAGCAGGAGTACCACGGCCCAGGCGCTCAGTGGATCCCGCAGTTCCGCGCCGGCCGCCGCAAGCCGCCGAGCTCGCGCACGGACGCCGTCCGTCCGCGGTTGTCCCTGCTCAAGGAACTGGACGCCGAGGAAGCCATCACGCACCTGCGCTGGACCCCTGCGGCCGCCGCAGCATCGGTCCTGGTGAAGTAGCCGTGGCCGCCGCACCTTTGAACACCTGGAACGTGCCTAAGCGCACCACAGGTGTTGTGCTCCTCTGCTGCTGGCTGGCGATTCTCGCCGAAGGCTACGACGTCGGCGTCCTCGGCGCCGTGCTCCCGGCCCTCGCCGAGTACAAAGAGTGGAATCTCTCGCCGCTGGCTCTGGGCGGCTTGGGGTCATATGCCCTGATCGGCATGCTTATCGGTGCCTTGTTCATCGGCACCCTCAGCGACCTTGTGGGCCGGAAGAAGATGCTGCTCGCGTCCATGATCATCTTCACGCTGACGCAGGCCGGGGCAGCCTGGGCGCCTACGCCTGAACTTTTCGGCCTCTTCCGCCTGATCGGTGGGCTCGGCATGGGCGGCGTGATCCCCGTGGCAGCGGCACTGACCATCGAGTACTCCGCTCCGAACAAGCGCTCTTATAACTATGGACTCATGTATTCCGGGTACTCGCTGGGGATTGTCGCGGCCGCGCTGGCAGCCCTGTTCGTCCTTCCGCTGGGTGGATGGCGGGCGGTGATCGCGATCGGCGCAGCCCCCGTGATCCTGCTGCCGGTCATCTGGAAGTTCTTGCCGGAATCCCTTGAGTACCTAGAGTCGAAAGGCCGCAGTTCAGAGGCAAAGACGTTGGCGGCAAGGCTCGGAATCACTGACTACCGCCCGGTGCTGGTTGCCAAGCCTGCCGGCAACCAAGCCGCAGACCCGTGGTGGAAGACCATCACCACCATGTTCTCCCTGCAGTATCTCCGCTCGACCGTCTTCTTCTGGATCTCGCTGTTCTGCGGCCTGCTCCTGGTCTACGGACTGAACACCTGGCTCCCGAGCATCATGAAGAAGGCCGGCTACGATCTCGGTTCGTCCCTGACGTTCCTCCTGGTCTTCAGCCTCGCCTCGGCGATTGGTGGCCTGCTTCTGGGCCGCGCGGCAGACAAATACGGCAAGAAACTCATCCTGGTGGTGTTCTACATCCTGGGCGGCCTGGGCATCATGCTCCTGGTCTTCCCCAACACCATGGTGGTCAACCTGCTGTTCGTGGCCTTCGCCGGTGTCGGGTCCATCTCCACATCCCTCGTCCTCACGGGCTACATCGCCGACTACTACCCGGCAAAGGTCCGCGGCACGGCGACGGGTTGGGCCCTGAGCTTCGCCCGGCTCGGCGCTATCTCCGGCCCGTTGATCGGAGGGTGGATCGCAGGTTCCAAGCTCCCGTTTGAGGCGAACTTCGGAATCTTCGCCGGTATCGCGGTCCTGGCCGCTGCCGCCGTCGCACTGATCCCGAAGCCGCAGCAGGAAGCGCGGGTGACCGAAGGGAAAGCAACCGCTGACCCCGACGAGCAAGACGCTGCGGTCAGCGTCGGCTAGGAGAACCATGCCGGAAGCAAGCGTCCAGCGGACGGTGGAGTGGGTGGACACCGACGCCTCCGGCCATCAGCACAACTCGGCGATCCTGCGCTGGGTGGAGGCCGCCGAGGCCGAACTCTTCCGTTCGCTGGCCCTGCCCGACTACTTCCCCAGCGCGCCCCGCGTCCAGCAGGTCATCAACTACCAAGCGAAGCTGTGGTTCGGCCAGCGCATCACCGCGTCGGTGCGGGTACAAGCGCTCGGCCGGACCTCGCTCACTCTGGAATTCGAGGTACTCGGCCACCCGCTGCCGGCCTCGGCAGGAACCCCCGACGGCGGAACCCCCGACGCCGGCAGTCCGGCAGCCGCCGTCGTTGCCGCCTACGGGACGGTCACGACGGCGCACGTCCCCGCCAGCTCCGCGACCGCGCAGCCTTGGCCCCCGCACTTCGTCCAAGCCCTCACCCCCGACGCTCTCTCACCTAACAGCCCTTAAAACCCGACGCTCTCTCACCAAACAGCCCTAAAAGCCCGACGCTCTCTCACCAAATAGCCCTTAAGACCCGACGCTCTCTCACTTCCCACGGGTCCGACCGCGGGAAGTGAGAGCGTCGGTGAAAGGGGGGTGTTTCGTGAGAGAGCGTTGGCGAAAGGCGGGAAGTGAGAGAGCGTTGGTGAAAGGGGGGTGTTGCGTGAGAGAGCGTTGGTGAAGGGGGGGGGCGTCTCGGCGGCCGTGGAGTGCCAGCTTGGTCCACGTGTGCGGGATTCTCTTGTAGGATTCGTCACAAGCCTGGTTGCGCGGATGCACGACTGGGCTGCTCCGTTCCGGGACGTCCTTGGGGGCCAGCGGAGCGAAGCGTAGCTGGTTGTGTACTGGGCGCAGCCGGCACAAGTTCACATTGAAGGAATTGTCGATGTCTAGAAGTGGGCTCTCCTTTCCCTTCGGTGGTGCCATGGAACCGTCAGCGAACGACGCCGTCCAGGCTCCACCGCTCCCGCCTGTCAACGATGCCCGCGTGCGTCAGCAGGCGCTGGAAATCATCAAGGACATCCTCAGCGAGTCCGATCCGCGCAGCGAGTGGGCCCGCAGGAACCTCCAGGAACTGCTGGCCGAGCATCCCGGCGACCCCAAGGGCGTCCTGCTGGAGCATCTGATCCAGACCCGCACCGGCATCGTGGTGCCGGACGAGTCCGCGGGACACCAGGAATCCATGAGCCTGAACCGGGCGTCGGCCGAGGCTCCGCATACGGTGACGGTCCCGGTCAACAGTGAAGTACGCAAGCGCATCCAGTCCGTGTTGCGGGACAAGCTGCTGCTCACGGCCTTCCAGCCCATCCATGAACTCCCAGCCGGTGACGTCATCGGCGTTGAAGCCCTGATCCGCTTCGTGGAGCAGGACGGCGCGGCGGCGGACGTTTGGTTCCGCGAGGCGTCCCAAGCCGGACTTGGTACCGAGCTGGAGATCGCTGCCCTGCACTGTTCCCTGGCCGCTGCCGAGGAAATGCCCCAGGACATGTTCGTGGCCTTCAACCTGACACCGGAATCCTCCCGGGACCCCCGCGTCAGGGCCTTGCTGGAAGAGGCGCGGCTTGATCCGTCGAGGATCGTCATCGAACTCACTGGAAGCCTGGAGTCAGCCGATGGCCTGGCGGGCGAGAACGGCTTTGGGCCACTGCGTCGACGCGGCATGCGGCTCGCCGTCAGCGCTTCGGGTGCGGGCTTCGTTTCCATGGACAGGATCGAGGAGTTGCGTCCGGACATCATCAAGCTGGACCGGCACCTGATCGCCGGCATCGACAGCTCCGAGGGACAGCGCATCCGTGCCCGCGCCGTTGTTGAGCTGGCCAGGGAGCTTGGTGCATCCGTCGTAGCGCAGGGCATCGAGACCGAAGCCGAACTGCGCGAAGCCACGGAACTGCACGTCGCCGCAGCCCAGGGGTACTTGCTGGGCCGTCCGTCCGTGCACCCGCTTGACTGGTCTTCGTGGACCCTGCACTCCCAGCCCGAGGTGCAGTCGGTCGGTTAGGGTTCCTGCCCAGCGTCAGCTGCCTGCCGCCGTCGTGGTCTTCAGGGAACGGGACAGTCTCCGCCCTATGATGAACATGACTGGCGCCCGGACCGGGCGCGGAAATGAGGACCCTTTTCGATGTTCGCCGTCCCGGCACCCCCGGTGCGCCACCAGCAGTTGCTCGTCACGATTTTCGGTCTGTATGGCCGGAATGCCGGTGACGCCTTGCCGGTTTCTGCACTGATTTCCATGCTGGGAACCCTGGGCTACGACGCGCCGGGCGTCCGATCATCCGTCTCCAGGCTCAAGGCCAAGGGGGTGCTGAAAAGTGTTCGCGAGGACGGGATCGCCAAGTACAAGATTGCCGAGTCCGTCAGCGACGTGTTCCGGGAGGGTGACCGGCGGATCTTCGCTCCCGAACAGCCCGCGCCGGTGGATACGTGGGTCCTGGCCGTATTTTCCGTGCCCGAATCGATGAGGAACCGCCGGCACCAATTGCGCTCGGCCTTGTCCGGGCTGGGCTTTGGGTCGGTGGCCTCGGGCGTCTGGATCGCGCCCGCCCACAAACTGGACCAGGCCAAGGAGCGGCTTACGGCAAGCGGGCTGATCGAGTTCGTGGACCTGTTTCGCAGCGACTACGTCTTCGATGGCCCCATGCGGCCCAAGATCTCCGAGTGGTGGGACCTGAAGGAGCTCGACGAAGAGTTCACGGAGTTCCTTGAGCTGTATGGAAATGCTGAGGAGGACTGGTCCGGGCGTCTTGAGGACCAACCCGCCGAGGTTACGGAGGAAGTGCGCCGGGACGCGTTCCGCTACTACATCCCGATGCTCACCATGTGGCGCAGGTTTCCCTACAAGGATCCCAATCTTCCCGCCGACTACCTGCCTGCGGACTGGCATGGTCCCGCCGTCCGAAGGATCTTCCAGTCCGTACACCGTCTGGCCGCCCCGCTTGCCGCTGAGTTCGCCCACGACGTCATCGTCGGGGCCATGGACCCGGCAGCCGGCCAGGATTCCGCGGCGCTGAAGCTGGGTTAAGGCCCGACGGCGGTACGCGCGCCACGGTCTGCGGGGGCTGGAAGGTGTACCCCGACGACCTGCTTTGAGCCTCGCGGAGGCCGGGAAAGTCATTCTTGCGGCGTGTCGCGGAGGGTGCGGTCCAAAGTGGGTCGCTGCGGCACGCAGGCAGCTCAGCTGCTGGCCGGTGCTACGGCGATGACCCCGAAGACGTCTCCTTGCAGGCCCTCGATGATGGCCATCCGGCCGAACGGTGTTGAGGAAACCGGCATCAGCAGGGACGCGCCGAGTTGCTCGGCCTGGCAGGCCGTGGCGGCAACATCGTCGCTGGCAAACCACGTCAGCCAGTAATCCGGCATGGTCTCCGGGAGTTCGGTGTCGTAGTGCATGCCGGCCACTTCACGTCCGTCGGTGGCGCGCAGGCACGTGGAGTAGACCATGTCCTCGCCGTCCACGTCGTGGTAGGCGAAGCCGAAAACCTCGGCATAGAAAGCCCTGGCCGAGGCGCAGTCGTGGGTGTGGAGTTCATTCCAGCAGAGGGATCCGTGCTCATTGAAGCGTTCGGCGCCAATGTGGTTTCCGGCTTGCCATACCCCAAAGGCGGCTCCCACGCTGTCCGCGGCGACGGCCATGCGTCCGGAGTCCATGACGTCGAATGGCGGGACCAGCAGTTGCCCTCCGGCCGCCTTGATGAGCTCGGCGGTGGCATCGACGTTTTCGGAGGCCAAGTACGTGGTCCATGCCGCGGGACGGGCGGGATCCAGCTTGGGGCCGAGGCCCGCCACGGCGTGGCCGGCAATCTGGGCCAGGAGGTAATCACCCTCGCCCGTGAGATAGTCCCACCCAAACAGCTTGGAGTAGAACGACTTGGCCGCCTCCACGTCGTCAACGGACAGGTCAACCCACATGGGCGTGCCAGCAGGCCATTTGGAAATCTTGGTGGACATGGTGACTCCTCGGAGTTGGCGTTCTCATGTGGATGGCTGCCTCCCCGGGAAAGCCCACGCGCATGGTCTGGAGAGGCAGCCACCCATCATGTAGGCGCCGGACCCGATTCGTGTCACCGTTTCAGTGCTGGTTTTCCAACTCCGGGTTTTTCAATTCCTCGTTGTCCAATTCCTGGTTGTCCAGCTCCTCCAGGACTGCCATGGCCGCGTTGTGTCCGCCCAGGCCACTGACTCCGCCGCCACGCCTTGCGCCTGCCCCGCACAGGAAGACCCTTTCGTGGCCCGTAGCGACGCCCCAGCGCTCGGCCGCGGAGTTCCGCGGCTCATCGTCGTCAAGGAACGGCCACTGCAGTTTGGCGTGGAAGATGTTGCCGCCGGTCATGTTCAAGGCACGCTCCAGGTCCAGCGTGGTCTTGGCCTCGATGCAGGGATTGCCGTCGGCGTCGGTCAGCAGCAAATCCTCGATCGGTTCGGCCAGGACGGAATTGAGCGAGGCCAGAACTGCGGCCTGGAGTTCCGCCCGAACGCGATCGTTGTTCTCCTCGGTGACCAGCCGATCGGGAGCGTGCAGGCCAAACACGGTGAGCGTTTGCGCTCCGGCAGCCACCAGATCGTCGGACAGGATGCTGGGATCGGTGAGGGAATGGCAGTAGATTTCACAGGGCAAAGGGGAGGGTATGCCGCCGCCCTCGGCCGTCTTGTAGGCGTCCTCGAGCTGTCCATAGCGTTCGTTGATGTGGAAGGTCCCGCCGAAAGCGGCCTCGGGTGCCACGGAGGTGTCGCGGAGCTTGGGAAGCCGGCTCAGGAGCAGGTTGACCTTGATCTGGGCGCCTTCAGGCCGCTCCACCGGGCCACCAACCCCGCCAACTCCCGACGGCAGAAGTCCCTGAAGCACCCACGGCGAGACATTGGCCAGGATTCGTACGCCCGTGAAGACTTCCTCGACGCCCCCGCGCTGGAACGTGACCTTGCCGTCGTCGGACAGGGCTGTGACTTCAGCTCCGGAAACCAGTACGGCACCGGCCTCGCGGGCGGCTCGTTCCAGTTCGCGAGTCACGGAACCCATTCCGCCCAGGGGGATGTCCCAGTCGCCGGTCCCGTTGCCGATCACGTGGTAGAGGAAACAGCGGTTGGCGTCCAGCGAAGGGTCGTCCAGGGACGTGAACGTGCCGATGAGTCCATCCGTGGCGACGAGGCCACGCACCAGGTCGTCGGAGAGCCTGCTGGTGATGACGTCGCCCAGGGGTTTCTCGATGAAGTCGTGCCACAGTTGGTCGTCACCCACCAGTTCGCGGGCTTCGGACCTCGTGGGCAGCGGATCGCAGACGGTGGGGAACAGGGCCTTGGCCAACTTTTCGGTGTCCGCGTAGAAGCCCTCCAAAGCATCGAAGTCGGCTTCGGCGCCAACGCGCGCAAAGGATTCGCGGCTGGCGCGGGGATCGCCACCGTCAATCAGCAAGCCTGTTTCGGTGTTGCCGGGGTTGGGTGTGTAGGAGGAGTAGCGGCGCCGGGCGAGGGCGATGTCCAGGCCAAGTTCGCTGATGATGCGCTGCGGGAACAGGCTGACGAGGTACGAATACCGTGAGAGCCGGGCGTCGACTCCTTTGAAGGCGGTGGCCGAGATGGCAGCGCCGCCAAAATGGTCATCGCGTTCCAGGACGGCGACGCTCTTGCCGGCTCGGGCCAAGTACGCGGCTGCGGTCAATCCGTTGTGGCCGCCGCCAACAATGACGGCGTCGAAGTGTGTGTTTTCCATGTGGCGAGAGTAGCCATGCAATGGTGTTACTTACTGAAATAACTTTCTAAAGTAAGCGATGCTTGGTCTTGCGAAGCAATGGCGGCGGGCAAGCGTAAGCCGCTCGCCCGCCGTCGTGCGCTGTTTCTCAGACTGTTCGGGTCGCCTTGGCCAGGTTGTCCCGGAGCTCGACGGCGTTCTGCCGGATGACATACGCGGGGCGGTCGCGCTCGACGCGCCAGCTCTCATCGAGGGTTCCGACGTTGACGGTGTCAAAACCGAATTCGTCGTACAGCCTGGTGACCAGCTCCGCGGCCTCCGGGAAGTCGCTGGCTGTGGCGAGTGCGCGGCGGTTTTCCGTGCCGGCAGGTGTTCCGTCGGTGGTGATGTCCTTCGCGAAGATGTGGTTGAAGCCCTTGGCCACCTTGGAGGTGGGGAGGTGCTTCTGGAGCAGCCCGGACGTGGTGGCCTCGCCCTTGTCGAGTTCGGGGATGCGGCCGTCGCGCTCCCAGTAGTAGTTGTTGGTGTCGATCACGACCTTGCCTTCGAGCGGCTCGACCGGGATGTCCTGGTAGGCCTTGAGGGGAACGGTCACGACGGCGAAATCGCCCGCCGCTGCTGCCTCACCTGCCGTCGCAGCCCGGGCGCGCGGCCCCAGTTCGGCGACGAGATCCGCCAAGGTTTCCGGACCCCGTGAATTGCTGATCACGACGTCGTAGCCCAGCTCCACGGCCTTGCGCGCAACCTGGCTGCCAATATGTCCTGCACCGATGATTCCGATTGTTGTCATGCTGGGTGCAACAAGAAGTTGCAGGCGCGTATTTCCAGCGTTACGCAATATGTCCCCGTGAGGTCGGGGCGTCCGGTGCCCTGCATTCCGGATATATACTAAGTAATCTTACTAAGCAGGTGGGCTGTCAGGAACGAGGGGGTTGGGATGACTGGACATTTGGAATTGGTTGACGCGCCCGATGGGGGCTACCGCGTGCTGATGGTGGATGGTGATGACTCGCTGATGGGCCTGTCCAGGCGTTACGCATCGGTGGACGAAGCGGTACAGGCCGTGGAGGGCCTCCGTGAAGTGGCGGGGACGGGGCTGCTGCGCCAGGGTTCGGCGGATCGGTACGCGCTGCTGGAATCCGAGGAATTCATGATGGACCGGGCACTCGCTGGGCCGGCTCCGGAGCAGGTGGAGATGCGGTGATGGCAAAGCGCAAAGGCGTACTCTTCGACGTTGACGGAACCCTCATCGATTCGAGCTATTTCCATGCGCTCGCATGGTGGCAGGCGTTCCGTCGTGAGGGCTTGGACATCCAGGTCTCCGATATCCACCGTTGCGTGGGCATGGGTGGGGACAAGCTGGTCAGGCACTTGGTTGCGGATTGCTCCGACGAGTTGCTGGAATCCTTGAAATCGAGCCACGGGGCGGTGTTCTCGACGTTTTGGCCGGCACTCCGCGCCTTCGATGCCGCACGGGACCTCCTCGCCGCCTGCTCCGACGCTGGCCTTGCCGTTGGGCTGGCTTCCTCCGCCCAGCAACGTGACCTGGACGTGAGTCTTCGTGTCCTGGACGCCGGGTCTTCCATTGATCAGTGGACCAGCTCCAATGATGCAGAGGAGAGCAAGCCCGCGCCGGACATCCTGGTGGCCTGCTTGGAGAAGCTGGAATTGCGCCCCGAGGACGTGGTGTTCGTGGGTGATGCGGTGTGGGACGTCAAGGCGGCTTCCAGCATCGGTGTTCCCGCCATCGCCATGACGTGCGGAGGAATCAGTGAAGCGGAACTCCGGGAGGCCGGTGCCGCGGAAGTCTACCGAAATCCGCGGCACCTCCTGGAGAATCTCGAGCGCAGTGCGCTGGGCGGGTTGGCTACAGGGAGTGGTGGCTAGCGGTTCAGCTTGTTGGCGTCAGGTTCCTGGTCGCCAATGTGGCCGGGTGCGTTGGCGGCCAGCACGCGCTGGACGAAAGCGCTGTATTCCTCCATGTAGTGCCGCAACAGCGCCGCCGTGCCTTCGTCCTTAACTGTCCCATCGGCGTCGTAAGCGTCTGCGACGAAGCGGATGTACGCTTCAGGCGCGTTCAGTTGCGGCGCGTCGAGGAAGCTCAGGACGCTGCGCATGGACGACTGCATCACCGCGGTGCCGATGCCGCCCGGCGAAGCGCCGATGATGCCCGTGGGCTTCCGCGCGAAGGAGTTGGTGCCCCAAGGGCGTGAACCCCAGTCGATGGCGTTCTTCAGTGCCCCGGGGATGGAGCGGTTGTACTCGGGGGAGACGAACAGGATGCCGTCCGACGCGGCGATCGCGTCCTTCAGCGCCTTGCCTGCGGGCGGGAAATCAGCGTCGTAGTCGGAGCTGTACAGTGGCAGGTCCTTGATTTCGATCTCATGGAATTCGAGTTCGGGCGGCGCTACGCTGATCAGCGCCTTGGAGAGGGTCCGGTTGATGGAGGTGCTTGAGAGGCTTCCTACGAAATAGCCGATCTTGAATGTGTCCATGGCGGCGTTCCTTCCCGACGGCACGGCCGGAGCCGGCTCGACGACGGTGCGGAGGCTGGTTGCCCCGGCTCACGTTCGACCCTAATTCAGTTGCGCACATAGCGCAGCCCCCTACTACCGCAGCCCCTCCCACGTGCATAAACTCGTGGCAACTGAGTTCTGGGCCGGTTCCTGGAAGGGGTGGCGGGTGAAAGCAGGCATAGCACGCGAGACGCTCGACGGCGAGCGGCGGGTGGCGGCCACACCGGAAACGGTCAAGCAATTGGTGGCCTTGGGCCTGGCTGTGGAGGTCGAGTCAGGAGCCGGTGTCGCGTCCGGCCACAGCGACGATGATTACCGTGCCGCCGGCGCCACTTTGGTTCCCTCCCTGGATCTCGGCACACTCGATATTTACTGCCACGTTCGCCCCTTGGACCCGACGACGGCGGGAGCCCTCCGCCGGGGAGCCGTCACCGTGGGGTTGGGGTCGCCGTCGTCGGAGTTGCCTACTGTCCGGGCGCTCGCCACAGGTGGCATCACTTCGTTTGCCCTGGAACTGGTTCCCCGTATTTCGCGGGCCCAGTCCATGGATGCGCTCACGTCCCAGGCGCTCGTGGCTGGGTACCGTTGTGTGCTTGAGGCCGCAATGCGCCTGCCGCGTTTCTTCCCGCTCTATATGACGGCCGCCGGAACCATCCCGCCGGCCCGCGTGCTGGTTCTTGGGGCCGGTGTGGCCGGGTTGCAGGCCATCGGAACAGCCAAGCGCCTCGGCGCCCGCGTGTCCGCGAACGACATCCGGCCTGCCTCGGCCGACGAAGTCGCGTCCATGGGCGGCACGTTCATCAAGCTCGACCTCGAAACGGCCGAAGCTTCCGGCGGATACGCCCGCGAACTCAGTGCGGACCGGGGTGCCCTGCAGCGCGCGCTCTTGGCGCCGCATGTGGCCCAAGCAGATGTCCTCATCACCACCGCGGCTGTCCCGGGCAGGAGAGCGCCGCTGTTGGTGAGCCGCGAGATGGTCCAGGGCATGCGTGCGGGTTCGGTGGTGGTGGACCTCGCGGCGGAGTCCGGAGGCAACGTCGAGGGCGTCATTCCAGGGCAGGACCTCCACATTCCAACCGCCGACGGCCAAGGCACCATTACCCTGGTGGGCCTCAAGGACCCCGCGTCCGCCATGCCCGCCGACGCGTCCCGGCTCTACGCCAAGAACGTCGCCAACCTCATCGCCCTGATGACCAAGGACGGCGTGGTCGCCCCCGACTTTTCCGATGAGGTAGTGGCGGGCACCTGCCTAACGCACGACGGCGTCATCCGGCATGCGCCCACGGCGGAGGCACTCGCTGCGCTCGCCGGGGAGACGGCCGCTGAAGCTTCAACCCACGGGACAGAAGGAGCGCACTGATGGATGGCATGAGCCTGCTGACGATCACCGTGCTGGCGGTGTTTGTGGGATTCGAGGTCGTCTCCAAGGTATCCAGCACCCTGCACACGCCGCTGATGTCCGGGGCGAACGCGATCCACGGGATCATCCTGGTGGGTGCCATCATCGTGGCCGGCCAGGCGTCCGAGCCGTGGGTACTGGTGGTGGCACTCCTCGCGGTGGTCCTCGCCACCGCCAACCTTGTGGGCGGCTTTGTGGTGACCGACCGCATGCTGGAGATGTTCCGCGGAAAGCAGCGGCCGCCGTCGGACGTCAAAGCCGACAAAGCAGCAGGGGAGAGTCAGCCGTGACGCTCCTGAACCCAACCTGGACGGCCCTTCTGTACCTAGCGGCGGCCGCCTGTTTCATCCTCGCATTGAAAGGGCTGAGCTCGCCCAAGTCTGCCCGAAGGGGCAACCTCATTGGTGCGTTTGGCGCGTTGTTGGCCGTGGTCACCGTGTTTGTCTCCGTGAAACTGGACAACGTTCCGTGGATCCTTGGCGCGATCGTGGTTGGTGCCGGAGTCGCTGCGCCCGTGGCCAGGCGTGTCCAGATGACGCAAATGCCGCAACTTGTGGCGCTGTTCAACGGTGTAGGCGGCGGAGCGGCAGCGTTGGTCGCCCTGCTGGAGCTGCCCCACACCGAGGATGCCTGGGTGCGGCTCGCCATTGTTTTCACCCTGCTGGTGGGTGCGGTGTCGTTCGCCGGTTCGGCTGTCACGTTTGCCAAGCTCCAAGGGCTCATGACCACGCGGCCCGTGCTCTTCCCGGGACTCCCCGTGCTCATGGCGCTGGTATTGCTCGCGGCACTCGCCGCTGGGGTAGTGGTGGTCCTGGCCGGTGCTCCGGGGTGGGCGGTTGTCCTCTTGGCACTGGGACTAGTGGTTGGCGTCCTGCTGGTGCTGCCGGTTGGCGGTGCCGACGTGCCGATTGTCATCTCCCTCTTGAACGCGTTCACCGGCCTGGCGGTGGCGGCCTCCGGGCTGGTGCTGGGAAATGTGCTGCTGGTAGTCGCCGGAACGCTGGTGGGCGCCTCGGGTACCATCCTTACCCGGGCTATGGCAGCTGCGATGGGACGCAGCGTGGCAGGTATCCTGTTCGGCGCCTTCAAGGGAGGTTCGACGGCGGGATCCACCGCCGTGAGCGAACGACCCGTGCGCTCGTCGAGCGCAGAGGACGTGGCGGTGCTCCTGGGCTACGCGCAGCGGGTGATCATCGTCCCTGGATACGGCTTGGCGGTGGCCCAAGGCCAGCACACGGCGGCCGAGCTTGCGTTGGCGTTGGAATCGCGCGGGACCGAAGTCGATTTCGCCATCCACCCCGTGGCCGGACGCATGCCCGGGCACATGAACGTGCTGCTGGCCGAAGCGAACGTGCCGTACGAATCATTGAAGGAAATGGGTGACATCAACTCCGAATTCAAGACGGCCGACGTCGCCTTGGTGGTGGGCGCCAACGACGTGGTGAACCCTGCCGCGAAAACCACGTCCGGTTCGCCCATCTACGGCATGCCGATCCTGGAGGTCGCCGACGCCCGCCAAGTGGTGTTCCTCAAACGCTCCATGCGCCCCGGATTCGCTGGCATCGAGAACGACCTGCTGTATGAGCCGCAGACCACGCTGCTGTTCGGAGATGCGAAGGATTCGCTGACCAAAGTCCTGGGTGCCGTGAAGGCGCTGTAGCTCAGCGCCCTTCCGGTCCTTCGTACCCTTTTTTGTCGTGCACGGCTGCGGTCGCTTCAATTTCCACGAGCTGGTCCGGATATCCCAACACGGTGACTCCCAAGAGGGTGCTGGGGACGTCATGGTCGGCGAACGCTTCGCGGACCACGTTCCAGGCGCAGACCAGGTCGGATTGCTGGGACGATGCCACCAACACCCTGGTGGCGACGACATCCTTGATCCCTGCCCCGGCGGCTTCCAAAGCAACCACCATGTTTTCGATCGCCTTATCTGCTTGCAAGCGGTAGTCCCCAACGCCGGCGGTGGTTCCGTCTTCGTTCAGCGGGCAGGAGCCAGCCAGGAAAATGAGCCGCATGCCGGTCGGAACCGTCGAGGCGTACGCGTACTGGGCAGCCGAACTGAGATGCGCTGATCGAATGAGGTCGATGGCATTCGCCATGGTTGTCTCCTTGCTGGATGGTCGCGTGGGTTCTGGCGTCATAGTAGTCTGCCGGTTTCCGGCGACCACCTAGATGATTTTTCTCAGCACCTAATTTTGGGTTTTGACTACCTAATTTCCCTCGTTTGGGTCTAGGGAGAGCCTTTTTCGCCACCTAGAGGCATTTTCGTGTGTTCACAATGTCCCCGGTTGCGCGGTCATTTCCGGTCGCGGGCACCCACTGGTTGGTGGGTTTGTTTCGAGGGCTATTGGGGGCCTTTTGTATGGCTGTTTTTGATCTGGGCGCGCAGACGCTCGCCACCCTGGGTAAGCAAACGGATGCTTCGCATCAGGACCTGGGGGCGTTGGTGCGCCGGTTCGTGGACGCCGTGACCCCGTTGGAGGGGAAGTTCAGCGGTGCGGGCAAGGCCGCGTTCGATTCGTTCAAGAGCCGCTCGGATGTGGTGGCTTCGGAGTTGAACACGGCGCTGGGTGCGATCGTCCAGGGCCAGTCCGGGATGGACACCGCCTTCGCCCAAGGCGACCAGGCCGCCTCCGATACGGCCCGCCGCTCAGAGGGCTCCGCGAACTTCGATGCCGCACGCTTCCAGGGAAGGGCCTAGCCATCATGAGCCGCATTGCTTACGACACGAACGTCTCCGCCCAGGTCCAATCCGACATCCAAGCCCTGGCTGCGCAGTTGGAGAACCTCATCACCGCCCGGCAGCAGGACGTGAACCACGCCATGGCCGACTTCCGCGCCGACGGCGTCGACGCCGAATACCAGGCAGTCGAAGCCCGGTGGACCTCCGCCGCCTCCGAAGTCCGGGCCATCGTTGCGCTGGTCCGCTCCACCCTCGCCCAAACCGACGACACGGCCACCACCGCGGTGTCAGCTGCACGGAACGCCGTGCAAGGCATCGGCTAACCCCCGTTCCTTGGCGGTTTCTGGGATGGCTGTGTGGGATATCGACGTGCCCGGCACCCACGGGGTGCTGGCCGCGGCCTCGAAGGCCGTGACGGGGTTGCAGACCCCGGTCAAGAGCCTCGGTGCCGCGCTGGAGGGGGTCGCAGGGGCGGTCCCCTCGACGGTGGTGGTGCAGGCGTTGGGCGTGTTCGCCGAGGACGGGCTGAGCCCTGACCTCACCGGGGCCGTGCTCTCCGCGGGCGCGGCCTTGTCCGGGACGACGGAGGCGGTGGGGCATTACGTGGCCGGGGACCAGGCCATGGCCACCATCGCGCAGAAGAGCGCCCTGATAGCGGCCGGGACCGGCCCGGCCCTCGGCACCGGCCTGGCAGCCGCCCAAGGCATCGAACCAGGCACCGACCCCGCTGGTGCCGGCATCGGGTGGCCATTCCGCGGCGCCGGTGCCCAGCCTTCCGGTGCCGGCCGGGGCGGGTCGCCGTTCCCCGACGCCGGCGCCCAGCCTTCGGGAGCCGGCGGGGGCGGTCCGCGGTGGAAGCTGCCATGAGCTGTGACGTCGTCTTTCGTTTGACGGGAGTTTGGGAATGAGTGGGGATTTCACGCAGGTGTGTGTCCCGTCCGGTGGTGGTGGGTCGGGGATCAATGTGGACGCGTTGCCGCCGTTGCCTGATCCGGAGGTGTTGGACGCCCAGGTCCAGTCGATGATCTTTGCCGGGGTCGGGTTCCATAACGGGGTGCAGGACGCGGCCCGGAACTGGGCCGGTCTCCGGGCGTTCTACCGGACCCCGGACGCCGAACAAGTACTCGGCGCGTTCACCCCGGCCCTGGCCAAAGCGGCCAGGGTGAAGGACCTGACCGGGGCCGCGGCCCGGGCCTTGTACGGATACGCGGACCGGGCGAGGGACTTCAAGCGCCGCATCACTGGTTTGCGGGCTGAGGTGCAGGCGCTGGACGCGGTGATCCTGGCCAACGATGACTGGCACTCGAAGGCCCAGATCGTGGACACCCACCAACAACTCATGTCCTCCGCGTCCGGGCTCGCCCAGGCGATCCTGGACTCGGACACCCAATGCGCGAACGAACTCTCCGCCCTGACGCACGGGCCCGGCTACACCCCGGTGGAGGTCCCGCGTCGGCGCGTGTTCGCCTCCACGGACCAGGTCGCGAACGGGTTCAGTTGGCTGCAGCACCAGTTGGGCACCGACGCGGTGGTCCCTGACCTGCCCTGGGGGCCGGCGGTGTCCATCCGGCACGAGGGCCGCCTGTCCGCGGTGCAGGGTTTCGGGACCGCCGCCGTCGGGGCGGTCCAGGGCCTGTACACGCTGTTCGGAACGAAAGACAAAACCCAGCAAGCACAGGCCTGGCAAGGTGTGGGGGCGTTGGGTGCTGCGGTGTTCCGGTCCAAAGCCGTGATCGACCGGGGCTTCACGGACATGGACGAGGGCGATATCGAAGCGCTCCTGACCGCCGCCGCTGCGATCCGGGAAACCGTGCACGCCGATGAATGGGCCACCGATTACTGGCGCGCCGGCGGACAAACCGCTTTCGACCTGGCCACCGCAGCAACAGGGGGCGCCGGTGGCGGCCTCACCCTCGAGGCCCGCATCACGGCCCTCACCAATCGGCTCCGCGGCCTACCCACCACAATCAGCAAAACAACGACGATCACCGAAGCCGGTGCCGGTGCCGGTGCCGGTGCGGCGGGAACGGCCGTGCCGGAGGAAGCCGCTGCCGCGCTCGGGACCACGGCCACTAAATCCAGCGCCGTGCTCGGATCCGCCACGGCCGCCGAGTGGGCGAAGAACCTCGACACGGGCATCGCCCGCGTCCAGGAATTCCTGACCACCGTAGGTAGAACCATCGAGGACTACAACAACCCCGCCCCAGCCACCGCAGGGATACCCACAGGAACGACCACACCAGGGGTTGCCTCTGCCGGTACTGGTCGGCCTGGTCCGGCCACCCGCTGGCTCAACGAACACCACACCAACCCCACACCCGGCCCAACCCCGGCGACCCGGACACCGTCCCAAGGCCGCTGGAGCGACGACATCAAGAACCGGGCCAGGAACACCCCCGCCCCCGAAACCGGACCCAACCCCAGCCCCATCGACAGGGCCCGCCTGAACCAACGCCTCAACCCCACCACCACCGACCCCGTCGGCGTCCCGCACACCCACCCGGAACCACCCGGCGGCTCACACACCGGGCCAGACACATCCGGTGCCCATCAAAGCCCTGAATCGCCCCCACCAGCAGCAGAACACGCCCCACCGACCGCCTCTCCAGCAAAGCCGCCCGGACCGCCCGGCACCTACGACCAACGCCTCGGCGACCACACCCTCCCCGGACGCCACCCCGACCTCCAACCCACCATCGGCGACACCGACGGCGGCCCCGGCACCTGGCAAGAACCCGTCGCACGAAACTCCCATGGTGTGTCCGACCAAATCTTCGCAACAGGAGTCACGTCTACGGGGCCAAAAGGCAACCTTCTGGAATATGTCATGAACTCCATCAGCGCCCGCGGTGATAAGAAGTCGATCGCCTTCGACGGACACCTCTGGCGAGGACGCCCACCTCTGGAGATCTTCCAAGAAATCAAAGGCAACTACGATCTGATCCACAAAGGGATCTTCAATGGACAGTACCTCCGCAACCTAGCGCCCCAAGCGGCGTTGAAGTACTGGGTCGAGACGGCCCGCAAGCAGCTAGCAATGTTGGAAGCAAAAGCACCGGGCAGCCAACTCGAATGGGTCTTCACCCACAATCCTGAATTCGCTGAGATGCTGGACAAAGCACTGCGCAAATCGATGGCGAAGGAGAAGTCCACCGTCTCTTTTGTTGTTAAGTACGTACCGCTTGAAGCCTAGACCAAACCCAACTACCAGGAGCCGGTGTGCCTGAACGAGCCGCGAAGTCCTACTTCGACCCCAAACTCGATGACATTGACCTAGATTTCCTGCTGGGCGGACGGCCCGCGCGCCCTGCAGAAATTGCCGGGAGGATTCTGTCGACCTTGAGCGCCTTGGAGCACCTGGATGCCAGGCCAATCGAGTGGGTTGACGTTTTGTACCCCGGACGCAGTGCGGCGACGAAAGAAGCAATACCTCGCTCCGTTCACGAAATGGAATTAAGGGTCGGAGACGGCGCCCGCAAGGATGATGCGGGCAACTTCTACCCGAGTTGGGGTTACTACCTCTCGGTGCTCGGCTTCCTTGCAGGGTCGGACAGAAGCCTCTGCCCATTCAGCTTCTCTGTCTCAGACGGAGAGGACCAACCCGGATCGAGGAACTCGTTCGAATTGGAGTTGAATGAAGCCCTGGTTTCCGGACGAGAAGCAATAACCGAATGCGTCGCATCCCTTGTCGACATTTGGAGTCCCATCCGTGGAGGCGTTTTCGGATACGAAGTTACTAAGCAGAGCGAAAACCACCCCCTCTGGTATCCGCCGGTGGGAGTTTTGACGTACATGGCTAACGGCTCCGGATACACTCTTCCGCCCAGCCCCCTCGTGGACCTACGTCCACTTCAAAACGGAACACTCGCGGTCCTCAAGGATTGGACGCTCGACGCAGTCCTCGCGTACCAACGCGAATTCAGGGCAGTCACTGCAGGAGCCCGGAAGGCTCCAAACTGACTCCCAAGGGAGATCGCCACCAGGCTTCGCTCTGCACTGCATCTCGTGGACTCCATGGTTTCATGTACAAACTGCAGAAGACGCTGCTGATGGGGACGCCAAGACGCCCTGACCAGAAGTCCTGCGGGCGGTGTATGGCGCTGTAGAGAAAGGTGCAGAGTGACAGTGAAACTCAACAAGAAGGCCTTCGACCACGCCAAGAAGTTGATCCGCGATGGAAAGGCCGCCAAAGACGAGCGCGATGACTGGAGTGAACACGCTCCCTCAACCAAGGAAGAGAACGCGTTCCTGGAGAAACACGACTTCGCTGAGTACGGCAAGTGGTATCTCGGCGTCGATGACGAGCATCCGGACGACCAAAAAGGCCACTACAACTTCCCGATCGGCGACTTCAGGATAGTCCACCGCTGCGGGGTGATCTCGGCCGAAAGCCGCGCCGGGCAATACGACCACGACGACATCCGGGACGCCCTGGGCAAACTCCTGGACCTGATCGACAAGGAGTAACCCGAAGGCGTCCCGCCGCGCTACGACGCCTTAGTGTCCGCGAACAACCGGCGCAGCGTGAAGAAGCATCCGAGCGCTCCAAACAGCAGTGCGAGCAGGAAGTCCTTCATGTAATTGCTGACGAAGTCCGGGTTGTAAGCGAAGTTGTCGGCCATGAGGGCCCATGGCTCGGAATCGAACACCATGGCCATGGGTTCGCGGCCGAGGAACTGGACGGCGTCCAGCCAAACTCCGCCAAGGAATGACAGCAGGGCTGTGACCACGGTAATGCCTGCCACGATCCAGACGCCCTTCCGGCTCAAGGCCCCTGCGCCTGTGACGTAGAACTTGGCCGCCATGAACGCTGCCGCGAAGGTGACGAAGGAGGACATCCAGCCGAGGCTCCAGATGACCATCCAGAGGATGACGCCGATAGGCAGCGCGGCCAGGGCGAAGATGGTTCCGCGGCCCACGTCCTCGCGTGGTGTCGCGGGGACGTAGGAGGCGTGGCCCGCCTGGGCCTCGGCAGCTTCAGGATGCCAGGCGGGAACACCCGGTGCGGCCCCTTCGGGAACCCGAACCCCGTATTGCGGCTCGGGTGCGTTGTTGTTGCCAGCGGTTTCGGGCGCGCTGGAGTGAGTGTTTTCGGACATGGGTCCCCCGTGGGAAGAATGCGAATGGTGGACAAATATTCGCACGACGGCGGGCTCGCGACGCAATGCGACACGAGCCCGTCCAGGGAACTGCCGCGAAGCTACCCCAGCAGCCGCCCCCACTTGGGGTCCAGCAAGGGTGCGCCCGCCAGCTCAAGGCGTGCCAGAGGGTGACCGCCACGGAATCGAGAACGGGTACTCCGGTGCGGGCCTCCACCTCCGCCGTGATGTTGGCTCCGTACAGGTTGGTGCAGAGGTAAACCAGGGCATCGGGCTGGGCTGCAGCGAGTTCGAGCGAGCCCGGCAGCATCTCCGAGTCGGTCACCCGGGCAAAGGACTCGTTGTCGCTGAGGTCCAGGTGCCGGTGGTCGATGGTCTTGATTCCCTCACGGGCGTATGAGGCGATCACTGCGTCATTAACGTCCGAGGTGTAGGGCGTGAACAGCCCGATCCGTTCCGTCCCGAACTCTTCAAACGCGGACAGGTAGGCAAGCGTAGAGGTGGTGGCGGGGATGCCGGTGGCTTCGGTGATCTCCTGGACCATCGCATGGTCGTGGGCGGCTCCGAGCCAAGATCCAGAGGTTCCGTTCCATGCGATGACGTCCACGTTGGCGGTGGCCAGGAGTTCGGCGGCGGCACGCATAACGGTTGAGTCGAACTGCTTGTCCGAGGAGTCATCCAGGGCGATCCGCGTCACCGGGATGCGGGTTGAGTGGATAGTGACGTCTCGCCGGTCCCCCAGGATCCGGTAGGTCTGCGGCTCAAGGCAAGTGTTGGAGGACGGCACGATCATGCCGATGCGGGTCGGCCGGTCGATAGTAGGCATCAAGAACTCCTAGGCAATAGCAGGAACAGGGACTGACTGGTGCTCGGTGAAGCCGTTCCGGCGAACGAAGCGGCCCACGGGCCCCGGATCGTGGAAGCCATCGGCGTCGAGGACCACCCGTCCAGCTGAAACCACGACGGCGGGCCAACCGTTCAACGTCTTCCCTTCGAAAGGTGAGAAGTCAGTCCCCATGTGCAGCGCACCGCCGTCGACTGTTTGTTGGGTGGCGGGATCGAAAACTACAAGATCCCCGTCGAAGCCCTCCGCAACCGCACCCTTGAAAGGGAGCGCGTTGATCCGGGCAGGGCCGGCGGAGAAGACCTCAACGAAGTCCTCCACCGAACCACCGGACTCCGTGACCAGGGCAGTAAACGTGACGGGCATCCGGGTCTCGACGCCGGGCAGGCCGTGCGGCATGAAACGGACGTCGTCGGTGCGCTCGCGTTTCTGCGAGAGGTCGTAGCAGGAGTGGTCCGAGGAAACGGTGTGAATGGCGCCGGCAGCGAGGCTTTCCCTCAAGGCGGCTACGGTTTCGGCGCTCCGCATCGGCGGGCAGCAGGCGTACCACTCCGGGAACGTCGAGCCATAGACGGTGTCATCGAGGGTGAGGTAGTGCGGACATGTCTCGGAGTAGGCTTCCAGGCCGCGCTCGCGGGCTTCGGTGACCAAGTCAACGGCGCCGGGGGTGGATTGGTGCACGAAATACACGGGTGCCCCGGTGTACTCGGCCATGGCGAGCGTCTCCTTCACGGAGATCTCCTCGGCGAGCTCAGGCCGGGTACGGTGCAGGTGTTCGATCCCGATCAGGCCGTCCGCCGCATGCTCTTCGGTGCAGTCGGTGATGATGGCGTCGTGCTCGGCGTGGATGTAGGTGAGCCCGTCCAGCCGGACCATTTCCCGCATGACCTTCAGGATGGTGTCGTTGTCAGCCATCGTGGAGCCGCGGTTGGTGGTGTACATCTTCACCGAGCGCACACCCTCGGCAGCCAGTTGCTCCAGTTGCCAGGGCACCGTCTCGTCCCACGAGATCACGGAGCCGTGCAGGGCAACATCGCACCGGGATTCTTCGGCGAGGCGCTTCTTGTTGAAGACGGCATCGAGTGGGGTTTCCTGCGCATCGCGGGGGATGCCGAAGTCGATGATGGTGGTGGTTCCGCCCCACAGCGCGGCGGTGGAGGTGATGGCGTAATCGTCCAGGGTGCGGAACCGCCCGGTCACCTGGGCAACGTGGCAGTGTCCGTCCACGCCGCCGGGGATGACCAGCTTGCCTGCTGCATCGACGGTCCGGACAGCTGCGGGTACGGGCTCGGTGGCGTCGAGCAGGCCGGTGACCTTGCCGCCGTCGACGATTACATGGGCGGCCTGCCGCCCGAAACTGTTCACCACCGTGCCATTGGCGATCACGAGGTCTGGGAGTTGGGACATCGTCGTCCTCCTTTGTGTTGGGCTAGTTTGCGACGGCGGAAAGCTGGGCCGACTGAGCAGCGGCCAGGGCGGCGCCGAGGTTTTCGGAGAGCCCGCGTCGCGCTTTTACGGGCGGGGCCGCGAACGAGCCGCCGCGGTGGGCGCCGGACTGCAGCGAAACCACGGCCTCGGCCATGCGGATACCGGCGGAAATGCCATCCACCACCGGAACCGGGATCTGGCCGTCGAGCTCGCGGGCCAGTCCAGCGAGCGGCGCACCGGCCAGGATCACGACGTCGGCACCGTCCTCCGCGACGGCCTGCCGGCTCAGTGCCAGGAGGGTTTCCTTGAAATCGGCCTGCACGGAGCCGATTGAGTTGAGGGATTGGTTGATGGAACGGATGGAAGCGAGCCGGCTACTGAAGCCGAAGCGTTCCACGCAGTCGCGGTACCAGGCCTGGATGCGATCCGAGATGGCGATGATGGAGAAACGCTGGCCCTGCAGCGCAGCGGCGCAGAGAGCGGCCTCGGTGATGCCGATGACCGGTACGTCCACGAGCTCCTTGAGGGCGGGCATGCCGGGGTCGCCGAACGCGGCCACGACGACACCGTCCACAGCGGAACCTGCAGCTGCGTCCGCGGCTGGAGTGCCGCCGTCGTGCGCTGTTTCCCGAACCGAAGCGTATTCCGCGATCAGCTCGGCCACCGCGCCCGCCGCAATAAGCGACTCGAAGCGGGTCTCGATGTATTCCATGCCGTGCCCGGCGGTCCGGACGATCAGTTCAGTGCTTGCGCTCGCGGAGCGGAGTGCCTCAGCCTCGATGAGGGCTGTGACGTCGTCGCTGATGTTGGGGTTGATGACCAGGAGTTTCATGGCTTCTTCCGTGCGTTTCTGGGTTGGGGCTCGGTGGCGCTGTAGTCCTCCGGGAACTGCTCGCGGTACTTGCCAATGTGCGACGCCGATTGGGCGGCTGCGCGGTCGTCGTCGCCGCTGGCGATGGCCGCGTAGAGTTCGCGGTGTTCGCGGATCAGTTCCGGCAGGTCGCTGACGTGGCGGAACAGCCAGTGCATGCGGCCCTGGAGGGGTTCGAGCGCGGAGCGGAGAAAGTCGTTGTTGGCGATGCGGGTGATGGCATCGTGGAACTCGCTGTTGGCGCGGTGGGCCTCCAGGATGGATCCCTTGGCCAGGAAGTGTTCGGCCTGGTCCAGGAGTCCGGCGAGGTGCTGGAGGTCTTCAGTGGTGGCGCGCTTCGCGGCAAGGCGGCAGGCCAGGACTTCGAGGGACTGCCGGACGTCGAACAGGTCCTCCACGTCCTTGGGGCTGAGGCCGCTGACCTCCGAGCCGCGACCGGAGCGGTCCCGGATAAGTCCTTCCTGCCGGAGCATCCGGAGAGCTTCGCGGATGGGGAGCCGGGAGACGTTGAACTCGGCGGCAAGGTCCCGCTCCACCAGCCGGGTGCCGGGCGCATAGTGGCCTTCGAAAATCCGGGTACGGAGCGTGTCACGGACGGACTCCCGGAGGGGGCGGTCCGTGGTGTTCGTGTCTTCTGCGGTCAGCATGTCAGCTCCATTTCCGTGATGTGTAAGGCGTGCGCCCGGCCCGGCGGTGTCCGGCCTTGGGTGGTTCAGGACCCGCGGCCGGCCCGGCGAGTGCGAGTCAGACCGGGAGTCGCTTGTTGTAATCCAGCGCCAGGACGGAGATGCCCATGACCACTGCCGATCCAACGAAGTACAGCAGTGCCCAGGTGTAGGAGCCAGTGGCCCCGACAATCAGGCCTACCACAATCGGGGTAATGAACCCGGCAATGTTGCCGCTGAAATTCATGGCCCCGCCCAGGACGCCGGCGTTGGTGCGGCCACCCAGGATGGACGGGATGGACCAGAAGAGGCCAACCCAGCGGAGGAAGAACAGCACTGCCGAGAGAAGAACGACGGCGGTGATCGGGTCCGGGACGACGGTAACGCCGACGAGTCCGCCCACAACCACCAGGCTGGAGATGCCCAGCAGGGTCCGCATGACCTTGTTCGCCGATGCACCGGTTGCGCGCCACTTGTCTGCGATGGCGCCTCCGAGGATTTCACCGACGAATCCGGCACCGAAGATCACGAACGTGGACCAGCCGATGGTCTTCAGGTCGAAGCCCTTGGCCTGGGCCAGGTAGAGCGGACCCCAGGTGAGCAGGCCGTAGAACACGCCGTTGAAGCCAAGCCAACCGAAACACATGGCCCAGAAGGAACGGAATTTCAGGTAGGGGAGGAGCGCGCGCTTGCCACGGGCACCTTCGCGGGCGGCTTCGGCGTCTTCCTCAGCGTGGGAGCTTTCGATGTAGCTGGCCTCGGCGTCATTGACGCCCTTGTGCTGGCGCGGGTTGTCCCGGATGTACCACCAGACGGCCAGGCCCATGAGGACGGTGGCTGCGCCGGCGATGATGAAGGACATCCGCCAGCTGCCCGTGGAAGCGATCAGCCAGGTGATGAGGATGCCGCCCAAGCCGGCCCCGAGGGGAGCTCCGGCGTCGAGGATGGTGGCTCCGCGGCCGCGTTCCTTCCGGTGCATCCAGATGGCGTTGAGCTTGCCGCCGGCAGGCATGACGCCCGCCTCGGTGACGCCGATGCCCAAGCGCGCAATGAACATGCTCAGGAATCCACCGGCAAAACCGGAGGCCGCGGTGGCCGCGCCCCAGCCGATGCAGGAAGCCGTGACCACCTTGCGGGGACCGAACTTGTCGATCAGCCAGCCGACGGGGATCTGCATGAGGGCGTAGGTCCAGAAGAAGGCCGAGAGGAGCAGGCCCACCAGTTCGGGGGCCAGGTTGAATTCTTTTTGGATGATGGGAAGGGCTACGGAGATGGAGCCGCGGTCGATGTAATTGACCGCCACCAGGACCAACAAGAGGATGAAGAGCTTCCAGCGGACGTTGGTGCGTCGCTGCACGCCGTCCTTGCCTGGTTTCTGGTCGCTGTCCTGGGTTGCCAGTTGCGTGTTTTCGAGAGACACAGCTTCTCCTTCAGTAGGAGTCAACGGGATGGGAATGTCTTTGGGCTTTTGGGGCTTTTTTGGGGGGATGAGCCGGGCGGGATACCGCTGCAGCCTGACCCGTGCCGGCGGCAACTGTTGCGGTTCCTGCCCGTTGATGGAGCAGGGCCGCAGCCGGTGTTGGATCTTTTGGGATCCCGTTTTGGGATCCCAAAATCAAAGTTAGATGTGACGGACAGCACTGTCAAGGCTTTTGGTATACAGATGCTTCTGACGGATTGTGACTGAGGGGACCGAGTATGGTCGCTCCCGCCCCCTTGTTTTAGCGGTTTTCACTCTTAACGTGCGAAAACCCGGGGAGGCACCGGGTTTTCGGGAGTCTAGCTGTGCGGGTGTGGCGGGAGTTCTGGGATACCGCTAGCCCGGGGAGGTCCCGAAACCGCCGGACCGTATGCCAGGATTCCCGCCAGCTTGGACTTGTTGTACGGCCACCCCGCTCACGAAGGCACTGCCTTTATGCATCAGACCTTTGTCATGTCATTTTCCGAAGTCATCCGCACAAATTCCCAAAGTCGTCTGCACAGCCAGTGCGCGCCGGTATCAGATCCCTGGCCGGACACTGGCGTGGCGGCTCGATAGAAGCCCACTTCAATTCTCAGATTTCTCAACATATGCTCGGATCGAACCTGCCCAAGATGCGTATACCCGGTAAGTGCGTGTCCAGCCCGTAGTTTGGAGAGGGTGGTTGCCTGTTCGAGCCAGGCCAGGTCCGGGAGGCCCACCGCACTACGGGAGCGATCGGGGACTCCGCCCAACTCTGACTGCCGGATAAGGATCCGCTTACGGGCAGGTCAAGGAGCGAAGAACCACAGCCATCACAGCCCCTATCGTGAAGGTGGAAGGTAGAAGGGCATGCAATATGTGGGGGGAGTAATGGATGAGTATGGGCAGGCGAGACTCCCAGCAGTTCATGCGGGAACTGATCGTTGATCACCCGCATCTCCGACAGATCTATCGGCAGCTTCTGGAGGACAACTATGGGGATCTCCTGCCTCATTTACTGATGGCCGAAGTATGCAAATGGGCTGTGGCAGAGCAAGAATCCAATCCAGTTCGTGTTCTGCAACTTCTGTCGTGGCTAGAGGCTCACCTTGCATGCGAAGGGCGTGTAAAGGACGACGTTGACAACGTCATAGCCGTCTCATTCATTGAGCATCTGCCCTTGCCATCAGAGCGACCAGATGCTGATGTTGTTCTTCTTCTTGGCCCAAGCATGAAGACACAGTACGAACAGTTTTTCCCGTCGAGGACGGACTCGCGGGCGAACGTCCAGAGAGAAGAAGCTCGTGAACGAAACCCTTCTGGTCCAGCTGTGACAGTCACTGACCTTTCGTTTCTTCATCCAGATCTACAAAAGGGAGCACTGCGTGATCCGAACGGCGAAGTAAGTTGGCCAGCAGCCCAAGCACCGGCCGTGATCGAAGCGCTTACAGGCTCAGGTCGCTTGGTGCTTGGGTTGGATGTCAGGGACTACCAAAGTGACGGCACGTTCATTGAGGAGCCCTTGTGGTCTTACAAGGGCTCAGATGTGCAAGAAGCTCATGTACGTGCCATAACAGCTATTGGACACGGCGACCTTCCCGGCGAGTGGGTCCTGATCACTTGGTAGCCTCGTGTCGCTAGATTCTTGCTTTCCGTCCCATCGCAGCCCGGTAAAGGGTCGGTTACCGGGCGTTTGATTCGCGAGAGACGAAGTGAGACGGACCCATCAAGCCTGAGACAGTTAGACGCTGGGAATGAGGTCAATGCGCAGCTCGTCTGGCGCACTATCACCAAGGCCGTCGGCTGCAACCGTCACAATGAGCTCATTCCAACCGCGGTGAGCGGGGATTTCGACGTCACTGTCGGCGTCGCCAACTGTGATTCTGCCGTTGGCTACACTTAGCCTTCCTCGGAATACTTCGCTTCTGTCCACGTTGGGAAGCTCCGCTTCGGTTAGAAGCCGAATTGTCACTTGGCTTTCGGCCCAGTCGAATTCGCCCTCGAACGAGTCGATGTCCTGGGCATGACGGACCAACGCAATAATGCCGTGTTCGTTGGACGAGACAGCCTTAGCGGGTTCCACTTCCGGAATTTTGCCCCCTGAGTCAGCATCGGCAATGATCACAATTCCCCAGTGAAATGACCGCCGGATGGAAGTAGTCAAGAGTGGCTGCATAGCCAGAATGCTACCGCCACATTGATCGAGTCCGCCGATGATTGCAGTTGGCTCACTCCGGGCGCGCCGGCTGTCTAAAAGGCAGAGGTCGTGCCCACTCAAGGATCCTTTATCGGGCGGGAGTTCGTCGAGCGACTTCCGGTTAAAGGTGTGTCCTTTTTGAAGAAAACGGAGGTGGCCTCTTCTGTTGCCGAGAACCGCACCGAAATGGCCCCTGGCGGAGGAACTTTCCAGATATCGCAGGTGCTCAACAATTCGGAGGCTTCGGCATCAGGAAGCAGCGTCATTTCGCCGTAAGGTTCTTGGCAGTAGTAGAGCTCAACAAGTCCCATGGTGAGGAGTTCAGAGACGACTTTCTTTGCCACCTCGACTAGAGATTCTTCACTGGCAGACGGGTAGAGCGCTCGGAGTTCCCAGGGCGATTCCCATAATCCTCCGTAGTCCTCGACTGCCTGCCACAAAAGGATGCGCTGGCTTGCAGAAAGGTCCGGAACTGTCATAACTGGATCATACGGACGTCCCCTGCATCCCAATCGTGTTCTGCACTCCCGAGTACCTCGCTATCAGGGAGCGCGCCGGGGTCTTCCCCAAAGGCCCTGTGGAAGTGCGTCCAATCAAGATCCGATGTCATGGGCACAATCATCGCTCAGATCGTGTAGGGGTAGTGGAAGTGATCTGTTGCCAGACCCGAGGTGGCTTCCGTAAGCCGATCGCCTTGTGGCAGGTGAGAGATAGTGGCCGGGCGGCGATCTACTTGGAGCACGCGTCGCCAACCGCCCAGCCACCGAATCCTGAAATACATTTGAGCAATGACGTTGCCCCTTGTTGGAGATGACACCGTCCATCTAGGGCCCGGTACTTTTATGTGGGTCGCCCTGACGCATTTCCTCATCGATCCGGGCCAGGACGAGCAGTCCATTCTCGAGAGCTTGATACAGAGCCCCGGGTACCAGCACGACTATGCATCCCCCTTTCCTCCGGCAACGGAAGTCCGCGCATGGGGAATCCACGGGCGGTGGAGGATTGATGCCATCCATCCGGGTCTGTTCCAGGCATCGACGGCCGAAGCTGCGAGAGCCGAGATCGATGTCTGGGCAAATGACCAAGATTGGACGGACCCGGAGTTCTCCCAACCTGCCGATGCCATTCAACGGTTGGGAACCATCTATTCGCTCTTGGACTCAGGTTCTGTCCGGAAGCTGCAAAATCCCCCGCGTGAAGCAGAACATGACTACGGCTTCGTCACCGGCAGCCTGGGTTTCCACGAGTACATTGTGATTGATCGGGTTCTCAGCACGCTTCACGTCATTGTCGCTTCAGATGACTGAAATGAACCAACGCCCGATAGCCGATCCCTAACCGGACGCATTACTGCAATTTCTACCGGCATAACGGGGCCGTGCTGAAGCGTTATTCACCGATTTCGATCCCGCTTATCGGCGTGCCAGGAGCGAGGTTCATCGTAGCGAGACGGAGCTCGCCCATCAGTGACCAGTAAACTTCAATGTCGTTGACCTCAAGGTTGTGGACGTAGTCTGGGCCGCCGAGGAATAAAGGTACTTTGTAGCCGACACACTGGTCGAAAGCCAAGTCTGCAGGGTTCTCAGACTTCCATTCATTGAAGAAGCTCACACATAGGCTCGGTTCCGGATCCCGGACCAACTCGTCGTCGTGATAGGTCGAGAACTTCCTTGGGATCTCTAACGCCTCACCCGTTCCCGGTTCCAGAAGGAGTATTTCGGGATCCACCTCGCCACTTCGCAGGTCAAGGACAAACTGACGGCCCAACCAATCGAAGCCGAAAGGGATGAGTGGAAAGCCGAACTCCGGGTAGGCCTCAGCCACCATCGTCGATGCTTTGCGAAATGATTCTGTCGAATGCACCCGGTATAGGCCGCCATTGAACGTGCAGCCGCCATAGCGGCCGAATAAGTAGGCAACGTTGTTCCCCACGCTCTCAGGAGACCCGGGGATTCCATCCGTGACGTTGAACCTCTCACCGAAGATCTCGAGCATGGCAACATCATGCCCCATAAAATCGGTGAACGGCCCAACCTCAAGGCCACCTTGTGGTTGGTCCGCTGCACCTAAGCCGATCCCCAAGCGGACGTCGGCGCCTCGTTTGAACCACCCTTTTCCGGACGGTGCCAGTCGGATGCGTGCGATCGTCGACAGCGGCCACACTGCCTGGCAGGACTCAGAAGATACGACCCGCCTGGTCCGGAAGGGCCATTGTGGTGCGGATCGACCCGGGCATGACCGCCTGCTCCGTTCCAAGCCACATGACTACGCGGTCGTGGTACTGACAGGCTATTCCAGTAGCGCCGGTCGCGAGTAGAGCCCAACCAAGGGCAGGCTCGCCGTCGATGTTCACGTGATGTGCGGTGCCTTGCGTGACGGTGATGGATTTGAGGGTGTCGGCAAGGTCCGAGAGCACCCGCGTACTGGCGAATTTGCTCATTTCACTGGCAAGCGCAGTGATAAGGAATGCTGCATGATGAGGGCCGGGGTGAGTGGGCTTTAAGGTCGCCAAGCACTCTGGTGCGTCGGCTCCGGCTCCCGGTCCTGATGCGATGGTGAAGTGTGCAACGACAGTCGCACCGGTCATGCCACGCATGGCAGGTGCGGATACGCTGCTAGGTTCGACTCCCTTGGTGTCCGTGCCAACTGCATAGGCTCCAAAACATTCTAGTTCGGCCAGCATGCGACTACGCAGCGAGCTGTGCGGTACAGAATCCCTGCGTTCGTACATAGATCCGCCCATGGCGACATTCTCCGTCACGTACTCCGCGAAGGCCATCGCAAACCTACAGTCCGCGTAAAGTAGCTAGCGCCCGTAAGCCGGTCCCTTGCCGGGACAACTCGGCTTTGATCTGCAGCGTCGCGGTGCAGGAGTTTGGGGTGTCCCGTGTGACCCGCCCGCAATAATGCCCGGTGAAGGTACGCCAAACGCTACACACCGAGTCGGCCAGGTCCCGTCGGGTTTGACAGCATCCAGTGAAGGTAACAGTCCCCTTGGGTTGGAGGTGCGAAGTGCTAGGCAACCCCTCCGCCCGGGCATCGTCTGGACAAGTTTCGCCAGGGCGACAGTAACCGCGTGATGTTTCCAAGGCGAGTATGGCCGTAGGCGTCAGCGGAAACGCAGAAGCCCGGCGTCCTCCGATGGAGGATGCCGGGCTTCGTTCGGATTGACCGCAACGACAGGGAGGCGCTGCGGGCGTCCTAGCGGACTGAATCCTCGTCCAGGTCGCGCTGCCCGCGGCCGTTGTTGGCGGCGGCTTCCTTGAGCAGGTCACGGATCTCGGCCAGGAGGGCTGTATCGGCGGGGATGGGCTCTTCTTCGGGTTCCTCGGTGGAGAGGCGGTCCTTGACCATGGCGTTGATCTTGTTCATGGGCGCCACGAAGATGAAGTAGACCACGGCGGCGGTGATGATGAAGGTGACCAAGGCGGTGACCACGGCGCCGAAGTTCACGAACGTGGCCTCGTTGTCGGCCCAGATCCGGAAGCCCAGGCCATCGGCGTTTACGCCGCCCGCTGCGGCGATAACGGGGTTGATGATGTTGTTGGTGAAGGCGGTAACCAGTGCGGTGAAGGCACTGCCGATGACGACGGCGATGGCCAGTTCGATCACGTTGCCGCGGAGTATGAAGTCCTTGAATCCCTTAAACATGGAATGTCCTCTGATCGGTACGGTGCGTATGGCTCAAGCAGAGATCAAACTACCACTCGCAGGTATCAATGGGGCGATGCTGGTTGATCGAAAACCACGTAGTCCCGCCGCCGGGCGTCCAAAAACATGAGTACCGACTACTCGTGCGCCGAGGGATAGTAAGCAACTTTACTAATCATGGCGGGACCGCACGCATGACGATCCGGCCATACCCCTCGTGGGAATGGCGGGTGGCATGCATTGGGCACCTGCCGGGAGTCCGGGCGTCGTTATCCCAGAGGCGGCGCCCGGTACTTCCTACTATCGCTGCCGCCACACCCGGCGGTCTCCGCCCCGGTCCAGCGGCCGGGGGGAGCGGACAGCGGGCGACGTCGGCACCCTGGTGGGTGCCGACGTCGTGGTTGCGCCGCGGTTGGCGCAGCACGCCTGTGCTAAATACGTCAGGCTGTGGCTGCCTCCAAGGCAGGTTCTTCCGCTGCGGTTGCCTTTCCACGATTAACCATGAGTGCCAGCAAATCGAAGACGACTGTTGCGGCGGCCACGCTCGTGATATCGGCGTGGTCGTAGGCGGGAGCCACTTCCACCACGTCCGCACCCACGATGTTGATGCCGTTCAGGCCGCGGAGCAGGGCAAGCAGTTCGCGGGAATGCAGTCCGCCCATTTCCGGCGTTCCGGTTCCAGGGGCGTAAGAGGGGTCCAGGACATCGATGTCGATGGAGACGTAGACGGGCGTATCTCCCAGCCGCTGCTTGACCCGTTCGATCGCCGCCGGGACGCCGATGACGTCAAGGTCGGAACAGCGGATGATCTGGAATCCGAAGTCATGGTCCCGGAGGAAGTCGTTGCGGTCGTACACAGGCCCGCGGATGCCCACATGCATTGACTTGTCCTCAACAAGCAGCCCCTCCTCGAAGGCCCGGCGGAAGATCGTCCCGTGTGTAATGGGCTGGTCGAAGTAGGTATCCCAGGTGTCCAGGTGCGCATCGAAATGGAGCAGCGCCACCGGGCCGTGGACCTCGTTGACCGCCTGCAGCATGGGAAGGGCGATGGTGTGGTCGCCGCCGATGGTGATCAGCTTTTTGTCGCGGGCGATCAGGGGCCTGGCTTGCTCCTTGATCTCCTTGACGGCCCTGCCAATGTCGTAGGGCGTGCAGGCGATGTCGCCGGCGTCCACAACCTGGACTTCGTTGACGGGCTCAACGTCGAGTTCGGGGTGGTAGCCCGGGCGCAGGAGTCGTGAGGCTTCACGGACAGCGGCCGGACCAAAGCGGGCGCCGGGGCGGAAGGAGGTTCCGCCGTCGAACGGAACGCCCACAATGGCGATGTCGTAGTCCGGGACGCGGTCCAGTTGTGGAATCCGGGCGAACGTGCCCAGTCCGGCGAAGCGGGGAACTTGAGTGGCGTCGACGGGGCCGATTGGCTGGTGGTTGCTCATGACAGGGATCCTTCGTTGATCTTGGGGTCTGATGGTGCAGGAGGCTGCTTTTCGGAGGTGAGCTCGTGCAGTGACTTGTTGGCCGTTTCGGGAGCCAGGAGGAAGGTGGCAACGAGCCCCACAAGGGAGATGATCGCGCCGATGAGCAGTGAGCCGGCTGCTCCGAACGACACGATGGCCAGGGGCATCAGGTAGGTGCTGGCTGCCGAACCAACCCGGCTGATCGCCGTGCCGAAGCCGACGGCCGTAGCACGGATCTCTGTGGGGAACAGCTCGTTGGGATACACCACTTCAAGGAAGCTGGAGGCGCCGGAGGCCAGCGCGAAGATGGCCAAGGCGATGAAGAGTGGTGCTGCCTCCACGTTGGGGATGAAGGCCGGAATCGCCAAGGCAACCACAATGATGCCGAACGTCCACAAGAGCAGCTTTCGGCGTCCGATCTTTTCCACGAGCCAGAGGCCGGGAATGCCGCCGACCACAAACAACATGGAAATCAGGAACGAGCCGCCGTACAGGTTGGCGTCGCCGTGCATGCCAAACGACGTCAGGAGATCCGGGGCAAAGGTGTAAACGGCGAAGAGCGGGATGACCTGCGCAGTCCAGAAGATGGAAACAAAGAGCGTGCGCTTCCAAAACTGGCCCCTGAAGATGTCCAGGAAACTGCCTTGCCTCTGAGGTCCTTCGCTGTCGGAAGTGATGTCGCTGAGGCCGTACTGCGAGCCGTACACCTTCTTGATGACGGCATCGGCCTCGTCCCGGCGGCCGCGGGAGAGAAGCCATCGCGGGGATTCGGGCGTGCCCAAGCGGCACAGAAGCGTGATGATGGCGAAGACCGCCGGGCTGGCAACCATGAAGCGCCAGGCATCCGGACCGGCGTCGCGCAACAAGTAACCCACTGCGTAGGCTGCGGCGGCACCGATGGCCCAGACCACGAAGGTGGCGCCGAGGAGGCGTCCACGATGCTTCTTGGGCAGGAATTCGGCGAGCAGGGACGTTGCGATCGGGTAGTCCGCTCCGATGGCCATGCCCAGGAAGAACCTGCACAGAACCACCTGCCAAATATCGGTGGCGAAACCGTTGAGGACAGAGAACAGGGCCAGCGCGATGAGGTCCGCGATGTACATTTTGTGCCGGCCGATCTTGTCGGTCAGCCATCCGAAGACAGCGCCACCGAAGAAGATGCCTACCAGGCTGGCGGCGCCCACCAGGCCAACCTCCGCCGGGGACAGGTCCAGGCCGGGGGCCATGGTAATCAGGGCGATGCCGATGATGGACAGTGCATAGCCGTCGATGAAAGGTCCGCCGGACGCGAAGAACGTCAACTTTTTGTGGAACCGGGTTAGTGGGGCGTCATCAATGAGGTTGCTGGTTGCGCTCATTGCCAACCCTCTCTCGTGAATGCTCGTCATTGAGCGGGTGAAGTTAGTGGTTTCAGTTTTCGTGATGCGCGTCACCGCGTATATTCGTGCATTGTTTACATCTGACGAATCGGTTTAGACGAACGTCTAAGCACCCCGAAAGTACGCAGAACTGGAGCGCATCCCGTGGCCATCACCGTCGCCGAACTGGTCGCCGAACCGCAGCTTGGACTCACCCTTCTGGCGGGTGGGGGAGGGGCGGACAACCGCGTCACCTGGGCCCACACCTCGGACCTGCCGCGCCTTTGGGAATGGGTCACTGGTGGCGAACTCATGATGACCAACGGACTCTCCGTGCCGGCAGACCCGGAGGGCCAAGTGGCGCTCGCCCAGGCCCTGATGGACGCCGGTGCCAGCGCACTCGCGATCGGCGAGAAGATGCACGCCCCGCCCCTCACCGCGGAATTCCTTGAGGCATGCGACAACCTGCCACTCCCGCTGATCAACATCCCGTATCCGCTGCCGTTCATTGCCATAGCAAGGTCCGTAGCGGAATCGTCGCTGCTCGAAGAGTCCCGCAGGCTCCGCCAAACGGCCCGGGTCTACGACCTCCTGCGCACCGCCGGTGCTTCCGAGGACCACTGGCAGAGCCTGGTGCTGCGCTTGGCCACGGAGCTGGACGCCGAGCTCTTCGTGGTGGACCGAAGCTGCCTCCACCCGTGGCATCCGGACGGCCAGGCCCTGCCGAACTTCCTGGTGGACGAATGGTCACCGCATCCGGGCCAGGTGTCCGTTGCGGGCAAGAACTTCCAATGGCACCGGATCCGCGGCAGGCATGTGCTGACCATGGACATTCCCGCGCACGCGAATGCGCTCCTGGTGGTGCTGCCCACCAGCGAACCGCACCCTGACGCCGTCGTACTTTTGCATGCCGCAACCGTGCTGGGACTGCAGTTGGCGCGCATCGTGCTCTCGCTGGAGGGGCGGCACCGGCTGGCCGGCGAGTTCCTCCTCCAAGCGCTGGACGGCCGCCTGGGGACGGCGGAAATGGAACGGCGGCTGGAGGCTTTCGGGGTGCCTGCCCAAAGTTTCGTGGTCGCCTCGCTGTCAGCGGACGACGGCGACAGGCTGGCCAACGTGCACGTCGACCTGTGGCGGCACGGGACTGCGGCGGCCTCCTTGCGACGGAACGACCGGCTGCACATGGTGGTTGCGTCGGAGGTTGCCGATGAACTCCTGAGGCACTGCGCCCCAGCTGGAACCACCATTGGCGTGAGCTCCGCGGCAGCGGTTGGGGGACTGCAGCAGGCACTCCAGGAGTCGCTCTGGGCGCTGGGTTCGGCGAAAGCAAACAAGCTCGGGTTGGCCCGAGACGCGGAAGGGCCGAGCTGGCTGGGGTTGACCGGATTCGAAGAGGGAACAGCATTGGTCCAGCGACTTTTGGGCCCGGTTTTCGACTACGAACAGCGCCAGGACGGCGACCTGATGGTCACCCTGAAGACGTACTTGGACTCGCAGCGTTCCTGGCAGAAAACGGCGTCCGCGCTCTTCACGCACCGGCAAACCATCATCTACCGGATCCGGAAAATCGGTGAGCTGACGGGGTTGGACATGGGTGAAACGTCAACGTTGGCGCAGCTGTGGCTGGCGTTGCAGGTCCACGAGGCGATGCACTGCTAGCCTCCGGGAGAACACCTGCCTTGCGCTTTTTCGCCGTGACCCGCTATGGTGTGAAGCGTGTCACTGAGGTGGCGCAAACGCTTTTGATCTGCGGCGGGAGAGTCCTGCCGGGTACATCCAGTCAGGCGCCGTAGGAGCAAATCCTCCCCAGGAATCTCTCAGGCCCATGTACCGCCGCGGCGAGGCAACTCTGGAAAGCAGTCCGGGCAACCGGGCTCACCGACGGTGCAAGTGAACTATGCGGAACCACAGTTCACGGAATCTCTCAGGTCCAATACAGAGCGGGGAGGAACCCATATTCACCATGGCGCTCAGCGGGCGCCTGAATCCTGGAGTTCCTCTTGACTGTTCAATCCTCCCCAACCGCATTCGCGGATCGGCACATCGGCGCCCGCCGCCAGGCCGATATTGACACCATGCTCAAGGCCATCGGCTACGACTCCGTCGACGGCCTGGTGGACGTCGCTGTTCCCCATTCCATCCGCCAGTCCTCACCGCTCACGCTGCAGAAGGCGCTGAGCGAGGTTGAGGTCCTGGCCGAACTCCGCAGGCTGGCGTCCAAGAACAAGACCGCCGTGCAGATGATCGGCCAGGGCTACTACGACACCGTGACGCCGCCGGTGATCCGCCGCAACATCCTCGAATCCCCCGCTTGGTACACGGCCTACACGCCGTACCAGCCGGAAATTTCGCAGGGTCGCCTTGAGGCGCTTCTGAACTTCCAGACCATGGTGCAGGACCTGACCGGCCTGCCGATCGCCAACGCTTCGCTGTTGGACGAAGCCACCGCTGTGGCCGAGGCTGTGCTGCTCATGCGCCGGGCGAACAAGGACAAGTCCGCGAAGGATGGCAAGACCGTCCTGGATGCCGACCTCCTGCCGCAGACCATCGCGATCGTGAAGGGCCGCGCGGAGGCGTTGGGCTTCGAGGTTCTTGTTGCGGACCTCTCCGACGGCCTGCCCGACGGCGACATCAACGGTATCGTCCTGCAGCAGCCCGGCGTCTCGGGCCGGGTCTTCAACCACGCTCCGGTGATTGCTGCTGCCAAGGAACGCGGTGCCCTGGTCACCGTCGCTGCCGACCTGCTGGCGCTCACCCTCATCACGCCCCCGGGCGAACAAGGTGCCGATATCGCCGTCGGAACCGCCCAGCGCTTTGGCGTGCCGCTGTTCTTCGGTGGCCCGCACGCCGCTTACATGGCTGTCCGCAATGGCATGGAGCGTACGCTTCCGGGCCGCATCGTGGGTGTGTCCAAGGACAACGCCGGCGTGCCCGCCTACCGCCTCGCTTTGCAGACCCGCGAGCAGCACATCCGCCGCGAGAAGGCCACGTCCAACATCTGCACGGCCCAGGCGTTGCTCGCCATTGTCGCCTCGATGTATGCGGTCTACCACGGTCCCGAAGGGCTCAAGGCGATCGCCGAAACCGTCCACGGCCATGCCCGTGTCCTGGCTACCGCGCTGGAGAAGGCCGGGCGCGAACTCGTGGCCGACTCCTTCTTCGACACCCTCACGGTCCGCGTCCCAGGCAAGGCCGCCAAGGTGATCGGCGCCGCCGAAGCACGCGGCATCAACCTCCGCTTCATCGATGAGGACACCGTGGGTGTCTCGCTTGATGAAACCACGACGCCGGAGGTCCTGTCCGCGGTGGCCGTCGCCTTTGGTGCCGGTCCGGTAGGGGACGCTGCAGGGTTCCAGCTGCCTTCAGATGTTGTCCGGACCTCGGATTTCCTTCAGCACCCGGTGTTCAACACGCACCGTTCCGAGACGCAGCTGTTGCGCTATATCCGCAAGCTGTCCGATCGGGACCTCGCGCTGGACCGCACCATGATCCCGTTGGGTTCGTGCACCATGAAGCTGAACGCCACGGCTGAGATGGAAGCCATTTCCTGGCCGGAGTTCGCATCTATCCACCCGTTCGCTCCGGATTCCCAGACCGCTGGCTGGCGCGAGCTGATTGCCGGGTTGGAAGCTGATCTGACGGAGATCACGGGCTACGACCAGGTCTCCATCCAGCCCAACGCCGGTTCCCAGGGTGAGCTCGCAGGTCTCTTGGCGATCCGCGGGTACCACCTTTCCCACGGCGATTCGCAGCGGAACATTTGTTTGATTCCGGCTTCTGCGCACGGCACGAACGCTGCTTCGGCTGTGCTGGCTGGCATGAAGGTGGTGGTGGTGGCCACGGCTTCTGATGGCACCATCGACCACGATGACCTCAAGGCCAAGATCGAGGCCAACCGTGAGGTGCTTTCGTGCATCATGATCACGTACCCGTCCACGCACGGTGTGTACGACGCCGATGTCGTTGAGGTGTGCGATGCCGTGCATGAGGCTGGTGGCCAGGTATACGTGGATGGGGCGAACCTCAACGCGCTCGTTGGCCTGGCCCAGCCGGGTAAGTTCGGCGGGGACGTATCCCACCTGAACCTGCACAAGACCTTCTGCATCCCCCACGGCGGCGGCGGACCCGGTGTTGGTCCGGTCGCTGCGAAGGCTCACCTGGCGCCGTTCATGCCTGGCGACGCCAACAACGCATCTTCTTCAGAGGGTGGCGTGGCGATTTCGGCTTCCCGTTTCGGTTCGGCCGGTGTCCTGCCGATCTCCTGGGCCTACGTGAAGCTCATGGGCGGCGAAGGACTGACCGAGGCCACCAAGTCGGCGCTGCTGGCGGCGAACTACGTTGCTTCCCGCCTGGACGAGCACTTCCCGATCCTCTACACAGGCGAAGGCGGACTCGTTGCCCACGAGTGCATCCTGGACCTCCGCGAACTCACTGCCCGCACGGGCGTTACGGCTGAGGATGTGGCCAAGCGCCTCATCGACTTCGGCTTCCACGCTCCGACGCTGGCGTTCCCGGTGGCCGGGACCTTGATGGTGGAGCCGACGGAGTCGGAAGACCTCGCCGAGATCGACCGGTTCATCGAAGCCATGATCACCATCCGGGCCGAGATCGAACAGGTTGCTGCCGGTGACTTCTCCGTGGAGAACTCCCCGCTGCGCAACGCACCCCACACGGCAGCCGCCGTCGTAAGTTCCTCCTGGGAGCGTGACTACACGCGTGAGCAGGCCGCCTTCCCAGTGCCGAACCTCAAGCAGGACAAGTACTTCCCGCCCGTCGGCCGCATCGACGGCGCAGCCGGCGACCGCAACCTGGTGTGCTCCTGCCCTCCCCTCGAAGCGTTCGAGGAAAACACAGCAGAGTTTGAGAACTAAAGGATCCCGACATGTCTGAGAACTACACCGCTCTCTACGAGCAGCACAAAAAGGCCGGCGCTTCCTTCACCGACTTCGGCGGCTGGCAGATGCCCCTCAAGTACGAGTCCGAGCTTGCTGAGCACCACGCCGTGCGCAACGCCGCAGGCCTGTTCGACCTCTCCCACATGGGCGAAGTCTGGGTCACCGGTCCTGACGCCGGCGCCTTCCTGGACTACGCACTGGTGGGCAAGCTGTCCGCGATCGCCGACGGCAAGGCCAAGTACTCGCTGATCTGCAACAACGACGGCGGGATCATCGACGACCTCATCACGTACCGACGCGGTCCCGAGAAGTACCTCGTGGTTCCGAACGCGGGTAACGCTGCGGTTGTGGCCGCGGAGTTGCTGAAGCGTGCCGCCGGGTTCGACGTTGTGGTGGAGGACGCCTCCGCTGAGACCTCGCTGATCGCTGTGCAAGGTCCCAACGCCGAGGCCATCCTGCTAACGTTGGTCCCCGTCGAGCAGCACGCACTGGTTACGGAGCTGAAGTACTACGCCGCTGTTGAGGTCACCATCGCCGGTGACGAGCTCCTGCTGGCCCGCACCGGGTACACCGGCGAAGACGGCTTCGAGATCTATGTCCCCAACGAAGACGCACCTGCGTTGTGGGAAGCGTTGCTGGAAGCCGGCGAAGGCCACGGCCTGATCCCCGCCGGCCTCGCAGCCCGCGACTCCCTGCGCCTCGAAGCCGGCATGCCGCTCTACGGCAACGAGCTCTCCCGCCACGTCAACGCCTATGCCGCCGGACTCGGACCCGTGGTTGCCCTGGCCAAGGAAGGCGACTTCGTGGGCAAGGACGCGCTGGCCGCGATCAAGGCAGCCGGTGTCGGCGCCACGATCGGGCAGAAGCTCGTGGGCCTCAAGGGGGCCGGTCGTCGTGCGGCCCGCGGCCACTACTCGGTCCTCAAGGACGGTTCCCTGATCGGCGAAGTGACCTCAGGGCAGCCGAGCCCCACGCTCGGTTACCCGGTAGCGCTGGCGTATGTCGACGTCGAGCATTCCGCTGTGGGCACCGTGGTTGAGGTGGACCTCCGCGGAAAAGCCGAGCCGTTCGAAGTTGTGCCGCTGCCGTTCTACAAACGTTCCAAGTAGCCCGGCGACGCCGTGGGTCACCTGGCCCGTCGGGTCCGGCGTCCTCTGCGGGCTCGGTCGCAATTGCACCCGCTGAGCGGATGCGATGCTCCCTTAGACGCCCGCTGCCGGACGCCGGACCCGAAGGGGCGCTCTTGTCACCTGTTCGGCGGGTGACTTGGGCGATGTGTGAACTACTAAGCGTTGGGGATGCGGGTCAACCTGCCGCAGGTTGGTTCCAAGCGGTGGTTTGCGGTTTTCCCATGGCGAGTGGCGTGGTGGTGACGATCGGCGGGCGAGGAAGCGGATCCCGGAAGCGGGCGTCTAAGGGAGCGACACGTCCGCTCAGCGGGCGTCCTCGCGACCGAGCCCGCGGAGGGATCCGGTTCCCCGCCACCCAACCGGGTTCCAGGACACAAAGAGTTTCTAGACAAACGAGAAGTTAGGAATTGATATGAGCAAAGTAGTTGCCGGGCTGAAGTACTCGGCTGAGCATGAGTGGGTTGCTGCCGATGGGGGTGGGCCTGTGGGGATTGGGATCTCGGCCGTGGCCGCCGATGCCTTGGGCGACATTGTGTATGTGGACCTGCCCGAGGTCGGCTCCACGGTGACCGCGGGGGAGACTTGCGGCGAGGTCGAGTCCACCAAGTCCGTGTCCGACCTGTACTCGCCCGTGACCGGTGAAGTGATCGAGATCAACGACGCCGTGGTCGGAGATCCCGCCCTCATCAACAACGATCCCTACGGTGCCGGCTGGCTCTTCAAGGTTGCCGCCACTGAAGAAGGCCCGCTCATGACGGCCGAGGAATACGCCGCAGCCAACGGAGGTGAACTGTGAACCCGGTATCCGTGACTGAATTCGAGCAGGTCGTCTCGCCGTCGTTGGACGCCCAGCTCTCCGAGCTGGACCCGGAGATCGCGGCAAAGATCGACGACGAACTCGGCCGCCAGCGCGGTGGCCTGGAAATGATCGCCTCCGAGAACCACACCGCGGTTGCCGTGATGCAGGCGCAGGGTTCGGTGCTGACCAACAAGTACGCCGAGGGCTACCCGGGCAAGCGCTACTACGGCGGCTGCGAGCACGTTGACGTGATCGAGCAGCTCGCGATCGACCGCATCAAGTCCTTGTTCGGTGCCGAGTACGCGAATGTGCAGCCGCACTCCGGTGCCCAGGCCAACGCCTCAGTGATGCACGCGCTGATCAAGCCGGGCGACACCATCATGGGCCTGAACCTGGCCCACGGCGGCCACCTCACGCACGGCATGCGGATCAACTTCTCCGGCAAGCTCTACACCGTGGTCCCCTACGGCGTTCGCGAGGACACCCACACCGTGGACATGGCCGAGGTTGAGCGCTTGGCCCAGGAGCACAAGCCCGCACTCATCGTTGCCGGCTGGTCCGCTTATGCGCGGCAGTTGGACTTCGCCGAGTTCCGCCGGATCGCCGATTCTGTTGGGGCTTACTTGATGGTGGACATGGCGCACTTCGCCGGCCTGGTTGCCGCGGGGCTGCACCCCTCGCCCGTCCCGCACGCCCACGTCACCACCTCCACTACCCACAAAACCCTGGCCGGTCCGCGTGGAGGCATCATCCTCTCCAACGACGCCGACATCGCCAAGAAGATCAACTCGGCCGTGTTCCCCGGTCAACAGGGTGGACCGCTGGAGCACGTGATCGCGGGCAAGGCCGTGGCATTCAAGATCGCCGCCTCCGAAGAGTTCCGTGAGCGCCAGTCCCGCGTTCTGGCTGGCTCCCGGATCCTCGCCGAACGACTGGTCCAGCCCGACGTAGCAGCGGCAGGTATCTCCGTTGTCAGCGGCGGCACCGACGTCCACCTGGTCCTCGTGGACCTGCGCAACTGCGAACTCGACGGCCAGCAAGCCGAAGACCGCCTCGCCGCGATCGACATCACCGTCAACCGCAACGCCGTCCCCTTCGACCCGCGCCCGCCCATGGTCACCTCCGGCCTGCGCATCGGCACGCCTGCGTTGGCTACGCGCGGATTCGGTGAAGCAGCCTTCCGCGAGGTTGCGGACATCATCGCCGAAGCCTTGATCGCCGACGCCGATGCGGACCTCTCGGGGCTCCGTCACCGCGTCGAGATACTAGCCTCTACCCATCCCCTTTACCCTGGCGTAGCTGGCCTTAGCTAGGTTGTAGGTTGCGTTCGCCCGGCGAGCCTGAGGTCCTCTGCGGGCTCGGTCGCAAAGGCACCCGCTGAGCGGATGCGATGCTCCCTTGGACGCCCGCTGCCGGACCCCAGGCCCGCAGGGGCCGACGTCCTCCGCAGTTGGGGCCCGTTGAGGCAGTTATCCTCCGCGTGCTCGGTCGCAAAGGTACCCGCTGGGCGGATGCGATGCTCCCTTGGACGCACGCTTCCGGATACCCGCCACAAAGGGGCCAGCCTCGGGACGCCGGCCTTCAAGGAGCCAGCGTCCGGGTGCCAACCCCATAGGAGCTGGCATCGGGGTGGCCGGTGTTCGGGGCGGACTCGCGGATTCGTTTCTTGGGGTAATGGGTCTACCTGCCGAAGTGGTCCTTGGGCGCGGGGTTGGTTCGGGTGTGGGCCCCTTCTCCGGTTTGTGGGTTTGATTGTTGGGGGTCTACCTGCCCGGGGTGTGCCAGGCCGGTGGTCCGGGTCGAAGTGGCCGAGACGGGTTCGCGGGTTCGTTTGTTGGGAAACGGATCTACCTGCCGGGGTGTGCCGGGGCGCGGGTTGGTTTGGGTGTGTGCGGGCTCTCCGGTTCGTGGGTTTGGTTGTTGGGGGGTCCACCTACCGGGGGTGTGCCGGGGCGCGGGTTGGTTTGGGTGTGGGCTCGTTCACCGATTCGGGGGATTGCTGCGGGGTGTGCCGTGCGCACGGCATGTTTGGCAGCGGTACCTCGAAACGGAGGTGACCTGGAGGTGGCCCCTTTGGGAGTGGGGTCCGGCAGCGGCCGTCCAAGGGAGCTTCGCGTCCGCCCAGCGGGCGCCTAAGCGACCGAGGCCGCAGAGGACCCCGCTCCCGACGGGCCGTTGGTGAGGCTGGTGGTCGCCCGAGTGGCTGCTGGTGAGGCTGGTGGTCGCCCGAGTGGCTGCTGGTGAGGCTGGTGGTCGCCCGAGTGGCTGCTGGTGAGGCTGGCCGTCGCCCGAGCGGCCGCTTGAGTGGCGGGGCGTTGCCTAGGGCCGCAGTGCACTCGCTGCATATTGATCTACCCGGGTGGGGCATTCGCTGGGAACGGATGCCCCACGTCATTACCGGGTTTGGAGGTTCGCACTGGGACCTCCACGGGGGCCGGGCCGCCTTGGCTCGGGATTTGGCCCGGCCCCACATTCTTGTTTTGCCTCCCATCTTGTTTGTCCTTCAACCCCGAAAGGGATCCCGGCCATGGCTGTTGGTGTTTTCGATTTGTTCTCTGTGGGTATTGGTCCGTCGAGTTCGCATACGGTGGGTCCGATGCGTGCTGGGGCGGTGTTTGCCCGGGAGTTGGTTGAGTCGGGTGTGTTGTCTGCTGTGGCGGGGTTGCGGGTTGATTTGTATGGTTCGTTGGCGGCGACGGGTAAGGGGCACGGGACGTTCACGGCGGTGTTGCTGGGGTTGGAGGGGTTCGAGCCGGAGTTGATTCTGCCTGATGAGGTGGAGGAGCGGTTGGCGGCGATCGCTGAGACCGGTGTGTTGAACCTGGCTGGTGCTGTTGGTGGTTCCGGCGCCGGCGGTGGTGTCCGTTTGCCGTATGGCGTGGAGGACATGGTGCTTCATCCGTTGACCGTGCTGCCGCGGCATACGAACGGGATGAAGTTCGCGGTGAGCGATGCCGAGGGGGTTGTCTTGAGGGAGGCGACGTTCTTCTCGGTGGGCGGCGGGTTCATTGTGCGTGAGGGCGAGGAGGACTCGGCTCAGGCGGAGTTGGAGGAGTCCAAGGCTGAGTTGCCGTTGCCGTTCCGGACGGCGGCGGAGTTGTTGGGCCGGTGCCAGTCCAAGGGGTTGGGGATCAGTGACATCATGCTGATCAACGAGCGGGCGTCCCGGTCCGAGGGGGAGATCCGGGAGGGTTTGTTGCATATCTGGGCGGTGATGGAGGCCTGTGTCGAAACCAGTTTGAAGCGTGAGGGTGTGTTGCCGGGCGGGTTGCGGGTCCGGCGTCGTGCTCCTGATTGGTTGGAGCGGTTGTTGAAGGAGGACAAGGACCGGAACGATCCGAAGTATTGGCAGGAGTGGGTGAACCTGATCGCTCTTGCTGTGAATGAGGAGAACGCTTCCGGTGGGCGGGTGGTGACGGCTCCGACGAATGGTGCGGCGGGCATTATTCCGGCGGTGTTGTATTACGCGTTGCATTACGCCCCGGGCATGGATCAGGCGTCCCAGGCTGACCGTGATGATGTGGTGGTCAGGTTCTTGTTGGCTGCTGGTGCGGTGGGTGTGTTGTATAAGGAGCAGGCGTCGATTTCCGGTGCTGAGGTGGGGTGCCAGGGTGAGGTGGGGTCGGCGTCGTCGATGGCTGCTGCGGGGTTGGCTGAGGTGATGGGTGGTTCTCCGGGGCAGGTGGAGAACGCGGCGGAGATCGCGATGGAACATAACCTGGGGCTCACGTGTGATCCGATTGGCGGGTTGGTGCAGATTCCGTGTATTGAGCGGAACGCGATCGCGGCGGCGAAGGCGATCAACGCGGCGAAGATGGCGCTGTGGGGGGATGGGACGCACCGGGTGTCGTTGGATGAAGTGATCGTCACGATGCGTGAGACGGGCAAGGACATGTCCCATAAGTACAAGGAAACCGCGATGGGCGGCCTGGCCGTCAACGTCGTCGAATGCTGAGATTGCCAGGCCCGCTTTGCGCGTTAATTCCGCAGCGGGGATGTACAACGGGCCCACAACGCACAGTCGGCACGAATCTACAGAACACAACGAAGGAACTCCCATGACATTGGCACCTGAAGGCCGTAAGTTGCTGCGCGTCGAGGCCCGCAACGCCCAAGTCCCTGTTGAGCGTAAGCCTGAGTGGATCAAGGCGAAGGTCCAGATGGGGCCGGAGTTCGTGGGGTTGAAGAACCTGGTGAAGAAGGAAGGCCTGCACACGGTGTGTGAGGAGGCCGGGTGCCCGAACATTTTCGAGTGCTGGGAAGACAAGGAAGCGACGTTCCTGATCGGCGGGTCCGAGTGCACGCGGCGCTGTGATTTCTGCCAGATCGATACCGGCAAGCCCTCCCCGCTGGACCGGTTCGAACCCACCAAGGTGGCCCGGTCCGTGCAGGCCATGCAGCTGCGGTACGCGACCGTGACCGGGGTGGCCCGTGACGACCTCGAAGACGAGGGCGTGTGGCTGTACGCCGAAACGGTCCGCAAGATCCATGAACTGAACCCCGGCACCGGGGTGGAGTTGCTGATCCCGGACTTCTCCGGCAAACCCGAACACATCGCCGCGATCTGCGAGTCCAAGCCCGAGGTGTTCGCGCACAACGTCGAGACCGTACCCCGCATTTTCAAGCGGATCCGTCCCGCGTTCCGGTACGAACGCTCCCTGGATGTCATCACCCAGGGCCGGGACCTGGGCATGGTGACCAAGTCCAACCTGATCCTGGGCATGGGCGAAACCCGGGACGAGATCTCCGAAGCCCTCCGGGACCTGCACGCCGCCGGGTGTGACCTGATCACGATCACCCAGTACCTGCGCCCGTCCGAGCGGCACCTGCCCGTGGACCGATGGGTCAAGCCCCAGGAATTCGTGGACCTCCAGCACGAGGCCGAAGAGATCGGCTTCCTCGGCGTCATGTCCGGGCCCCTGGTCCGCTCCTCCTACCGGGCCGGCCGGCTCTGGGCCACCGCGATGCGCAAAAAGGGCTGGGACATCCCCGAAGCCCTCGCCCACATCGAATCCTCCGGCACCACCCGCCAGGAAGCCTCCACCATCCTCGCCGCACACGGCTAACCAAAAACCGCAGCACCGCAGCGGGACTGCGAATCCGCCGGCATGACGGAGGTGTTCGAGTCAGACGCGGAGCAACAACAGCCAGAGAAGTACGACGGCGGTCTGGTCACCTCGCGAAGGCGACCGGACCGCCGTCGTGGTTAAGTCACACACCCGGACCGTTCGAACATCAGCGCAGTTTTTGCTCAAGACAGGCACAAAGTTCGCGCAGCACGCCTCGGGAGGGCCCGGTGCGGCAAGAGCCGGACCCTAAAAATCAAGGACAAAGCAAAGGGCCCTTTCCATCGAGCGGGAAGGCCGAGTGCGGGAGCGGCGCCTGCGGGTGCGGAGCCCCGTGTTGGCGCGGAATTGAACAGCGGGCCAGCACCATCAGCGTGACCCCGGCGAACTGCAACGGGTCAACGAAACCAAGTAGCCGGACTTCCCAAAACTGAGTACTTGCCTGCGGAATGAGGGTACTTCCAGCCCCTTGTTCGAGAAGAAAAGTGGGGTACATCCGAGAGTAGCCACGGGCCTTGGACTGCCTGAACCATTGGGGGCATCGCTTCATCCGAACAACAACGATCGGATGCTGGGGGTTGCGACGCGGCTCCCTGGACTGTGAATCAACCAAGGAGCCTTACCATGCGCAAGCTTTCCAAGAAGAGCCGTATCACCGCCGCCGTCGCAGGCGTGGCACTCGTCGCCGTCGGTGGCGGCGCAGCCTACGCTTACTGGACCACCACGGGTTCCGGAAGCGGCTCAGCCACGAACTCCACCGGCGGCGGTACGGTCACGCTGCACGCCACCTTTGCGGGCGGCTTGGCGCCAGGCAACCAGGTCAATGTTGCTTACACTGCGGACAACTCCACCACCACCGGCACTGTGGTTGGTGCACTCACGGCGAACGTCACCACCAACGTTGCCGGCTGTCTTCCGGCGTGGTTCGAAGTCACTGCGGTGACCAGCAATTCACTCGTCGCCGCCAACGCGACCGGCACATCTGTGGGCAGCGGCGTCCTGAAGTTCAACGACAACGCCACCGTGAACCAGGACGCCTGCAAGTCGGCGATCGTGACGGTCAACGTCACCAGCAACTAACACTCCGCCAGCCGGGGACCGCCTCGAACGAGGAGGGCCCCGGCTGGTTCGTCCCGTCAAGATCTCATCGCTTCAGCCCGGAAGGAGACCCCATGGCCCACCTCCCAGTGTTTGGCACAAGCTTTTTCCGTGGACCCGGAGCAGCAATCCGCACATCCATCCTGGGACTGCTGGTTGTCTTGGCCGTGGTGACCACCTTGGCCGCCTGCGGTGTCCTTCGTGTCGGGCAAAATGGTGGGCAGGCCGCGTCAGGGAATGGATCCAAGGGCCTGACTGTGGCGCTGTCACCTGCCAGCCGCAGTGTCGATCAAGGACAGTCGGCCACTTACGAAGTATCTGTTTCGGCTACGGGAAGTCTCTCCGGGACCGTCTCTCTGTCCACCGCCGGACTCCCCACGGGAACGACGGCGGGTTGGTCGCCGTCGTCGGTGGTTCTGGCATCCGGCGGTTCGGCAAAAGCGACTCTGACCGTCTCGACGTCACCCACCACACCCGCGGGAAAATCCGACTTCACCGTGACGGCAACCAGCGGGGCGGTTCAGTCCAACACGGCGAAAGCGCAGTTGCAGGTCAAGGAGGTCAAGAGGACCTTCGGCGTTTCCGCTTCGCTGTCCGGTGCGCTCGCTCCCGGTGTTTCCCTCCCCCTGGACCTGCAGATCTCGAACCCTGAACGCAAGAGCATTGCCGTGACGAACCTCGCTGTCGCCATTGGCCAGGTAGTGCGCACGCCTGCAGCTGTTGCAGCGGGCCTTCCCTGCAGTGCTGCTGACTACAGCATCACGCAGTACACCGGGGCTTATCCGCTTGCCGTTCAACCCGGTCCCAGCTCACTTTCCGGCCTGGGCGTAGCCGAAACGGGCTGGCCCCGGATCACCATGCTGGACACGCCTCTCCTTCAAGACGGTTGCAAAGGCGCCACCCTTCAACTCACCTACTCCGGCACGGGACAGGGCAACTGACATGAACTTCTCCCGCGCGCCCCGCGTCAGGCCCACGCAGCCAGGCAGGTTCGCCCGAACGGCGGCGGCCACGGTTGCGTTGTGCATCCTGGGCGGCGTTGGTTCCGCTTACGCCTACTGGGCCACCACCGGGGCAGGCGCTGGCGCTGCGACTAATGGGACCATGCAGACTGTCACGGTGGTTGCACTCCTCGGTGGTGACACTCCCCAAAACAGCCTCGTTCCAGGCGGGACCGCGGACGCCATACTCCGCGCCACCAACCCCAATCCGTACGCCGTCACCGTCATCGGCGTCACTCCGAATGGGGCAGTCACGGCCGACGCCTCCCATCCTGGCTGCACCACAACAGGCGTGACGCTTACGCCGGCGCTACCCCAGCAAGTAACCATTCCGGCCAATTCCTCGGCGCTATTGAGGCTCCCGAACGCAGCAAGCATGAGCACAGCCTCGCTGTCTGCCTGCCAAGGCTCCCTCTTCAGCGTCCCAGTCACCTTGGAGGTCAAGAAGTGAACCGCCGAGCAAACCAAGGAGCCCCGGAGAAGTTCACCATGGGCAGGTGGAACCGGGTCATGGTGGTCTTGCTCGGGATACTCCTGGTTTCGTGGGGTGGTCCTGCGGCCAGCGCATTCTGGACGACTGTCAGCAGCAATGCCGGCGGCGCCAAGGCGGACACGGTGGCACAGGGCGCCAAGCCGGTCGCCACAGTAGGGCTTGCCGGCAATGTGACGGTCACCTGGGCGGCAAGTTCGACGGCGGCAGGAAAGCCAGTGGTCGGGTACAGCATTTCCCGCTACACCGCTGCAAGCGGCGGAACCAAAGTGGCTGGATCCGGCACCTGTACTGGAACCGTGTCGGCCCTGAATTGCACGGACACGGCAACGACGGGTACTTGGTACTACGCCGTGACGCCAATGATCTCCCAGTGGCAGGGCAGCGAGAGCCTGCGGAGTACCGCGACCACGGTGGACGCAACAGCTCCCAACGCACCGTCGGTGAATGCACCGACGCTGGTCACAGCTTCCAATGTTTCCAATGTGCCTGTCACTGGTACTGCTGAGGCAAACTCGACGATTGTGCTGACCGTCACCGACGGAGGCGCTGCACACACCGTGACGCAGACCCGCACGGCAAACGGCTCCGGCAATTGGTCCACCAGCGGCCTGAATCTGAGTACTCTCAACGACGGCACAATAACGTACTCCGCCCGGGCCACCGACGCCGCAGGAAATACGAGCCAACCCGGCCTGGATACGTCCAATAAGGATGTCACGGCCCCAACCGTCACGAACATTCAACTTGGCAACGGTGGCGGCAACCTCGGCAAGGTCGAAGAAAACGACACCATCACCGTCACGTACTCGGAAGCCTTGGACGCCAGTAAGATCTGCAGCGCCTGGTCAAGCGACACCGCTACTCAGACCATCAGTGGCAGCAACCAGGTGACGGTTACCATCAACTCGTCCGACAGCCTCACTGTCAGCGTCACCAACAGTGCATGCTCCACCTTCAGGTTTGGCACGGTGTCCCTCGGCAAGGACTATGAAAATTCAGGGTCTGTGTCCTTCAAGGGGTCCACTACCAGCGCGTCAATCCTGGTGTGGAACCCAACGGCGAAGACCCTGACGATCACCTTGGGTGCCCTCTCTTCGGGAAGCCCCAACACAACAGCCCAGGGGGCAGCCGCAGCCAAGTTCACCCCGTCGTCCGGATTGTCGGATATTGCGGGCAACACGCTGGCCACCACACAGGTCACCAGTCCGAACGCTACGAGCTTCTAGACTCCGGAGCTTGTGTGCAGGCGACCACCTGGTTTGCCCTTCCGGGAAGGAACCCGCATGCAAGCTCCGGGCCGTGCGGTCTGGGCTTGCGGCAGGTCCCCTGGCCCTCCGACGGAGCAGTTGCTGGCAGAAGCCCGCGGCCAGAGCCGCCAGTGATAAGGCGCACTAACCACCCACAATCCCGGCCGACGGGCCCGGGCGTAAGATTCGAAGCGGACGCCAGTGCCGCCGTCGTGCGTTTGATCCTGCGACGAAAGGCGAGCCGCCCCTTGAAGGCTGTAGCGGAAATGTTCACGATGGGTCCCGGTAACAAGGACCATCACCCGGCCCTCCGCTGCGCTGTTGGTGTTTTTGTTCCGCTGATTACGTTGTTGCTCATGGGTCGCCTGGATCTTGCGGTTTTTGCCTCGTTCGGTGCGTTTACGGGCATTTACGGCCGGAACGAGCCGCACAGCCTCCGCTTCCGCAGCCAGCTCCGGGCAGGTGGCTTCATGCTTTTGGTGATCCTGCTGGCGACGTTGACGGCACGGGTGGCACAGTCGCTCGGGATCGATGGAACCGCCTATTCCTGGCTCCTCACGGCCGTGACCACGCTGGTTGCGGGCTTGTGTTCCGTGGTTGTTGCGGCGTGGCGGCTGCGTCCGGGCGGCTCGCTCTTTCATATCTTCGCCTTCGCCGCGATTGCGTCCATTGCCGCCCAGCCACCGCTGTGGGAGGCGATGCTCGTTTCCGTGCTGACCACCGTCCTGTGCTTGCTGATCGGGATGTCGGCCCGCGTGGTCAAGAGCCACCGCACGCCGTGGAAGCGCCCGCCCCGTATCCGGCACACGCCGCTTGAGAGGCGCGCATTCTGGCTCGAGGGTGGTGGGTACCTCGTGGCCGCGGGCCTTGCAGGAACCATCGCGACGCTGGTGGGTGAGCGGCTCGGTTTCGGGCACACCTACTGGGCCATGGTGGCTGCAGTGGTTCCGCTCGTGGGTCATTCCACCAGGCACCGCGTCAGCCGCGGCATCCAAAGAATCGCGGGCACCGTGATTGGCCTGGTTCTACTGGCCGGTATCTTGTGGCTCAACCCCGCACCCTGGGCCATGGTGTTGGTGATCGCTGCCTGCCAGTTCGGCGCCGAGCTCTTCATAGCGCGCCAGTACCTCGTGGCCCAGGTCTTTGTGACGCCCCTGGCTTTGTTCGCCACGTTGCTTGCAGCTCCCGTCGATCCCGGGCTGCTGCTGCGCGACCGCATCGTCGAGACGGTGATCGGTGCCGCCATCGGCGTTGCGGTGGTGGTGGCGCCTGCCGTTTGGCGTCGGTTGCGCCCGGCCTGACGACGCCTTCCTGCTGAATGCGGGGCCCTTCCAAACGTGCGGCCGGCGAGGCGGCACGGCCAACGCGCGGCACGGCCAACGCGCGGCATGGCCAACGCGCGGACTGTCTCTCGCGCATGGCCCCCGCAGGTGGGCGGGCGGAGCCCGCCAGGTGCGCGGCCTTATATTGGGCGCGGTTCGGCAGACGCACGACGTCGGCCTGCCCGCCTCCGTCGTGAAAGGTTGCTGACTCCGTACCCTTCGCTAAGATGAAAGAACTTAGACAACCGTGTTACTCGTCTAACGAAGGATTTTTCATGACAGCGAATGCCGTTAAGGAAGGATATTGGTACGGGCAGGAGACCGCAGCGGTCGAAGTACTGAATGCGCTGCGGGATTACCGCAGTGCGGAGGCTGCAATGCGGCGGCGCACCGGATCGTCCATGGGGATGGGTGAAACCGACCTGCTCGCCTTGCGCTACCTGCTCGAGAACGAGCGTGCCGGCAGGGATGTGGGGCCGAAGGAGCTTGCTGCCCGCTTGGGTATTACCTCCGCGTCGATGACCACCCTGGTGGATCGATTGGTCAGGTCCGGGTATGTTGTGCGCGAACCCCACCCCACTGACCGGCGTGCCCTGGTGCTGCGGCCCACGAAGGGCTCCGACCTTGAAGTTCGCAACACCCTCAGCGGGATGCATGGGCGGATGCTGGATGTCGCTGCTTCCCTGAGCCGCGGCGAATCCTTGGTGGTTATGGACTTCCTGCGTCGCATCCGCGAGGCGATTGATCAGGTGGAACCCGACGTAAAGCCAACTGGACAGAATTGATAAGTAAACATATAACTAGATAGTCGAGTTACTTACCAGGGTGTGGGAGAGACAATGACTGTCGTAGTGAGGGAGCACGCTCCCGCGGATGAGCCGCTTCGCGGAACGGATCACGTGCACCATGGAGACGCGTGCCAGGACGTGTCCGTCCTCGCTGGACCCACGCACTGTGGCTCCAGCATGGCGATCTCTTCCGGGCCGGGCAGTGCCTCAATGCAGTGGACCTCGGTTGAGCCGATATGGCCCGAATGGGCTTGCGGTTGCGGATTCCGGATGGACATCGATGCCATGGATCCCGTCAGCAGTGTATGGGTAGCGGCCCAGCGTTGGCAGAGCCTTGAACACGAACTGGCCATCGCAAGGAACACCTTCCAATTGGCCTTCAAGAAAGCTGTGGACAGCGGACTTGAGCGCGAAGCGTTGGCCCGGGCAGTCGGAGTTGTCCCAGCGGACGTAGAAGCACTCCTTCAGTGACTTCGCTCGTTACACCAACCGGCCCCACAAAGCCGGGAACACCGCCGTCGAGCCTGCATCACGAAGCGATGGGCTCGGAAGCGGCGGCTGGGAGCGGAAGCCACAGCCTGCTGCTGGGCGGGCGATACCGGCTGGGGCGCTGGCTCGGTGGCGGATCGGAAGCCCAGGTGCACCAAGCGTGGGACGAGCGGACGGGAACGTTGCGCGCAGCCAAGATCTTCCGTGGAGCTGAAACCCTTGACCCGCAGCCCGGCACGTCCACGGCTTTCCACCAGGAGTTGCACATTCACAGGCGCTTGCGTCACCGGAACATCGTCCGGCTGCGCGATTCGGGCGAGCTGGCCGTCGAAGGGCAGGTCCGGAACTTCGTGGTTATGGATCTGGTGGACGGCAAGGACCTCCGGGCCGTCCTGCGCGAGGCTCCTGCCGGGCCGCTTCCGACCATGGCGTGGATGAGCGATGTTGCCAAGGCGCTCGCTTACATCCATCGTCGCGGCGTGGTGCACAACGACATCAAGCCCGGGAACATCCTGGTCCCGGGCACGACAGATGCGGGGCGGGCGATGCTGACCGACTTCGGCATCGCCATCAGTCCGGGCCACGCGCCGCGCAGTTCGTCGTCGGGGACGCCCCACTACATGAGTCCCGAAGCTGTCCGGGGTGAAACGCCTACCCCGGCCAGCGATATCTATGCCCTGGGATTGGTGACCCTTGAGTGCCTCACCGGCACCAAGGCGTTTCCAGGGCCTCCGCTCGAGTCCATGGTGGCAAGGACGTTGAGCGAACCACGGGTTCCCGGCACGGTCCGGCGGCGCTGGTCCATGGTGTTGCACGCCATGACATACCCCGACCCTGCCGGCAGGCCGTCAGCCAGCCAAGTCGTCGGTATGTTCCGGCGACTCCGCTGGCGGGCATAAATGAGGGTTCCTGGTAAGCGCCGAACGGCGTAGCCAAGGGCCACCGCACGAGAGAAAGAAGAAAAATGGGATTCTTTGGATGGATCATTCTGGGCCTCATCGCCGGTGCTATCGCCAAGGCCATCAAGCCGGGCAAGCAGGGTGGCGGACTGCTGGCGACCCTGCTCCTCGGAGTGGTGGGCGCAATCCTGGGCGGCTGGATCGGAAGCGCACTCTTCAACGTGGGCATCAACGAGTTCTGGTCGCTCTCCACGTGGCTGCTGGCCATTGGCGGCTCCCTGATCGTCCTGATCATCTGGGGACTGCTGACACGCAAGAAGGCCTGACCGCCTGAAACGTTGAGGGCCCCGGCCCGGTTGTGACTTGCTGACAACCGGGCCGGGGCCTCTCGCGTTCCGGTCATAATCCGATGGTTCGGCCCGCATTGTGGGCCGCGTTCGACGCGCGGTTACGCTGCACCGTAACACCGCCTCTTCGGACGCCAGGACCATCCATGACCCTCATTGCCGCAGTTGCCACCCCCGTTAGCCCCGACGTGAAACCGGGTGTCAGCCGGACCATTGCAGGGACCGTCGTTGGCGCCTTTGGCATAGCCGCAGTGATCGTCGGTTTCGCCGGTTTGCTCCTTCTGACCGCCCCGCAATCGCCGCGGATCGGTCCGGTCTTTTCGGGGTGGGCTGAAGCTGTGGACCAATCGCCCTTGTCCGCCCTTCGGTGGCTCGTGGGCGACATGACCGAACCGTTGTTCTACAAATCCGAACTCGCCACTATCGGGCTCCTGGCAGGCGCCTTGATCGCGTGGTGGGCCGGCCGCCGTCGTTGCCGTTGGGCGGGCGAATTGAGCTACGGCACCGGGCTGTGGCCGTGGGTGATGGCATCGGCGTGTCTCAGCCTCCTGATCTCCAACGCAGCTTTCGGTTGGATGCTCGACGGCGGGTGGCAGCCGACGTTCGTCCCTTTTGTTTGCGTCGCGCCCGCCGTGGTTCTGGTTCACGGTCCCGGATGGAAGACGTGCGTGACGGGGGCGATGCTCGGAGCCGCCAGCACCACACCCTTGGCGGTGCTCTTAAGTGCTCTGTTATCGGACCCTCTGGGGTTGCCGTCCTCAGTGGCCAATGTCGCGGCGATGTCCATCGGGACAGCGGTATCGTTCCTGGTCATCCAGCGAATGCCCGGGCTGGTGGGGGCCACACAAGGTGCTGCCGGCGATCGTGAAGACGTGCCGGGGTTGCTGGCCGGTGGGGACCCTTTGCCTGCAGACGGGATGCCGGAGGCAGCAGCAAAACCGGGCCCACCGGCGTCGGGAATGTCTTTTCGGAACGAAGTCCACTGGGCTGCGAGGCGGGTCCTCAAGGACTTCACGGAAACGTTCTTCTTCGCGAACGAGGTGGCGGGCATCGGAGTGATCCTGGGGGTGGCGGCCGCTTTCGTCCTGAATCCGGCCCTTCCTGCCTACGGCTCCCACCTGGTGCCCCACATCCTGTGCGCCCAGGCCATTGCGTCGGCGGTGGGCGTGGTGCTGTGGCGGGGATGGTTCCGTAACGGCGGCTGGGCGGCCACCTACGCTCCTGTAGTTTCGGTGGCCCCGGCAGCGGTCCTTGCTTTCAACGGATCCTTGGCCTCAATCATTGGCGGCGCCTTCCTGGGTGCATTGCTGGCACCACCCCTTGCCCGTCTGGTGGCATCTTGGCTGCCTTCCGGTTTCCATCCGGTGATCGGCAACACCGCGGCCATGGCCGTTTCGACGGCGGTGGTCCTTCCGGTGCTGGGGCTCCTGCCGCACTGAGTGCATGGTTCCTGTGGAAATCGGCTTCCGGGACGACTTTCGACACGCGGTCGAGGCCTCGAAACTCTTGAGGCTTTCCTGAGGAACTGTTGATTGATTGCAGGAGGGGTTCTTGAGGTGGGGCCGTCAGAGTATTTCTTGTCAGCCAGTAAGGCTGGAAACAAGGAAACGGCCGTCCGGGGAAACGGTGGCCACTTTGAAAAGGACACTGATTCACATGGCCATCAGCCTCAAGACCACCTCCGGCAAGATCCTCGCCTCCGTCGCCCTGGTCGGCACCGCAGCCGCCGTCGCCGGGATGGGCACCTACGGTGCGTTCACTTCCTCCACCTCCGCTTCCCAGGCCGTGACCGCCGGGACCGTGACCATCGCCCTGGGCACCGGGGCATCGAACACCCTGAACGTCCCGGTCGCGGGCCTGCTGCCCGGTGACAAGGTCGAAAAGCTCGTCACCCTGGCCAACACCGGCAACTCGGACCTGAACAACGTCACCCTCACCACCTCCGCCGGCGCCACTTCTTCCTTGCTGACCACCGACACGACCAATGGTTTGCAGCTGACCATCGAAAACTGCAGTGTTGCCTGGACCGGGTCCGCTGCCCCGTACACCTGCGCAGGGACCAAAACCACCGTGCTGGCCTCGGCCCCGGTGATCGGTGCGAACAAGGTCCTGAACAACCTGACCTCCCTGACCTCGGCCAAGACCGACAACCTCAAAGTCACCACCGCGTTCCCCACCACCGCAGACAACACCTTCCAAGGCGCCACCTCCACCATCGCCTTCTCCTTCACCGGCACCCAACGCACCGAAACCGTCAAGTAACCAGGACGATTCCGGGCTTCACGCCCCGGAGGTCCGGCCTGTTTGCCCTTCCGGCCGGGCCTCCGGTTCCACGAACCGCCGGGATGACCCGGCACACCGGGCCTCGCCGGGCCTGATCGGATTCACCAACCCCAGCCCGATCAGGCCTGGCGACACCATCAACCCGCCGCCCAATCCCGCCGTCGCCCAGCGCAAAGTCCGACAAGCGCGGCGTGGCCCAACTCGCCGCCGCCCAGCGCAAGGTCCGTCCAGCGCGGCGCGGCCCAACTCGCCGTCGCCCAGCGCAATGTCCGACAAGCGCGGCGCGGCCCAACTCGCCGTCGCCCAGCGCAAAGTCCGACAAGCGCGGCGCGGCCCAAGCCGTCGCCCAGCGCAAGGTCCGTCGGGCGCCGGCATTCCCCGGCCGTCGATACGCCGGGGATCCAAGACCCCGCCGGGCCTGGTCAGGCATCCCCCCTTCCTGATCAGGCCCGCCGGATAATCCTGAGCCAGACTTGAGGATTTCCAGCAGGAAGCCTGAGTCAGGCGGTACAGACTCTTAACCAGACGATGAACAACACCACGGAAGGAACGCCAGGATCATGAGCGCACTGACCAGCATCAACACCCCCGCCCTCCATGGCCGGCGTTCCGCCGCCAAGCCGGTGCAGCCCGCCAAGCCGGTGCAGCCCGCCAAGCCGGTGCAGCCCGCCAAGCCCGGCGCCCCCACGACCACCGCCGTGAAGCAGTCCGCGGCGGTACTGAAGCCCACAGCAGCAACCCCACCGGCCGCCGTCGTGGTTTCCACCGAAGCAGCTCCCGGTGCGTTCCGACGCATCGCGGGCAAGACGTTCAAAGTCGTTGGTGCCGGCATGCTGGTGCTCGCTGCGCTGGTGTTCGTTTTCCTCGCGATCGGGCCGCGCATCCTGGGCTACCAGACCTCCACCATGCTTACCGGTTCCATGGCCCCGTTGATCAACCCGGGCGACGTCGTCGTGACCGTCCCGACGCCGGTCAAGGACATCAAGGTGGGCGACATCATCACCTACCACATCCCGGTTGAGGACCAGCGAGTGGAAACGCACCGCATCACCGAGATCACCACCACCGCCGATGGCGGCGTAGCAGTGCAGACCAAGGGCGACGCGAACAATGGGATCGACCCCTGGATCGCCACCCTGCAGGGCCAAACCGTGGACAAGCAAGTCGCCACGATCCCCTACGTCGGCAACGCCATCCGTGCCCTGCGCGAACCGATCGTCCTGAACATCCTCATGTACGGTGCCCCGGCTGTCCTGGTCATCGGAATGCTCGCCTCCATCTGGACCAAGGACCCCGCCAAGGCCTCGTCCGGGGAATCGGCAGCAGTGCAGGCGGCCAGCGGTGAGTGAGTACCAGGACCGTAGCGTTCCTGTCCCCGGGAACTTGCCCGCAGATCTCCAGGCCCAGGAAGTTCCCGCTTTCGAGATTCCTTCCCTGGAAGTCCGAACCCTGCAGAACCTCGCCAACGAACTGGGCGATTCCAAGCCCGTGTTGCGCCTGCTGTCCACCTACCTGACGATGCTCCCCAGCCGGATCCTCCGCATTTCCCGCGGACTGTGCGATAACGACGTTGATGCCAGCATGGAAGCTGTCCTCAGCCTCAAGATTTCCTCGGCGATGGTGGGAGCCCGCGAAACGGAAAACCAGTGCCGGGCCATGGAGTACATGATCCGCGAAGACCACATCGACTTCGCCGTCCAGGCCCTCCCGGCGCTCCAGCAGTACACCGAGCGCTGCGTCGCCGCCCGGCCACAGTTGCTGGGACGGGCACGGGAAACCCTGGGGCGGCAAGCCCTGGATTGCGACTCCTGAAGCCACAGGCCCCGTGAACCTCTCTGGGAATCGGTTCGCGGGGCCTGTAAATCTCCGTGCCGGCGGTTACCGTTCTCCCGCCGGCACGGTTGTTTTCCCGGCCCGGATCTTGTGCGGCACCACCGTCAACGCTGCGACGGCCAGCACGCCGGCAGCGGCGAAAACGTAGAAGCCTGCCGGGTACACGATGTTCGCCGCAACCAGGGTTCCCGTCACCGCGGGCCCAAGGATTGCACCCAGACGGCCCACGCCAGCGGCAAATCCCAAGGCGGTTCCGCGGAGGTTGGCCGGGAAGAGTTGGCTGACCCAGGCATAGACCAGGACCTGCGAGCTGAAGACGAAGATGCCGGTCACGAACACTGCTGCGTTGAGCAGGAATTCACTCTGGATCTTCACGCTGAGCAGGGCAAGGAAGACGGCGGACAACCCGAACCACAGCAGCACGATCTTCTTGGTGCCGTGCCGATCGGCCAGGATGCCAGCAAGCACCAGCCCTGCCACGGCACCAACGTTAAGGACCAGCAGCAGCGTCAACCCGGTGCTCACTGTGTAGCCGGCCGCCGCCATGATCTGCGGAAGCCATGTGTTCAGCCCGTACACCAGCAGCAGTCCCATGAACGACGCGACGCCGATTCCCACGGCCACCAGCGGGTACGGCTTCCGGAGCAGGTCCCGGAAACCGGCTTTCGGGGCGGCCTCTGGGGTGCCCGCTCCGGCTGAATGTACGACGGCGGGCGCCGGCTCCGATGTTGCGCCGGCCTTCTCGTGGGCTGCTTCTCTTGCTGAGGCTGCCTCGGGCAGGGACTCCGGGAGTTTGGCCCACAGGAACGGCAAGAGCACCAGCCCGGCCAAGCCTCCGATGATGAACATCAGCCGCCAGTTGGGGATGATCAGGAGGGCCAACGACGACGTGGCGACGGCGCCCACGTGGTAACCGGTCATGGTCCGGGTGGTGGACTTACCCGCCGAGCCCGCCGGTGCATAGTCGTTCATGTAGGCCAACGCAGCGGGCAAGCACGCGCCGAGCCCCAGTCCTGCCACCAGCCGGAATGTCGAGAAGACGGCCACGTTGGGTGCGAAGGCCACGGCGATCGTGAAGATCGAAAACCCTGCCACGCAGGCGATGAGCAGCTTGCGGCGGCCGAGCTTGTCCGAAAGCGGTGCGATGAACAGTGCGCCGAGCCCAACGCCGACCAGGGAGATCGTTGCGGCGAAGGTGGCTCCAACGGCGTCGAAACCGAGTTCACCGGTTTTGATGAGGGTAGGGATGACGGTTCCAAGGACCACGAGGTCGAAACCGTCCAGGACCATGGCCAACCAGCAAAGCCAGACGGGCCATTGGGAGCGTTGGGAAGATGACATCGTTGGCATAGCGTCCTCGGTACTTCTTCGATGGAGCCCGACCACCAGAACGATCGGTCGGATATGAGATTTGTATCACCGCGCTTTGTAACCGGGCACACGTTCTACCATTGAATGGAAGCGATGGCTGGATGCCGGCGCAGCAAAGGAGTTCGTGATGGCCAATTCGGCGTCCGGCGATTCGGTGGTGGACCGCGTTGTCAGGCTGATTGAAGCCTTCCCTGCCGGCGTGACCTCCCTCCAATTGACGGAGCTGTCCGAGCGCGCTGGTTTGCCGCTTTCCTCGGCCCATCGGTTGGTTCGACAGCTCGCGGAGCATGGCCTGCTGGACCTCGGGGCCGCAGGCACCGTCCGGCTTGGCCTCCGGTTATGGGAGCTTGTGAACCGGAACTCGCCCACGTTGGCCCTCCGGCAGGCAGCCATGCCCTTCATGGAGGACATTCAGCAAGTCCTCAACCAGAACGTCAACCTGGCGGTGCTCGACGGCTGGGAAGCCCTGTTCGTGGAGCGGCTTTCGCGCCGTGGATCGGTGGCCAACCGCGCCCAAATTGCCGGGCGGATGCCAGTCCACATTTCTTCGGCCGGGATCGCCCTCATGTCGCATCAACCGCGCGAGCTGCAGGCGGAGTACCTCAAGCAGTTCCGTGACCCGGCCGGGAAGGTGAGTACCGACGTCGTACGCCACCTTCTTGCTGAGTCCGCGCAGCAAGGCTACGCGCAACTTGCCGGCGTGGTGGATCCGGATACCTGGGGTATCGCCGTTCCGGTAACCAACGCGAAGCGGCGCACCGTTGCCGCGCTCGGCGTGGTGGTTCCGCTTGCCGAGATGCGTCTTCAGGCCCTGGTTCCTGCGCTCCAAACCGCCGCACGGGGGATCGGTCGCCAGCTCTCGGAGTGATCTTCTTCTTCCGTTCAATGGAATTCATGTAACGCCAGTCACTCGTCGCGGGCCACACTGGGTCGAGGCTCATCCCGACCCCGCGGGACCGCAACGAAGCGAGGAAAACCATGGCACGCACACCCATCACCACCCAGGTAGCCATCATGGGCGCCGGTCCTGCCGGGCTCATGTTGTCCCACCTGCTCGCGAAGCAGGGCATCGAATCCGTGGTGGTGGAGATCCGCAGCCGCCAGACCATCCAGGAAACGGTCCGCGCCGGAATCCTGGAGCATGGAACAGTAAACCTGCTGGTGGACTCAGGTGTGTCTGACCGTGTGCTGCGTGAAGGCGATCGCCACGACGGCATCGAACTGCGCTTCAATGGGGAAAGCCATCGCATCAACTTCAAGGAACTCGTTGGTGAGTCCGTGTGGCTTTACCCCCAGACCGACGTCTTTATGGATCTTGCCGCTCGACGCGAAGCCGACGCCGGCGACATCCGCTACAGCGTCACCGACACCACAGTTCACGACCTCGAAGGCAAGCCCAAGGTCTGGTTCACCGACGCTGACGGCCAGGAATTCGAGATCACTGCCGACTTCCTGGTCGGTGCCGACGGATCACGCAGCCACTGCCGGTTCCAGATTCCCGAGGCCAACCGCAAGTGGTTCTTCCACGAGTACCCTTTTGCCTGGTTCGGGATCCTCGCCGAAGCACCCCATAGCGCCGACGAGCTCATCTACGCCAACTCCGAGCACGGCTTCGCCCTCATCTCGCAACGCACCGAAACCGTCCAGCGGATGTACTTCCAGTGCGATCCCAAGGAAAACGTGAACGAGTGGGACGACGAACGCATCTGGTCCGAGTTCCGCAAGCGCGTCAACGGTAACGGTTTCGAACTCAAGGAGGGGCCGGTCCTGGAGAAGATGGTGCTGCCGTTCCGGAGCTTTGTGCACACACCCATGCGCCACGGCAACCTCTTCCTGGCCGGAGACGCCGCCCACACCGTCCCGCCCACCGGCGCGAAGGGGCTCAACCTCGCCATTCACGACGTCAAGGTGCTCTTTGAGGGGCTCGACTCCTTCTACTCCACCGGTTCCACCCTGTTGCTGGACTCCTATAGCGACCGAGCGCTGGACAGGGTCTGGAAGGCCCAGCACTTCTCCTACTGGATGACTTCCATGCTGCACACGGTGCCTGGCGCCGACGACTTCGACCGCGCCCGACAGCTTGGTGAGCTCCACTCCGTGGTGTCGTCCGAGCACGCGAAGGCGTACCTGGCGGAGTCATACACGGGATGGCCAAATTCGCGGTAGGGATTGAGCTCGTATTGATGACTGCTCCATTCTTTTGGTGCGAGTAGGGGTTGTCTTCTCGGCGGTTGTCTACGCCGCATGTGGTCGATTCAGGAAGCGTCCGACGGCGGTTACTCGCCGGCGGGCGCTTCTTGGTTTTGTTGGTCTTGCGTTTGTTGGTCTCGACAGTGGCGCGTGTGCGCGGACAGGGTTGGAACCGACAGCCGGCGCCATGGATAAAACCCCGCGTCCTTTTCCTTAGGTGCGGTGAGACGTGTGGTGGTGGTTTCGTCGGGGTTTTTGGGTGGGGTCGAGGTGTGGTGGTGGGGTGAACCAGGGGATGCCGTTGGTGGTGGTGATTTTCCATTGTTCTTTGTGGATGAGGTGGTGGTGGTGTGAGCAGAGCAGGACGCCGTTGTCGACGCTGGTGGGTCCGCCGTGTGACCAGTAGGTGATGTGGTGGGCTTCGCACCAGGGTGCGGGCATGGTGCAGTCGGGGAAGGCGCAGCCTTGGTCGCGGGCGTTGAGGGCTTTGCGGATTTCGGGTGGGAAGATCCGGGTTGTCCGGCCGATGTCCAGGATTTGTCCGTCGCTGCCGAGCAGGACGGGGAGGATGTCGGCGTCGCAGGCGATTTTGCGGAGGGTGCTGGGGTGGATCGGGCCGGCGAAGGTGGCTGATGCGCTGCTGAGTGCCTTGCCGGTGGTGCCGGTGGTGCCGGGCCTGGTGACGGTGTTGCTGGTGGTGCCGGGTGCGGTGTGGTTGCTGGGGGCGCTGCCCGGGCCGGTGGTGCCTGGGTTGGTACGGGTGGTGCTGGTGGTGTCGGGTGCGGGGTTGGTGGGGTTGGTTTGGAGTTGGGGGAGGAGTTCGTGGGCGTTGATGTAGGCGGTGAGTTGGGGTTTGAGGCCGCCGTTGGCTGGGAGGCGGCCTGTTTTCAGGGCCAGTGCGCAGCCGCCGACGAGGCCGTCGAGGAGTTTCTGGGCTCGTGAGCGGCGGTCCAGTTCCAGGACCTGCCCGCCCTGCCCGCCCTGCCCGCCCTGCCCGCCCTGTCCGCCCTGTCCGGGTTGCCCGCCCTGTCCGCCCTGTCCGGGTTGTCCGGCGTGGTGGGTGGTTGCGGGTGTTGTGGTGGTGGTTTCTTGGGGTGGGGCTGGGGTTGCTTGGGTGCTGTCATCCGTGGTGGTGGTGGTGAGGCGGGGGTTGGTGGCGGTGTTCATGAGGGTGGTGAGGGTTTCGTATTGTTCGGTGGTGGCGAAGATTTCGATGTGGTGGAGTCCGCGTCGGGGTTTGCGGATGAAGGCGCCTTGGAGGGTTCGGAGTTCTTCTTCGCTGGGTTCGGGGCCGTCTTGGTCGATCCGGTTGATCCAGCGGCGGGCGGTTTTGCTGACGAAGTCGGGGTCGGTTTCGATTCCGGTGCGGGTCAGGGCGTGTTCCATGGCGGTTAGGGTCTCGGGGTGGGCGATGAGTGCTGCCTGGTCCAGGGCGCCGGTGATGATGGTCGCGGTGCGGGAGGGGATGAGTGCCGTGGCCAGGGCTTGGGCCAGTTCGGTGTGTCGGGGTGGGAGGGGTTCGCCGGTGAGGGTGGTGGTGGGCAGGAGGGCCGCGGCTTGGGACAGGCGGCGTCGGGCTTCGCGGATCTCGATCCGCAACCTTGCGCGAAGGAACTCCGCGGCGTTCCGGTACCCGTCATCAAGAACAGAACCCTGGGCCGCGCTCCCGGCGGTTTGACGGCCTTGACCGGCGGGTGCGTCGTTCTCGGTCCAGCCGGTCCGCCATCCGGGGCTGCCGTCCGTGGACGCGGATGCGGTGCGGGCGTGTTTGGCTTCTTCGCGGGTTCGTTCCACGGCTTGGGCGGCGACGATTTGCAGGTACTCGAGGTTGCGGGCGAGGTCCTCGATGCGGTCGGCGAAATCCGCCGCTTCGCCGACATCGAACATCCGCGCTGCCGGCAGGGCCGTATCCCGCAGGGCCTCAAGGGCCGCAGCCCCATCATCCAAAGCATCACTCAAAGGGTCATCCAGGGCACCACCCACGGCGTCCTGGACAGGCTCAGGGCAGGCCCGTGCGGAGGGTGCCGGTATCCCCGGCCGGTGCTGCTCCGAGTTACCCGGAATCTTTTCCGTCACACCCTTGGCATCAAGCAGCAGCCCGGCGACATCCGAGACGGCACCGGAACCCGGCTCCGCCACCTCTACCGCCTCAAACCCACCACCGATTCCCATAAACCAACCCTGACACCACCCCCACACCCACAGAACAACCCACAACGCCTATGTGGAAAACCCTCAGGGACGCTGCGACTCCGCGGCTGCAGGGTCGAGGTCTGCGAGCGTGAGCTGATGTGCCGGAGCAGCCGGGAAGGGGAACGTGGATGCCACCGTGAGAGCGGGGCCAACATGCACCAGTTCGCCGGATTCCAGGGGCCGCCAGCCAGGGTTGTGATCCATGGGTTCTGTAGCGAAGAGGACGTGCGGTGAGCCGGCGAGTTCCGTGCTCCGCGAGTGGATCCGTTTGCTTCGGACGTCCAAGGGAGCGGCCGGAGCGGGCGTGACGGGATCCCTCCGAAGCATGTAAAGCCCGTGCGTCGCCGGATATCGCAAAGCCCAGACGTCCGTCGCCGTGGTCAGGATGAAGTTGAGGCTGAACACCGGCAGTTCGGCCGCGATCCAGCTGACAGCCCGGGCTATCCCGGCCGTAACGTCGCCACCGTTGCACCGTACCTCTGCGGTGATGAGTGCGAAGAACCGTTCACTGTCCGTCTGGCCTTGCACCAGGTCCATGACCTCCAGCGAGCGCAGCCGACCGTCGAGCGCCGCCAAGCCGGAGAACGCGCCGTTGTGGGCAAACAGCCGCCCATCCCGTTCGAACGGGTGCGTGTTGGCCACCGTGAGCGCGCCGGTGCTGGCGTAGCGGACGTGGGCCAGGAAGGTGGTGCTCCGGAGGACCCGTGCATCCCGGGCAAACGCGTGGTCCTCCCACGCCGCGAGGGGTCGCTTGGTGACTTTTGGCGAACCATCAGGCGCAAAGGTCCCAATTCCTGCTCCGTCGGGTTCGCGTCTGCTCTGGACGGACAGGCTGTCCGGCGCGTCCAGGAGCCAAAAGGTGGCGCGCACGGGACGCGAACCTGCATGCAGGCCAAAGAGCCGGCACATCCTGTACCCCTCTCTCTGAAGACATCCGTGGTGAAGTAGAGATCAGTGATGGAACGCCTGGGCCGCCCCGTCCGACGGCATCGGCGCGGTGAGCTGGTCAAGGTACTCCACTTCCTTGGTGAGGTCGGCGAGGAAGCTGGAGGCGAGGTCGCGGGTGAAGCCGTTACGGACAACGATCCTTTGGACGGTCACGTTACTGAGGTCGTCGGGCAGCGGATAGGCCGGAACCAGCCAGCCGTTCATCCGGAGGCGCTCGGACAGGTGGTGCAGGTTCCAGTTTTTGGTGTGGCCGTCAGCGAGTTGCCAGGCGAAAACAGGGATGTCGGACCCGTCGCTCCACAGCGTGAAAGCGTCCATGGCTCCGATTTCGCTGGAAAGGTACATAGCGACATCCCGCGATGTGGACTGGACCGACTTGTACCCCGCGAAACCCAAACGGAGGAAGAGGTAGTACTGCAGCAACACTTGGGCGCCTGGGCGGGAGAAGTTCAGGGCGAAGGTGGGCATGTCGCCGCCAAGGTAACTGACGTGGAAGACCAGGTCCGCGGGCAGCGCCTCGGCGTCCCGCCACACAACCCACCCCAGTCCGGGATAAACCAGCCCGTACTTGTGCCCGGACGTGTTAATGGATGCCACCCTCGGCAGCCGGAAATCCCAGACCGTCTCGGGTTGCAGGAACGGCGCCACCATGGCCCCCGATGCGCCGTCCACATGGATGGGCACGTCCAGCCCCCGCCGTTCCTGGATCTGGTCCAAGGCGGCCGAAATGGCATGCACGGGTTCGTACACGCCGGTGTACGTGACACCCATAATGGCGACGACACCAATGGTGTTCTCGTCCACGTACTCGTCCAGGTCATGGCCGTCCAGCATCGGATGGTCCTTGGAGACGGGCACAAACCGCGGTTCCACATCCCAGTAGTTGCAGAACTTTTCCCAGCACACTTGGACGGCCGAGCTCAGCACCAGGTTCGGCTTGTCCACGGCCAGGCCGGCGGCCTTGCGCTGGTGTTGCCATCGCCGCTTCATGGCGAGGCCACCCAGCATGCACGCCTCAGACGATCCGATGGTGGACGTGCCCATGGCCTTCGCCGGATCGGGCGCGTTCCACAGCCCAGCGAGCATCCGCCAGCACCGCGTCTCGATTTGGGCTGTTTGCGGGTACTCGTCCTTGTCGATCATGTTCTTGTCCACGGTCTCCGCGTAGAGCCTGGACGCCTCGGGTTCCATCCACGTGCCCACGAACGTGGCCAGGTTCAGCCGGGAATTCCCGTCCAGCATCGCCTCGTCGTGGACCACCTGATAGGCCGTTCCGGGAAGGGATTCGCCGTCCGGCATGGCGAAACGGGGGAAGAGGGTGGACTCGCCCGGCCTGCTGAACAGGGGATTCAGCTCGACGGCGGCGTTTGACTCATCGCTGTGCGTCCGGTGGGCTCTGCTCATTCGACTGCTCCTGGGGTTTCGCCGTGAAGCTGCAGGCAAGGTGGCTGGTGGAATCGCTCATTCAGGGCTCACGCTACCCGCCGATCCTGCGGCGCCCAAGAGCCGGGGGTGTTGCGTCGCCGCCATGAATGGGACGATTTTCCTATGGGCCAAGACCACATCGAGAAGCCCTCAGCCTCGGGGGACGACCGGCAATGGCAGGATAGCGACGCCGGTTCGCCCACCACCCAGCAAATGCGCACCGTCGGCCAGCGCCGGCGCGAGGCCGAGCGGAAACTGGACCAGCACCTGGAGGAGGCCAAGCAAAGAGCCGAGGCTCCGGATCCCGACGACCAGAAGACAGAAAGCTGACCGCGGCAAACGTACGACGGCGGGACCCGGCCCCGCGGGCAGCCGCACCACGGTGCCACTCGGCCCCGAGCGTAGACGCGCGACGGCGGGACCCGGCTCCGGGGCAGCCGCACCACGGTGCCACTCGGCCCCGAGCGTAGACGCGCGACGGCGGGACCCGGCCCCGCGGGCAGCCGCACCACGGTGCCACTCGGCCTCGCGGGCAGGCGAACAACGCACGCGCTCACCTCACGTGTCCCGTATGCCGTACCCGACCCGGCGCCTGCTCAGCCCTGCGCCGTTTGCTTGCCCGGCGTCGGCGCTGCGTTCCTGGACATCTCCGCGTCGCCACCGTGGCCCCCGATAGGCGTGTCACTCCCGGGGGCCTGCCCGTGGTGGAGCTGCAACGCACAGTGGATCAGTGGGAAATGGCTGAAGGCCTGGGGCGTATTGCCGAGCTGCCGTTGAGTACGCGGGTCCCATTCCTCGCTGAGCAGTCCAACGTCGTTCCGCAAAGACAAGAGCCGTTCGAACAGTGACGTCGCCTCGCTCCGTTTGCCGATGCCCAGCAACGCGTCCACCATCCAGAACGAGCACGCCAGGAACACCCCCTCGTCGCCGGGCAGGCCGTCGTGCCCGGACTCGGTCCGGTAGCGGAGGACCAGCCCGTCTTCCGTGAGCCGTTCCTGGACGGCTTCCACTGTGCCAACCACCCTGGAGTGGTGGTGCGGCAAGAAACCGACGCGGGGGATGAGGAGCAGGCTCGCATCCAGTTCCTTGCTTCCGTAGGACTGGACGAACGTGTTGAGGTCCTCGTTGAAACCCTTGGTCATGACCTCTGTATGGATGGTGGATCTCAGATCGGCCCAGCGGTCTCCAGGACCCGGCAGCCCCGACTTGCGTACGGCTTTGACCATCCGGTCCGCGGCCACCCAGGCCATGACCTTGGAATGCGTGAAATGCCTCCGTGGTCCGCGCATTTCCCAGAGCCCGTTATCGGGCTGGTCCCACGCACCTTCGAGGTATTCCATGAGCGCTACCTGGATGTCCCACGAACTGTCCACCGTCCCTGCAGGCGAAGCCGCCCGTGTCAGGGAAAGGCCGTCCAGGACTTCGCCCCACACGTCCAACTGCAATTGCGGCGCGGCGGCGTTGCCAATGCGTACCGGCGCTGAGCCTTCGTAACCACCCAACCAAGGCAGGTCCATTTCGGGAAGCCGCCTGGCGCCGTCGAGCCCGTACACAATCTGCAGGTCGGCAGGATCTCCGGCGATCGCTCGCAGCAGCCAGTCCCGCCACGCCGAGGCCTCTTCGGTGTATCCGGCGGCGAGCAACGACTGCAGTGTCAAGGTGGCATCCCGCAGCCAGCAGTAGCGGTAGTCCCAGTTCCTGGAGCCGCCGAGTTGCTCCGGCAAGGAGGTTGTTGCTGCCGCGACGATCCCTCCGGTGGGGGCGTAGGTCAGGGCCTTGAGCGTGATCAGTGACCGCTCCACCGGCTCCTTGTATGTTCCGGTGATTTCGCTGCGGTCGATCCACTCGCGCCAGAAGGTGGTGGTGTTGGCGAGCGCCCGCGCGGGGTCGATGCGCCGCGGTTCAGGCTCGTGGCTGGGCGCCCAACGCAGCACGAACGGGACCCGCTGACCGGCCTTGACGGTGAATTCGCTGACGGTGCGGTTGTCGCGTCCTTCCAAGGGCGCGTGCGTGGTGATGTAGGCGGAGTCCGGCCCCGCCACGGCGCTGATCCCTTGGCCGTGTTTGCGTACCCAGGGCACCACCCGGCCGTAGTCGAACCGGAGCACCAGCTCCATCTTCATGTCTACTTCGCCGCTGATCCCTTCGACGATCCGGACCAGGTCCACGGCGTCGTCGCGCACGGGCATGAAGTCGATGACGCGGACACTGCCGCCCTCCACGTCCCATTCCGTCTCCAGTACCAGGGTGTCCTCCCGGTACTGCCTCCGGGTGCAGTTGCCGCCGTTCGCGGGGTCGGGGTTGGCCGGGGCTACGAGCCACCGGCCCGCTTCCGGATCGGCGAGCAGCCCGGCAAAGCACGCGGGCGAATCGAACCGGGGGAGGCACATCCAGTCGATGGATCCGTTGCGGCCCACCAGGGCAGCGGTGTGGAGGTCGCCAATGAGTGCGTAATCCTCGATTCTCGCCATGTCAGCTCCTTTGCGTTCGGACAGGCTGGACTAAGCCCGACGCTACCCGTACTTTCTGTGCTTTGCGTACAAGGCGCCGCCGTACCTGTACACCACTCCCGTGTTCTGGAAGCATCGATTCCAGGAGGAGCCATGGCTGGAGAAAAACCCGTCCTCGTTGTTGGTGCCACAGGATACCTGGGTGGCCAGGTGGTGGATCAGTTGCTCACACACGGCAAGCCGGTCCGCGCGCTGGTGCGCGACGCGTCGGATCCGTCCAAGCTTCAGGCCAAGGGAGTCGAGATCGCCCGCGGCGACATGCTCGACGTCGGTTCGCTCATCCAGGCGATGACCGGCGTGGATGCCGTGATCTCGACGGCTGCCGGCTACACCCGGAATGACAAGAACGCCGAGGCGATCGACACTTTCGGCAACAACAACCTGGCCGTTGCAGCGAACCACGCCGGAGTCCGCCGGTTCGTCCTGATCAGCATCCTCACCAGCGATCAAACCCCGCAGGTTCCGCACTTCTGGCACAAGAAACTCGCCGAGGACAAGTTGCAGGAGCTGGGCGTCCCCTTTGTCGCGCTGCGGCCGGGGGCCTTCTTCGACCAGATCGTCGGAATGCGTGGCGATCCCTTCCAGAAGGGGCGCATTATGTGGTTCGGCCGGAAGGACGTTCCGCTGACCTTCGTCCTGACCAGCGACCTCGCGCAGTACCTCGCCGCGGCAGTCGACGCCGATACCGCCGACGGGGAGCGCATCGACATCGGGTGGGCCAGGCCCGTAAGCATGCTTGAGGCAGCGAAGATGTTGTCCAGGCACACCGCAAAGTCGCCGGACAATTCGGCGACGTCGCCGGACGGCACCGCCAAGGAGCCAGGCACCCGCGACATCAAAGTCGCGTCCATTCCGACGCCGATACTCCAGTTCGCGGGCAAGGTCACGTCCCGATTCGCGCCGCTGGTGGGAGATATGGCGAGCATGTCCGCATGGTTCGAGACCGGCCGCTACGTTGCCCAAACCGAACGCCAAGCCGAAGTCTTCGGAACCGTACCGACCCCCGAGGAAGCGATCGCCCGCTTCGCCGCGAAATACGGTCGCTGACGGATGCACCCGTTCCCGCCTCACGCACCCGTCCCGGGCTGGCGACGCACCCGTTCCCGCCCTGCGCACTCTGGGGTAGGTGTGCGATTGGCGTGAACCGGTGCGGTCCCGCCGGAGCGCACGGCGCGTGCATCAGTTTCCGCCCGGCGCACCCGTTCCCGCTCGGCGCACCCTGGGGTAGGTGTGCGATTGGCGTGAACCGGTGCGGTCCCGCCGGAGCGCAAAGGCTGGCGTCATCACAAAGTGATAAGTAGGCTGATCATGTCCGGTCGGCCAGTGGTTCCCCCTTGGGCCGAACGCCACACAGAGGAGCACATCATGAGAATAGGTTCTTCCATAGCCCTGATAGCCATCGGAGCGATCCTGGCCTTTGCCCTGACGCCAGGGCTGATCCCCTTCATCGACCAAGTCCTGATCGGCTACATCCTGATGGCCGTTGGAGTCCTGGGCCTCATCATCTCCATCGTCATGTCCAGCAGGACCCGCCATACCGTGGTGGAGCGGCGCACCGCCCCGGACACCATCGTGGAACGGCGCCCCGAAGTCTGACGTCGTGCCAGCCGGTCAGCGGCGGCAGCCGCCGCGGAGATAGCGGTCATGCCGGGTGTTGCGGTCGGGGTGCGCCGTCACTTGGGGCCTGGCAGTGACTGACGAAAGCGATAAGCACGACGGCGGCAGCCCCGCCGTCGTGCTCTTTTGACCGCGTAGGCTGCTCCTATGGAGAAGTCTTTCGACATTGAACGTGTGAACCAGGACGAATACGCAGTGCGCTGGGCCGCCGAGGGGCAGTCGGGTGAATCCGTGGTGCGGGTCACCCCGGACTTCCTCGCCGAAATTGGCTTGGACGGCTTCGACCAGCAGGCCGTGGTGGAGGAAACCGCCAACTTCATGGCCGAGCACCAGCCCGTGATCGACTTCCCGCTGACGGTGGATCTTGAGGAGATCGCTGCAGCCTACGAGGACTATGCCGATAAGCTCCGCAGCCGCCTGCAGGCAGGCTGAATCCCGGCCGAAGGACGCCTAGCCGGCAACCTCTGCGGTGAGGCGCTCGCCGTTGTAGAACTCAAGCTCCCAACCCTCCACCGGGTGGTGGTGTGCCAGGTTCAGCGCCGCGTTCTGGACGCTGTCCAGGGTGCGGCCGATGGCGCGGTTGAGGGTGAGCCGGATCAACGTCCCGTGGCTGACCACCAGCACACGCTGGCCTGTGAACTCGCGGGCCAGCTCTTCGAGGGCCGCCGTTCCGCGTGTTGCGGCGTCGTGGTCACTCTCGCCACCGCGGAAGCCTCCGGGGATGCGCAGTGCCTCCAGTTCAGGTCCGGCCTGGAGGCCTTCGGCGGGCCCGAAACTGCGCTCGATCAGCTCGGGAACGCGGCGTGCCACCGTCAAGCCGAGTCCTTCCGCGATCAGGTCGGCGGTCTCGGCTGCCCGGCTCAGCGGCGAGGAAACAATCGTGTCCCACTCGTAGCCGGACAGGACGTCGACGGCGTCGCGGGCCTGCTGCCGGCCGATCCCGTTGAGGGGAATGTCTGTGGCTCCCTGCAACCTGCGCTCGGCGTTCCAGTCGGTCTGGCCATGGCGGACGAGGGCAAAAGTTGTGAGGGTCATGCCTTCCATTTTGCCTTGCCTCCACGTCTGCCGCAGTTTCCTGCGCCACATGGAGCAATTTGAGCGCTGCCAACCCCATCAGGAAGGGCAGGCTGATGCCCTCCAAGACTTAGCGTCCTTCCTGGTACACCGTCTTCCCGCCTACTACGGTCCGGAGTACCTTGGCCTCCAGCAGGGCGGTGGGGCTCCCGGCACTGAAGACGTCGGTGTCCAGGACGACGAAGTCGGCATAAAGTCCGGCCGCCAGCCGTCCCACCTCATGCTCAGCGCCGCACGTCCACGCGGAATCCCGGGTGGCGTGCTCGATCGACTCAGCCAGGGGCAGCGCGAACTCCGGGACGTTGGTGCCCGCCGAACTGTCCAAAGCAGAGGCCCGGGTGGTGGCGACGTACATGTTGGGCAGCGGTGCGTGGGGTGACGTGGGGGAGTCGGTACCAAACGCCAACCGTGCTCCCGCCTCCGTCATCCACGGCCATGCGAAGCCTTCCTTGACGCGGTGGTCGTTCAGTTTGGCGCACCAGTTGTCGCTGATCGCGGGATCGGCAGCCTGCGCGCCGCGGTTGATGGCTTGCGAGTGGCCCTGTAGGTGCAGGAGCGTGTCCGGCAGGTTGCCCTCCTCCGGCATTAGTAAGTATCCTGATTACCAATCTGGAGAAACCGGATGATGCTGTTCTGACGCAGGATTTGCTCGAGCCGCACGGCGTTGACCACTGAAGGTTGGCCCGAGCGGCTACCGTGAAAGTTTGATCGACGGCGTTGCCTGGTAGCGGTGGACAGTTGGCAGGTCCAAGGCACCCAGGTGCGCCCGGAGGGCGTGGCAATTGGTGGGCACTAACGACGAAGCCGTGGTATCCGGCTCCGGTGAAGAATTACTGGGTGGGCGTTACCAGTTGGGCCAGGTCCTGGGCCGTGGTGCGATGTCCACCGTGTACCGGGCCCAGGACGTGCGGCTCGGGCGGGACGTGGCAGTCAAGCTGTTCCTGCCCGGTTCCGGTGACGAATCCTTCCGGACGCGCCAGCAGACGGAGATGAGGCTGCTCGCAGCCTTCGACCACCCGGGGCTGGTCCGCGCCTTCGACGCCGGAGTAGATGCCCGCAACAACGACGAGCGGGCCTACCTGGGCATGGAGCTCGCAGAAGGCCGGGACCTGCGCGCCACCTTGGCCGAAGGCGCCATGAAGGTCAGCGATGTCTGGGCCATTGGTTCGCGGCTGGCCGGTGCCTTGGCGCAGGTTCATCGGCAAGGCGTGATCCACCGCGACATCAAGCCGGCGAACATCCTGGTTTCGGAGGGCTCCGGCACCGCACGGTCCGTGAAACTGGCCGACTTCGGCGTAGCGCTGGTCATGTCGGAAAGCCGCCTGACCGCAACCGGATTCACCGTGGGAACAGCCCAATACCTCAGCCCCGAACAGGCACAAGGCCTCCATCTGACTCCGGCGAGCGACATCTACTCGCTCGGATTGGTGTTGCTGGAATGCCTCACCGGCAAGGCGGAGTACCCCGGGACACCAGTGGAAAGCGCCGCCGCAAGGCTCCACCGTGCGCCGGAAGTTCCCCTGGGTGTTCCGGAGAAGCTCCGCACGCTCCTGCGCGCCATGACTGACATGGACCCCGGGCGGCGTCCCAAGGCAGCCGAGGTGGAGGCGGTCCTGACCAGTCCCCGGCGTAGGTTTGCGGCCGGCCGGACGGCCCTCCTTCCGCCGGTGCCCACCCATGCACCTCGTGCCCTTCCCGGGACAAAGGCGCCCCGGAAGTCCAGGCGCAAACTCCTTGGGGGCGTGGCCGTAGCCGCCGCCGGGATCCCCGTAGCCCTGGCACTCGTCCTTCAGGGAGGTGCCGTCACCGGGACACCCGAGCCTTCACGGACAGCTGATCCGGGCATTTCCGTCACTGAGCGCCAGCCGAGCATTCCCGTGGGTCCGGTCAACACCGTCCCGGCAGAAGCGGTGCCTGCAGCCAACGTCGAGCTCGTGCAGGAACCCGTCCAGCCCGTCCACGCCAACCTGCCGGAGGAGCCAGCCCCGGCTCCGCGCACTACTTCCGGTCCGACGGGCGGAGCCAGCGGCAGGGACCTGGCAACCGTCAAGAGTGACGGCAAGAGCGACAGCAAAGGCGACAAAAAGACGCCCAAGGACAAGGGCAATGACAACCAGCGGTAAGCCCGCAGCAGCCCGGACTGCCAGTTTGTGAAGGCACGACGGCGGGAGGTCGCCGTCGTGGGTTGAGTCGCCGCGGGTCAACGCCCCGGGGGGCGTTGACCCGCCGTCGCGGATTGAGTCGCCGTGGTGCCGCGCGCTGGGGCGTTGGCCCGTCGTCGTGGGCTGACTCGCGGCGGTGCCGCGCGCGGCGGAGTGTTGGCCCGGCGTCGTGGATTGAGTCGCCGCGGTGCCGCGCGCTGGGGCGTTGGCCCGGCGTCGTGGGTTGACCCGCCGGTGTCCCGCTAGAGTCCAGCCGGGAAGCTGACCGCCACCGTGAGTCCCCCGCCGGGGGTTTCCGAGAGCGTGAGGTCCCCGCCATGGGCTTTGGCGATGCTGCTGCACGTGGCCAAGCCGAGTCCAGAGCCGGAACCGTCGCCCGGCCTCCGGAGCCGCACCAACGGTTCCAGGACTTTGGCGCGATCCTCGGGGGCAATGCCCTTGCCGTTGTCCGCCACGTAGACCGTGGCGCCGTGGTAATTGGCAACCCCGCCGATGCTGATGCTGAGTTCGCGCTCCGGGCTGCGGTAGTTCATGGCGTTCGTCAGCAGGTTCTGGAGCAAGGTCCGGAGTTGTCCGCGATCGGCGTAAACGGCCAGGTCCTGGACGTCCAGAATGCCGTCGTCGTCGATTCCGAGGTCCCGCGAAACCTCACCGGCCACCTCCCTGAGCGAGGAGTATGACGGCTGGATGCCCCCGCCGACGCGGGAGTAGCTCAGCACGTCCTCCAGCATCGCGAGCATCCGGCGGCCGCTTGCGCCGATCTTGTCCAGGTACTTGGCCGTGCTGGTGCCGGTCTGGACATCGGGATCGTCCTCCACGAGTTCCACGTACCCCAGGATGGTGGTCAGCGGAATCCGGAGGTCGTGGCTGACCCGGCCCGCGAAACCGGCGAGCTTGGCGTTGCTGTCCCGCAACTCGGCGTACGTGCGGTCCAGTTGGGCGGTCCGGTGCTGGAGTTCGAGCAGTTCCACCACTTGGCGGGCCAGGACCTCGAGCATGCCCACTTGTTCAGGTCGAAGCTCCTGGGGCTTGTCGGAGAAGACACAGAGCGTGCCGGGGACGAAGCCTGAGTCGGTTTGGAGAGGAACGGACGCGTAGAAGCGGACGTTGCCGATCTCGCCTGTGACAAAGGGACTGTCCGCGAAGCGGGGGTCCAGGCTGGCGTCCGGAACCACCGTTTTTTCGCGCGAGAGGAAGACCTTGGCGCACATGGAATCCTCGCGGGAGCAGACGCCCGGGTCCACGCCCCACGCACCCACCTGGTGCTGGTACTCGGCGCTGATGATGTTGACCACGCCGAATGGGGCGCCGCACAGTTCCGTGGCGAGCCGGACGAGGTTCTGCAGCGCGCTGAGTACGGCCGCGTTGGGAAGAAGGGGTGAATCCAATGACGGGTCGAGGCCATATTCACGCAAGGTCAGGTCCCGGCTGACCTCGTCCGTGAATGCGAGCTGTCCCTGTCCATGCGCCATCTACGTCTGTCCCCCAAGCTTCTCTAGGATTCCTTGCTGATGATACCCGTCGGCGGGAGCGCCCTCCTGTCACGTCGTCGGGCGCAAAACCCGAGCAGGATTCAAGAAGCCGGCCCGTGGGCAGCGGACGTAGGGTGAAGCCAACACAGAAAATTCACAACCCAGGAGGACACATGCCGTACACCGTAGACTTCCAGGACGTTTCCACCGTCGGGCTGGAATCATCTCCCGTAGTAGACGCCTTGGCAGGACTGAGGGCAAACGAAGCACGGTACTTCAAGAACAAGTACGACCACGTCTTTACCGTGGTGCCTGCCGAGGAGTCGCCGGAGATCGTTGACTACGTGAACCGGGTGCTCAAGGAGCGGGACCTCGTGATCCAGTCGCGGCCGTTGGAAGTGACCTCGTTCGAGGTGGAGGGCACCCGCTGGACCTATGTGTTCTACGAATCCGGGCTGTCCATCAACGTGCTCTACGGCCTCGAAGAAGGTTCCAAGCGGGCCGTCGGCTTCAAGCTCTCCCAGGGCATGGAGGTGCCGGAAGAACTGGCTGCCAACTTCAAGTTCGCACGGCAGAAGTCCAAGCTGGCCGGCGAAATCCGTGGCTCGTTCTTCGTGATCAAGGGCGAGTACTAGCCCACGCTGCCTAGCCCCCGCCATTCAAACGGTCATATTCGATCAGTTATGATCGCCCCATGCTTGCTGCCGAACGCGACCAGCGCATCCTCACCCTCGCCCGGCGCGATGGCCGCGTGGTCACCACTGCCCTCGCCAGGGAGCTGGGCATCTCCGAGATCACGGCCAGGCGTGCCATCAACAACCTCGCCGCCGCCGGATTGTTGGTCCGTGTCCACGGCGGGGCAACCTTGCCGGGCCGCTTGGCCACCCCGGCGGATGGTTCCATCACCGGGCTGGTGGTACCGACGTCGGACTATTACTACGCCAAGGTGATTGCCGGCGCGGAGAGCGTCGCAGCCCAACTGGGCACGCGGCTGGTGCTCGGCGTCACCCACTATGACCGGGAAACCGAGCAGGAGCGGGTGCGGCGCCTGGTGGGCCTGGGCGTCCGCGGCGTCGTGGTGGCCACCAGCACCTACGAACCCACAGCCACGGACACCGGAGCGTGGTTGGACTCGCTGGAGGTTCCGGTGGTCCTCATGGAACGGTCCATCACCTACCCCCAGACGGCCCGTGAATACGACACCGTCCGCACCGATCATGCCTACGGTGGCGTGGTGGCAGTCCGCCACCTCGCCGCCTTGGGTCACCGGTCAATCGGCCTCGCCCTCCGCAAGGAAACCCCGACGGCGGCCTTCCTCACGTCCGGATACCGGGACACCGTGGAGGCGCTGGGGCTCGACGGCGATGCACCCTTCCGCGCGCTGCCGGACCTTGGCAGGGACCCGGCTGGTGCGGATGTGGTCCTCAACCTGTTCCTCGACGACTGCCTTGCCGCGGGAACCCGTGCCGCCATTGTGCACGTGGACGCCCACGCTTCCCGCTTGGTGGAACTGGCTACTGCCCGCGGACTCCGGGTCCCCGAAGACCTCTCCATCGTGGCGTACGACGACGAAGTGGCCGCGTTTTCCATGGTGCCGTTGACCGCCGTCGCACCTCCCAAGCAGGCGGTGGGCGCCGCGGCGATGCGCCTCCTCCAGTCGCGGGTGCAGAGCCTCGCCGACGGCGGTGAGTTGCCCGTCCAGCACTTGTCCCTGCTGCCGGGACTGGCCGTGCGGAATTCCACCACCAGGTACATCTAGGTGACCGATAATGATCGATTGCGCACTGGTTCGTTGACCCTTCCTGGGCGTCCACCAACAATGAGGGGATGCATGCGCTCAGTTACGACTACTCGCCCTGGACCTTCTGGAACAACGCCTCAGCGGAGGAACACCAAGCACAAATCGAGCACCAGAAGGCCTTGGCCCAACGCGACGGCGTGACCATCGGGGAGCGTGCATTCCTGTCCCCGCTTGCCAATGTAGACGCGGAGACGTTCGTCATCGGCCCGGATTCGTATGTTGCCGCCCACGCCTACGTCACGGGCGAGGTGTCCATGGGGGAGAACTGCACCATCAACGCCTTCACGGTGGTGCGGGGTGCCGTGACCATGGGCGATGCCGTGCGGATCGGCGCGCATACCTCCATCCTTGGCTTCAACCACTCCATGGACCCGGCCCAATCAGTCTTCAGGCAGCCGCTCAGCAGCAGGGGCATCGTGATCGGGGACGACGTCTGGATCGGTTCCAACGTGGTGGTGCTGGACGGCGTCACCGTGGGATCGCACGCAGTCCTCGCAGCAGGGGCCGTGGTGACCAAGGACGTGCCGGAGTGGTCCGTGGTGGGCGGGAATCCGGCCCGGCAGCTGCGGGACCGGCGGGATGGTGTGGCAGGTTCCTCTGCGAGCACGCGTCCGGAGGCTGGTTTGGTCCCTGCCGTTGCGGGTCCGGACGATGGTTTGGTACCGGTCATCGCGGGTCGGGACGCTGGTTTGGTCTCTGTCGTTGCGGGTCCGGAGGCTGGTTTGGTCTCTGTCGTCGCAGGTCCGGAGGCTGGTTTGGTACCCGGCAGCGCCAACGACGGCGGCCTCCGGTCCAGGCTCGCAGCGTTCGCTGACGCGGCACGCGCCCAGGCGACGGACGTGCTGGCCCGGTGCTGGGTAGGCGAGGACGACGGGTATTTCGTTGACCGGCCGGGTGCTGCCCGTACGGTACGCGCCCAGTGCGATGCCGTGGAGATCGCGGACTTGCTGCTCGGCTCAGCGCCCCCACAACTGCCGGCTTCCGAACAGGCCCGTCGACTGGCCGGGCTGCAGGATCCGGTGACAGGGCTGGTTCCCGAATTCGGGACACAACCGGACGCCTCCCTTGAGTTCGGAAAGGGCCCGGCCACTTATCACGTGCTGTCCGTCGGCTACGCCTTGGACCTTCTGGGCAGCGGTTTCTCGCACCCCATCCACGCCGTCGCGAACACGGGCGCCGCTGAGTTGGTGTCGGCACTGGAGGCCCTGCCGTGGCGCAAGGAAGCGTGGGAGTCCGGGGCATGGGTGGATGCGTGGGGAACAGCGGCTTACTGGAACCTTGCCCGGCAGCACCGCCTGGCTGCCGCGGCCACCGGATCCAGCCGACTGGACTCGCTCAGCGGGGTCAACCCCCACAGCGCCGGGTCCGTGGAGGCCTTGTTCGGCTGGCTGCTGGCCCGGGTGAATCCAGCCAGTGGAACCTGGGGAACGCCGGCACATGACACCCGCCTCAAAGTGGTGAACGGCTACTACCGGCTCACCAGAGGCACGTTCGCCCAGTTTGGCCTCCCTGTTCCGCACGTGGAGAACCTCGTGGACACGGTCCTGGAACACGGAGCCGATCCACGGTACTTCGCCGCAGGCAGCCAGAATGCCTGCAACGTGCTGGACGTGGTCCATCCGCTGTGGCTGGCCTCGAAGCAAACCACGTACCGTGCCGGCGACGGGAAAGCGTGGGCCACGCGCCAACTGGAGCAGGCGATCACCTGGTGGCACCCCGGCGAGGGCATGTCCTTCAGCGCTTCGCCGGAGAGCGGCGTGCAGCACTTGCCGACATTGCAGGGCACCGAGATGTGGCTGGCCATCATCTGGTACCTCGCTGACATGGCCGGCCATGCCGAGGCGCTGGGCTACCGACCACGTGGCGTGCACAGGCCAGAGCCGGCGTTTTCACTGCCGCGGCTGTGACACCTCGCCCATCTGGGAAGAAACCGGCCCGGCCAGGAAGCCAATGCCGGGAGTTGCCCTGAGGGCATTGCTTGCCCTGTCCACGACCACCTGCGCATCGGTACCGGAATCCAGGATGGTGTTGCGTGTGGACGCGGGATCCACCATGACGGTGGTGACGTCCAGGCTGTTGGTGCCCCGGGCTGCCAACAAGGCGTCCACCTGGGCTTCGAAGCAGGATTCACTCGAGGTGGCATGGACATCCTTCGCCACCACGTGGTTGGTGGAGACGAAGTTGCCGCTTCCCTCCTTCAACCGAATGGCCACGGGCGTTGCGCCCTGCGGCTTGATGCTGTCCGACCCGATGACCAGCGAGAAGTGGTTTGAAACGAGTGTGTTGTCGCTTCCGTCCACGCTGAGAAGTCCGTGCATGTCGTCAAGGCCGTTGTCGATCCCGAAAAAGGGCGCCCACGGCTCATGGTCGCGGAGGAAATGGTTGGTGGCAACAAGGTTTTCGGAACTGTTCGATCCCAGGACCACCATTCCCGGATAAAACGAGTGCAACCGGTTGTTGGAGATATTGGAGCGGGTGACGCCTTCCAAGTGGATGCTGCTGGCACCGCGTGGAAAGACGTTGTTGGCTGTAACCAGGAGTCCGCCGTGGTTCTCGGCAAAGATCGAATGGCCCTTGAAACCTGCCCCGATCAGATTGTCGGTGATCTTCGAGGCCTGTCCCCAGCCACGCAGTTCGATGCAGCTGCCGCATTCTGCGATGAAGTTGTCGTGGATGGACAGGGCATCTGCGTTGTGGATGGTCAGGGCGTTCTCAAGGTAGATGAAACCCATTCCGTTGAAACGGAAGGAGTCATTGGCACTGGCCACGAAAACGCCGGTCCTGCCGTTGGAGTACGTGTTTTCGGCTGGCAGTTGGGAGCCATCCGCGGTGAAGTGCAGGCCATCGATGCAGAAGTTGGTGAACTCCACGGAGCTGACGCGCGGGCTGCCCTCCCTTTTGATGAGGAAGGCTGCTCCCTCGGCTTGCCCGGCGTCGGAGCCGACGGAAAGGTCAACCAGGATCCGGCTCCCGCCGGGCCAGAGCTCGTGCAAGCCGGGCCATTCTTCCTGCGGCACGTTGTACCGGATGCTCGACGACGTGAAGCCATGCCCCGAGCCTTGGATTTTCAGGAAGCTGATGTCGATCAGCACCTGGGTCCGCAGGCGGTAGTCCCCCGGCGGCAAGTAGATAACGCCACCCGGCTTGCCGCCGTCGTTCACGTCGCTGTCCGTTTGCCGTTCTTTGATGTCGGCGATGATGCTGTTGATGACTTCGCCAATGTCCTCGGCCGGGTTGCCGACGGGCCAGGTGGTGACGTCGTAGTAGTTGTTGCTGGTCATGGCTTGTTCCCTCTGTGTGGTGGTGCGGGAGTTGGTGGGAGCTACTGGGTGGCTGTTTGGAACTGCGGAAGTTCTCCCTGCAGTTCCTCCAACGTCGGCGGGTTGGCACCCTGCCTGCGTACGGTGATTGCCGCCGCCTTGGTTGCCATGTGCCCCAAGGATTCGAGTGCTGTTGGCGTCAAACCTGCCCCGCCATGCTGAAGGAGCCCGTAAACCAGCGCGGACATATAGGAGTCGCCGGCCCCGATGGTGTCTGCCACGGCCGACCTCACTGACGGAACAACGATTGTTGCCTCTCGCGTCGACAGCACGGAGCCCTCCGATCCTCTGGTGACAACCACCAGGCCCGCACCGCATTCAAGGATCCGCTGGAGCACGTCTTCCAGCGAGAGGCCTGGATAGAGCCATAGTGCGTCTTCATCGCTGAGTTTGACGACGTCCGTGAAAGGGATGAGATCTTCAAAGCTGATTCTGGCCTCCGCCTGGCTGCCCAGCAAGGCGGGGCGGATGTTTGGGTCGAAGGTGATGACGCAGCGCTTGTGCGCGTGCAGGAGCAGCTCCTTGACCTTTGTGGCGCCCGGCTCAAGGAAAGCCGCGATCGAGCCGGTATGCAGGATTTTGGGAAGGCCGGTTGGAGCCGCCAGGGGCAGGTCCCAGGCGATGTCGAAGTCATAGAGTGCCGAACCGTCGGGCGCCAGGGTGGCGGTCGCCGTCGCGGTCTTGCCCGGTCGCTTGGAACCGGAGAGGAGGTTGACGCCGGCGCCATGGAGGTGTTGCTCGATCGCGGCGGCGTAGTGGTCCTCGCCCAGGGAGGTGAGCAGGCCGGTCGGTACCCCCAAACGCGCCAACCCGTAGGCGACGTTGGCGGGCGAGCCGCCCGGGTGTTCCACGGAGCCCTGCGGCGAGACGACGATGTCCATGAGCGCCTCGCCAACAACAACCACGTCCGGTGTCTGCTGGATGGTGTGCATTGCGGTTTCTCCTTTAGGCGAGTGCCGAGACGGTGAGCTTCAGGACCGTTGCCGTGCCGCCCTCCACCACCAGCCGGTTCCCGGTTTGTCCGGGGTGGGGGAAGACAAGGTCCGTCAGGACGGCGGTTCCATCCTGGGCGAAGACTTCCACGGAAGCGTGGTCCATCACCACGAGGAGCTTCAGCACGCCATCCACGGGAGCCACTGGAACTGATTCCACGGAGGCGAATTTCGCGTGGAATCCGGTGTCGCCTGATTGCGTGCGGTCAAGCGTGAGCCGGGCAGTGGCCGTGTCGTAGCGCAGCACCGTGCCGAGGGAGCGGTCGCTGCTCTCCAGGAGCGTGAGTCCAAGGCGTTCCGCGGTTCCGAGGAGTATCTCGGCCTCGATCACTTGGGCGCGGCCTGGTAGGGCGTCCGGCAGTTTGAGTGATGAATCCGCCAGTTCCAAGGGACCCTCGGTCCAAGGGAGCCCGCGGTCCTTGAACGCGGGCAACACGGGCTGTTGGACCAGGCGCGGGACGCCGCCGACGCCCGAGAGCCGCAGTTCCCGGGCCAAGGTCATGGAGGAACGCCACGGGGAGGTTGGCAGGTGGTTGGCGTAGTCCCAGTTGTTCATCCACCCGATGATGATCCGGCGGCCGTCCGGCGCGTTGCTGAAGGAGACAGACGCGTAGCAGTCACGTCCCCAGTCCAGCCACAGGCTTTGCTGCAGGGCCTCTGCCCGCCCGCTGGCGTTGGCGACGGTCGAGACCCCGGAAGGCGCCACCAGCGAATCGGCGTCCGCAACGAAGCTCACGCCGTCGAAAGCTCCCACGAAGTACTGCCCACCGGAGCCTCCCGCCACCGCGCCGGGATTGACGTTGACGATCAACACCCATTTGACGTTGTCCGGATCACCGTCAACTTCCAAGGGAAAGAGGTCGGGGCATTCCCATTCGCCTTCGTCGGCGTTGGCCGGTCCGAAGTCACTGAGGAAGTCCCAGGACTTGAGGTCCTCCGAGCGGTAGAACACGACTTTTTGCTGCTGGGCCTCGACGGCGGCCATCACCCAATACGTGCCGGCGTCGCCTTCGTAGAGGAAGACTTTGGGGTCGCGGAAGTGCGCCGAGTGACGGGTCAGGACAGGATTGCCGCTGTACTTGCGCCACGTCATTCCCCCGTCCGTGCTGTATGCGAGCGACTGGGCCTGGGTGCCGCTGTGCGCCGAGGTGTCCTTGAAGGCGCTCGTGTAGACCGCCACCAGGGCCGGCGCTGCAGCCGAGCCGAAACCCGAGGTGTTGCCGTGGTCCACTATTACGCTGCCGGAGAAGATATCTTCCGTGGAGTCGCAGGCAATGGCCACAGGGTGTTCGGTCCAGTGCAGCAGATCGGGCGAGGTGGCATGGCCCCAGGACATGTTGCCCCAGACATTTCCGTAGGGGTTGTTCTGGAAGAAGAGGTGGTAGAGGCCGTTGTGAAAAACCAGGCCATTGGGATCGTTGAGCCAGGTATCCGCCGCCGTGAAATGGATGGCGGGCCGGAACCAGGGAGTGGCCGCCGGGGCTGTTTCCGGGCGTACGGCATCAAGGCTACTGGACATGGTGTGCGTTCCTTTTGGGACGGTGAAGGGTTCGGGTGGGGCTTACCGTGGGGCCGCGATGGATTCGCGCCGGACCAAGGGGCAGCCCAGGACTGTGGGGTGGAGGGCCATCGGGGCAAGGTCTGTCTTTCCCTCGATGGCGTCAATCAGGTGCTCTGTGGCCCAGGCACCCATTTCGTAGTGCGGGAGGGCCACAGTGGTGAGGCCCGGGTACAGGTTGGCCGCGATAAGTTCCTGGTCATCGAAGCCCACTACGGAGAGGTCCGCCGGAATGTTCAGGCCCAACTCTGCCGCAGCGCGGTAGGCGCCCATCGCCATCCGGTCGTTGTAGCAGAACAAGCCCGTGGGCCGGTCCTCCCGGGACAGGATCCGCTTGGCGGCCTCATAGCCGCCCTGCACTTCGGAAACCTCCGACTCGACAGGCGCCGCGCCGCCGTCGAGCCCCGCCTCCGAAAGCGTGGCCCTGAAAGCATGGAGGCGCTCGCGGGTGGCAGGAACATCATCGGTGTTGTTAATGAAGCCCACGCGGTTATGGCCCGCTGCCAGCAACGCTCCGACGGCAGCCCGTGCGCCGCCGTCCTCGTCCGGGATCACTGCCGTGATGTTTCCTCCGGTGGCCACAGAGTCCACCAGGACCGAGGGAACGCTGCCGAGGTTGGACGGCAGTTCCACGTTCCGGTGGTACATGGTGGCGTACAGGATGCCGTCCACGCGGCGCTCCAGGAGGGCCTGGACATCAGCTTGCCGTGACTCGAGGCTGGCCGACCCCGGAGTGTTGATGATCATGAGGTTGTACCCGCGGGCCTTCGCGGCTTCGTCCGCGCCGAGGATGATCCGCCCCGCGTGCGGTGTGGTGGCGATTTCCTCGCTGACCAACCCCAGCATGCCTGTCCGCTGCGTGCGCAGTGCCTGGGCCAGCCGGTTGGGGCCATAGCCGAGCTCCTCGGCAACGGACCGCACCTTGTCCCTGGTTTCAGGGCTGACCCGGGCGTAGGAGACCTCGTTGAGCACATGGGAGACGGTAGTAACGGACACACCGGCAGCGACGGCCACATCCTTGATACCGATGTTCTTGTTGCTCATCTGTCTTCCACGTCCTTATGGTTTGCGATGCCCGGGAGGGGCTATCAGTAGGCTACTCGTTGATGCCGGGGCTGGTGTTGCCAGCTAACCCTTGACTGCGCCGAGCGTCATTCCCGCCACGATCTTGCGTTGCAGGAGCAGGGTCAGCAGGATCACCGGGATGGAATAGACCGCCGCGAGGGCTGTCATTGAACCCCAGTCCAGGCCGAACTGCGTCTGGAAGTTCGCGATCACCACGGGCGTGGTCTGCGAACGGATGGCCGTCATGAGCAGTGCGAACAGGAACTCGTTCCAGGACGCCAGGAAGGCGAAGATGGCCGTCACTGCGATGCCGCCGGACACCACCGGGATCACCACCCGCCAGAGCGCGCCGAGCCTGCTGCAGCCATCAACGGTTGCCGCTTCTTCCAGGTCCCGCGGAACGGCCTCGAAGAAGCTGGACATGAGCCAGATGGACAGCGGCAGGGAGATGGTGGTGTGGGCAATGGACAGTGCAATGGGCGTGTCCGCAAGGCCAATCGAAGCCATCATGGACGCCAGCGGAATGCCGATGGCCACCGGCGGCACCATGCGCGTTACCAGTGCGGCCATGATGAACACCCTGCCGCTCGGGGTCTTGTAGCGGGTGATGCCATACGCTGCGGGGACAGCCAGTACCAGGGAAAGCAAGGTGCTGATCACCGCAGTCTGGATGGAGTTGATGAACGACGCCACCACTCCGCCCCTGCCCAGCGCGTTGATGTAGTTCTCCAGTGTCCATTCCTTCGGGAGGATGGTGGGCGGGACCGCGATGGTATCGATCGGCGTCTTGAAGGACGTGAACAGCAAGTACAGGAACGGGAAACCGTACAGCACCATCGCAGCTGCCAACAGGATCCAGAGGATGGTCCGGGTGCTCCGGCGTCCGGCTTCGAGCCCTTCGCGGTTGACTCCACGGCGCCTGCGTGGCGGCCTGGCATCGGAAGCGTTCGACGCCGGCACTCGCGGCCCGCTGTGTTCGGCAGGTACGTTGGGGTGATTTGTCGCCGCGAGCCGGACGGCGATGCCTGTTCCGCGCTCCGGTGAGGCGGAAGCGGTACCCGTCCTGCCGCCGTCGTACGTGGATTCTGCGGTGCTCATCAGCTGTCCTTTCCTGGCCGCCAAATGGTGGCCACCGCGAAGAAGGCGACGGCGAGCATCGCGATGAGGTAGATGGTGCCCATGGCGCTTGCGAGGCCCGGATCGCCGAAGCGGATCATGGTGCGGTAGATCAGCAGGCTCATGGTTTCGGAGGCAGACTGGGGGCCGCCGTTGGTCTGGATAAGGATGGTGTCGAAGGCCCGGGCTGCGTCGATCCCGCGGACCACCAGCGCTACGGCGATTACTGGCCGCAGCAGCGGGATGATGATGCGGAACAGGAGGTCCGGTGCCCGGGCGCCATCCAGGCGGGCTGCCTCGATGAGGTCGCCGGGGATGTTCTGGAGGCCCGCGAAGAGGACGAGGCACATGAAGGAGGTGGTGAGCCAGATGTCCGGGATGGCGACGGAGAACAACACGATGTTGGGGTCGGACAACCAGCCGATCTGGTTCGGATTCTCCAGGAGTCCTGCTTGGTGGAGGAGGGTTCCGATGAGGCCGAAGTTGTCGATCATCAGGAACTTCCAGAGCAGGCCGGCCACGATCGGGGCGATCATCAACGGGTACAGGAAGACGGTCCGCCAGATCTGGGACTTCTTGCCCAGCGTGGTGAAGAGGAGGGCCATGCCCAGGCCGAGGGCGAACTCCAAGGTCACCACCACCACGGTGTAGGCGATGGTCCGCCAGCCTGCGCTGGTGAAGGCCTCGGAAGTGAAGGCGGTGACGTAGTTCTGGAAACCCACGAAGTCGCGGGGTCCGCCGGCGATGGGAGAGATCTTGAAGAAGCTGTCTGCCACCAGGCGGAACAGCGGGTAGGCGACGAAGACTGCCAGGAACAGAGCCGCTGGCGTCATCAGGAAGAGGGCGAAGCGGCGATCGGAGATACGCACGGTTTTCTTTTCTGCTGGGTTTGTTCTGCTGGTTGGGGCCGCGGCCGGCACCGTCCTTTGCCTGCGGACGGTGCCGGCCGCGGAGTCGCTACTTCAGGAGGTCCTGGATCTGCTTCTTGGCGTCGGCAAGGAGGGCCGAGGTGTCGCCACCGGCCACCGCCTTCTGGAGCAGCGGGATCAGGACGGTGTCAACAATCTGCTGCCACTTGGCCGTTGCCGGTCGGGTTGCCGTGGCTGGAGCGTTGAGGGTTTCGATAAGCGGCTTGAAGCTCTCGTAGCCCGGCTTGTCCTGGTACTTTTCGAACGCACTGATGCGGGACGCCAGGCCGAGCTTGGAGTCGATGCCCATGCTGTTGTAGTCGTAGGCGCACTTGACGAACTTCTTGGCTGCCTCGGTGTTCTTGGTGGCCTTGGGAACGGACAGATACCACGGTCCGGGGACGCCCGCGACGCCGGCGCTGCCGCCAATCATTGCTGCCGCTCCCACCTTTCCTGCCACCGGGGAATCGGCGGGGATCTGGCGGTAGGCGTGGGCCCAGAAACGGGTCATGGCGGTCTTGCCCTGGTTGAACAGGTTCTGTGCTGCCGCCCAGTCCACCTGCGCCGCGCCGCTTGGGGCGTCCTTGGCCAGGCTCACGTAGAAGTCGAGCGCCTGCTTGTGCGCGGCGTTGTCGATCACCACGTTGTTGTCCTTGTCCAGGACCATCGGGGAGCCGGCCTGGAGGACATGGGCCAGCCATTCGGTTTCCACGGCACCCTTGACGTCCGTGCCGAACATGCCGTCCTTGGTGAAGAACTCGGAGACGTCCTGGTACTGCTTCCAGGTCTTGGGGGCAGCCAGTTCATAGCCGTACTTGGCCTGGAAATCAGCCTTGTTCTTGGCGTCCTCGAACAGGTCCTTGCGGTACAGGATGATCTCGGCGTTGGTCCAGGCCGGCATACCGATGAAGTGGCCGTCCACGTTGGCTTCCTTCACCAGGGCCGGGAAGATGTCCTTCTTTGCCTCATCGGTGAAGAGCTCGTCGATGGGCTGGACGGCGTCCTTGAAGCTGGAGAGCCACACTGAGTCGAGGGCTGCTACGTCGAAGGAGACGTTGCCGGAGGAGAACTCGCTGGACAGGCGGTTGAACATGCCGTCGTAGGGGAGTTCCACGAAATTGACGTCGACTCCGGCGTCCTTCTTGCACTGTTCGGCTACGCCCGTGAGCTCGGCATGGCCGCCGGCTTCCACCAGGACGTTGACGGTGCTCGAGCCGCCCGATCCACCGGACGATGGTGCGGGTCCGCCGGCGCCACAACCGGTGGCTACGAGTGCGACAGCGGTGCACAGCCCGCCGAGGGAGACGAGCTTGGAGATGGTCTTTCGAGTGGACATCGCTGTCGACTCACTTTCTCTTGAACGGAAATTGCAGAGAGATGTGGGGATTGCTTTTGGCTTTGAAAAATCGTTTTGCCAAAACGACTTGGCAACGACATTAGGGCCGGGCAGGCTGATGTGTCAACGGTGGTCGCGAAAATTTTTCGGCCCCTTGACGCCGGAGATTCTGCGGCCATAAAGTGATCCCCGCCGCAGGGCAAATCGTTTTGGCATATTTTGGCTGATGTGGCAAGTGTTTGGCATAGCTCTTCCTGTTCAGGCCCGCACCTGTTTGCGTCGTTCGCACCCGTACCCCGGGGTGCGTGGGATTGGGTCGCGCCTGTTTGCGCCGATCGCCCCCGTACCCCGGGGTGCGCAAGGCGGGATCGGGTGCGCCGCGTTTCACGAAGGGGTGCGCCGGGCGGGAACGGGTGCGCCGCGTTTCACGAAGGGGTGCGCCGGGCGGGAAAGGGTGCGCCTGGGGTTGCTTCCTTTGGTCGCACCTGTTTGCGCCGTTCGCACCCGTACCCCGGGGTGCGTGGGCTTGGGTCGCACCTGTTTGCGCCGTTCGCACCCGTACCCCGGGGTGCGCAAGGCGGGATCGGGTGCGTTGGCCTCGCCGAAGGGGTGCGCTGGGCGGGAAAGGGCGCGCCTGGGGTTGCTTCCTTGGGTCGCACCTGTTTGCGCTGTTCGCACCCGTACCCCGGGGTGCGTGGGCTTGGGTCGCACCTGTTTGCGCCGTTCGCACCCGTACCCCGGGGTGCGTGGGGCGGGATCGGGTGCGCCGCGTTTCACGAAGGGGTGCGCCGTGGCTAGGTAGGGCCGCCCGCGCTCGAGCACTCAAGAGTGTCCTTCCACCCACCAACCCAGCGCCCGCCCACGCCAACCACAATCCAAGATCGTCAACGAATCAAAGGAGAGTCATGAATCGACCCCCATCCCTCAGCCGAAGGAGTATCCTCCGGCTGTTTCCCGCAGCGGCAGTAGCGGGCGCCGCCGTCGTGCTATCGGCCAGGGAGGCACTGGCGAAGGACAGCGCTCCGGCGCGAAACCAGGAGCACTCCGCCGAGGCTATCCAGGCACCCCGAGGGCATCGCAGCATCATCGGGGTGCTCTAGAAGCAAGCAGTCAGCAACACCAGCAACGCAAGTACCAGGCCACTCAAGCACTACCCCCAACGATGTGAGGAGAACACGCAGTGACCACTGTTTACGACGTCACCACCTGGTCCGTCCCCGGCAATCCGTCCGCCACGCCCTACAACGATATTGGGCTGATCATCAACAGCATCATCGCCGATGTGAAATCCCAGCAAACCAGCCAGGCATCCAAACCCGGAGCGGTCATCTATATCCCGCCGGGCGACTACTCGTTGAAGACCCGCGTCAACGTTGACATCAGCTTCCTCACGATCAGGGGCTCCGGGCACGGCTTCACGTCCAGCAGCATCCGCTACAACGCGGGCAACACCTCAAGCTGGCACGAGATCAATCCAGGCGGCAGCCGCATCCGCGTGGAGAACACCGATGGCAACTCCGATGCCTTCAGGGTTTACCGCACGGGCGATCCACGGCTCAGCTCCATCGTGTTCCAAAACTTTTGCCTGGACGGGGTGTCCTTCAACTCCAACCAGAACTCCTATGTGAACGGTAAGACGGGCATCCGCTTCGATTCGGCAAACGACTCCTGCCGGATTGAAGGCATGGGCATGGTTTACCTGGAGCACGGCCTGGTGGTCCGGGACACTGACGCGCTCAGCGTGAGCGGGAACTTCCTGGCAGAGTGCGGAAGCTGCGTCGAACTCACGGGATCCGGGCAGGCCTCCAAGGTGACGGACAACTTGATCGGCGCGGGGTACGTGGGCTTCTCCATCTTCGCCGAGGGGCACATGGGCCTGCTGGTCAGCGCCAACAACGTGTTCCCCCGGGGCAAGAGCAGCGTCCATTTCAAGAACTGCACGCGGTCGTCCATCACGGCCAACCGTTTCCACGCGTTCTATCCGGGCATGGTGAACTTCGAAGGCAGCTGCACGGAGAACCTCGTGGGGGCCAACCATTTCCTCCGGCAGATGGAACCCTTCGATCCCCTCAAGCCGTACAACAACGGACTCGATGACCTCTTCGGACTGGTACACCTTGCCGGCAGCGGAAACACAGTGACCGGGAACCATTTCAGCTACGACGTCCCGTCCGGCTCCGTGAGTCCGTCCGGCCAGAAACCCACCATCATCCTGGTGGCCTCGGGCGCCAACAACTACATCGCCGCGAACAACACGGTGTCATCCGTGGCGGCGAACACGGTAGTGCTGGATGGCTCCACCACTGGAACCAAAGTGCTGGACAGCGGCGGGACAGGCGAATTCGTGCATTACTCCAGTTCCTATTCGTTCCGGGCCACACCCTGACCCGACGCGAAGGAAGCAGGACTGTCAATGAGGACAAGACGCACCAAACCAAGCGTGCACGCCATGCTGGCGGCCGCCGTCGTTGTTTCACTTGCCGCGGTCTTGGCCGCGGCCACCGTGCCCACACCTGCGCAGGCCAGCGATCCTGATCCGGCGACCCAGCAGTACCGGCCCTACCTGCACTACACGCCCGTGAAGAACTGGATGAACGATCCCAACGGGCTGGTCTACTACAACGGCACCTACCACATGTACTACCAGTACAACCCCTCCGGAACCACGTGGGGGAACATGAGCTGGGGCCACGCGAGTTCCACGGATCTCCTGCACTGGACAGAGCAGCCACTGGCCATTGCCCAGACGTTCAACGGCAACGGCCAGGCCACGGAGGACATCTTTTCCGGATCGATCGTGGCGGACACGCAAAACACCAGTGGATTCGGGACAGTGCAGAATCCGCCCTTGGTGGCCGTGTACACCAGCAACTTCACTGGCAGCCACCCCACGCTCGCCGGCAAGCAAGCCCAGTCCCTGGCGTACAGCACGGACAGCGGCCAAACGTGGACCAAGTACGGGGGCAATCCTGTCCTGAACAGGAACACCAGCGACTTCCGCGATCCGAAGGTGTTCTGGTACCAAGCCGGTTCCTACTGGGTGATGGCGGCTGTCGAGGCCAATGAACACAGGGTCCTCTTCTACAAGAGCGCCGACCTCAAGAACTGGACCTATCTGAACGACTTCAAGCCGGCCAACGCCACGGGCGGTCAGTGGGAGTGCCCCGATCTCTTCCCGTTGGCCGTGGACGGGAACCCTGACAACACCAAGTGGGTCCTGGTGGTCAACATCAACCCCGGTGCAGTGGCCGGTGGCAGCGGGGGCCAGTACTTCGTGGGCAGTTTCGATGGCACCACCTTCACTTCGGAAACCACCGATCCGGTTGATGTTCCACCGCTAGGCAACCTCCTCGCAGGGTTCAACGGCGGCAACTACAACGGATGGACTGTGTCCAACGACCCGGCCAACCCATCAGGTCCGTGGGGGAACTCGCCAGCCACGGGAACGCTGCCTGGACAACAAACAGTGTCGGGGTCCATCGGTGCCGGCCTCGTCAACGGTTTCAACGGAGGAGACAACCCCACCGGCACCATGGAGTCTGCACCTTTCACGGTCACCAAGGACTACATCAATTTCCTGGCCGGCGGCGGCAACCACCCGAGGCAAGCCGGAGAACAACCAGGAAATACGCCACCTCCGGGCTATCTGCTGTTCGAAGGCTTCGACTACCCCGGAACCCTGAGCTCAGCCGGCTGGCAGTTGACCGGAGACTTCGAGGCGGCCAGGAACCCCTCCACGGTCGGCGGTGAGTACGCCATCGGAAAACGCATCAACACTTTCGAGGGCGGCCCCAATGCGGACAACAACACGGGAACCATCACCTCCCCGGAGTTCTACCTCACCAACACCAACATCGGGTTCCTGCTGGGTGGCGGTAATCGCACTGACGGCTCGCTCCAAGTGGAACTGCTGGTGGGCGGCGTTCCGGTCCGGACCACCACGGGCAGCAACTCGGGTGACCTGAACTGGAAGAACTGGGATGTCTCGCAGTACTACGGCCAGATCGCCCGGATCCGCATCGTGGACAACGCCACCGGTGCGTGGGGCCACCTGACCTTGGACAACATGGTCCTGGGTTCGGAACCTGCCAAGCCGCGGAGCAGTGAAACCACGGTGAACCTTATGGTCAACGGCCAAGCGGTCCGCACCACCACAGGGTCTGACTCTGAACACTTGGACTGGAAAACGTGGGATGTCAGCGGGTTCAAGGGCAGCCAGGCCACCATCCGGATCGTGGACAACAACCGCGGTGGTTGGGGGCACATCCTGGCCGATGAGTTTGTCGCCTCGGACATCACCCGGCTTGAGCAGCACGATTGGCTGGACTGGGGCAAGGACTATTACGCCGCCGTTTCCTTCAGTAATGCGCCGAACGGGAAACGGATCATGCTGGGCTGGATGAACAACTGGGACTACGGGCAGTCAACCCCAAGCAGCACAGGGCGGGGAACCATGGCCCTTCCCCGTGAAGTGACCCTCACGCAAACCAGCCAAGGTCCAAGGCTCAGCCAGAAAGCGGTACAGCAGGTGGACACCTTGAAGAACACGGCAGCGGCCTACACAGCGTCCGCAACGGACCTGGCTCCTGGGACCAACAACCTCCCCATCACAGGGGATGTTGTCCAGCTCGATGCGGAGTTCTCGCCCGGAACAGCCTCGGCCTTTGGCTTGAAGGTGCTTGGCAACGGGACCGAAGCAACCAAGATCGGATATACAACAGCCTCCGGCCGCCTCTCCATCGACCGGACCAACTCCGGGAACGAAGGCTTCCACCCCGCCTTCGCCTCGGTTGACGATGTGCCCGTCCAGCTCATCAACGGAAAGCTCACGCTTCGGCTGTACGTGGACCGGGCCTCAGTGGAAGTTTTCGCCCAGGACGGCTTGGCAACCCTGACGGACCAGGTTTTCCCGGCAGCGGGCGCCAATGGACTGGCCCTCTTTTCGGAAGGAGGCACCGCACGGCTGGAAAGCCTGACGGTTACGCCACTCAATAAAGCGATGTGGTGACGTTCGGTTAACGCACGACGGCGGCTGGTTCCGCAGGGCGCTAAAGCCCACCAGCCGTCGTCGTGCGTCCCCCAAGCCACTACGCCGTAAAGGCGAGATCTTCCGCCCGAACGGGGAACCGCAGCGGCTCCCCGCGGTAAACCCGCAGGGCTTCCTCCACCGCGCTCGCGGCCATGCGCTCCAGTTCGCTGCCCAGCGAGCCGGCCACGTGTGGTGTCAGCAGCACGTTCGGGTGGGTGTAGAACGCCGACCCCGAGGGCAGCACCCACGGGGTCGTCACGTCGAGGACCGCGAAGAGGTCGCCGCGCTCCACCCGGGCCAGCAGCGCATCCTGGTCCACCAGTTCGCCCCGGGAGGTGTTGATAAACGTAGCCTGTGGACGAAGCAGGTTGATCAGCCGCGCATCGATGAGGTTCCTGGTGGACGGCAACGACGGGGCGTGGAGGCTCACGATGTCGCTGCTCGCCACCAGCTCGTCAAGGCCCACAAGTTCGACGCCGAGGGCGCTCGCCTCCGCGGCGCTGAGGTAGGGATCCGAAACCACGACGTCGAGCTGGTAGGCGGAGAGGAGCCGGATGACGTGCCGGCCGATCCTGGACGCACCGATGATGCCCACGCGCTTGCGGTAATTGCCCATGTCCGGGAAAAGCTGTTCGGGCAGGACTTCGGTGCGGGTGCTGTGGAGGGCCCGGGCGATCTGGAGGACGCGTTTGTTGGCCAGGACGATCATCGCCACGGTGTACTCCGCCACCGGAATGGCGTTGGCATCCGCGGCTGAGCTGACCTGGATGCCGCGTTCCCAGCAGGCTTCGCCGATGTGGTGCTTCACGCTGCCGGCGGCGTGCAGGACGTACTTGAGCCGCGGGGCGTGGTCCAGGACATGATCATCGATCATGGGGCAACCCCAGCCGGTGAGGAGGATGTCCGCGTCCCGCAGGAGTGCCTGGCCCTCGGGAGAGTGGAAGTCCTGAATGGGGTCACGGGCCAAGAGGTTGAGTGCCGGCCGCAGGGGATCCAGGCTGCGGGGAGGGAACACGGCCCGGGCGGTTTGTTCCGGCATGGCCAAGGCAACGTTCAAAGTCACTTGACGCTCCCTGCCGTGAGTCCCGATTTCCAGAAACGCTGCAGCAGGATGAACGCCACCAGCAGCGGAATCACGGAGAGCAGTGAGCCCGTGATCACCATGGGCGTGAACTCCGGCTGGGGCAGGGAGTAGCCCTGCCAGATGGAGATGCCCACGCTGACGGGTAGCAGTTTCTGGTCCTGCAGCATCACGAGCGGGAGCATGAAGTTGTTCCATACCCCCACGAACTGGAACAGGGCGATGGTGATGTAGCCCGGCATCATCATGGGAAGGCCCAATGAAAAGAAGCTCCGGACAGGACCCGCGCCGTCAACCCGTGCGGCCTCGAGTGTCTCTGCGGGAACGTACGCTGCCGAGTAGACCCTCGCCAGGTACACGCCGAACGGGTTGCAGAGCACGGGGATGAGGATGGCCCAGATGGTGTTGGTGATCCCGAAGACGGAGGCCAGCATGTACATGGGCAGCACCGTGGCCGTGTTCGGGATCAGTACGCCCACCAGGACGATCCCGAAGAAGGAGTCCTTGCCGCGGAACTGGAACTTGTCGAAGGCGTATCCAGCCATCACGGAGATCAGTCCTCCGAAGACTGCGCCGAATGCCGCGTAGAACATGGAATTCGCCATCCAGCGGAGGAACACGCCGCCGTCCTGGTTGATGACAGCTGCCACATTGTCGAAGAACGCGGGCTGCCCGAAGCTGTACGCGCCGGTGGCGTAGAGGTCCGAGGCGTTCTTGGTGGAAGCGAAGAACAACCACAGCACGGGGAGGACCATGTACGCGCAGCCCAGGAGCAGCAGCGCGTTGACAGTGATCTTGCTGGCGAATCCGCCGGTGCGGGCTGACCGGCTGCGGTTTCCGCGGGGTGCGGGCCTGCTGGTTGCCTTGGGCCGGGTGAGTGTTTGGGCGCTCATGCTTTGTTCATCCTTGAGCTGAAGCGGGTCACGGCCCAGGACAGCACGGCTGCCAGCAGGGCGATCAGGATGGAAGCCGCGGCCGCCTGGTTCAGGTTGTGCCTGTTGAACGCGGCGTCGTAGGCCCACATGTTGGGGACCCAGGTGCTGGTAACAGAGGCCGTCGCCTTGCCAATGATGGACGGTTCGGTGAAGAGCTGCAGGGTGCCGATCACGGTGAACAGCATGATCACGCTCAAAGCAGGCAGGATCAGGGGCAGCTTGATGCTGACCGCGGCGCGGATCTCCCCGGCGCCGTCAACGCGTGCCGCTTCCAGTACTTCGCGGGACACGGCCTGCAACGCCGTGAACAGGATGATCACGTTATAGCCCGTCCACTCCCACACAGCGATGTTCACAATGGACGGCAGGATCAGCTGGTTGTCCAGGAAGTTCAGCGAGATGCCCCCGCCTTGCAGGACCGAAACGATCGGGCTGACGCCCGGTGTGTAAAGGTACGCCCAGATCAGCGCAGCAATGACGCCGGGCACGGCATGCGGCAGGAAGACGAGGAGCTGGAAGAGCTTCTTGGCCTTGGCTACGGCCGCGTCCAACAGGAGTGCGAAAGCCAGGGCGCCACCCACCATGCACGGGATGTAGATCAGGCAGTACAACGCAAGCCCGCCGATGCCACCCACGAAGCTCTCGGACTGCAGGACCTGAAGGTAGTTCTCCAAGCCAACGAACGAGGTCTTCGCCTGGCCGAAACCCAGGCCCGACTTCTGCTGGGCGAAGAAGCTGAGGACGATCGAATAGATCACTGGTGCCACCATCGCCAGGGCGAAGACGGCGAAGAAGGGGGTAAGGAACAGGGCTGCGGTGCGGCCGCCGGTTCCGGACATTGAACGGCTTTTACGCCGCGCTTCAGGGGCTGTTTTGGTCAGGGCCATGATGTGCTCCTCGCCGGGCGGGCGGCTCTGCCTTGTGGTGCAGATCCGCCCGCCCACGCGGGCCTACTCCTTGACGGAGAGGCCGTTCTGCTTGAGTCCGGCCACGGTGGCGGTCTGGGCGGTCTCGACGGCGTCCCTCACCTTGCCGCTGGAAGTCAGCTTTCCGTACGCGTCCTTGAGGGCGGTATTGGTGATGTCCCAGTTGGGTCCCCACTGCCAGCCCGGGGTGATGGTGCCGTAGGCCTTGTCGAAGACCTGGTAGATGTCGTTGCCGAAGTAGCTGGCGTCGAAGGCCTTCTGCGCCACCGGCGTCAGGCCGGGGAAGGCGAGGAAGGCCGAGCCGGTGTTCCCGCGGGCCTTGATGGCGTCAGGGTTCGTGGCCAAGTACTCAATGAACTTCGCCGCTGCAGCGGGGTTCTTGCTGCTCTTGGTGATGTTGAAGCTCGATCCCCCATAGAACGCGTCCGCCGGCGTGCCCCAGTTGGGCACTTCGGCCGCGATCCACTGGCCCTTCTGGCCGCTGGCTTCAGTACGCTTCTGGATGCCGGTGGCACTCCAATTGGCGCCCAGGACACCCACGACGGCGCCGCTCGCCAGATCTGCCGACCATTCGTCACTGAAGGACTGCTGGACCTTCACGATCTTTTCGTCGATCAGCTTCTGCCAGTACGTGGCTACCTTCTGGGTGGCGGCGTCGTTGACGCCCACCTTCCAGTTGTCGCCCTCGGTGCCGAACCACTTGGCGCCTGCCTGCCAGGACAGGGCTGCGGTCAGTGCAGCCTCGTTCGGGTTGAAGCTCGCAAGGTGCGCTTCGGGCGCCACGGCCTTGATCAACTTGCCTGCTTCCTCGAACTCGTCCCAGGTCTTCGGCACGCCCACGCCTGCCTTGTCCAGCATGTCCTTGCGGTACCACATGATCATCGGCGCGGCATCGTAGGGGAGGGCGTACGTCTGGTCTCCGAACTGGACCAAGCCCTTGGTTTCCTCGGAAAGCTTGTCCACAGTGGCAGCTTTGTCGATCAGCCCGTCCAGCGGCTGGAGTTGGCCGTTGCTGACGAACTGAGGCAGTTGGGGGTATTCAATGGTGGCGACGTCGGGGCCGTTGCCCGCGGTGATGGCCGTGGAGAGCTTGGCGTAGCCGCCGCTGGCACCGTTGGGGACCGTCTCGAAAGTTACTTTGATGTTGTCCTGGCTGGCGTTGAAGGCCTCGGCCACCTTGTCCATGCCCGCCATCGAGGACCAGAAGGTGATGTTCCCGGTTGGATCCTGCGCTGGCGTGGGGGTAGCTGCCGGGGTGCTGCCACACCCGGCCACCAGGGCAGTGCTGGCCATGAGGCCTACTGCTCCGAGCAGAAGCTGGCGACGCTTCATTCTGTTCTCCTTTGAAGTTCACGATGCGAAGTCGTGAGTGCAGGAAACCTGGAAGGCTCCGGCACGGTGACTACGATCCATAAAATCCACAAAAGTGAACATGCTCAACAAAATGAACAGAATTGAACAAGGCCTGCTTCCGCGAGTTGGCGTACTGCCAAACCTCGGCCTCGAGGCCGCTTGGGTGGCCCTACGGTTGGGTTGAGTCCCGCACCACGAGCGCCGGGGACAGGTTCACCCGCTGGAGCGCCGTGGTGCTCCCGAGCCTCGCTCCGATCCGGTTGAGGCACATCACCAAAGCCTGATGGCCGACGTCGTACTTTGGCGGTGCCACCGCCGTCAGCGGGACGGCACCCAAGGCGGCGATCTCGTCGTCATAGGAGATGATCGCCAAGTCTTCCGGAACGCGGATCCGGCGTTCCTGGCAGGCGCTCGCGAATTGGAGGGCGTCCTCGTCCGTGTGGACGATTGCGGCGGTCACGTGGTTCTCCGCGCACCAGTCCAGGATGCCGTCCACCACCAGCCGATGAGCCTGTGGATCATTCTGCGCGCGGGACATGGAGCGGACCATTGAGTCGCTCTCATCGTGCCCGGCGCGCCGCATGGCCAGGAGGTAGCCGTCGATCAGCTGCGGTGCCGTGGGGCTGTTTTCACGCAGGCACATCGCAATCTTCCGGTGTCCCAGTCCCAGCAGGTGGTTCACCGCGATTTCGGCGCCGTGGACGTGGTCGCTCCGGACAGATTCGAGCCGGCCGTGGTCCAGGGCGTTGTCGATGGACCGCTCCACCACAACCACGGGCACTTTCGCCTCGGCCAGCAACTCAAGAGTCTCCGTGCCCGCCAACGACTGCTCGCTCGGAGTCACCAGGATGCCGTCCACGCCGTGTTCGAAGAGCCTGCGGAGCTGGCGCCGTTCTTCGACTCCTGAATAGTTGGACACGCCCAGCACCAGCCGGACGCCCAACTCCTGGGCCGCCGCTTCGGCGCCGCGGATCACGCCGGGAAAGTAGTACGACGCCGATGGCACAATCATGCCGATCGTCGCCAGGGGACGCCTCCCGCCCGGCCGCCACGACGTGGATGGTTGCTGCGTTGGGTTCGGGGTGGCGGCGCGGCCACCGGCCAGGACCGCTCCGCCGTGGACCCTCTCGATCAAACCCTGTCCGGCGAGGAGGGCCAGATCCCTCCGCACCGTCATCCCGGAGGTCCCCAGCTTTGCCGCGAATTCGGCGGCGTTCACCGAACCGTGCAGGGCCAGTTCTTTCAAGATGAGCTGTTGACGATCCTCGGACAGCATGCGGTTCCCGCCTATCGAAGTTCACTTGTGTTCAGTTTGTTCATTATGGACTACGGGACAACCCGGCCGAACGTCCGAAGCCCCGGGATTCCGTTCGTTCACTTCTGTTCACCTCGCTCCGGAGGCTGTACAGCTGGCCTAGGGTAGGCAGGCAACGCCGCACAACGCAGGAGACCCATGGCTACCGGCTTCACCATGCCCCATCCGGACTACCAGCTGAGCCCCATCACCGGGTGGACCAGGGAGCACTGGCTCGCTTTCGCCGACCAACAGCTCCTGGCGGTGCGCCCGTACTTTTCCGAGGGCAAGGCCTTGATCCCTTTGGCGGGACGGCCGTCGTCGTCGGGCGTCCTGTCCGACGGCATGGAGGGCTTCGCGCGTACGTTCATGCTTGCCGCGTTCCGGGTGGCGGGGGAGCGGGGCGACGATCCCCATGGCCACCTCGCCCTGTACCGTGCCGGTCTCCTGGAGGGAACCCGGCCCGGCAGCGGCGAGGAGTGGTTGCCCATCAGGGACCGTTCACAACCCATCGTGGAGGCGGCATCGATAGTGCTGGGCCTCCAATTGACCAAGCCCTGGCTGTGGGACACGTTGTCCACAGCTGAGCAAGCCCAGGTGGCGGCCTGGTTGCAAGGTTCCTCGACCAGCACTTGTGTGGATAACAACTGGGTCTTGTTCCAAGTGCTCATCGCCGAATTCCTGGCCGGTGCTGGTCTTGAGCACAACGCGGGGCAGATCGAGCATGGACTGGAGCGCCTTGAAGACTGGTATGTGGGCGGAGGGTGGTACCGGGACGGCGACAATCACGGCACCGGCGATTTCTTCGACTATTACTGCGGTTGGGCCCTTCATTTGTACCCCGTGCTGTGGTCCGAGTTCGCGGCCGGACGCCATCCAGGGGCGGACGCCAAAGGTGAGCTGTACCGGACCCGCCTGGCCGCGTTCCTCGAGGACCACTTGGCTTTCTTCGGCGCAAACGGCGCCCCTGTCTTCCAAGGCCGGTCCCTGATTTACCGCTATGCCGCCGTCGCGCCTCTGTTCCTCGGCGAGGCCATCTGCGCCACGCCCCTGAACCCCGGGCAGACCCGCCGGATTGCCAGCGGTGCAGCGAAATACTTCCTGGACAACGGAGCGTACGACGGCGGCCTGCCGTCCCTCGGGTGGTTCGGCGCTTTTGAGCCGATGACCCAGGAGTACTCCGGTCCGGCGTCGCCGTATTGGACGTCGAAGGCGTTCGTCGGCTTGCTCCTGCCCGCCGATCATCCGGTGTGGACTGCTGTGGAGGAACCGTCGCCTGTGGAGAACGAAGACATGCTCAGGCGGGTGGAAGGGCCCAACTACCTCCTGCATTCAACTGGCGCTGACGGCGTGGCCCGCGTGCTGAACCACGGGAGCGACAAGTACTATGCGCCCGGCCCGGACGATCCGCAGTACCGGCGCCTGGCCTACTCGAGCCACACGGCCCCGCTCTTCACGGATTGTCCCGTGGACAACCATGTCGCCGTCCTCGACGCGTCCGGGACGCCGAGCCGCCGTGCCCGGATCAACCGCCTCGAGGCCGGATCCGGACAGGCGGCGAGTTGGCACGCTCCTGTATGGAGCGACGCGGACGATCCCGCGCAGTCCGCCTGGCGGATTGCCACGGGGACGGCGGCCGCCCACGGTTATGAGCTGCGCGTCCACGTGGTGGAAGGTCCCGGATCACCAGGGTTGGGCGTGCGGGAGGGCGGATATGCGTTGGCATCCGAAGTACCGGTGCAATCATCCGGGGAAGTCCTCTCGGCGGGCAATCTGCACACCCGTATGTGGCCGCTTCACGGCTACTCCTCAACAGGAGTCCTGACCATCGAGGGAGTTTCGCCACTGGGCACGTTCGCAGGCTGCCCCTACCTCGAAGGACCGCTCACCGGAGACCGCTCCGGTTTCGCTTCCCTGGTGTATCTCGGTGGTGAGCCGCCCGCCGGGGAGCCTGCCGCCGTCGAACTTCACCTCGACGGCGCGCTGATCGAGGCGTGTGTTGAATTGCCAGGTGGCCAGGAGCTCAAGGTGACTTTCGAGGCGCCGGCCAAATCTTGAGCAAATCTTGAGATGACCCGGCGTCGTTCTTGAGGACCCCGTCCGATGGTTGAACTGTCAGCCAAGCGGGCTGACGGGAACCCTTGGAAGGACTGCCGACATGCCTGACCAGATCATCCTCCCGTCCTCGAACACAGGTACGGCCCGCGCAGCGGCCGATTCCCGTCCTGGCGGAGCAGCGGAGGGATTCCACTCCGGTGGTGACGGCCAGAACCGCGCAGTGACGTCCGTCCGCGAGACGTTCAATCCCCTGGGTGTTGGCCTGCGGAGCATTTGGCCCCAATCCGTGTGCGGTTACTAGGTACTTCCGGAACGTGGCCTTGAGGGTGATCCGGTGGCACCATGGTGTGCACGCCATGATTGATCAGGAGGCTTGCCATCAAGGAAGAGATAAAGAAGGCCGCGGACGCGGCCGAGGAAGCTTCGAACTCGCGAGCCTTTGAAATAGCGGCCCGTTCGGGCTTCGCCGTCAGCGGCATCCTGCATGTGCTGATCGGCTTGATCGCGCTGCAACTGGCATTTGGCAACAGCGGAGAGGCTGATGTCTCCGGTGCCATCGCGCAACTGGCCTCCCAGCCATTCGGGCCGCTCCTGCTGTGGGTCTGTTTCGCGGCCTGTGCCGCGCTGGCCCTCTGGCAACTGACCAACGCGATCTTTGGCCACCGCAGGCAAACGAATCCCAAGCTGACCAAGCGTCTTTCGGAAGCGGGCCAGGGCATCGTCTTCGCAGGCTTGGCGTTGACCATCATGTCCTTCGCCGTGGGGCAGGCCAAGAACAGCCGTGAATCGACCAGCGACGGGACAGCCACGCTCATGCAGGCTCCCTTCGGGGTGGTATTGCTGGTGGCCGTCGGCGCCGGCATCATGATCGCCGGAGTTGTCTTTGCGGTCCGTGGTTTCACGCGGTCGTTCAAGAAAGACCTGGTCCTGTCCTCCCGTCAGGGTTTCCGGACCTTCCAGATAGTGGTTGGCACCGTGGGGTACATCGCCAAAGGCATCGCCCTGCTGCTGGTTGGTCTGCTGGTGGTCATTGCCACAGTGTCCGCCAGGCCCGAGCAATCAACCGGCCTGGACGGCAGCCTCAAGGCACTGAAGGAGCAGCCTTACGGGCCGTACCTGTTGGTGGCAGTGGCTGTTGGCCTGATCGCTTATGGCCTGTTCCTGATGGTGAAGGCCAAGACGATGCGCGCCTGACACGGTTTGCCGAAGGGCTGGAGGGGTACAGCCTCACTGAGAGGCACGTACCGGGCTGATCACGCGCCTGGTCCGTGAGTGCCGGCAGAGGGTGCTGCCACTGGACGACGTGCTCGCGCTGCTCCAGCCCCTAGGCTGACTGCCCCTCGGGCTCCACGGGAATCCAGAGTTGCCCGCTGCCGTGGGTTCCCCCGGGCTCTGCCCTGACGCTGAGCAACTCCGGCCCGGGTGCCCACCGGTAGGGGTTGGCCGGAAACCACTCCGTCGCTGCGTCCGCCCACAGCCGTTGCAATGCCTCGGGGAACTTTCCTTCCGTTTCGAACACCACCCACCATCCCTCCGGGACCTCGAGCACGTCGAAGCCATCCGGAGCGGGGGCGGTTTCGGTGGAGGCGACGGCGTGCCAATAGTCGAGCTCGCTGCCTTCGGCCCGGCCGTCGTCCAGGTTGTCCGTGACCGAGAGTGGCCCGCCGGGTTCGGTGTTGGACAGCCCGATGAGCCGTTTGGTGTCGGACGGATCAATGCTGCGTTGGAACTCGATGATGGCCGGATTGGGACCTTCGTGGACCAGCGGAACGCGGGTTTTTCGTCCGATCAACCGGAAGGCGGACTTGGTGACGATGCGGTGCTTCATGGCGGTATTCCCTTCGACGCGGAGGTGGAACCTCAACTGTGGTTGGGAATGGAGGACGGCTCCGGGCAGCCTGGCCTCCGACGGAGTCAATCCGTGAAAGGCCTTGAAGGCCCGGTTGAAGGCCTCCGCTGAGCTGTAGCCATACCGCACGGCAACGTCCAAGACAGTGGATCCCGCGATGACTTCCGCAGTGGCCGCCGTTAAGCGGCGCCTCCGGATGTACTCGGAGATCGGCAATCCAGCCAGGGAGGCGAACATGCGCCGGAAGTGGTACTCCGACGTCAACGCAGTCCTGGCCAGTGCTTTGGCATCGACCTCGGCGGTCAGGTCCTTCTCAATGAGCTCGATGGCCCTGTTCCACTCCTGCACGGGCACCTCCATTCCTGGCAATCACGCTACGGGGACGGCATGCGTCCCGCCCCGACTATCCTTGCCCGAAAGTATCAGGACACCTTGGACCACCGTACGGGCGTGGTGCGTAGAAGATGCTGGCAAGCAAGAACCCGGAGACAGGAACGGCTGCCTCCGGGTTCTCTTTGCGTGGTTTGGTTCCGCGGCCTACGGGTGTCCCGTGCCTGCGGCCTCATCATCCGGCTCGGACGAGAAAGGCCGATCCGCGGGGACGTCTTCGGTGTTCTTCTCGTCCAGCTCCGCATCGGCGGAAGGGACAGTCTTCTCGGCGTAGTCTCCTGCGGTGTAGTCGCCGCCGGCATCGTCCTTCAATGCCTCAGGAGAAGCACCTCCGGTTCCGTAATCGCCCTCGGGGTACTGGCCTTCCAGGTCTTCGTTGGTGCCGCCCGTGTTTTCGTCAGCCATGGTGTGCCCTTCGGTTGGTGACCATGCCCCAGATCAGCAGCACGATGATGGAACCGCCGATGGCCAGGAGCCAGGTCCGGATGGCGAAGAATTGCGTGAGTCCCTCGCCGAAGATGAGGCCTCCGATCCAGCCACCCAGCAGGGCGCCCACGACGCCGAGCAGGAGGGTTACCAGCCAGCCGCCGCCTTGGCGTCCCGGCAGGATCAGTTTGGCGATGGCGCCTGCCAGGAGGCCGAGCAAAAGAAATCCAAAGAAACCCATTTTTGCTCCTACTTTCTTGATGGTGAAAATTTCAGGAACCCGATGAAAAGGTGTTGATCACCGGGTTTTTTATATGGGTTCCCGGGCGCTGTGATTTTGACTTCGTCGCGACCCGGTAAATAGGGGGATGAAGTGGTGTCTGCAATGTGCGATTCATTTGTTAAATGCAGCCAAGAGCACTCCTGTCGATCTGTTTCGACGTCGGCACTACACCAGTAACGCTAGCCGCTCGCAGGGGTAACAGCAAGTAACCTGATTATTTCGTGGTCCGCGTTGCCGGAGGCTCCTGGCGATGCTGCATCTGCCCAGTTGGACCCCTATTTCTTGTCGAACAGGTCCTTCGCTGCATCCTTGACCTTCTCTCCGGCCTGCTTCAGGTTTGCGGAGGCCTGGTCTCCTTGGCCCTCTGCCTGCAGTTCCGGATCGCCAGTGGCCTCGCCGGTTTTCTCCTTGGCTTTTCCGCCCAGTTCTTCGGCGGCATTCTTGATCTTGTCACCCAGTCCCATGGTTTTCACTCCTCGGGTTGCGATGTCCTTGCCGGCGGTTTTCCGCTGGTTGGCATAAAAGTTTAGCCGCTGCGGGCAATTCGGCAAATGCGCCATCATTTGGCCCCCGAAACGTGCGTGACAGTGTGTCTTGGTGGGTACTAGGGTCAATAAGGGAAATGGCACCTCGAAAGGAGTGATTCCTGTGAAAGGGAAGATTTTGTTCGCGGCGGGTGTGGCTGTGGGCTACGTGTGGGGGTCCAAGTCCTGGCCGGAGGTGTACCGGCGGATCCGGGGAGGCTCGGAGAAGGTGTGGAAGAACCCGGACGTGCAGGAAAACGTCCACCACGCGGCCGAAACCGTCCAGGAATCAGTTCCGGACATCCTCGACAACCTTTACGCGGCCGGCAAGAAACTTATGGAGAAGGCCGAAACCATGTTCCCGGGGATTCTGGACTCCAAGAACGGCCAGCACTCCACAGGCGAGCCCGCCACGGTTCCTACGGTCAAAGGTGATGTGGTCTCCGATCCCGCGCTCGACGACACCACGGGCAGCGACTGGACGGGCGAGGGCGGGGCAGCTCCCGAAGGCCCGGCCACCAACACGCCGCCCAAGGCCTAGCCGGGGCAAGCCAGCCTGGCCGGGCCGCCTGTCAGTCCAGTCGGGCAGCGCTTCGGCCTGGCCGGGCCGCCTGTCAGTCCAGCCTGGCAGCGCCTCAGCCCAGCCGGGCCGGGCCGTTGGCGGCGCACCCAAGGCGATGGCCGGCGTCGGGCATTAACGCCCGACGCCGGCTCCTGCGTTAAGCGCTCCGCTCAACTGCCCTGAGGATCGCCTGGCCCAATTCAGCGGGCTTGGTGAACTGCGGCCAGTGTCCCGTGGGCAGGTCCACGAGCTCAACGTCGCGGATGCGGGCCAGTTCCTCGGTGAACGGATGCCCGGCGTCCATCATTTCGGTGAGCATGGCGGACGGGAATTCGCACGCGATGATCGTGGCCGGAACCTCGTAGCGGCGAACGTCGTGGAGACGCTGCTGGTCGTAGGCCACTCCCTTGGGCTGCGGAATGGCCCGTGCGCGGAACATGTCGCGGAGTTCGTCCGTCAGGTCCACCAGATCCGCGTCCTCGAAGCCTTCCCAAGGTGGCAGGGGAATGTCATCGCCATCATTGGGCAGTTCGTCGTTGATGACGGCACCCTCCCCGAGTGGTCCGCTGTCTACATAGATGGCGCGGGCAACCCGGTCCGGACGGGCATCTGCAATGCCGTGGATGATGGCGCCGCCGCCCGAGTGCCCCACCAGGACCACGTCACCGTCCAGCGAATCGACCTTTTCGATCACCGCATCGATGTGCGTCCGCAGGCCAATCCCGGACCGTAAAGCATCAACGGACTCCAAGCCCGGCAAAGTCAAGGGATGAATTGTGTGGCCCGCATCCACGAGGGCGGGTGTTACCTCCTGCCATGACGACGCGTCCAACCAGAAACCAGGTACCAGGATGATGTCCATGCCCCCGACCCTACGGGAGGCCACTGACAGAATGAACCCATTTTTTGCCGGATCGTTGCCTCGGCCAGGGAGGCAAGCCCCGTCTTCGCGCGAACTTGCCGGCGTCCAGGCGAACGATCCAGCAAAACCGACGCCGATAAACAGGGGGTTGACGCCATCAGCAAACCGCGCCATAGTTTTCGTATACGATTTCGTACCTGATAGCGAAGGGCAATCAGATATTTGGAGGGAGCGGTTCGTGACAGTGGAGTTCCGGACGCAGGAGTTGGGCCAGGTTGTGCTGGACCGGACGCGCAAGGTGATCGCGGTCCATATCAATTACCCGAGCCGTGCTGCCCAGCGTGGGCGGACCCCTGCGCAGCCGTCGTACTTCCTGAAGCCGTCGTCGTCGTTGGCGTTGGGTTCGGCGGATGCTCCGGGCACGGTGGAGCGTCCGGCCGGTTGTGAGCTGCTGGGTTACGAGGGTGAGATCGCGCTGGTGATCGGCAAGGCTGCCCGCCGCGTTGGTTTGGAAGACGCGTGGAGCCACGTCGAGTGGGTCACTGCTTCCAACGATCTGGGCGTGTACGACCTCCGTTACGCGGACAAGGGCTCGAACGTCCGGTCCAAGGGTGGCGACGGCTTCACTCCGGTCGGTCCGGCGCTGATCCCGGCCGACGCCGTGGACCCCGCACAGTTGCGGATCCGGACCTGGCACAACGGTGAACTCGTCCAGGACGACACCACCGAGGACCTCCTCTTTCCTTTTGCGCAGCTCGTCGCGGACCTCTCCCAACTTTTGACCCTCGAAGAGGGCGACATCATCCTCACCGGCACTCCCGCCGGAGCTTCCGTGGCTGTACCGGGGGACGTCGTCGAAATTGAGGTCACCGGAGGCGATTTCAGCACCGGACGCCTCACCACCAAGGTGACGGAAGGTACGACGCCGTTCGCGGACTTTGGTGCCCGCCCCAAGACCGATGACACCCAGCGGGAAGAGGCCTACGGTACCCGCGAAGCCGCTGGACTGGCACCGGACGCGCCCGATGCTTCCACCGCAAGCGTGCTGACCCCGGAGTTGAAGGCCAAGCTGGAATCCGTTGCCACGGCCACGTTGTCTTCGCAGCTGCGCAAGCGCGGCCTGAACAACGTGAGTATCGACGGCCTGCAGGCCACCCGCCCCGACCGCAAGGTGGTGGGCCTGGCCCGCACCCTGCGCTACGTTCCGAACCGCGAGGACTTGTTCAAGACCCACGGTGGTGGGTTCAACGCCCAGAAACGCGCGATTGATTCGGTGAACGAGGGCGAAATCCTTGTCATGGAAGCCCGCGGCGAAAAGGGCACGGGCACGGTGGGGGACATCCTGGCCCTGCGCGCCCAGGTCCGTGGTGCCGCGGCGATCATTACCGACGGCGGTGTCCGGGACTACTCGGCCGTGGCGGACCTGGACATGCCTACCTACTTCGCGAACCCGCACCCGGCTGTGCTGGGACGCCGGCACATCCCGTGGGACACGGACATCACCATCGCCTGCGGTGGAGCGACGGTGCAGCCCGGGGACATCATCGTTGCAGACTCCGACGGCATCCTGGTGATCCCTCCGGCCATCGCCGAGGAACTCGTGGATGACTGCATCGCCCAGGAAAAAGAGGAAGTCTTCATCTTCCAGATGGTCCAGGAAGGCAACAGCGTGGATGGCCTTTACCCGATGAATAAGGACTGGCAGGCCCGGTACGCCGAATGGCTGGCCAAACAAGGCCCGGAAGGAGCCCAAGGTGACTGAAACCGCCGTCGGGAGCAAATCCCAGCAGGCGTATGAGGCCGTGAAGGCCCGGATCGTGGAGGGCACCTACACGCCGGGGTACCGGCTGGTGCTCGCCAAGATCGCCGAGGACCTGGGCTTCAGCGTGGTCCCGGTCCGCGAAGCGATCCGCCGCCTCGAAGCTGAAGGACTGGTGAAATTCGAACGGAACGTCGGCGCGACGGTCTCCGGGATCGACCCCACCGAGTACCTGTACACGATGCAGACCCTGAGCATCGTGGAGGGGGCGGCCACGGCGCTCTCTGCTCCGTTGATCGACCCTGCGACGATCGCCCGGGCCCGTGCGGTGAATGCCGAGATGCGGGAGTGCCTGGAACATTTCGATCCCGTACGATTCACCACCCTGAACCAGGACTTCCACAGCGTCCTCTTTGAACACTGCCCCAACCCGCACATCCTTGACCTGGTCCACCGCGGCTGGAACCGGCTGGCGTCCCTGCGCTCGTCCACGTTCCGGTTCGTGCCCGGCCGTGCCCAGGAATCCGTGCGCGAACACGAGGCCCTGCTCCAGCTCATCGAGTCCGGAGCGGACGCCGACACCATCGAAAAAGCAGCCCGCCAACACCGCGCCGCCACCCTCGACGCCTATCTGGCAACCACCAACTAAAGGAACTCAACGATGACGACCTCCGTAGAAACCACCAAGCATTACGTTCCCGAGGATCTGCCCACGCACATCCAGCACTTCATCAACGGCGAGTTCGTTGATTCGGTCTCCGGCAAGACTTTCGATGCCCTGGACCCGGTGTCCAACCAGAACTACGCCACCGCCGCAGCAGGGCAGAAGGAAGACATCGACCTCGCTGTCGCCGCCGCCCGCGAAGCGTTCGTCAACGGCCCGTGGCCGAAGATGAAGCCACGCGAACGCGCCCGCGTGCTGAACAAGATCGCCGACGCCGTCGAGGCCCAGGAAGCCCGCCTCGCCGAGCTGGAGACGTTCGATACCGGCCTGCCGATCACCCAGGCCAAGGGCCAGGCACTGCGTGCTGCGGAGAACTTCCGGTTCTTCGCAGACCTGATCGTGGCGCAGTTCGACGATGCCATGAAGGTCCCGGGGTCGCAGATCAACTACGTCAACCGCAAGCCGATCGGCGTCGCCGGCCTGATCACGCCGTGGAACACCCCGTTCATGCTCGAGTCCTGGAAGCTCGCCCCGGCCTTGGCCACAGGTAACACCGTGGTCCTGAAGCCGGCCGAGTTCACCCCGCTGTCTGCATCGCTCTGGGCCACGATCTTCAAGGACGCCGGCCTGCCCGATGGCGTGTTCAACCTGGTCAACGGCCTGGGCGAAGAAGCCGGCGACGCGCTGGTGAAGCACCCCGAGGTCCCGCTGATCTCCTTCACCGGCGAAACCACCACCGGCCAGACGATCTTCCGAAACGCTGCTGCCAACCTCAAGGGCCTGTCCATGGAGCTCGGCGGCAAGTCTCCGTGCGTGGTCTTCGCCGATGCTGACCTGGATGCCGCGATCGACTCGGCCCTGTTCGGGGTGTTCTCGCTCAACGGCGAACGCTGCACCGCCGGGTCCCGGATCCTGGTTGAGCGGGCCGTCTACGCGGAGTTCTGCGAAAAGTACGCCGCCCGGGCCAAGAACATCGTGGTCGGTGACCCGCACGATCCCAAGACCCAGGTGGGTGCACTGGTCCACCCCGAGCACTACGCCAAAGTGGCATCGTACGTGGAGATCGGCAAGTCCGAAGGCCGCCTCCTTGCCGGCGGCGGCCGACCCGAGCACCTGCCGGAAGGCAACTACATCGCACCCACGGTGTTTGCCGACGTCGCACCTGACGCGCGGATCTTCCAGGAGGAAATCTTCGGTCCCGTCGTGGCCATCACCCCGTTCGAGAACGACGACGAGGCCCTCGCCTTGGCGAACAACACCAAGTACGGCCTGGCGGCCTACATCTGGACCCAGAACCTGACCCGGGCCCACAACTTCTCCCAGAATGTCGAGGCCGGCATGGTGTGGCTCAACAGCCACAACGTCCGCGACCTGCGCACCCCGTTCGGCGGCGTCAAGGCCTCCGGCCTGGGCCATGAGGGCGGCTACCGCTCCATCGACTTCTACACCGACCAGCAGGCCGTGCACATCACCCTCGGCTCTGTGCACACCCCCAAATTCGGCGCCTAACACGCAACCCTCGCCCAACTGAGTCGCAATAGTGCGCGTTTTGAGCCGTCATAACGCGCACAAATGCGACCCAGTTGGGTAACCACAAACAAACGCTTTCAACGAAGAGAGACCATCATGAGCAACCCCTTCACCGGCCCCATCCCCACCCCGACCGTCCCGGCCCCGGACATTGTCCGCTGCGCCTACATGGACATCGTGGTCACTGACCTGGCCAAGTCCCGCGAGTTCTACGTCGATGTCCTCGGACTGCACGTGACCGAGGAAGACGAGAACGCGATCTACCTGCGCTCCCTGGAAGAGTTCATCCACCACAACCTGGTCCTGCGCAAGGGCCCGGTGGCCGCGGTCGCCGCGTTCGCGTACCGGGTGAAGTCCCCGGCTGAGGTGGACGCCGCCGAGGCCTACTATCGCGAACTCGGGTGCCGGGTGGAGCGCCGGAAGGAAGGCTTCACCAAGGGCGTGGGCGACTCCGTCCGCGTCGAGGACCCGCTGGGCTTCCCGTACGAGTTCTTCTACGACGTGGAGCACGTCGAGCGCCTCACCCAGCGCTATGACCTGTACTCCGCCGGTGAACTGGTCCGCCTGGACCACTTCAACCAAGTCACCCCGGACGTCCCCCGCGGCCGGAAGTACCTCGAGGACCTCGGCTTCCGCGTTTCCGAAGACATCAAGGACGCCGACGGCGTCACCTACGCCGCGTGGATGCACCGCAAGCAGACCGTGCACGACACCGCCCTGACCGGCGGCAACGGACCCCGCATGCACCACGTCGCGTTCGCCACGCACGAGAAGCACAACATCATCCAGATCTGCGACAAGATGGGCGCCCTGCGCATCAGCGACCGGATCGAACGAGGCCCCGGCCGCCACGGCGTGTCCAACGCGTTCTACCTCTACATCCTGGACCCCGACGGGCACCGCATCGAGATCTACACCCAGGACTACTACACCGGCGACCCGGACAACCCCACCATCACCTGGGACGTGCACGACAACCAGCGCCGCGACTGGTGGGGCAACCCCGTCGTCCCGTCCTGGTACACCGAAGCCTCCCTCGTCTTGGACCTCGACGGCAACCCCCAACCGGTGATCGAACGCGAAGAGAAGTCCGAAATGGCCGTGACCGTGGGCGCCGACGGCTTCTCCTACACCCGACCCACCGAGGGCAACTCCGCCGAAGGATTCAAACTGGGAGCGCAGGTCTAAAACCATGCTGGACGCGAAGACGATCGAAGCCATTGCCGATGAACTGGTGGAAGCGGGCCGGAACCGCAAACCGGTGCCGCGGCTGACCGCCCGCTACCCGGAGATGACGGTGGAGGACTCCTACGCCGTGCAGCAGCTCTGGCGGCAGCGGAACGAGGAAGCCGGCCGCACGTTGGTGGGGCGGAAGATCGGACTCACGTCCAAGGCCATGCAGGCAGCCACGGGCATCACCGAGCCGGATTACGGTGCGATCTTCGATGACATGGTCTTCGAAACCGGCTGCTCCGTGGACTGGGACCAGTACACCCATCCGCGGGTTGAGGTGGAGTTGGCGTTCGTCCTCAAGGACTCGCTCAAGGGTCCCGGTTGCACCATTTTCGATGTCCTCAACGCCACCGATTACGTGGTTCCGGCCCTCGAGATCCTGGATTCCAGGATCGAAATGGAGGGCCGGACCATCGTGGACACCATCTCGGACAACGCGGCGATGGGCGCCATGGTGATCGGCGGACGCCCGGTGAAGCCCGACGCCGTGGACCTGCGCTGGGTCTCGGCGATCCTGTACAAAAACCAGACCGTCGAGGAAACCGGAGTCGCGGCCGGCGTGCTGGATCACCCGGCCAACGGAGTCCACTGGCTGGCCAACAAAATCGCCGCCCACGGGGACTCGATGAAGGCCGGAGATATCATCCTGGCGGGCTCGTTCACCCGGCCCCTCTGGGTGTACAAAGGTGATACCGTCCACGCTGATTACGGACCGTTGGGAGTTGTCACATGCCACTTCAACTGACCCCAACCTTCTACAGCGCGCTTGCGGAGGCGGACCGGCCGCTCACGGGAATGTGGGTGTGCTCCGGGAGCCCGCTCGTGGCTGAAATCTGTGCTGGTTCTGGCCTGGATTGGCTCCTGATCGACGCCGAGCACAGCCCCAACGGCCTCGAATCGATCCTGTCCCAGCTCCATGCAGTGAGCGGATACCCGCTGCAGGTCATGGTCCGGCCCCCGGTCAACGACACCGTGGTGATCAAGCAGTACCTGGACCTCGGGGTGCAGAACCTGCTGATCCCGATGGTGAACAGCGCTGAAGAGGCCGCTGCCGCCGTCGCCGCCGTCCGTTACCCGCCCCACGGGGTTCGCGGGGTCGGCTCCGCGCTGGCCCGGGCCTCCCGCTGGAACAGGGTTCCGGACTATCTCGCCACGGCATCGGAAACCATCAGCCTCACCGTCCAGATCGAATCCGAGGCCGCCGCGTCCGCCGTGGAAGAGATCCTCGCTGTCGACGGCGTGGACGGCATCTTCCTCGGCCCCTCGGACCTCGCAGCGTCCATGGGCCTGCTGGGACAGCAGGAAAACCCGTTGGTGAGGGCCGTCGTCGAGCATTGCCTGGAAGCCGCGAAAGCGGCAGGCAAGCCCGCCGGCGTCAATGCCTTCAACCCGGACACCGCCCGCGCGTATCTCGACGCCGGAGCCTCCTTCGTTTTGGTTGGTGCGGATGTCGCCGTGCTCGCCCGCGCGTCGGAGGGTTTCGCGAAGACGTTCATCCCGGCGTCGGAGAAGGCCGAGCGGGACAGTTACTGACCCTCGGGTAGGCTCGAAGGATCTACAGCCTGAGGGGGCAGAGCTATGAAGAGCCGTGTGTTGTTGGTGTGTGCCGTGTTGGCCGCACTTGTTGCGTGCACGCCGCAGCCGGCCGGATTGAAGGTGCTGGACCGGGAGACGACGGCGGAGGACACGTTGCCGGGTTCCGTGGGTCTTTCCGGTGTGGATTTCGAGGTGGAGCCCGGGTCGACCCGGCTGCTCGCTACCTACCACGATGTGAAGTACTACGCCGGCAGGAGCAAAACCGCCGGCGCCGTGTGTTTGACAGTGGTCCCGGCGGGACTTCCCGAACGGTGGGTGACCGGTTGCGCGGCGGCCGGGGTCGCCCAGCGGATTGTCACTGTCACCAGCGTCGACGGTTCAGAGTCCACCTTGGTCAACGACGGCGTGGACACTTCCCGCCCTGAGTTCCAGGGACTCACCAAGATCCACGACAACGTCCTGGTCAGCCCCCGGTAGCTATTTCCGGGCCATGTACCACTCCGTGAACTCGCGTGCCCGCCCGTCCTCGGCGAACCGGATGACCCACAGGTTGTCGTAGGCGGGTTGGCCGTTGAGATAGGTGGTCAGGCCCTGGACGAACGCAGTGTCGCCGTCCTGGCCCAGGAGGGTCCACTCGAAGGTCCAGTCCTCGGGTTTATCGGAGGAATCGCCCGTCCACTCGTTCACGATTGCCTCGTGCCCGCGCCAGGCCTCCTTGTCTTGGGGCCGGGTGTTGTAGACGGCATCCTCGGTAAACAAAGCCTTGATGTCTTCCGGCTCGTTCGAGGTCCACGCGCGTTGGTACAGGTCCATCCACGAATTCACGTCGCTCATCACTCTGTTCTACCGGCGCGACCGCCGGGAGACAACGGTCCGTCCTACTGGCCGCGCGGACGTACGACGGCGGTCCGCCGGCTTCCGCTGCCTTCCCGCCTTGTGCGGTGCCTGCAGTGTGTGGGGGAGTGCGCAGCCCGCCCTTAAGTAGCGCGGGCGATGCCACGGGTGGAGCGGCGGATGTGGTCCGGCGTCAGGCCGGTCAGCGAAGCGAGTTCAAGGTCGTCGCACACCTGGTTGCGCAAAGCCAGGACGATCAGTGCTTCCCGGCGCTCGGTGATCTGCCCCCGATGGTGTTCGGCCGCCTGCAACTCCTGGCTCTTGGCCTTGAGCGCATCCAGTTGGGCCTGGCGGGGGAGGCCGCTCACGTGCAGATCGTCATAAGCCAAAGCGATGGTTCGGACGGTGCGGAGGTTCTCCCCGGTGACTGCTGCGACGGTGGCCAGCGACAGTCCGTCCTCCACAGCCTGCGCGATCAGGTCGTTCCTGGCCGCAGTCAGCGTCCTGATGGAACTGGCGGCGTGTGAGAGGAGCTGCCGATGGACGCCCAGCGCGTGCGTGAGTTTGGCGTGCTCGGCGTCGGGCGTTGAAACGGGCCGCACCTTGGAGTTGGCGCGGTAGGTGTAACGCCCCGCGGCCGAACGCCCCTGGACCTGGTGCGGCTCACCGGACCGTGCCGAACCCGTCTGGATCGTGGGTGATGCCGCAGCCGGGTGCTGGGATGGCCGGGTTCGCGCTGGCATGGGCTCCCTTTCACAGAGGATTCGGACACTGCTGACCCCTCGAATCTAGGCACCGTTCACCCGCCCGTGGAAATACCAATACCGCGTGAACCCATAAGCAAAGTGCATGGATGCGGGCCCCTATGCGCCTCATCATGCGCTTTCAGGCTCGGTTAACCCATAAAGAGACCCACGTCATAAGGCCCCCTTATGAATCCACGCACATTAGGTCTTATCCACGGCACCCCGGACGTACTTAGTCTCGAACAAAGGGATCCGCGAATCCGCGCGTCCCGAGTTCCACATTCCTGGAGGAGACATGTCCGAGTTCCTGCCGGCGTCGAGGGTCACCCGCATCAAGGCCTCAGCCAGCGTCGCCGCGGCCGCCCGCGTCCGCGAATTGAAAGCTGAAGGCATCCCGATCATCGACCTGACCGTCGGCGAGCCGGACTTCGACACCCCGGACCACATCAAGGCCGCCGCGATCGAGGCAATCAACGCAGGCGAGACCAAGTACACCTCGGTGACAGGCACTCCTGAACTGCAGGAAGCCATCCTGAACAAGATCCAGCGGGACACCGGTCACAGCTACGAAGGCAATCAGCTGACCATCGGCGGCGGCGCCAAGCAGGTCCTTTACGTGGCGCTCATGGCGTCCCTCAACGAGGGCGACGAAGTCATTGTCCCCGCCCCGTTCTGGGTGTCCTACCCGGACATGGTCCTGGCCAACGACGGCACTCCCGTGATCGTTCCGTGCGGCGAGGAAACCGGCTTCAAGCTCACCCCGGCCGCACTCAAGGAAGCCATCACCCCCAAGACCAAGTGGCTCATCCTCAACGCACCATCCAACCCCACCGGTGCCGTCTACTCCCGTGAGGAACTCCAGGCCCTCGGCGCCGTCCTCGAAGCAAACCCGCACGTCTTCGTCCTCACCGACGAGATCTACGACGAGGTGTATTTCGGCGAAGGCCGCGTCACCAGTTTGGTCACGGCAGCCCCGGCGCTGAAGGACCGCATCCTGCTGGTCAACGGCGTGTCCAAGGCGTATGCCATGACGGGCTGGCGCCTGGGCTACGGCGTGGGGCCGGCTCCGCTGATCGCAGCGATGAACAAGCTGCAGTCGCAAACGTCTTCTTGCCCGTCGTCGATCAGCCAGGCGGCCGCAGCCGCCGCGCTCAACGGTGACCAGTCCTTCGTTCGCGACAGTGTGGAGGTTTACCGCAAGCGCCGCGATGCCGCCGTCGAGGGTTTGAACGCCATCAACGGCTTGTCCGTTGCGCCGGCGGAAGGCGCGTTCTACGCCTACGTGAACTGCTCCGGCGTGATCGGCAAGACCGCGCCCGACGGCCGTGTTATCGGCAACGACCAGGACTTCACGCTCTACCTGTTGGACGCTGCCCGCGTGGCCGTCATCCAAGGCTCGGCCTACGGCCTGGGCCCGTACTTCCGGATCTCCTTCGCCACCTCGCTGGAGACCATCAACGCCGGCGTGGACTCCATCCGCGACGCCGTCAACGCCCTCAACTAGAAAGATTCAGGAAATGATCCACGTCAAGACCAAGTTCGAGCGCCCCGACGCCGATGTCGTCGCCCGCCTCGCTGCCTTTTCGTCAGCGACGATCCACGAGGCCCAAGGCCGCCGCGGTGCACTGAGCTCCAAGATCAAGCCGATCGACCGCTCCATGTCCTTCTGTGGCCCGGCCGTCACCGTCGCCTGCGCTCCCCAGGACAACCTCATGCTCCAGGTGGCCATCCACTACGCCCAGGCCGGCGACGTCGTCCTGGTCGGCGCGCAGGAAATGGCCGAGGCCGGCACGTTCGGCGACGTCCTGGGCAACGCCATGAAAGCCAAGGGCATCGCCGCGATGGTCACGGATTCCGGTGTCCGCGACACCCAGGACCTGATCGAACTGGGCCTGCCCGTGTTCTCCGGCAGCGTGTCCATCAAGGGCACCGTCAAGGAAACCCTCGGCCCGATCAACCACCCGATCGTCTTCGGCGACGAAATCATCTACCCGGGCGACATCCTCCGCGGCGACGCGGACGGTGTAGTGGTTGTCCGTCGCGAAGAGGCCGAGGAAGTCATCGCACTCTCCCAGGCCCGCGACGACCACGAGCGCGAGCTCATCAAGCTCTACCACGACGGTGGCAACACCATCGAGCTCTGCGGCCTGACCGAGAAGCTCAAGCAGAAGGGCCTGCTGGTCGAGGACTAGATCCCACGCCACAGGGCCGGTCACCACGGTGACCGGCCCTTTTGGCGTTGGCTTGTGCAGGCTGCTGGCTGCTGGCTGCGCGGCCGGCGCGGTTCGTGGGCGGCGTGGCGGTGCCGCGTGGCAGGGCGCAATCCGGTGCCCAGCGCCGGGCACAAGTAGGCGCCGCACAAGTAAGGCGCCTTGCCTGGACTGTGGGTCCGGCAGGGCGCCTTGGGTGCGGTGCGGCGGTGATTGGATTGACGTACGACGGCGGCTGGCCGGGTTCGGCGGTGCCGTACGACGGCGGCTGGCCGGGTTTGGCGGTGCCGTACGACGGCGGCTGGCTGGGTTTGGCAGGCCGCCCGCCGGGGGCGTGGGAGTCTAGTCGAGGCCCGCGTGTCCGGGGCGGGTGTCCACGAGGTGCCATTCGATGCTGTTTCCGGCGTGTGCCGGCATCAGGCTGCCTTCGAAGACGAACAAGGGTTCGCCGACTCCGCCGATGGGACGCCAGAAACCATTCCGAGGGCAGTGAAATCCGGTACGTGCGCTGATCGTTCCGCGGGTTGGATTGGAAACCCACCCGGTCGAGTTGATCTTTTTCACCGTTCTATCCTTTGAACAGGCCCGCGATTCCGTGAGCTGTATTTCGAATTTCTTGTTAATTCGATATTAGGTAACTCACACGGTTTTGAATAAGACCAAAGCTGTCTGTCCGGATAAGACTTTGTTATGGATGCGCGGGCAGCTGCACGGGGTCCGTTCCGTACTTCGAGATCAACTGTTGGTGCAGCATCTCCTTGACCACCAGGAGCACGGCCGAGGCAGCCTCGGAGAGCGGCTCATGGTCCGGGGTGCAGAGGGCAATCTTGCTTTGCAGCCCGGGTTCGACGATCCGCAGCACCTTGAAGTCCTGGTCCGGGAACAGGGCATCGGCCGCCGATTTGGGGACCACGGTTCCACCCAGGTTTGCCCTGATGAGGCGCGTGAGCGAGGGGACGGACTCCACTTCGCCCACCAGCCGGAGCTCGAGGCCCTGGTCTGCCATGCCCTTCTCGATGATCTGGCGCAAGGTGTGGTTCTTTTCTGGCAGGAAGAGCCCCACCGAGCTGGCTTCCTTGAGGGTAATGGTGCTCTTGCCATGGGTCAGGTCCACGTCAGGGTGGACCACCAGGTGGAGGTCCTCCACGATCATGGTGGTGAACTGCACGCCCCGGATCTTCCCGGGCTCGTAGATGAGTGCCATGTCCAGGCGGCCATTCTTGATGGCCTCGCTGAGGACGCCACCGAAGATCTCGGTCAGGTGGACCACGATGTCCGGGTAGCGCCGCCCCACTTCGCTGATGATCTGGGGCGTCAGGCTGGAAGCCATGCTGTACGGGGCGATCGCGATGGAGACGCGCCCGGACGGTGCTGCGCCCGATGTTGCAACGTCCTGCCTGGCCTGCTCAACCAGGCGAAGGATGGACTGGGCGTGGCGGTACAGCGTGTGGCCCGCGGCCGTGGGTTCCACCCCTTGCTTGCTGCGGATCAGCAGGCGTTGCTTGAGGTCCGTTTCCAGCGCGGAGACCTGTTGGCTCAGCGCCGGCTGCGCCACGTGCAGGGCCGCAGCGGCCTTGGTGATGCTCCCTGAATCGACGATTTGGACGAAGTATGAAAGCTTCCGCGTGTCCATGGATCTACCTTCCTTGGGAGTCACGAGTGCCGGGTGGGGGAGTCCCAGGGTGGCAAGTCCCGATGATCAAATATAGCGGCACTGCCAGCGCGTGGTTGGTGGGACCGCGGACACAGCCCACGGTGGTGCACGTCATAACGGAGAGCTATCACGGGATAGCTATTAGGTCTTTGTGCAACGTGGTTGACCAGTGCGAGACTTTTGGAAAGAACTTGCGGCAACGTTTGGGAATTCCAGCAGCGATTGCCATTCTCCGGAAATTATCCTTTGCCTTTCTGAAGGCTGTTTATTGTCCGGACCATATTTGCAGAACCACGGAAAGAGAACCACGTGAACCGGATGATTGATCTTGTTGCGGATCTCGGAGAAGGATTCGGCGCCTACACCATTGGCGACGACTCGGAACTCCTGGAGATCGTCTCAAGCGCCAATATCGCATGCGGGTTCCACGCCGGCGATCCGGACATCATGGCAGCAACTGTGGCCGAGTGCGTGCGGCGCGGAGTTGGCATCGGAGCACACCCGAGCTTTCCCGACCTCCGCGGCTTCGGTCGCAGGGACATGGGCCTTTCTGCGGGCGAAGTCCAGAACGATGTCTTGTACCAAATGGGCGCCCTGAATGGTTTCGCGGCCTTCCACGGCACCAAGGTGACCCACCTTGCGCCCCACGGACGCTTGGGCAACCTGGTTGCCGTCCGCGCCGACTACGCAAAGGCCGTCGCTGACGCAGCTGCCCGCGTGGACAACGAACTCATCGTCGTGGCGCAGGAAGGTGAACTCGCCAAAGCCTCCCGTGAAGCAGGGCTGGATGTCGCGATCGTCGGCATTGTGGACCGCGCCTACCAGGAAGACGGCACGCTGGTTCCCCGCAGCCAGCCCGGCGCCGTCCTCCACGACCCCGCAGAAATCGTGGAGCGGACCCTCCGCATGGTCGTCGAAGGGAAGCTCCGCTGCGCCAACGGCGTAGACATGGACATCGACGTGGACACGGTCCTCCTGCACGGCGACAACCCCGGCGCCGTGGACCTCGCCCGCTTGATCCGCTCCGAGCTGATCGCAGCCGGCGTGCGCATTGCTCCGCTGGCTGAGGTCATGGATGCCAAGAGGAAGGCGGCTTGACATGTCCGTCCTGACAGTGGCTCCCACCGAGATCTACGAATCGGGTGATTCCGCGCTCCGGGTGGTAGCGATCTCGGCAGCCAGCGAAGACAACTGGATGACGGTCCACCGCTTGGCTGACTGGCTGGAGGACTGCGGTGCCGAGGGCCTTCATGCTGCGGTTCCCACCTACGACTCCGTGCTGGTTGAGTTCGATCCCGTGATGGTGTCCGCCGGCCAGATGCGCGCCTTCGTCAAGCTTGGACTGGGCCAACTCGGCAGATCCGCAGGTTCTCCGGCGTCTCCCCGTGAGTTCGACGTTCCCGTGATCTACGGCGGCGAATTTGGCCCGGACCTGGAGAAAGTTGCCGACTACCAAGGCATCTCAACCGAGGACGTCATCCGCCTCCACACCGAAAAGACGTACACCATCCGTTGCCTGGGAGCACCCGCCGGTTCCCCCATGATGGACGGGCCGGCATTCCCCAAGCCCGTGCCCCGCCTGAAGGATCCGCGCCTCAGCGTTCCAGCCGGCGCTGTCTCGGTTGCCGGTCGCCAAGCCGTCATTGCCCCGGCAGTGGCACCAGGTGGCTGGTGCGTCATCGGCCAGACTCCCTTGACCGTGCTCAACATCCGCCGCGAACCGCTGGTCCCGTACAAGCCGGGCGATATCCTCCGGTTCCGCCAGATCGCCGCGGAGGACTTTGACGCGCTGGCCGGCAACGAACTGGCACCCCGGGAAGCGGAGGCACGGCCATGATCGGCGAAATCCGCATCCAGCAGCCCGGCAATTCAGTAGTTACAGACCTGGGCCGCTTCCGGGGACCACGGTTCGGGCTGCCCGTGAACGGTGCACTTGATCAATACTCCGCTCGTGCGGCCAACATCCTTGCCGGCAACCTGGACAACGAACCCCTCGTGGAGATCACTGCCCTCGATTTCCGGATGACCACCACCGTAGACATCCTGATCGCGGTCACCGGTGCACCCTTGACGCTCACTGTCGGTGGGCGCCCGTGCAGCCAGTGGGAGCCGGTTTCGGTCCGTGCCGGTGAGTCGGTTTCCATCCGTGGCATTCACAGCGGCCTCCGCGCCTACCTGGCAATTCACGGTTCGGTGGAAGCGGAGACACTGCTGGACAGCGTCGCTCCGGACACCGTGGTGGGCTTCGGCCTGCAGCTCAAAGAAGGAACCACCCTTGCCACCAGGCGCACGGTCGGTCCGGTGCGGCAACCCTACTTCGACCTCCCGCTCTTCCGGTTGAATCTTGAGCGGCCCAGCATGGGACCGAACCTGTTCGTCGACGTAACCGACGGGCCGGACGTGACCGAATTCGGTGAGTCCGGTGAGTTGCTCTTCACCTCCGAGTACACCGTCAGCGGCCGCAGCAACCACATCGGCCTGCGTCTTGGCGGTGAACTGCCGGAAAGAACCTCAAGCGGCGAGGTGCTTTCCCGAGGTGTGCCAGTGGGCGCCGTCGAGGTTCCCTCAAGGGAAGAATTGCTGGTCCTGCACCGCGGACGCGGCGTCACCGCCGGGTATCCCGTCCTTGCAGTGGTCACCAGCAACGGACTGGATGTCCTGGCCCAGGCGCGGCCGGGGGACAAGGTCCGGTTCCGCAAGACTTCGGTGGCAGAAGCAACTGCCGCCCATCGACGCTCGCGTTCCCAGCTTGAAATCCTCCGCGAATCCGTCACCACCGTTTTTGGACTCCTCGGCATTGGATGCCGGCCCCAATGGCAGGACTTGCCGGTTGCGGCATGCAGCTGAAGAACCTGTCCTCGTAACCCGTAGGCGTTGCTACGTTCATCCCCAGTAAGGAAAAGTCATGACCGCACCAGCAAATGCTGCGCCGGAGCAGCATGAGCGGCTCACAGGCCGCCAAACCCGCAAGGTTGTCACCGCAGGTTGTGTTGGCATCTTCGTGGAACTGTACGACAACGGCATTTTCGCCTTCATGGCGGGAACGCTGGCACTCGTGTTCCTGGCCCCCGGAAACCCGGACAACGCCCTGCTCTTTGTGTTCGCGGGCTACGCGGTCTCCTTCTTCGTCCGTCCGCTCGGCGCCATTGTGTGCGGCTACCTCGGCGACCGGATCGGCAGGCAGAAGCTACTGGTCTTCGTGATCATGCTCATCAGCATCGCCACCGCCGGCATCGGCCTGCTTCCGCCCTATGCGGCCATCGGCATTGCTGCCCCTATCCTGCTGGTCCTCCTGCGCCTCGTTCAGGGCTTCTCCGTGGGCGGCGAAGCCGCCGGCGCCATGACCTTTCTTGCTGAGCACGCCCCCGAGGGCAAGCGCGGCATCATCACCTCCTACGCCCAGATCGCGTCCTTCGCGGCACTGCTCACCGGTACCTTGGTTGCCTACGCCATGTCCCCGTGGCTCACCCAGGCAGCGATCGACGGCGGCGGCTTCGGTTCCTTCGCATGGCGCATCCCGTTCCTGGTCGCCATCCCCATGGGCATCATCGGCTGGTACATCCGCAAGGCCATCAGCGACACCCCCAACTTCGAAAAGCTCAAGGAAGAGGGCGGCCTGTCGAAGAACCCGCTCAAGGAAGCCCTGGCCAGCCCGGTCCACCGCCGCGCCATGCTCCTGGCACTCTTCATTCCGCTGATGAACGGCTCCGGCTACTACGTTCTCTTCTCCTACATGCCCACGTTCCTCAAGGGCAAGCAACTCAACTTCACCATCGGCGAAGCCCTGCTGGTAACCGCCTGCAGCCTCGTGGTGATCTGCATTGCCATCCCGTTCATGGGCGCCCTTTCCGACCGCTTGGGACGCAAGAAAGTCATTGCCGGTTCGGCCATCGCCATGGCTGTCCTTGGCATCCCGTCCTACGCGCTGATCGCCACCGGCCAGATGGGCCTCGCCATCCTTGGTGCCTGCATCATGGCGGTCATCTTTGCCGGCCACACCGCTGTGATCCACATCCTGCTCGTAGAACTTTTCCCCACCCGCGTCCGCTACTCCGCCTACGGCGTGGGCTACAACATCTCCTCGGCCCTGTTCGGTGGTACCGCACCGCTGCTCATGACCTGGCTGATCAGCAGCACCAACAACATCTACATGCCGGCCTTCTATGCAGTGGTCACCGCCTTGGGCACGCTCATTGCGGTCAGCACCGTCAAGGATCGCGCGCACGAACCACTGCGCGACGCCTAAGTATCTACAACCGGCGGGTGCTGTCGCTGAGCGATGGTGCCCGCCCCTTTTCCCACCTTTTTGGAGGATCCCATGTCTTTTTCCGATTACACCACCGCCCTGGTCACGGGTGCGTCCACCGGTATGGGCGCCGCGATCGCTGAGCGCCTGGCCAAGCGCGGCCTCACGGTCCACGCGGTGGCCCGGAACGAGGAACGCCTGGCCGAACTGGCCGAGCGCACCGGTGCTGTCCCGCACGTGGTGGACCTGACCGACACCGCCGCGCTGGCCGCCGCCGTCGGGGACCTCAAAGTGGACGTGCTGGTCAACTGCGCCGGGGTGTCCCGTCCCGGGAACATCCTGGATTCCTCTGAACAGGACATTGACGAACTGGTGGACGTGAACCTGCGCGGGCTGCTCCAGCTCACCCGCCTGGTCCTGCCGGGCATGGTGGAACGGGACCTGGGCCACGTGGTGAACATCAGCTCCATCGCCGGGCTGTACAACTTCTACGGCCACACGGTCTACCACGCCACCAAGGCCGCGGTGCACCAGATCTCCCGCCAGTTGCGCAACGACACCGTGGGCAAGCGCATCCGTGTCACCGAGATCTGCCCGGGCCGGGTGGAGACGGAGATCTTCGGCCGGAACATGGGCGGCTCCCCGGAGGCCATGGAAGAGGCGTGGAAGACGTACTACGAGGGCTACGAATCCCTTACCACCGACGACATCGTCAACGCCCTGGACTACGCGATCGAAACCCCGCGCCACGTGAACGTGGGCATGCTCGAACTCATGCCCACCTTCCAGGTCCCCGGCGGACTCACCTTCGACCGGCGCTAACCCCTCCCCGGCGCTGAACCCGTTCCGGCGCTGAACCCTTTCCGGCGCTGTCACTTTCCAGTGCAGCGCTCCCACAGGTTCCGGTGGCACACACTCCCGTCACCGGAAAGCACAAGCTGGCGGCCGCGTCCCACGCGGCCGCCAGCACCCGTATTACTACCCGCTTGAGCACCCCGAAGCCAACCCGCAGTCCGGGTTTGACGCGCATCCCGGGGTCAACTCGCATCCGCGCTGAATGAAAGTCACAGCATGAGAAGGGCACTGTGCCTCGCTGACCGCAAAGACTGGGACGCAGAGGATTTCGACAACTTGGATAACAACCGGCAGGAACCCCGCCGGCAGCAATTCGTGTGCCTCGCCTGCGGAGGCAAGGCAATCTTCCGCTCCGCAGGAAACACCCGCAAAGCAACCTTCAGCGCGCGGCACCTCTCCGATTGCTGCCTGAATGCCCAGGCTTGGACCGTGTTCCGGTACCTGCAGTAGGCGCGCGTACCGGGGGATTGTTCCTACGTCCGGCAATCACGCGCCCCTGTGGCCATGCCGCTCGGCGAAAGCGTTCGACGGCGGGTACGCGCCCCGGTGGCCATGCCGCTCGGCGAAAGCGTTCGACGGCGGGTACGCGCCCCGGTGGCCATGCCGCTCGGCGAAAGCGTTCGACGGCGGGTACGCGCCCCGG
>NZ_JBIVGX010000004.1:239849-432763 GCF_044748905.1 Paenarthrobacter sp. NPDC089714
CGGTGGCCATGCCGTTCGGCAAGAGCGCTCGACGGCGGGCACGGGCCCCTCTAACCATGCCGCCCGCTAAAAAACCTCGGCGGGTGGTTCAGCCTGCTTCGGGCGTTTGGGTCAGGTGGTGCGTGGGGATCCGGTCCCGGTCATAGGTGATTTCGGTGTAGCCGTGAGGCTGGGGACGACCGTCCGCACCAAGATTCACGAACACGATTTCCTCGATGGTCAGGATGCTCTGGCGCGTGATCATGTTCCGGACTTCGGCCCGCATGGTCAGTGATGTCCGACCAAATTTCTTGGCGGTCAGGCCCATCTCGATCAGGTCACCCTGCACGGCCGAGCTGACGAAGTTGATCTCCGAGATGTACTTGGTCACGGCACGGCCGTTGCCCAACTGGAGGATGGCGTAGATCGCGGCCTCTTCGTCGATCCACTTGAGCAGGCTGCCGCCAAAGAGCGTGCCGTTGGCGTTGAGGTCCTCGGGCCGCACCCATTTGCGCGTCCGGAAGGTAATGTCTGCTTTTTCCATATGCCGAGATTATCGAAGTGTACGGACGTGCGCCGGATGTTGCGTCTTCGCGGGCTTCACACCGGCAGGGGCGAGGGGCTCACGCCATGGCCGTATGCGATGCACTGTGGGAATCGATCTGCTTGGAATAGCAGTACGAGCCGCTGACCCCGATGTACGGACCGAAATTTGGAACCTCCGCAAAGCCGGAGCTCTCGTAGAAGCTGCGTCCGTCCGATTGTGCCGACCCTGCTTCCGCCGCAATGACCGTGAATCCGTGCGAGTGTGCCTGTGCCTCAAGTGCCGCAAGGATGGAGCTGGCCACTTTCGACCCCCGGGCGTAAGGCACCACATACAGTCTCTTGACCTCAGCAGTGCGTTCATCGAGCATCCGAAGGCCGCCGCATCCGAGCGGCTGGCCCGAGCACTTTTCGTAGGCAACAACAAACACGGCTGTATCTGCTTCGGACGGCGGGGGACCCGGTTCGTGATCCGTGCTTCCGAATCGTGAGTCCAGCTCTGCCTGCTGGGCCGCACGGAGGTCCGCGCCCACGGGATTCGCCCAGGTGACCTGCCGGATGTTGAGCCGGGGATTCGTCTGCATGTGTGCCTCACTTCGTTTTGATTCCGCTGAGGTGTTGATGCGACTTAATCCTAGGAAGCAGCGGTTACCGCCGTGTTTCCTGTGCGTTAGCTTCGGGAGAACTGCAGTGGACGCCTCCCACCTCGCCTCGTGAGGCCCGCTTTACGCCCCATGGAGTGGCGTTCGCGCGCAAAGCTGGTCCCGCAACGCGTGGTGAGGTCAGAAGGCTTCGCCGGTGGGGTCCTCTGTGGTTTGGTCTGCCAAGGCCAGTCCGCCCACGGGGATCTGGTCCCAATGGAGCACGCGCCAACCCTTCTTCGGGTCGCCCTCAAGTGCCACGATTCCCGTGTTCGGCAGCTGATGGGTTTCGGTGAACACCGTATCTATGTCTTCAGCCCTTCGTCCAGCCCAGCAACGGATGGCTGCGCCATGGCTGATGATTGCAGCCGTTGCATGGCCTGCTGCGGCCACCTTTTCCACCGATGCGTCGAACCTGGCGAAGAAATCGTGCCCTGTGAAGGCACCCGGCATCCGCATATCGAGGTCACCGCTGCTCCAAGCGAACACCGTGCCCATGTAGCGCCTGTGCGATTCATGGTCGGTCTTCTTCTCCAGCGAACCGGCCTCGATCTCATGGACACCATCCAGGATCTCCGGTTCCAGCCCAGTCGCCTTGGCCAAAGGAATCACAGTGCGCTGCGTGCGGAGCAGTGTGGAGGTGTACAAGGCCTCGATTGACTCGTCCTTGAGCGCCTCCGGCAACGCTGCTGCCTGCCGTTCGCCAAGCTCGGTGAGCCCGGGTCCGGGAAATGCCGTATCCAGCTCACCCGCGACGTTGCCGGGGGTCTGTCCGTGCCTGATCAACAGGAGCTTCATGGCTGCTCCGCTCCTCACTAGTAGCCGGGTTGCCGTACCGTGGTTCGCGTTCCCGCGATTCCGTAGTCCAGCCTAGCCTTCGGGTCTGACACCCAGCCCACCACCCGGTGGCCGCTCAGGTGGTCCCGCGATTCCCAAACCCCAGGCAACCCCATGGAGTTGCAGTTAATGCACTGCAACTTTGGCATTGACTGCCGTCCCGGCACGCCCCACAAGCCACAGCGGCGGGCAGGGCACCAGCCCAGCCCGCCGCCGTCGTTCGATTCTTGTTAATTGATCGAATCCAGTTACTGGAGGTGATCCACCAGCTTGTCGGCGATGCCCGTGTACTTGCCCGGAGTGAGGGCGAGAAGACGCGCTTCGGCGTCTGCAGAAAGGCCCAGGCCCTGAACGAATTCCTGCATGCGTGCCGCGTCCACGCGCTGGCCTCGAGTGAGGTCCTTGAGGCGCTCGTAGGGGTTTTCCATACCGTCAACGCCAGCGATCGCCTCTGCGCGCATGACCATCTGAATGGCTTCGCCCAGGACTTCCCAGTTGGTGTCGAGGTCGCCGGCCAGAACGTCCTCGGCGACGTCGAGGGCCTTCAGGCCCTTGGCGACGTTGGAGATTGCCAGGAGCGAGTGGCCGAAGGCAACGCCAATGTTGCGCTGCGAGGAGGAGTCCGTCAGGTCACGCTGCCAGCGTGAGGTCACCAGCGTGGCACCGAGGGTGTCCAGGAGGCCGTTGGAGATCTCCAGGTTGGCTTCGGCGTTCTCGAAGCGGATCGGGTTGACCTTGTGAGGCATGGTGGACGAACCTGTGGCGCCGGCGACCGGAATCTGGCGGAAGTATCCGATGGAGATGTAGCTCCAGATGTCCGTGCAGACGTTGTGCAGGATGCGGTTGAAGCGGGCGATGTCCGCGTACAGCTCGGCCTGCCAGTCATGGCTTTCGATCTGCGTGGTCAGCGGGTTCCACGTGAGGCCCAGGCCTTCCACGAAGGACTTGGCGACGGCTTCCCAATCCGCGCTGGGCACGGAAGCAACGTGGGCCGCGTAAGTGCCGGTGGCTCCGTTGATCTTGCCGAGGTACTCGGTCTTCGCGATGCGGGCAAGCTGGCGGTTCAGGCGGTGTGCGATCACCGCAAGTTCCTTGCCAAGGGTGGTAGGCGTGGCGGGCTGTCCGTGGGTCCGCGACAGCATGGGAACACTGCGGTTGGCTTCCGCCATGGCCTGGATCTGCTGGACCAGCGCGGTGGCGTTCGGGAGCCAAACGTCCTCAACGGCACCCTTGATGCCCACGGCGTAGGAGAGGTTGTTGATGTCCTCGGACGTGCAGCCGAAGTGCACCATGGCAGTGAGGTTTTCGATGCCGATTGCGGGGAGCCTGCGGCCGATGTAGTACTCAACGGCCTTCACGTCGTGCACCGTTACGGCTTCGATTTCGGCCAGCTCGTTAACGGAGGCGGCGTCGAAACCGGTCACGATGGCGCGCAGCTTGGCGACCTGGTCATCGGACAGCGGACCTGCGCCCGGCAGGACGGACTGGCTGGTCAGGTGGATGAGCCACTCGACTTCGACGTGAACACGATCGCGGTTGAGGGCGGCCTCGGACAAGTAGTCAACGAGGGGCGCGACGGCGGCACGGTAGCGGCCGTCGAGGGCGCCAAGGGCGAGGGGTTCGGAAGCGAGGGACACGCGGGGGGATTCAGCCATGGTTCCTATTCTTTCATGCTCCCAGCTTGGGACCGGAGTTGGTGACGGTGCTATGTGGATACGGCTTGCGTTATCCACATAACCGGGTTGGCGCCTTCTGGCGTTGCCCGCACCCTCCGTAGCTTCGAAGTATCGATCAGCACCACAACCTTTGGAGTAAACGGACCATGAGCGTCGGCTTGATGCCTGCAGCCACCCCGCCCACTTTCGATCCTTTGGAGTGCGCCTCACGTGGCCACGAAGTCCAAAGGCTGGCATGGCGCATCAAGAAATGCGTGGATGACGTTGACGCTGTGCTGTCCAGTCTGCGGCAGGTGCAATTGGATGATTGGCAATCCCCGGCCGGAAACAAGTACAGGACCACGGTCGCAGTTCACGCCTCCGCACTTATGCGCGCCCGCGAGACTCTGGACGATGCCGCGGCGACGGTGCTTCGCCATTCCCGCAACGTAGGGGCCTCAGACAGGGCTGGCTTCTGATGTCCGATGCAGCACCCATCGGTGCAGGATCCGCACCTGATCCCACTCCGCCGGTGCCGGACGGAATCCTTCGCATACGAGGGGGTGTAGGCGGAATGTCGTTCCAGCTCGATGAGCTCCTCCAAGGTGCCGCGGCGCTTGATCAACTGGCACAGAGACTGATGAGCGTCGAGGTCGAGGCGCAGCGGGTGCAGGATGCATTGGAGCCCTTCTTATACGAGTCCTATGCTTCTGGGTGCGCCGCTCTTGACGCCGTGGCAGAAGGCAGGAAGCGGATTGCCGGCGTTCGTGCGGAATTGGTGGAGGTCAGCCGGGACGTCAGAGCCAGCAATCAGGCCTACGAGACCGCCGAGGCCAAGAACGCACTGCTCGCCAGGACAGGGCTGGACCCCTGGAAGACACTGGGCCTGGAGAATACGGGCAGGTTCAGCTTGCGGGACATCACGGATAACGTCCTCGGATTGGTCCTGTCAGCGTTCATGAATGTCCGGCAAGGCATGGTGCCCGGCGCGGCACTCGCTGTGGGTGCCATACCCGGACGATCGGACAGCGGCAGCGCCTTGCGTGACCTCCTGGCGTTGCCAGGCATGGAGAAGTTTCGGCCGCGTCCGGTGAAGGCCGAACAGATTGGACAGGGGGTGGAAACCGTGGATCCCTCCATGGCGGCAAACCTGAGAAGGCTTGACGAGATCCATGCCCGCGGTGAAGGGGAGATCGAGATCATCGAACTTCACCATGGTGCCTCTAACACCTGGATGGTGTTGATCCCCGGGACGGAACCGGAAAAAGCCAACATGGGTGGTGCCAATCCCCTCGATGAGGCCGGAATTGCCGAGGCATTGGGCTATGGGTCCAAAGACGTTATCCCTGCCATCACCCAAGCGCTTCACGAGGCGGGAGCTGAAGCAGGGGACCAAGTAGTTGCGGTGTCCCACAGCCAAGGCGGAGTCCACGCAATGAACCTCACGCAGGACAAAGCGTTCCTCGCCGAGTTCGACCTCCGGTTTGTCCTGACGGCCGGCGCTCCGGTCGGGGGCGTTGCCGCTGGGCCGGGGATCAGCACCTTGCACCTGGAACACGCTGATGACTGGGTCCCCGGCTCAGACGGTCAGAAGAATCCGGACACCAAGGATCGTGTCACGGTAACTCTCACCAATCCCGCCCGCACACCGCCCGGGGAGGGGTTTGGCCTTGGTCCGGGGCACCGGTTGGAGACGTACGCCGTGGGAGCCGAGGAGATTGCCCGCAGCCAGGATCCCTCGCTTGTGGCGTCAGCGGGGGCGTACGCAGGGGCCGTTGGCGCTGGCGGAGCTGCGACGGTCACCAGGTTCAGGTTGGTTCGCGAAGCTATGCCTGAGAAGGTGCACAGCGATCCGAAACCCAGCGTGAGGCAGAGCAAATCCGGGGCCGGTACAAGGTGAGCCCCGCACAGCGGGCTCCGGACGCAGCCACTGATGACGCAGCGGTTGGCGAGCCAAGGAAGGTGGGGACAGGGGTGGAGGGCTCTGCACCCCGGTGGGCCCTAGCGCTTGCCGGTACCCGGGATGAGGCCAGCCACCATGCTGACGATGCTGATGATGATGGAAGCCAGGATGGCCGTCCAGAAGAACGAGTCGATGGTCAGGTGCACGGGCGTGAAGCTGCTGAGCCAGGCTGTCAGGTACAACATGGCTGCATTGATCACGATGGTGAACAGGCCAAGGGTCAAGATGGTCACGGGCAGCGAGAGGATCTTCACCAAAGGCCTCACAAACGCGTTGACGATGCCGAAAATCAACCCGATGAAGAGGTACGCCAGGACGATGCCCACTGTGTCTGCGTTATCCGTCAGTCCCGCATTCGTGGCGGCTTTTTCTGTGGCCGTGGTCGAGATTTCCAAGCCAGTCAGGAGCCAACTGGCCACCCACAAGGCAAGTCCATTGATGATGACGCGAACGATGAAGGAACCCATGGGCCCAATGCTTCCATATCCAGCTGTGTCCAGGCTGGACTCCGCAGATTCGTGGCGGGCGCGCGAACCCGGGCGAGGGGTCTGGTGCCGGCACTGGAGAACCTCGGTCGCGGGTTGGGTGCCAGTAGGCTTGAAGCCATGACTACTACTGACAACGTGCCGGAGGGCGTACTCCCCCGCCCGGTCGTAGACAGGCTTCCAAAGTATGCCGCGGGCAAACCCCCGGCTCCCATTGAGGGCCTCACCAGCTACAAATTGTCGTCCAACGAAAATCCGCTTCCCCCGATTCCTGCAGTGTTGCAGGCCATCGCGGACCAGTCGGACATCAACCGCTATCCCGACCCCCTGGCAAGCAAGCTGCGGAACGCGCTCGCAGAGTTCCTGGATATTCCGGCTGACGACGTCGTCACCGGTGCGGGGAGCCTGGGAGCGCTGAACCAGATCCTCACCACATTCGCCGGTCAAAACGATGACGGCAAAGCGGACGAGGTGATCTACGCCTGGCGTTCCTTCGAGGCCTACCCCATTTGTGTTGGCCTCGCGGGCGCTGCAAGCGTGCAGATTCCGTTGCTCGACGATGGGCGCCATGATCTGGACACCATGGCTGCGGCGGTCACGGTGCGGACCAAAGTGATCCTGCTGTGCACTCCGAACAATCCAACGGGCCCCATCCTCACCGCCGAGGAAACCGAGCGTTTCATCCAATCGGTGCCGCCGAACGTGGTTATCGTCATCGACGAGGCCTACCAGGAATTCGTGCGTGATGCCGCGGCCGTGGATGGCATCAAGCTGTACCGGAAATATCCGAATGTGGTGGTTCTCAGGACGTTCTCCAAAGCCCATGGGCTGGCAGGTTTGCGGGTCGGCTACAGCGTTTCCGGTCCGTTGCTTACACAACACCTGCGTGTCACGGCCACGCCATTTGCGGTTTCCCAAATTGCTGAACGTGCGGCAATCACTTCCTTGCAGAATTTCGACCAGGTTGTTGAAAGGGTACAAAGCCTGGTGGACGAGCGGGACCGCATCACCAGAGGCCTCAGGGAGCTCGGTTGGTTCGTTCCCGAGGCGCAGGGAAACTTCGTTTGGTTGAATTTTGGCGATCACAGTGGCGAATTCGCGGCCCTTGCGGGCGAGCAGGCATTGTCCGTACGCGCTTTCGGCAACGAGGGTGTCAGGGTCAGCGTCGGAGAGGTCGAAGCGAACACCCGGTTCCTCGCCCTCTGTGCAGGTTATACAAAGGCACCGCTGGGTTCCTAGCGGTTAACAAATGCGCCTTCGCTACTTACTGCCTATAAAGTAAGGACCGAAAGCCAAAATATATGCCTATTCAGGAATGCATTCCTGAATAGGCATATATCCCAGCGACAGACGTTGCCCGGCCACTGGCCGCAGCAAGCAAGGAGACGGAATGGGCTCGACACAACTGCCCCCTGGGGCCGAGGAAACTCTGGCGGCAACGTCCGCGGCAGTGGCCGCGAACGATTCCGTGGAGATGGTCCAGTTGCTCGGCCCTGACGGAAAGCTGGGCACCGATCCGGTCTTCTCGGATTACGCCAAGCGGATCGACCCCGAGAAGTTGCGCGTTTTCTATGCTGACATGGCCAAAATCCGCCGGTTCGACCAAGAGGCCACGGCGCTCCAGCGGCAGGGCGAGCTTGCTCTCTGGGTTCCGTTGACTGGCCAGGAAGCGGCCCAGATCGGTTCTGGCCACGCGAGCCAAGCCCAGGACTACATCTTCCCGACGTACCGCGAACACGGCGTCGCACTGGTCCGGAACGTGGACCTCGCGGAGTTGCTGAGGCAGTTCCGCGGAATCTCAAACGGTGGCTGGGATCCGCGCCAGAACAATTTCCACCTCTACACCCTGGTTCTCGCGGCGCAGACGCTGCACGCGGTGGGCTATGCCATGGGCATCCAGCGCGACCAGAAGTCGGCTGCGGATTCAACCGACCCCAAGGCCGCCGTCATCGCCTACTTCGGTGACGGCGCAAGTTCCGAGGGTGACGTCCATGAGTCCATGGTCTTCGCTGCCTCATACGACGCTCCCGTGGTGTTCTTCTGCCAGAACAACCACTGGGCCATCTCCGTGCCCACGGAAGTCCAGACGAAGGTGCCGCTGGCGAACCGCGCGAAAGGCTATGGTTTCCCGGGCATCCGCGTGGACGGGAATGACGTCATCGCCGTGCACGCTGTCACTGAATGGGCCCTGGAACACGCACGCGAGGGTCGAGGCCCGGTGCTGATCGAGGCCTATACCTACCGGCTTGGCGCACACACCACCGCTGACGATCCCACCAAATACCGCGAGTCGGCAGAAGAAGCTGCCTGGCGTGCGAAGGATCCGCTGGATCGCCTGGAGAAGTATCTGCGTTCCGAGGGCCTTGCCGATGACGCTTTCTTTGAGCAGGTCAAGGCCGACGGCGACGAACTCGCCACGTACGTCCGTGAAACAACCCACGGCCTGGAAGTCCCGAACATCCGGGACGCCTTCGCCAACGTGTACGCCGAACAGCATCCGCTGATCGCGGAGGAACTGGCCTGGTTCGAGGAGTACTCGGCAGGCTTCGAAAGCGACGAGGAGGCAGCTAACTGATGGCAACCATGACCATTGCCAAGGCCATCAACGAGGGCCTGCGCGCCTCCCTGAAGAGCAACCCGAAATCCCTGCTGATGGGCGAGGATATCGGGCATCTGGGCGGCGTCTACCGCGTCACTGACGGCCTCATCAAGGAGTTCGGCGAAGACCGTGTAGTGGACAGTCCCTTGGCCGAATCCGGCATCGTGGGAACGGCGATCGGCCTGGCCCTGCGCGGCTACTCGCCGGTGTGCGAGATCCAGTTCGATGGGTTCGTCTTCCCGTCCTTCAACCAGATCACCACCCAATTGGCCAAGATCCATGCCCGCAGCCATGGCCAACTGACGGTACCCGTAGTCATCCGCATCCCCTACGGCGGCGGCATCGGCTCGGTGGAACACCACTCAGAATCGCCCGAGGCACTCTTCGCCCATACGGCCGGCCTGCGCATCATCTCTCCGTCCAACCCGCACGATGCCTACTGGATGATCCAGAAGGCCGTCGAATGCCAGGACCCCGTGATCTTCTTCGAGCCCAAGCGCCGGTACTGGCTCAAGGGTGAGGTGGACGTGGAAAACGCGGGCCTTTCCGAGGATGCGTTCAAGGCGCACGTGATCCGCGAGGGCACGGACGCCACCATCGTCGCCTACGGCCCGTTGGTACCGGTGGCACTGGCCGCTGCCAACGCTGCGGCGGAGGACGGCCGGAGTATCGAGGTCATCGACCTCCGCTCCATTTCCCCGCTGGATTTCGACACCATCGAGGAATCGGTCAAAAAGACCGGTCGCCTGATCGTGGCCCACGAGGCACCCACTTTCGGCGGAATCGGCGGTGAGATCGCAGCACGCATCACCGAGCGGGCTTTCCTGCACCTAGAGGCTCCTGTGATCCGCGTCGGCGGCTTCCACATGCCTTACCCCGTTGCGAAGGTCGAAGAGGACTACTTGCCGGACATCGACAAGATCCTCGAAGCACTCGACCGCTCCCTGGCCTACTAACCCGCCCTGATCCAGCCCGCTTCTGCAGGGCGCACGGAAATCCGAGGACCACTGTGACTGTAAAGAAATTCAACCTGCCGGATGTCGGCGAAGGCCTCACCGAAGCCGAGGTAGTGGCTTGGAAGGTCAAGCCCGGCGACACCGTCGCGATCAACGACGTCCTGTGCGAGATCGAGACAGCCAAATCGCTTGTTGAGCTCCCTTCGCCTTTCGCCGGCACGGTTACGGAGCTCCTTGTCGAGGAAGGAATCACGGTTGAGGTGGGTACGCCCATCGTCGCCGTCTCGGACAACCAGCCCGGTGAAGATTCTCCGCAGGCGCCGGCACCCTCCGCGGATGAGGTCTTCACCCCGATCCACGGAAAGCTGTCTTCGGACCAGGCAGTCACGCCCACCTACGGCAAACTGCCCGTGGACTCCGGCGATACCCTCGCAGGTGGCCCGCTGGTAGGTTCCGGTCCAAAGGCCGACGCCGTCAAGCGCCGCCCGCGCAAGCGCCCGGCCGCTGCTTCGGCCGGCTCGGTCCGGGTTGACGAAAACGCCGAAGGCACCGTGCAGGACCACCAGTCCGTGCTCGAAGCCCAAGCAGCCGTGACATCGGTGACGCACAGGCCGCACCCGGCTCCCGCCGTCGTCCGTCCTGCTGCACCTGCCCAAACCGCCCCGACCCAAACTGCGCCGCCTCAAACCGCGCCGGCGGTGCAGAGCCAGCCCGACGTCCAGCAGCCGGCCGCATCCCGCGGCGCTGCGATCAGTGGAACCATCAGCGGATTGGTGAACAAGGTGTTGGCCAAGCCGCCGGTGCGGAAGTTTGCCCGGGACCTTGGTATCGACCTCGCCGACGTCGTAGCTACCGGGCAGCGCGGTGAGGTGACCCGGGAGGACCTGGTGAGCTACCAGGCGCAGCGGGACGCGGAATTGGACCAGGCGGACTCGTTCTGGGGCGCCTCCAAGAAACCGCAGGACCAGCGGATCGAGCGTGTGCCCGTGAAGGGTGTTCGCAAGGCGACGGCCAAGGCCATGGTGGATTCGGCTTTCACGGCGCCGCACGTCAGCATCTTCGTGGATGTCGACGCGAGCCGGACCATGGAATTCGTGAAGCGCCTCAAGGCTTCGCGGGACTTCGAAGGCATCAAGGTTTCACCGCTGCTCATCCTGGCCAAGGCAGTCATTTGGGCGGCCGCGCGGAATCCCAGCGTCAATGCCACGTGGGTGGAAAACGCAGACGGTAACGGTGGCGCCGAAATCCAGATCAAACACTTCATGAACCTTGGCATTGCTGCTGCCACGCCGCGCGGTCTCATGGTCCCGAACATCAAGGACGCCCAGGACCTCTCCCTCAAGGAGTTGGCTTTGGCACTCAACGAGCTGGCAACCAAAGCACGTGCGGGGAAGACGCAGCCCGCCGAGATGCAGGGTGGCAGCCTGACCATCACCAATATCGGGGCCCTGGGCATCGATACGGGAACGCCCATCATCAACCCGGGTGAGGTGGCGATCATCGCGTTCGGCACCATCAAGCAGAAGCCGTGGGTCCTGGACGGCGAGGTGATCCCGCGCTGGATCACCACGCTGGGGGGCTCCTTCGACCACCGAGTGGTGGATGGCGATCTGTCCGCGCGCTTCATGGCGGATGTCGCCGCGATCCTGGAAGAACCGGCGCTGCTGCTTGACTGACCGCAAGGCCATTGCAGCTTCGATAGTTACGGAACCACAGCTCGTTACGGGAACGTGGCGGACTGTGGCGCGGGTGTTGACGGAGGTCTTCCAGCCACCCGTGGTGGTGAGCGTCCTCCTGCTGATCAGCCCGGCCATCGAACCTGGTTTCCCTGGAACCATCTGGTTTGGCTTGTTGGCCGCCTTCTTCGTGTGTGTCCTGCCCTTGGCCTACGTCCTGGTGATGGTGAAACTGGGCAGGATCATGGACCACCACGTCAGCGATCGCCGCCAGCGCACTCCCTTGCTGCTGCTGGCGTTGGCATCGGTGGTGGCCGGCCTCCTGGTGCTCCAATGGCAGCACGGGCCGGTGAGCATCACCGTCATGATCATTGCCTTGATTGGCGGGATCGCGGTTCTGGCCGTCGTCAGCGCTTTTTGGAAGATGAGCGGGCACGCCTCGGCCATCTCATCGGCGGCGGTCATCGCGGTGTTCATGTTTGGCCCGGCTTGGCTGCCCTTGTTGCTGCTGATCCCGGCTGTGGGCTGGTCCCGCGTGGTGCTGCGGGCCCACACGTTGGCGCAAGTCGTGGTGGGCTCCGTCTTCGGCGGCGGCGTCATCGCCGGCCTGTGGCTGCTGCTCCGCGAGTGGATGCTCTGACTCGGAAGACGCTTTAAACAGCAATGCCGCCGGATCCCCGGCGGCATTCTTGCTGTTCCTGGTGGAGCGGCGCTTAGAAGGCGGGGTAGTTGACCAGCAGCGCTTGAAGCTCCGAGGTGGACATGTGGTTGGCCATCTCCACGCTGATGCCCATGGCAACGGCGGCTACGGTGAGCATGGCAACCAAGGCCACGGAGAGGAAGCGCCAGTCCTTACGGAAGACGCTGCCGATGGTTTCCGGCATTTCCAGCTGCGGGGCGATCAGATTGGGGGCGCTGTCCCAGGAACCGTCGTCGAGGAGCGCAATGATGCGGTCGTTGCTGCGGTCGAAGTGCATGGTGCTGATGTTGTTGCCGTGGCGGGCAAGCAGGATGTCGTGTCCGACGCGCTGACGAGGCTGCAAAGTAAGCAAAGAAAGATCCCCTGAAATCGAAAGAGTGGTGGTGGCTCACGCCATTGGGGGCATCTCAATTTTATAACGGTTGCTTGTGCGAACTTGTCCAAAAGACGCCAAGAGCCGGGTGAGGCTGCCCACCCGGCGGCGTGATTCGGATCGCTTAAGGTTCGTCGGTCTTGGCGATGTAGACATCGCAGGGAGCGTTGTGGGCCACGGTGTTCGCCACGCTTCCCAGCACCCGGCCGAGGCCCTGCATGCGGCGGTTACCCACCACGATCAAGGCGGCGTCAAGCACTTCGGCCTCCTTGACCAAGGCTTCTCCAGGCTTGCCCCGCGCCGAGGAGTAGGTGACTTCAAGCCGCTCGTCCTGCAGCTGTTCGGCGACGGCGCGTGCCACTGCTTCAGCTTCGGCTGCATCGGAGACGATCCAGCGGTCGGTACCGATCTCCACCACTTCGGTCCTGTTGCTATCGAAAGCGCTGACCACGCGAAGGGAGGCGCCCAGTCCGATGGCCAGTTGCTGCGCGGCTTTGGCTGCCCGCAGCGCAGTTTCGCTGCCGTCGACTCCTACAATGACAACTCCGGTCATAGCGATGCTCCTTCATTGCTGGCTTGGATGGCCGCTGCGAGTACAGGGGCCAGACGGCGTACGCCTTCGGCAATGGTAGCCGGAGGTACCGCGCTGAACGCGAGGCGAAGTTTGTTGGAAGGCCCGTCGGCAGGGACGAATGCTGCTCCGGGTATGAACACCACGCCGGCGTCGATGGCTTTGCCCAGCAAGGGGTAGGTGTCCACGCCCTCGGGCAGTGTCACCCAGACGAAGAAGCCGCCATCGGGCCTGGTCCAGGTCAGCCCGGACGGCATGTGCTCGTCAAGGGCGGAGAGCAGGGCCTGGCAGCGTTCGGCGTAGAGGGAGCGGTAGGTGTCGATCTGCCCGCGCCAGTCGTAGTCACGGAGGTAGGCCGAAATCAGCATCTGGTTCAGCGGCGGCGGGCACAGCGTGACGGATTCGGAGGCCAGGTAAAAGCGCCGCTGCAGGTGCGCGGGAACCAAGGCCCAGCCAATCCGGAGGCCGGGCGCGAAGATCTTGGAGAACGAGCCGAGGTAGATCACGTCGTCCGGGTTGGCTGCGCGCATGGGTTCGATCGGATGGCCGTCGAAGCGCAGCAAGCCGTAGGGGTTGTCCTCCAGGACCAGAATATTTGCGGCACGGCATATATCAACGATCCGCTGCCTGCGCTCTTGGCCAAGCGTGATGCCGGACGGATTGTTGAAGTTGGGGATCGTGTACAGGAACTTGATGTTCTTGCCCGCGGACTGGAGTGCCGCAATCCTGGCCTCGAGAAGCTCAGGCACCAGGCCGTCGTCGTCCATTTCCACAGGTTCCACCTGCACCTGGTACGCCTCGAACGTATTCAAAGCGCCCACGTACGTCGGGTTTTCCACCAAGACAACGTCGCCCGGATTGCAGAAAACCTTCGTTGCTACGTCCTGGGCTGACTGCGACCCGGCGGTGATCACAACGTTCTCCGGCGCAGCGTCGGTGATGCCCTCGGCGGCCATGACTTCGCAGATCTGCCGGCGCAACTCCTCGGTGCCCTGTCCGCCGCCGTACTGCAACGCCGTCATGCCTTCCTTGGCAATGATCCGGGATGCAGTTTCGCCGAGCTTTTCCAGCGGCAGCGACTGCAAGTAGGGATTCCCGCCCGCGAGCGAGACCAGTCCGGGCTGCATGGAGATATCGAAGACGTCCCTCACGGCGGACTGCTTGATGTTGGCGGCCCGCGCGGAGAACAATCCCTCGTGCGGGTGAGCGGCGGTAGCAGCGCGCTCGATGGCGTCGATGGCTTCAGCGGGCAGCGAAGTGCCGGCATCCAATGTTTCGTGGGTCACAATGTTCAGGATACTCCCGGAGGTTGCTAATGAGGCAACATATGTTTTCAAGATCTCTTTGCAATCCAGTGGGCGGCTTTACGGAGCCGCGGCCAAGGGCTGGAATGTACTCATGACATCGAACCGGGGATCCGTGACCAAGGCCGAACACTTCCACAAGCTCCACGATGCTGGGCCAACACCCTTGGTCCTGGTCAACGTGTGGGATGCGGCCTCCGCGCGGGTTGTCCAGGAAGCGGGGGCCACAGCCATCGCCACGTCAAGTTCCGCTGTCTCCTGGAGCCTGGGGTTCCGGGATGGCGACCACGTGCCGTGGGGTCTCGCGATGGCGGCGTTGGGGCGGGTGGTTTCCGCCACCAGCCTGCCGGTCACTGCCGATATCGAGACAGGCTACGGCAGGACTGACGACGAACTCCGCGCCACTATCCATGCAGTACTCGATGCGGGTGCCGTCGGCATCAACATTGAGGATTCCGCCGTCGAACCTCTCACGGACATCGCCGAGCAGTCCCGGCGCATCGCCCTCATCCGCGCCACTGCAGATGATCGGGGGATTCCGCTCTTCATCAACGCACGCACCGATACCTACTTGTCGGGGCTTTTCCCGGACAGTGCCTACGACGAGACGCTGACCCGGGCCGATGCCTACATCACGGCGGGTGCTGACGGTATTTTCGTTCCCGGAGTCGTCGATTTGCATGTGCTGCACGAGTTGTCCGGCCACATTCCCGCGCCGGTCAATGCACTGGCGGGCGTAGGTGCACCTTCTCCGCTGGAACTGCACGACGCCGGCGTCCGTCGCGTCAGCATCGGCGGCAACACCGCCAAGGCGGCCTACGCCAAGGTTGCGAGGGTGGCCAAGGAAATCCTCGGCGACGGCAACTGGGCCGGTTTGGCCGGCACGCGCAGCCATGACGAGATGGATTCGCTGTTTGCGCCGGGACCCAAGTACAGCATGTGACGCTGCCGCGGAGCCGGTAAATGTACGACGGCGGCACGCACCATATTGTCGGACCCCACCTATAGCTTGGGTTGAGTAAAGGAAGCGGGCAGAGGAGGGCCGGATGGCAAGACGCAGTGTGCAGTTTTGGCGCATTGAGCAGCTCAACGGGGATGCCCTCACCCGGCCGTTCCCTGCACGGCGCGTGGCCGACGTCGTTCGGAAAGCCCGTGAGGATGGCACCGACCGCCACTTCACCTCTTCCGATGGCACGGTCCTGCTGGCCCAAACGGCGGCAGTCTCGCCGAACCCCGTGCTGTTGCTGGATCGGGTCCGGGATACCAACCTGCCCAGCGTCGGCGATCCCCTTGGCCGTCGCAAACCCTTGCCGTTGGCTCCTGGAGACCACCTTCTCGAGACCACCTACTTCGCCTTCCTGAAACGGAATGTCATCGCCGTGCTCACCAGCGGCAACGGCCCCAGGGCTTCGCGGATGGGGGAGTACCTGGGCGGGATGCTCGGACTGGAGCCCGCGCTGGTTCCCGTGGTCCGGGAGGACATTGAGGAGATCCTGGCACGCTTGGAGGTGAGCCGCTTCGAGTTCGCCCTTCCGGCCGAACGGTTGTCCGGGAAGCTGATGGAAGGCGAATGGGCCGATGTCCTGGACAGCGCGTCCCGGCTCATGACCGAAGGCACGTTCCGGATCTCCTTGAGTGTAGGGCGGTCCGGCAAGGCCGAGGACAAGCAACGGATCCGCGACCGCATCCAGCAACTCATCGACCTTTTCCGGAGGGCCGGTTCCGTGGAGCACTTCGACTATGTGGTGGCCGAGGGCAAGGACTCACTGACCGGAGACCGCGAAGTCGTGGATCTGCTCAAGGAACGCTTCATCTCGCACATCGACGTTGATGCGGACGTGTTCAACGATCCCGCCAAATCGGTGGCAGAGGCCGTTGCCATCCTGAACAAGCAGGCCAGGGATAACGAGGCCTTCTTCGCCCGAACCCTCCCCCACACCAAGGGCGCGCCGGATAACGGTGCGGTGCCGGACCTCGTCGCTGGCGGCGTGGTCGCGGTCCGGGCGGCCATGGCTGCTGCCGTGGCCAGCCGGGAAGAGCCTGAGTCCCGGGACGAACCCAAGCCCCAGGAAGGATCCAAGCCCCAGGAAGCGCAAGGCGGTGCGGGCCATGAGCTTGTACGAGGTTGACATTGAACGCACTGGGCGGCGCCGGACACTGTGGCGCTGGTTCCTGCTTCATCCACGTGCCGACTACGCCTGGGCCACCCTGGCGGTCCTGTTGTGGCTCGGTGCCGCGTTGGTTTTCCGTCAGCCATTGATCCTGGAAGGCGTTGGACCGGGTGCCCGGCGAACCCTCTTCCAGACGTTGGCTACCCTTGCCGGTGCCACAGCGGGCTTGACCCTGACCAGTGTTTCCATGCTCATCAACGTCCTCGGCAAGAAGGCCGCGCCAGGACAACGTGAGCTGCCGCTGGAGAAGCTCACGGCCACGCACCGGCGCCAGATCGGCGAGGTCTTCCTGTTCGCCATCCCCGGTCTCGGGCTGCTCCTGGTTATTGCACTGGCAACCATGGTCCTGGAGGGCGATGCGCCTACCGGCCTGTGGGTCCCAGAGGCCGTGGTCTTCGTGCTGGCATTCGCGTCCGTCCTGTCCTTGCTGCGCGTTGCCTGGGCCCTCCGGCGTGTGCTGGCAATAGCCACGGCCTGAAGCAGCCCGGCACCGTCCCCACCCCCGCCATTCCGTCGCTGCCCCGCAACGTAGCAGCGGGCGATGGATTAGCCAAGCCAACGTTAAATGTGCGCGGTTATCCGCTGATTGGAGACAAAGCGCTGTTCCATCAGTGGATTGATCTCCCCCAAAACCCGCCGCATGGCGCGGTAATTCGAGTGGACGGAGCCCGTCCTGAGCAATGGTTCCAAGTGTGCTACCCGGTTTCGCAATTGATAAATGCCCGCTACATCGTGCGTTACTTCGGTGCCTGTCCGCGCGGTGTGCGGGAACGCTTTCATGAGTGAATTTCTCCACAGAAGCTTGCGTGCGGGAGTTTTGTCCGGCAGCAGGAATCGCCATGTTCCAAAGCTCATTTGTGCCAGCACATCGGCATGTGATGTAGGCATCGTACGTCCACGGGTTGCGCGTTTGGCGCGGGTCGTGGCGTCCCGGATGTCATTGCCATGTCGGGTGAGTTTATGAAGCAACGCAGACGGGTCCGTCAGCCAATCCGCACCATGCAGGCCTCCCGTCGGTTCGGGTTGGGTGGAGTTCCACGCGCCGAGCTCGGCATCCAATGCGTTGCGCAGCACGACTTCAAAGAAATGCAATGATTCGTAGACCGCGCCGGAGAGTCCGATATTCCAGTGGTACAAGTGAATCGCCTTTTTCCGATTACCCCTCGATGTTGAAAGATATGGTCCCAACCTTGCTGGTGAAATATAGCCTTGGAACGCATCCCACACAGGCGACGTTGGTTCCATTTGCTGAGGAGACGACATCTCCGTAGACTATTCGAGAAGGCGGGGGCGAGTTCTCCGTTAGAGGTTTTATCCACAGGCCCGGCAATAAACATTGCCGGGCCTGTGGCATTTCCGTCGCTGCCGGACCTACTTGCCGGCAGTCTAGGTCGAGGCCACTGTTTGTGCTCGCGTGAGCTTCTCCCGAAGCGACAACCTGACTGTGGGCCATTCGCTCTCGATGATGGAGAACACCACAAGGTCGCGCATGGTTCCGTCCCTCCATAGATCGTGGTTCCGGAGTACGCCGTCCTGCTTGGCCCCGAGTCGGGTTACGGCAGCACGCGAAACGTGGTTGTGCCAGTGGGTCCTGAACTCCACCGCGATGCAGTCAAGTGCTTCGAAGGCGTGTGTGAGCTGAAGGAGTTTGGCTTCAGTGTTGATGGGAGTCCGTTGCGCGCTTTTGGCCAGCCACGTTGAACCAATTTCCAGCCGTCGGTGGTCTGCCCGGATGTTGCAGAACGTGGTCATCCCGCAGATTGCCCCTGTATCGTTCCGGCGAATGGTCCACGGCAGCATGGTTCCCTGCTCCGAAAGTTCCAGAAAGTTCCAGCCTTTTTTGGATCTCGGCCGCCATTTGATCCGGTGAGGGGATGCGGGTGAACCATGTGGTCCACATCCGGCCATCCTCTACCGCAGAGCACAACCCGTCGTGGTGCTTCTCGGACAGCGGCTCCAGGGTTACGTGCTTACCGGTCAGCGTCAGAGGGCGGGAGAAGGTCATGGCGTCATCCTATGAGGCAGGGCGTGGACATCTCCGTGGACTATTCGGGAAGGTGGGGACAGATTTCCCCTTACAGGCTTTGTTTACAGGCCGGGAAATGACACGACGCCCGGCCTGCGGCCGCCGCCCCCCCGCGCGGCTCAGCGCAGGCTCAGCGCAACGTCCAGCGTCATCCCATTGATGTAGATCTCCGCCCGCGTCGCACCGCTGGCCGACACCACCGTGTGGGTCAACTGGGCTTCGATCCGTGGAATGTCGCACACGCCGCCTGGCCGGAGGGAGCCGGTCAGGTTCACCACCACCGTGGATCCGCTGACGTACCCGGACACGAACTGAAGGGAGGACGCGGCGAGGGAATCATAGAGCGCGGCGTCGTTGTCCAAGGGCATCCCCGCGCCCAGCAGCCGGCCGAGTGCCACGGTCAAAGGATCGCCGGGTACGGCTGCACCCCGCACGGCCACCAGGCTGTCATTGCACCCGAACCGCACTCCCCGGGAGCCGCCGTCGTTGATGGCAACGTAGTAAACGGCGGGACCGAGGTCCGCCGGAGGCTGCGCGGCGGCCGCCCGGGCGGCAGGAACAGCAGCGCCCTGCGACGTGGCAGGAGCGGATGTGGACGGCGCGGACGGCGCGGACGTGTACGGCGCGGATGAGGCCGGAGCCGTTGATGGCCCGACGGCGGCATCCGGGGTCGGTGGGCTGGTTGGGGCGCTGGACGTGGTCCCAGTGCCCGGACCGGAAGCCGTGGATGCAGGGGACGGAGAGGGGGAGATGGCGGAGGCAGGTGCGGACTGCCCCGGGGCCGACGATACTGCCGAACCGTCGGTGAAAGTCGATGGCGTCGGCGAAGCAACAGGGTTCGAAGGCGAGAGACCGCTGGGATAAGGTCCAGCGGCGGTCGGGGAAGCAGTGCCAGACAAAACACCACCGCCCGGCGAAGCCTCCGGTGACGGGGTACAGCCAGCCACGAAGCAACTGGCCATGAGGCAGGCAGCCGCGATCGCCGTCGTACTTGGCAGTCCCCACCCGGCACGCATGACAGCCCCACGCTCCTGTCCGTTTACCTGTCCTCCAACGTTAGGCCGCCGGGGCGGCAAGGAACATGCCGCTTCGGTGTCGGTTCGGACAAGAGTTGGTCACGCCGGGAAACGAAGATGCCCCCGTTCCGCCCGGGGCAAGCAGGCGGAACGGGGGCAGAAAGGGGGAGCCTTAGGCGGCGACTTCTTCTTCCTGGACGGCCGTCAGGGGCTCGAAGATGCCCTTGATCTGCTCAACAACTTCGGCGTCGTCCTTGGGGTGCAGTTCGGCGAAGCGGATCATGGAGCCCGGCACGGCGAGCTTGACGTCTTCCAGGACCTTGGCGCCGGCAATGCCCACGGCCTTGCGGGCTTCGTCCTGCGCCCAGACGCCGCCGTACTGGCCAAAAGCGGTTCCGACGACGGCGGTCGGCTTGCCTGCGAGGGCGCCGGCGCCGAAGGGGCGGGACAGCCAGTCGATGGCGTTCTTCAGCGATGCGGGCACGGTGCCGTTGTGCTCGGGGGTGACCAGGAGGATGGTGTCTGCCTTGGACGCGGCTTCGCGCAGGGCGGCGGCTTCGGCGGGAACCTGGCCTTCGATGTCGATGTCTTCGTTGTAGAACGGGATGCTTCCCAGGGAGCCGTGGATCTGGACGTCGACGTCCTCCGGGGCGTTCAGCTGGATGGCTTCGGCGAGCTTCTTGTTGTGGGAATCAGCGCGGAGGCTGCCGACGAGTGTAAGAACAGTGCTCTTGGACATTGTGGTCTCCTTGGTGGGTGTTTTGAGCCTTCATCGATACTAAACGGACCGCGGTCCGCTTTCTATTCCCGGGTCTAGAATGTTTCTTGTGAGCTTCATCCCAATGCGGCCCGACGTTCCCCTCGGGGCGCCCCACGAGCGCAGCGATGCCGCACGGAATCGCGAGCGGCTGCTTTGCGCTGCCCGCGAGTTGGTGGATGAGTTCGGGGCGGAAGCGCTCACCATGGATGCGCTCGCGTGCAAGGCGAAGGTGGGCAAGGGGACGGTCTTCCGGCGATTCGGCAGTCGGGCCGGGCTCATGATGACCCTCCTCAGTGACTCGGAGTCGGAGTTCCAGCGTGGCTTCATGTTCGGGCCGCCGCCCCTTGGTCCCGGCGCGCAGCCCAGGGAACGGCTCGTCGCCTTCGGTGAAGGCCGCATCTACTTTGTCCTCGAATACGGGGATCTCTGGAAGGCGGCCGGAGCCTCCACCAGGAACCGCTTCGACGTTCCGGCCACCGTGCTGGCCCATCGACATATCGAGGTCCTGTTGCGCGAGGCAGGTGTGCCGGATCCCTGGGTGATGGCGATGACCCTGATCTCGGCACTGGACCCAGAACGCATCGTCAACGATGTCCGCGTCCATGGCATCTCGCCCAAGCGGCTCACCGATTCCTGGGGAGAGCTGGTCAGCCGCCTGGTCGCGGGCCAGTAGGCCGCGAAACCGGCGGTCGCACCGAAGAAGGGCTCCGGTGTTCACTCGCGATCGGCGCCCGTGTTCACCCGGGAGGTGCGCCCGTGTTCACCCGGGAGGAACTCCAGTGGCGTAACCTGCCGTTTCGTGACGCAGTCTGTACATAACAATCTGGCCGCAGGGGCGAAACTGGACCTCGTGAAGCGATATGTGAAGCAGTTATTGTGGTAGTTTCCTCTTGAATGTGACCCATGCCATACAACGGCCGGCGTTCACTGAAGGGGCTTTGGGGGTACATCACCCCTGCGCCAATTCGTAGCTGACACCGGCCACAGCCGGGAACCGCGGAAGGACCAGCTTTGAGCTTTGCCACGATCCAGGGCAGCTGCCCGACATGCTGAAATATCTGTTGAAGCGGTCGGGCATCTACCTGATCATGATCTTCCTGACCACGAGTGCGGGATACTTCCTGGCAGTCTCCACGCTCAAACCGGCCCTGCTTGAGCAGGAAAAAATTCCGCGGCCAACCCCCGAGCAAGTGGCTGCCTCCTTCAAGGGCCTCGGCCTGGATCCCAACGCGAATCCCTGGGAGCGCTACGTCGAGTGGCTCGGCGGCATCGTCACCCGCTGGGACTGGGGCCGCAGCCCGAACGGCGCCTTCGTGAACGCCGAATTCGCCGACCGTGTGCTGGTGTCTACCCGGCTGTTCATAGCGTCAATCATCCTGACGCTGATCATCGGCGTGGCCCTGGGCGTGTACTCGGCGGCCCGGCAGTACAAATACCAGGACCGCGTCATCACGTCCTACAGCTACCTGGTCCACATCCTCCCCGCCCCCATCGCTTACTTCCTGGTCCAACTGGGCGCCATCGGCCTCAACGAGGCCGCGGGGCAGCGCATCTTCTTCGTGACAGGAATTTCGACGCCGGGAATCGACCCCGGCTGGCCGGCTTTCGTCGACCTGGTGGCCCACTACGCCGTGCCCACCTTCGCGATGACCATCTTCGGTTGGGCGGGCTACCAGATCGCCCAGCGCCAGTACCTGCTGGACAACGTCAACGCCGACTTTGTCCGCACGGCCCGGGCCAAGGGCCTCACACGCAACCAGGCCATTCGGAAACACGCCCTGCGGGTCTCCTTCATCCCGGTGGCCCAAAGCATCGCCTTCACCATCCCTGCTATCTTCACGGGCGGCTTCTTCGCTGAGGCCATCTTCGCCTGGCCCGGTATTGGTTTGTGGAGCATCCAGTCGATCGGACTCCAGGACGTCAATGTCGCCACCGCCACGCTGGCCTACGGTTCGGTGATCTTCGCGATCGGCGCCATTCTTGCCGACTTCGCCACCACGCTGGTCGATCCACGAGTGAGGGTCCAGTAATGACCAACATCATTGATCCCATCGCCGAAATCGAGGAATCCCGGGTTTCTGACCCGGACGTGGTGATCGGGAAATCCCGCATCATCTTCCGGCGCTTCATGCGGAACAAAACCGCCGTGGCCGGCCTGCTGATCTTCCTGGCGTTGTTCCTGTTCTCCTTGCTGGGCGGTCTCCTGACCCCGTGGGACAAGGTCACCATCGATCCCTTCAACATCGGCATGGGCCCATCGCCGGACCACTTCTTCGGCACCACCCAGGCCGGCATCGACCTCATGGCCCTCATCGTGGACGGAACCAGGACATCGATCTTCATCGGCCTGATCGTCGGTGGTCTGTCCGTCCTGATCTCCGCGGTCTACGGCTGCACCATGGCGTTCTTCGGCGGCAAGGTGGACGCGACCATGCTGTTCATCCTGGAAGCCCTCATCATGATGCCCGCCATCCTGGTGGTCGCCGTGGCAACCAGCGGCAGTGGCGGGCTCAAGGACCTGCCCAGCTGGCTCCTGTTGATCATCGTGTTGCTCTTCTTCAGCTGGATGGGAACCGCTCGTCTGGTCCGGTCCCTGTCCATGTCCCTCATGCAGCGCGACTACGTGAAAGCTGCCAAGTACATGGGCGTCCCTTCACGCCGCATCGTATGGCGCCACCTGGTGCCCAATATCGGCTCGCTCTTGGTCCTGGACTTCACCCGCGGCATCACCGGTGCAGTGCTGGCCGAAGTTGCTTTCTCCTTCATCGGCATCGGCATCAAGTACCCGGACGTCAGCCTGGGTGTCCTGATTGGCCAGGCGACAGGCCAGGTGTCCTCCTTCCCCTGGATGTTCTGGGTTCCGCTGATCGTCATGTTCCTCCTCACGGGTTCGCTCGCCATGATGAACGACGGCCTGCGCGACGCCTTCGACCCCAGCTCCAGCTCCATCGGACGGGCGAAACGCAAAACACCCAAGACTGTGAAGGAGGCCAGCAAATGAGCACCAATATTTCCCACACTCCAGCCGAGCGGCTCCGTGACGCCGGCCTGTACGCTCCGGGCGACGCCGTGTTGAGTGTCCGTGACCTCAACGTCCGCTTCAACTCCGAAAACGGCGTGGTCCACGCGGTCCGTGGAGTGGACTTCGACCTCATGCCAGGCAAGACCCTGGGCATCGTGGGCGAGTCCGGCTCGGGCAAGTCCGTGACCTCCATGGCCATCATGGGCCTGCTCCCCGAGACCGCTGACATCACCGGCTCCGTCCGCTTCAAGGGCAAGGAACTTCTTGGCCTCAGCGACAAGGCCATGTGCAAGCACCGTGGCAACGACATTGCCATGGTGTTCCAGGACCCGCTGTCCTCGCTGACCCCCGTTTTCACCGTGGGCAACCAGATCATCGAGGCGCTCACGGTGCATAACCCCACCATGAGCAAACAGGCCAAAGAAGCCCGCGCCGTCGAGCTTTTGCGGATGGTGGGCATCCCGAGCCCGAAGGACCGGCTCAAAGCGTTCCCGCACGAGTTCTCCGGCGGCATGCGGCAGCGCGTGATGATCGCCATTGCGATCGCCAACGATCCGCGGGTACTCATCGCTGATGAACCCACGACGGCGCTGGACGTCACCATCCAGGCGCAGGTGCTGGAAGTCCTCCACACCGCGCAGGAGGAGACCGGTGCCGCCGTCGTGATGATCACGCACGACCTTGGCGTGGTGGCCGGCATGGCGGACGACATCATGGTCATGTACGCAGGCAAGCCCGTGGAATCCGGGACTGTGGAGGACATCTACTACAACCCCCGGATGCCGTACACACTGGGTCTCCTCGGCGCTGTTCCCCGAGTGGATTCGTCCGAGAAGCAGTCGCTGGTTCCCATTGAGGGGACCCCGCCCAACCTGGCCCTGCCGGTGAACGGCTGCTCCTTTGCGCCGCGTTGCCCGCTGGCTGGCGAAGCCTGCCTGGAAGGTGAGCCGGACCTCTGGAAGGTGCCGGGCTCGGACGGCCACCGTGCGGCCTGCATCAAGTCGGACAAGCTGTCCGGCGACGCGGACGCGCACAAGATTTTCCACGCGCCGCCGGTTCCGGTGTCAAAGTTCGACGGCGTTCCCCGCCTCGAGCGCCAAAAGGTCCTGGAACTCAAGGACGTGAAGAAACACTTCCCGCTGCTCAAGGGTGCCTTGATCAAGCGACGGATCGGCACGGTGAAGGCCGTGGACGGGCTGAGCTTCGATATCCGCGAAGGCGAGTGCGTCTCCATCGTGGGCGAATCGGGGTGCGGCAAGACCACCACGCTCCTGGAAATCATGGAATTCCATCCGGACCAGGTGGGCGAAGTGGTGATCGGCGGAGTCAGCAACAAAGCAGCCACTGACAACAAGACCAAGATGGCCATGCGCAAGGAAATGCAGATGGTCTTCCAGGACCCCACCGGAGCCCTGGATCCGCGCTTTACTGTCTACGAGGTCCTGGCCGAGCCGCTGGAAAACCTTGGCATGCCCAAGGCGGCCATCAAGAAGCGGATCATGGAACTCATGCGGCTGGTCGGTTTGCAGCCGGACCATGTGAACCGCTTCCCCAACCAGTTCTCCGGAGGACAGCGCCAGCGCATCGGCATTGCCCGGGCGCTTGCCGTCAACCCGAAACTCGTGGTGCTGGACGAGCCCGTATCAGCACTGGATGTTTCCGTGCAGGCCGGAGTGATCAACCTGCTGGACAAGCTCAGGGCCGAACTCGGGCTGAGCTACCTCATGGTGGCGCACGATCTTTCCGTGGTCCGCCACATCTCCAACCGGGTGGCCGTGATGTACCTCGGGAAGATCGTGGAGGCCGGGGACGTGGACGACGTGTTCGACAATCCACGCCATCCGTACACCCGTGCGCTGCTCTCCGCGATCCCCGTCCCGGACCCCGAGGTGGAACGCACCCGTGAACGCATCATCCTGCAGGGAGACCTTCCCAGCCCGTTGGATGCGCCGAAGGGATGTAACTTCGCGACTCGTTGCCCGGTCTTTGCCGCGCTGCCTGCTGCGAAACAGGAGAAGTGCCTTAATCTGGAGCCGCCCCTGGCTTCGGAAGGGCAACAGGACTTCGCGTGCTTCTTCCCGGACGGAGAAATAGATGCCGACATGCTGGTGGTGCATGCCTGACGACACATGACTCATTTGAACCCTGTATTCAACTCGCAATCCAAGTCGTAAAACATGAAGGGCAAACCATGAAGAAGTACACGACGATCGGCGGCGTAGCACTCGCGGCAGCGCTGATGCTGACCGCCTGCGGCGGGGGAACGCCGTCGGGTCCGGCCTCCCAGAAGGCCGAAGAAGCGGGCGGTGACATCAGCAAGCTGATCAGCGTCAACGCCAAGGAAACCAAGGACCTGGACCAAGGCGGCACCGTCACCTTGGCAGTGGGCAGCATTGGCCCCGACTTCAACAACAACTCCAACGTGGGTAACAGTGCCGACAGCTCCGCACTGTTGACCCCGGTCAACACGGCCGCCATCAGCAGCGGTGGCATCGGCGGTTGCTGGAAGCTCGACTACGACGGCAAGGCGACCCCCAACAAGGACTTCTGCGAGGACGTCAAGAGCGAAGTCAAGGATGGCAAGCAGACCATCACCATCAAGGTCAATGACAAGGCGACCTGGAATGATGGAACTCCGATCGACGTCAAGACCTTCCAAAACACGTGGAACATGCTCAAGGGCGAGGACAAGTCCATCGACATCGTCACCGCAGGCAACTACGCCTTCGTTGATTCGGTCAAGGCAGGTGCCAACGACAAGGAAGTCATCGTCACCACCACCCAGCCGGTCTACCCGCTGGAAAGCCTGTTCTTCGGCCTGATCCACCCCGCCATCAACACCGCGGACATCTTCAACAAGGGTTTCGCCGGCGACATGCACCCTGAGTGGATGGCTGGCCCCTTCAAGGTGGACAAGTACGATGCCACCGCTAAGACCGTCACCATGGTTCCGAATGAAAAGTGGTGGGGCCAGAAGCCGGTCCTGGACAAGATCATCTGGCGCCAGATGGAGCCCAGCGCCACCATCGCCGCCTTCAAGAACGGCGAAATCGACGCCACGAACGCCCGCACCCTGAACCGCTACAAGCAGCTCGAAGGCACCAAGGACGCCGACGTGCGTCGCGGCCAGCGCCTGTTCGCAGGTGGCCTGAACATCAACGCCAAGCGTCCGGCCCTGACCGACGTCGCAGTGCGTAAGGCGATCTTCACCGCCGTCGACCGCAAAGCCATCCGGGACGTCCGATTCAACGGCCTGAACTGGTCCGAAGAGAGCTCGGGCTCCATGATGCTCATGCCGTTCTCCGAGTACTACCAGGACAATTACCCTGTGAAGGAAACGGGTGCTGATGCCGCGAAGAAGGTCCTGACCGACGCAGGCTACACCGCCAATGACAAGGGCATCATGGCCAAGGACGGCGTCCCGGTAGCCTTCAAGATCACCAACTTCGGCGACGACCCCACCACCGGTGCCACGTCGCAGACGCTGATGGCCCAGCTCAAGGCTGCAGGCATGGACGTGACGATCGACCAGCGTGGTGACGCCGACTTCGGCAAGGTCTTGGGTACCCGTGACTTCGACCTCACCATTTCCGGCTACACCGTGGGCGCGGATGCCACCGACGCTGTGAAGCAGTTCTACGAATCCAGCACCAACGAAAACGGCCTGGGTGATGCTGAACTGGACGCCGAGATCAAGCGCCTGGCAGCCATCGCCGATGACACCGAGCGGAACAAGGCTGCCGTCGAGGTAGAGAAGAAGCACATGGAGAAGTACTTCTCCATGGGTACAGTCCTCAACGGCCCGGAGATCCAGTTCGTGCACACGGGCCTGGCCAACTACGGTCCGTCCCTGTTCAAGAGCAACTCCAACGTTCCCGACTGGACCACCATCGGCTGGGAAAAGGGCAAGAAGAAGGGCTAACCCTTCCGAAGTTTGACGGGTAGAAGGCCGGGAACTTCCGCACCAGCGGAGGGTCCCGGCCTTCCCCTTTCCAGCCCTCTCTCACCGAACACCCCCAAAACCCGATCCCTCTCTCACCGAATACCCCGTAATACCAATCCCTTTATCACCCGATGAGAGAGGGATGCCGGAAAAGGGCGGTTTGCTGAGAGAGGATCGGTAGCCTTGGGGCATGACCTCCTCGCCGATCCGTACCGCCGTCGCGGGCTTTGGCCTGTCCGGCAGTGTTTTCCACGCACCTTTCATCGCGGCCAACGCTGCCTACGAGCTCAGTGTCATCGCCACGTCGGACCCGGAACGCCAAGCCAAGGCACGCCAGCGGTATCCGCAGGCACGGATCGTCAACACCCCGGAGGACATCCTGGCCCTCGCGGACCACCTGGACCTCCTGGTGCTCGGCACGCCGCCCGCAACCCATTTCCCGCTCGCGAAAGCCGCGCTGGAAGCCGGCCTCGACGTCGTCGTCGACAAACCGTTCGTGGTCCACAGCCGTGACGGCGAGGAACTCATCCAACTCGCCGCCAAGGAGGGCCGCGTCCTCACCGTTTACCAAAACCGCCGCTGGGACGGCGACTCGCTCACTGTCCGGAAACTGCTCGACGCCGGGACGCTGGGTACGGTGACACGGTTCGAGTCCGGCATGGAGCGCTGGGCGCCATCCATCGCCAAAGCGTGGAAGGCCGGCGCGACGGCGGACGAGGGCGGGGGAGTACTGTTCGACCTCGGCTCACACGTTCTGGACCTGGCGCTCCGGTTCTTCGGGCCGGCGGAAGTCACGTATGCCGAGATCGCGGCCAGGCGTGCACAGGAGCGTGCCGATGACGACATTTTCCTTGCCCTCCGCCACGATTCCGGCGTGGTGAGCCACCTGACCCTCAACCTCAACAGCCACCTGCACGGTCCGCGATTCCGCGTCCTCGGCACCAAGGGTGCGTACGCGAAGTTCGGTACCGATCCGCAGGAGCCGTTCCTCCTGGGCGGCGGGCTGCCCACGGACGCCGAGTACGGCGTCGAACGTCCCGAGGAGTACGGGACCCTCGAGGTCAGTGGACAGCGGACCACCGTGCCCACCGAGCGTGGGGCCTACCCGGAGTTCTACCGCCTCCTTGCGGAAAAGATCGACGACGGCGGCACGGCCTCCGCGCTTCCGGTACCTGTGGATCCGCTCGGTTCGGTGGACGTGCTCAAGCTCATCGAGGAGGCACGGAGGATCGCGGTCTAGGCGATCTGGGCGCTGGCAACCACGGCGTAGATGGCCTTGATGTCGTCGCTGCCCTCCACGAAACGGCAACTGCCGGTTAACTGGACCACGTCAGCAGCCACGCCTTGGTGAACCACGGTCACGGCGGTGAATTGGGTCAGCGATCCCGCATCCGGATGCGTGTAGCGCGCTTCCCGGATGTGCCAGTCCCGTCCGTTGATGACCACTGGTTCGGTGCCAAGCAGGACGGCATCCGGGAGTGACGAGAGGAAACCGTCCACCGAGGCTGCGATGTCCCGCAGTTGGTAGTCGGGAGCCCGGCGGGACATGGAGATAACGACGTTGGGCGTGTACTCCCCGGATATTTCCGGGGCAAGGAGCGCGCCGACGGCGTCGGGAACCACCTGCGTACGCCATCCTTCGGGCGGATCGACGCTGATGGAAGGGTAGGCGGGGAAGTCAGCGGACGGGAAAATCTGGTGCGATGGCATGGGATCCTCAGGGGTTGCGGGAAAGCTGGCGTGTTCGGGGCTACTTCTTCAGGAAATCAACAAAGCCGGAGACGGAGTCCGCAAAGCCGGACGGGCTGATCCGCACTTCTGCGCCTGCGCCAAGGCCGAGTTCGGCGGTGATCTTGGCGCCAACGCCCAAGGTGAGTCCGTCCTCGTCCATGGAAGCCTTGACCGTGTAACCCTCGCCGGCGCCGGCGGCCACTGTTCCCGACGTGGTGAGGCGCTGGCCCAGGAATTCGACGTACTGCGACTGGGTAGCTTCGGCGCCCGCCCCGGCGCTCGCAGCCGAGCCCGTGACGCCGTCGGCCTTGCTCTTACCCACCTCCGCCTCGCCTGCACTGGCCCACGCACCGCCGCGGACTTCCAGGCCCTGGCCAAAGCCAAACAGTCCGCCTGCCACCTCGGTTTCATTACCGAACGTGACCTTTTGCCCGGCGAAGGCTTCGGCTCCTCCGCCGAAGAGGAACGAGCTGTTCCCGGCGTGGGCACTGGCCTCGGCGCCTGTCATGGCGCGGACCGTGGACGTGTTGTTCACCCAGCCGTCCAGGAAGTTGGTCTTGGTGGTGGTGATGTTTTCCGCACCCACGAACACTTCGCCACTGGCTTTGATGGACGCGGGGTCGAAAGGATTGAAGCCAAAGGGAACGCGTCCGCTGATGCTGCCTTCACCCCGCGCTCCGATGAACGTCTCGTTGGTGGTACTTGTCGAGACCGGCCCAAGGTTGCTGTTGCTTGAGACCACAAAACGGGTGCCCGCTGAACCGTCGGCGGAGGCCCCGAACTCGAGTCCGTTGGGACCCATCGAACTGTGGGCCTCGCTCTTGCCCTCCACTCCAACGGACCCCTCGGCACCCAGCTGGACGGGTCCGTAGGATCCGAGGTCAACGGAGAAACCACGGATGTTGGAGTAGCTGCTGCTGGCAACGAAGGCATCGCCGCGGGAAGCGAGTTCCTGCTCGGCCGCGTTACGGCGCAGTGCCTTGGCGTTGGTCCGCAGGCACGCGGCAGCGGCACCGAGCCGCTGGGCCAGGTCGCTGTTCCATTGGCTGCGGAAGCGGTCGGCGTCGTTGCCGCGCCAATAATGGCCGTCCTGGACCAGGGAGGAGAGCTGGCGTTGGAGGTTGGTGATCTTCTCCGCGTCGGCATCCATCTGTTGCGAAAGACGCCGGAGGTCGCCAACGTCGGCACCCATCAAACCATGTCCCACAGCCGCATCCCCCTGCGTTTCGATATGTGTAGCCCGTCCTGGATCAAGGACATGGCCGGGTTTGCCCTGAGCCTAGCCGCTGCCAGTGCCTGGCCGCGATGGGCAGATCTCCCCCGGCAGCGAGCGGCGCGAAAAGAAATCTTCGAGAGCGCGTAACCTCACCGGGGTCCACAGCGATGTAGGGGGTGTACGGGCCACGTCCCGGACGCTGATCATCCGGCCGCGGCCCGTCCGCTGCCGGGGCAATCTCCCCAAACTTTTCGGAGGGTTTCATGTCCTTGTTCTCTGTCCTCGCCACCAGCAAAGTCGCCGCGGGCGTCCTGGCCGCCGGAGCGGTTGCCGCCGGCGGAACCGGTGTTGCCGCCGCCACCGGTGCGCTTCCCGCCGATATCCAGCAGACCGCCCACAACCTGGTGGGTGCTCCCGCCCCTGTCGCTGACAAAGCAGCTGCCCAGGCCACGGACGCAACGGACGCCGCGTCAACCAAGGCAACTGACGCCGTCGAGACCGCAAAGGCCAAGGCTGGAGACGTCAAGGACGCCGGCCAGGCCAAGGCTGAAGACGCCGTAGCCAAGGCACAATCAGTAGCCGGTGACGCCATCGAGGCGACGCCGGAAGCATTCGGTCTGTGCACTGCTTTCCTCAACGGCGGCCTGCAGTCGGATTCCAAGGTTCCCGGTTACCAGTCCCTGGTTGTTGCCGCGGGCGGCGAAGCCAAGGTTGACGCGCACTGTGCAGCGGTGGTTGACGCAGGCAAGGCTGCCGGCCTGAAGGCTGATGCCAATGCCAACGCTTCGGCAAACGCGGGCGCGTCGGTGGATGCCAAGCTCCCGGCCGTTCCGGCTGTGCCCGCCGTCCCCGCGACGCCTGAGCTCCCGGCCGTTCCCGCAGTACCCGCCACTCCGGCGGTGCCTTCGCAGGTGCCTTCGCAGGTTCCCACCCACGTACCGGCAGCCCCCGGCGCAGCACTCGATTCTGTCCGCTAAGGACCTGGCGGCTACGGTTTAAGGGCGAGGGCTCCTCGGTTTGTACCAGGAGCCCTCGCTACGAAACGGATGGCAGCGTCGACGGTTCCACGGGCCCCGGGACGTCGCTGCGCTGCGTTGGATGGAGGCATCCGCGGGTGCTGAACCCATTGGTTGAAGAGAATGTGCAGGCGGATCACGACGATCCCGCCCTGCTGTTCACGGCTGCCTACAATGCCTTCTCCGGGCCGGTCTTCGGCTACCTCCGCGCACGCGGCGTGGATGATCCCGAAGCTGTGACTCAGGACGTCTTCCTGGCCCTCTACCCCAAGCTCGCCACCCTGCACGGAGGGCTGCAAGGGGCCAAGACACTGTTGTTCTCCATCGCCCACGCGCGGATGGTGGACCACTACCGGAAACGGGAACGCACCCCCGAGCCCACTCCGTATGAGGCGGACCTGGACAGCCGGAGCGCCCCTTCCGCCGAGGACCAGGCTGTTGGCGCCCTGGGGGTCACCGAACTCATGGACGACTTGGCCGACGATTACCGGGAGGTCCTGGCCCTGCGCGTGGTCGCGGACCTCTCCGTGGAAGAAGCGGCGGACATCATGGGCAAATCCCAAGGTGCCGTCAAACAGCTGCAACGCAGGGCACTGAATGCGTTGCGAAAGAAGGCTTTGGGGAAGCGCGCTTTGCAAAGGAATGGCACATCATGAGCGAACACAACCCGCGGCGCCAGGCGGAATCCGCCATCGATCGCCTGCTGGCCGACTCCGGGTTCCCGCACGGCAGCGATGTCCGCGACGAACTCCTGGAGCTTCGCTCGCTCGCGGATACCGCGCCTTTGCCCTCCGATGCCGTGCGCGCCCTGATGGTTGGCGACGCACCCACCGCCAAGCTCACGACGGCGGAAGGCGCCTTCGCGGTGAAAGAGCTGCCGACGGCGGTACTCACCACAGTCGGCTCCACGCCTGGGCTGCCCGCCGACGAAACGCCCTCCGGCGCCGCAGCACCAACCACCACTGAAACGCCCACCACTGCGCTGCCAGTGAAAGACGAACTGGCCGCCCGCCGTCGTAAGCGCCGGGCTGCCATCGCAGGACTTGCGGTGGCTGCAGCCCTGGGCGGTGGAGCAACCGCTGCCGCTGCCCAGGAAGGCGGTATCCCGGCAACCATCCAGCATCTTGGCGCGGCCGTAGGCTCGATGGTTTCGCAGTTCACTCCGGCCCCGGCTCCCGTGCAAAAGCATCCGGCAGTGCCGCCAACCTCCGGAGTCCAGCCGGCACCGGCTGCCCCTCAATCGACGGAGGGAGCCGTCCCCACGGAGGATGGCAAGCCAGGCAATTCTGGATCAGTGCCCTCGCAGACGGGCAAGGTCCCGGCCGCCGAAGTGTCGCAGCCGCCGAAGGACCAGGGCAACGCAGGCAAGGTGCCGCTGCCAGCGCCTCCTGTCACACCGCCATCCCTCGGGGAGCCGGCGCTTCCCCCGAGCTTGGGCCCGTCCACCCTTCCGGAGACGTTGCCGTCGAACTTGATCCCGGAGGTCCCCAAAGCGCCGGGTGGCCCTGCGAAATGATGAATCGTGCCGGGTCCGACCGGCTGCTTTGAGGTCTGCGCGAGTGTGCAGCGTTTGAGGTACGTTCACCGGGCACTTTAACGGGCGGGCCTATGGGCATCCCTGTTGGTCCAGTGTGAGCATTCTGGTGGGACTAGGCTCGTAAAGATGGGGAACGAACCTACCCGGGCCGCGTACCGGACCCACGCCGCCGAGTACACCCGCATTCTTGGTTCTGTTGAGGATATGCACGAGCTTGATCAGCAACGCATCAGGCGTTGGGCAGCGGGCATCGACGGTCAAATGATCGACGCCGGGTGCGGACCAGGCCACTGGACTAACTACCTGCACCAACGAAACTCGACGATAGAAGGGATCGACCATGTCCCTGAATTCATCGAGAGCGCCCGCGCTCGCTTCCCCGACGTGCCCTTTCGCGTGGGATCCTTCCGTGACATGGACTTCCCAGACAAGACCTTGCATGGCGTGCTGTCCTGGTACTCCCTCATTCACATTCCCCCAGACGAAGTGCCCATGGCACTAGAAGAATTCGCTCGGGTCCTTGCCCCGAGAGGACAACTACTCCTCGGATTCTTCGACGGCCCGCCTGGTACACCTTTCCAACACGCAGTAACTACTGCCTACTACTGGTCCACCGAGCACATGGGGCACCTGCTGGCAGAAGCTGGTTTCCGCGTGCTGGAGATTGATATGCGCCAAGACCCCGGCAAGCGTCCCCATGCTGCCATAACCGCCACTGTCCGCTGAAGGATCGACTTGCGGGCTTAGCTTCCATTGGAAATAGAGTCATTGCATGCCAACCCCACAACCGACTGATCGATTGCAATTCCGTGAGATGACGGATGCGGACCTCGACAACATGGCCGCGTTGCTCGGAGATCCCGAGGTGATGCGCTTCTATCCCGCACCCAAGTCTCGGGAAGAAGCAGCAAGCTGGATCCGTTGGAATCGTGAGAACTACGCGGAGCACGGGTACGGCCTATGGATCGTCGAAACGCATAACGGCGAGTTCATAGGCGACTGCGGCCTGACCTGGCAGCAGGTGAACGGCGCACAGAGGCTTGAGGTCGGGTACCACGTGAGCTCCGACCTGCACGGCCAAGGGTTTGCGACAGAAGCAGCCGCCGCTTGTCGCGACTACGCCCGACAAAATCTTGCAGCCACGGAACTGGTAGCCATCATCCATCCGGACAATAGAGCTTCAGAGCGGGTGGCTGAGAAAATCGGAATGCACCGCATCGCTGATGATCTGGGCGGGAGTATCCCCGCCCGAACAGTTCTGAGTATGCAGCTGTAGATGGTCCGAGGCCGCCCGCTGGAGGATCCCCTAACGGACGCTGGAGTATCCGCAGAGCCACTGGCTCGCGGGCGGGAACGACGGAGCAGTTCAGCTCTCCGGGTACTCTGTGCCTATGCAGGTTCGTGAAGCCACCATGGATGACCTGGGACAGGTGAAGGCGGTCTGTGATGCCAGTGGCCGAACTCGTTGGACCAGTGCGATGATCGCTCCAAGGAGCGACCGCGTCGTTCTGGTGGCTGTCACACAGGATGAAGTAGTCGGCGTGGCCAAGACGCATCTCCACCCAGAACCCGAAGGCAACGCCCCAGCGGGCCACTATCTCGGTGGCGTGGAAGTCGCTCCGGGGTTCCGCCGGCGAGGTATCGGTTCTGCACTAACTTGGGCGAGATTGGAATGGATCTGGTCCCGGGATTCGATTGCGTACTACTTCACGAACGAACACAACACGGCATCCATCAGGATGCATGAGGCTCTCAACTTCAGGCCGGTCGCCCGATTCTCGGAGATTCGCGGAGTGACCGCTGACAGCGGTCAGTCAGAGCTCATCCTTTTCAAGGCGTCCCGGTAGGCGATCGGCTTGAGGGACGGCCTTAACCCGGGCAACAGGCCGAACGATGACTAGGGTGAGCCAATGAACATCATTTCCGCCCCATCAGACCTTGTCATTGCGAACAGTGACGGAATTGACGTACGTTTCGCGGGTATCAACCTGGATATGGCACCCGGATACGTAGGAGAAATGGCAGGCGAACAGAGTGTCCACCTGCACCTAAACGGTATCCGCGGCACCGAAACCCAACTTCGAGATAGCCAGTTCTTGAGAGACCTTCAGGATTGGTCTGAACGAGACAAAGATCTAGAAGTTGCTGGTCAGGAAGAATATCCTCCCCAGATGCCGAGTATCGCTGTCTTCGATCAGATTGGCATCGAACTCACTGACGACGTCGGAACCGAGTACCGTCGTGTAGGCGGCAAGATGGCAGGTAGCGGAACAGAGTGGGATGCACTCTGGATTTACACCCCCGTACCTCCGCCCAGTGCCCGAACGCTGCAAATCGGGTTCGACGTAGACGGTCAAACCACCGGAAAGCACTGCATTCTAAGCCTCGATTGAAGACCGTCCGGTGGAGGATCCCGTAACGGGCATCCCAGAGCCGTGAACTCACAGCGGCCCGGGAGACCTCGACTCCGTGTGGCCGCCAACCCACTGACGGTCTTGACCTGATCGGCATGGACAGGCCCTCAACTCTGAAGTCCTGTGGGCCCCAAGAACTGGGAAGTTCAGGCGAACCATCCGGAGCTTTCAGTTACCAAGCCCGCCCTACGGCTCGGGGAGGCCTTAACCCAAACGACGGCCGGGTGCGGCTTCGATGGAAGCCGCACCCCGCCGTCGTTGTTCGCCTGAGGAGGCTCCGACGTTAGGCGGAGACCAGGCTGTGCCAGTCCTCAACGAGGGGCAGGTTGTGCGCCTCGGAGACGGAGTGGTGTGCCACGTGGCCTGCGGCGATGTTGAGGCCGGCAGCGAGTGCAGGGTCGCGGTCGAAGGCGGCCTTGACGCCCAGGTTGGCCAAGGCGACGGCGTAGCGCAGGGTGACGTTGGTCAGTGCGTACGTGGAGGTGTTCGGAACGGCGCCGGGCATGTTGGCAACGCAGTAGAAGATCGAGTTGTGGACCTTGTACGTCGGTTCCTGGTGGGTGGTGGGGTGGGTGTCCTCGAAGCAGCCGCCCTGGTCCACGGCGATGTCCACCAGCACCGAGCCCGGCTTCATCCGGGACACGAGTTCGTTGGTGACCAGCTTGGGAGCCTTGGCGCCCGGGATCAGGACGGAGCCGATCACGAGATCTGCGTCGACAACTGACTTCTCGATCTCGTAGGCGTTGGAGGCGACAGTCTTCAGGCGGCCCTGGTAGAGGGCATCCAGTTCGCGCAGCCGATTGATGTTGATGTCCATGATGGTGACATCAGCACCGAGGCCCAGCGCCATGGCAGCGGCGTTGGTTCCCGCAACGCCGGCGCCGAGGACAACAACCTTGGCCGGGCGGACGCCCGGTACGCCGCCCAGCAGGATGCCCTTGCCACCGGCAGGTGCCATGAGGGAGGACGCGCCCACCACGACGGACAGGCGGCCTGCGACCTCGGACATCGGGGCGAGCAGCGGAAGCGTGCGGCCTTCCTGCACGGTTTCGTACGCGATGGCCGTGACGCCGGAGTTGATGAGCTCGGCGGTGAGCTCGGGCTCGGCGGCCAGGTGCAGGTAGGTGAAGAGGATGAGGCCCTTGCGGAAGCGGTGGTATTCGGCCTTGATGGGTTCCTTGACCTTCATGACCATGTCAGCGCGGCCCCAGACGTCGTCCGCTTCGGCAACGATTTCGGCTCCGGCGATCGAGTACTCCTCGTCGGTGATGCCGGACCCCAGGCCTGCGCCGCGCTCAACCAGGACGGTGTGTCCGTGGGTGCGGAACTCGTGTACGCCGGCGGCCGTGATGGCTACGCGGAACTCGTTGTTCTTGATTTCCTTGGGGACGCCAATGATCATGTGGGGCTCCATCGTCAGCGGCCTCTTAAGGCCGGTTTTGTTGCTGCGGGCTGTGATTCCAGAATAGATCCGGCTGTGAGGCAGGCGACATGGATGCTCCTGAAGTGCGCTGGCAGGAACCGCGTGAATTCAAGGTTTTCGGGATTCTTGGCTCGACATTTGTCGAGCACTCAAGCGTCAAGTGTCGCCTGCTGTTGGTACGCTTTCCGGATGCAGCAAGACGTGGAGCAAATCGTTGAACGCGTGGCGTTGAAGCTCGGGCGCGGACTCTCCCTGGAAGACCTCGACGGCGTCCTTCTCGCCTACAGTTCCAACCAGTCGCACGCCGACCGCGTCCGCGTAAATTTCCTGCTCAGCAAGAAGGTGCCAAGCGACGTCAGCGCATGGCAGCTCTCCCATGGAATTGCGACGGCGGTGCGTCCCGTTGTGGTGCCGGCGAACGACGAGCTCGGCATGCTGGGCCGGGTGTGCGTCCCCTTGCTGGTCCGCGGTTTCCGCGTGGGCTACTTGTGGGTCCAGCAGGACCTTGAGGAGCAAAGCGCGACGGCGATACTCGCCGAACTGCCAGGGGTCCGTGACGAGTTGGACCTGCTGGCAGGGCTCCTGCTCGACTCGAACACGGCCGAGTCGGAATTCCGGAGGCGCCGGGAACAGGAGTTCCTGGCGGCCTGCGGCGGAGAATCCAACGCAGTGGCCGCAGTTGCCGGTTGGAAGGAAATCCAAGGCCGCGGACCCTGGCAAGTAGTGACCATCCTGGACGCCGACGGTGCCGGGTCCGCCGTCGACCCTCTCGCGGCCACGCTGACCCACCGTTCGGCCGCGTTGCAGTCGACCATCGGCGTTGATGCGGCCCTGTTCAGTGCCGGGACCGAGACCCATTCCGTGGTGCTGTTCCGCGAATCCGGCGGCCGCGCCGATCAGGCGCAGGTCTTGGTCCACTACCAGCTGGAACTGGCCAAGCGCGCGGGACGGAAAGTGGATCGCGTGATCCTGGGCATCAGCGAGCCGATCCAGGTGATCCGGCAGCTCGCCGGGGCGTACCGGCAATCCAAGGTGGCCGCGCAGGCGGCCGCTGTTGATCTTCCACTCGGCGAGCTCGTGGACAGCAAGTCCGTAGGGGTCTACCAATTGTTTGATCGCTTGCAGGCTCCGGGGGGTTGGGATGACACCGGATCCGTGCACTTCCGCGCCCTGGAGGACCACGACCGCAACGGCGAATTGCTTCCCGTCCTCGAGTTGCTGTACGACAATGACGGCTCGGTCCAGGATGTCGCCGCCAAACTCCACCTGCACCGGAGCAGCATCTACAACCGGCTCGGCAAGATCCGCCAACTGATCGGAGCTGATCCGTTGGGCGGTGCGATCCGGCTGGAGCTGCATGCTGCGTTGAAGGCACGCCGCTGGGCCGGGCGGCCGCGGATCTAACGGGCGGCCACGCCGGCCTTCACCGCCAGTACCGGACGATCGGCTTGCATCAGGATCCGTTGGGCGTGGCTTCCCATGATGAACTTGCCCACCTGGGTCCGGTGCCGCAGGCCGATCACGATCAGCGAGGCATTGATTTCCCGGGCTACGTCAAGGAATTCGTCGGCGAGATCGTCCTTGTAGGGAGGTTGGATGACGGTGGCGTTCACCCCTGCCTTGCCCGCGCGCAGGACGGCCTCCTCCAGCATCGCTGCCGGAGCCATGGCTTTGTCCACCGATGCTCCCTCCCTCGAGGAGTTAACGATGACCAGCTCCTGCCGGCGCAGCTTGGCCTCCGCGATCCCGGCGTTGAGGGCGGCCTCGCCAGCAGGGGTGGGAACAAAACCGACGACGATTTTCATGCCTTTTTCCTTGAACTTGGATGCGGGTATCCATCGGGGGCCAATCGGGTACTTGCCGAGTCTAGGAAGCCGCTATGATGCATGTCTAAGCCCAAAAATGCATCGGTTGATACCGGGAAGGCATCATGTTTACTTTCGACCAATTGGCGGGTTTCATCGCCGTCGCAGAGGAACTGCACTTCGGCAGGGCGGCCGAGCGGCTCAACATGACCCAGCCTCCTTTGAGCCGCCAGATCCAAAGGCTGGAAAAGATTGTTGGAGCCGAACTCCTGGAACGCGATAACCGGAAGGTGGAGCTCACCCACGCGGGGCAGGCCTTCCTTGATGAGGCGCGGAGACTCATGGCGCTCGCCGAGCGGGCTCCCGTGGCGGCCAGGCGTATTGCCTCTGGACGCTCGGGGTTGCTTCGGATCGGCTTTACGGCAGCCAGTGGGTTCAGCATCCTGGGACCCTTGCTGGAAGAGATTGCCGGAGTCCTCCCTGACGTGGACGTGGAACTGCAGGAACTGGTGACGGGTGAGCAGATTAACGGCCTCCTCACGGGCCAGCTGGACCTTGGCCTGGCGAGGCCACCTTTCGATACCGAAGCTTTCGATTCCCACCTCCTGTATCGCGAGTCCATGCTCCTGGCTGTCCCATCCGGCCACCGCCTGACAGCGCTCAGCAGGGACATCGCCCATGCGGACCTCATCGACGAGCCCCTGATCATGCACTCGGCCTCTGATGCCCAGTATTTCTACGACCTCGTGGTGAGGCTGATGCCCATCCGCCATGAAAACGTTGTCCACACCGTCAGTCAGATCCTGACCATGGTGTCCTTGGTTGCAGCCAAGCGGGGCGTGGCCTTCGTGCCGCATTCGGCCAAGGTCCTGGGGATCCAGGGCGTCGAGTTCCTTGGCTTGGACGGTGGAGATCATGAGCCCGTTGAGCTGCACGCCATCTGGCGTCGGAAGGTGGAAAACCCGGCGCTGCGGCGTCTCCTGGCTGAATTGGATTTCTCCGTCGACTGACGAAGGCCCGAACATGTCATTCGATGCCCACAGGGTATCAATGGATATAAAAGAACACTTAGACAGGCATTAGTCAGGCTCCTAGTCTGGAAAGGAACCAATACCCCGCCAACGACGGCACAGACTCTTAAGGACCACAGTGGCAACGTACACACCCCAGGAATTGGCAAACGTCCTCAAGGATGGGCTGCTGTCCTTCCCCGTCACCTCGTTCGATGCCCAGTTGCAGTTCGACGAGGAAAACTACCGCAAGCACCTCGCCTGGCAGGCGAGCTACCCCGTAGCGGGCTTGTTCGCAGCGGGTGGCACGGGCGAAGGATTCTCCCTGACGCCGGCCGAGTCCGAGCGCGTGGTGCGTACCGCCGTCGAAGAAGTTGGAACAATCGTTCCGGTCCTGGCCTCCGCGGGTGGCTCCACTGCCCAGGCCATCGAGAACGCGAAGGCCGCAGAAGCCGCAGGCGCCGAAGGCATCCTCCTGCTGCCCCCGTACCTCACCGAAGCCGATCAGGACGGCCTGATCGAGCACGTCAGCGCGGTCTGCAGCGCCACCAACCTGGGCGTCATCATCTACAACCGCGCCAATGCGATCTACAAGGACACCACTGTCGCAACACTTGCTGACCGCCACGCCAACCTCATTGGTTTCAAGGACGGCGTGGGCGACCTCGAGCACGATGCCCGGGTCTACGCCAAGCTCGGCGATCGCCTGTTCTACCTCGGTGGCCTGCCCACTGCGGAGACGTTCGCTCTCCCGCTCCTGCAACTCGGCATGAGCACCTACTCCAGCGCCATGTACAACTTCGTGCCGAAGTTTGCCCTGGACTTCTACAAGGACGTCCGCAACAACGACCGCGAGGCCGTGAACGAGAAGCTCAACGAGTTCGTGATCCCCTACCTGGACATCAGGGACCGTGTGAAGGGCTACTCCGTGTCGATCGTCAAGGGCGGCCTGGATGCCATCGGTCGCTCCGCCGGCCCCGTGCGTCCTCCGCTGCAGAACCTCGCAGAGCGGGACCTCGCGGACCTCACGTCGCTGATCGCCCGCGTTTCCTAAACTTCCGGAAAACCACGAACACCAGGAGGACCCCATGACCCTCACCGGAAACTCCCTCATCGCCGGGCAGCCCGTCACCGGCGGCGGCAAAACCACCTTTGGCCTGAACCCGGCCACCAACGAAGCTCTGGAGCCCGCCTACACGCTGCTCACTGAAGGGCAACTGAAGGCGGCCACCGCGTCGGCCAAGGAAGCCTATGCTTCGTTCAGCACGCTGGACCCGGAAAAGCATGCCGCGTTCCTGGAATCGATCGCGGACAACATCGAAGCGATCGGCGATGAACTCATTGTTCGCGCAGGTCAGGAAACGGGCCTCCCGGCCGCCCGGTTGCAGGGCGAACGTGCCCGCACTACCGGGCAGTTGCGGTTATTCGCAAACGTCGTCCGCCAAGGCGACTTCCGCGGCGTCCGCATCGACCCCGCCCTTCCGGAGCGCACGCCCCTGCCTCGCGCCGACATCCGCCAGCGCCAGATCCCCCTGGGGCCCGTGGCCGTCTTTGGTGCCAGCAACTTCCCGCTGGCCTTCTCGACGGCGGGTGGAGACACCGCGTCGGCCCTCGCCGCCGGTTGCCCGGTGGTGTTCAAGGCGCACAACGCCCACCCGGGCACCAGCGAACTCGTGGGCCAGGCCATTGCCAAGGCCGTCAAGGACGCAGGCCTCCACCCGGGTGTCTTCTCGCTCATCTACGGTCCCGGTGCGAGCATCGGCCAAGCCCTGGTGTCCGACCCCGCTATCAAGGCGGTCGGCTTCACCGGCTCCCAGAGCGCCGGCGTTGCCTTGATGCGCACCGCCGCCGCCCGAATGGAACCCATCCCGGTCTACGCAGAGATGTCTTCCCTGAATCCGGTCTTTGTTTTCGACGGCGCCCTCACCGGCGGTGCCGAACAGATCGACGCCCTGGCCCGGCAATACGTCACCGCTGTGACGGGCAGTTCCGGCCAGCTCTGCACCTCGCCCGGCTTGCTGTTCGCTCCGGCAGGCGAGGCTGGAGACAAACTGGCTGCCGCCGTCGGACGTGCCGTTGCAGACTGCGCCGGACAGACCATGCTGACCGAAGGCATCGCCGGGTCCTGGAACGCCGGAACGGAAGCGCTCGGCAAGGCCGAAGGCGTTGACGTCATCGGCCAAGGCACCACCGGCCCAACTGAGAACGCGCCGGCACCCACCATCTTCGGTACCGGTGTCCAGCAGTTTGTGGACAACCACGTCCTGCACGAGGAAATCTTCGGTGCAGCGTCCCTGGTGATCCGCTACTCCACCGTGGAAGACCTCCTCCAAGCCGTGTCCCGGATCGAGGGTCAGCTCACGGCCTCATTGCAGCTCACCGAAGCGGACTACCCGACGGCGGCAGCCCTTCTCCCGGTACTGGAACAGAAAGTTGGCCGGATCATCGTCAACGGCTGGCCCACCGGCGTCGAGGTTGGGCACGCCATGGTCCACGGCGGCCCGTTCCCCGCAACCTCGGACACCCGCACTACCTCGGTGGGAACACTCGCGATCAACCGCTTCCTCCGGCCCGTCGCCTACCAGAACCTGCCTCAGGAACTCCTCCCGGAGTCCCTGAAGGACACCAACCCTTGGCACCTGAACCGTCGCATTGACGGGGAAGTAGTTCCGGCCCAAGAGAAAGCGGAGGTTGGCGCATGAGCACGCAGCCCATCATTGCCCGGGTAGAGGTTGTGCCCGTCGCCGGGTACGACAGCATGCTGATGAACCTCAGCGGCGCTCACGGACCGTTCTTTACCCGCAACGTCGTGATCATCACAGACTCCGAAGGCCGCAGCGGCTTGGGCGAAGTGCCCGGCGGAGAGAAGATCAAGTCCACCATCGAGGAAGCCGGGACGCTGATCAACGGTAGGCCCGTGGCCCGCTACCGTTCGCTCCTGCGCGAAGTTGCAGCCGAATTCGCGGATCGGGATAGCGGCGGACGTGGCCTCCAGACCTTCGACCTCCGCACCACCGTCCACGCCGTAACGGCCATCGAATCGGCACTCCTGGATCTCCACGGCCAGTTCCTTGGCGTACCCGTTGCCGAGCTGCTCGGAGACGGCCAGCAGCGGAGCTCCGTGCCGATGCTTGGCTACCTGTTCTTCATCGGTGACCACCAGCGGACTGACCTTCCCTACCTTGTGGAAGAAGCACCCGCAGACCGCTGGGAAGAACTGCGCCGCCAGGAAGCCATGACTCCGGAAGCCGTCGTTGCGCTCGCGGAAGCTGCGCAGGAACGGTACGGGTTCAGTGACTTCAAGCTCAAGGGCGGCGTGCTGTCCGGCGACGAGGAAGTGGACGTCGTCACGGCACTCGCCAAGCGCTTCCCCGATGCCCGCGTCACGCTGGACCCCAACGGCGGCTGGCTCCTTGAGGAAGCGATCCGCCTGGGCAAGCGCATGCAGGGTGTCGTGGCGTACGCCGAGGACCCATGTGGTGCCGAAGGCCGCTTCTCCGGCCGCGAAGTCATGGCCGAATTCCGCCGTGCCACGGGGCTCAAGACGGCCACGAACATGATCGCCACGGACTGGCGCGAGATGTCGCACGCGATCCGGAGCAACGCCGTCGATATTCCCTTGGCGGACCCGCACTTCTGGACCCTGCACGGCTCTGTCCGGGTAGCGCAGCTTTGCCACGAGTTCGGCCTCACTTGGGGTTCGCACTCCAACAACCACTTCGATATCTCCCTGGCCATGTTCACCCATACCGGCGCCGCGGCACCAGGCGAGATCACGGCCTTGGACACGCACTGGATCTGGCAGGACGGCCAGGGCCTCACCAAGGAGCCGCTGCAGATCAAGGACGGTGCCATTGAGGTACCGAACAAGCCGGGCCTGGGTATCGAACTGGACCGCGACGCACTGGACAAGGCCCACCAGCTCTACCTTGCCCATGGCCTGGACGCCCGGGATGACTCCATCGGAATGCAGTACTACATCGATGGCTGGCAGTTCGATCCGAAGCGGCCCTGCCTGGTTCGCTAAAGGCCGGTAAGCAGGCACACATTTCCGCACGGCCGTTTCCTTCGCAACAGGGAGCGGCCGTGCGGACACCACTTTAATGAAAGGAGCAGGGTGGGCGGCGTCGTCTCCGGCATCCTCATTGTGTCCGTGGTGATTGCCGTGGGCTATCTTGCCGCACGCGTCAAGGTGCTGTCCCCGGAGGTGCAGGGCGCGCTGACCCGGACCGCCTTCTACATCACCAACCCAGCGCTGCTCTTCACCGTGGTTGCCGGCAGCGACATCCGGGCGGCCCTCAGCGTCGACGCCCCGCTCGCCCTGCTCTCCGCTGCTGCGGTAGGAATTCTCTATTGCCTGCTCAGCTTCCTGTTCTTTCGCCGCCCGGCAGCGGAGACAGCAGTTGGTGCAATGGCCAGCAGCTACGCCAACGCCAACAACATAGGCATCTCCGTGTCCCTTTATGCCGTGGGCACGGCCCAGCACGTTGCACCAGTGCTGCTGGTCCAACTTCTGGTGCTTGCCCCGTTCTACGTCACCGTCCTGGGTCTGGCTGCCGGCGAGAAAATCGTCTGGAAACGGGTGGTGCTCCAACCGGTCACGAATCCCATGATCATTGCTTCCGGACTCGGCGTGGTGGTGGCCCTTACCGGTTGGCAGGCTCCGGACGTGGTGCAGAAGCCCATAGAGATGCTGGCTGGCGCCGCAGTGCCCATGGTCCTGCTGGCCTTCGGCATGTCGCTGGCCGGAAAGGCGCCGTTGCAGAAGGGTGATGGCCGCATTGAGACTGTGGTGGCCACGCTCCTGAAGGTCGCCGGAATGCCCGTCATCGTCTGGGCGTTGGGTAGGTTCCTCTTCGGCCTTGAGGGACAACACCTGTTGGCCAGCGTCATCATGGCTGCCCTGCCCACGGCACAAAACGTCTTTCTCTTCGCCTCTCCGTATGGCCGCGGGACGGTCGTGGCCCGCGATGTCATTCTTTGCACCACGGTCCTTTGTGTGGGCGCCCTGGTAGTGGTGGCAGCCTTGTTGGGCTGAAGGCATTTTGATGCCTTGAAGGTATCTATTGATGCATTTTCTGTGTTGGACGCGCATCGCGACCCCGTCCTAAAGTTGACGTAGGTCATATGACAGGCACCACAAGTCGCCTTGCCCCAGCCGATCCCAGGCCCTCCCCAACGGCCATGGATCGCGAAAAGCTTTACCTAGTCAAAGAGGATTTATCCCATGCAATCTGTTGACGCCGCCGTCACGGATGTAGCCCACGCAACCAAGAAGTTCTTCAAGCGTGTGCTGCCCATCATGCTGGTCATGCTCGTCTGCAACCAGCTCAACCGTTCAAACATCGGCTACGCCCAGGAACACCTGCATACGGATGTCGGAATCGGCGCAGCGGCCTATGGCTTCGGTGCCGGCCTGTTCTTCATCGCCTACGCCATCTTCGAGCTCCCCAGCAACGTGCTGATGGAGAAATACGGCGCCAAGATCTGGCTGACGCGCATCATGATCAGCTGGGGCATCGTCTCCTTCCTCATGGCCTTTGTTCAGAACGAAATGATGTTCTACGTGCTGCGCTTCCTTCTTGGCGCGGCCGAGGCGGGATTCTTCCCCGCCGTGATCTTCTACTTCGCCCGCTGGGTCCCCGCCGGCCAGCGAGGCAAGGCTACGGCTGTCTTCATCGCCGGGTCCTCAGTTGCCGCGGCATTGTCCGGTCCTATCGCGGGCATGCTCCTGAGCCTCAACGACGTCCTGGGAATTCGCGGCTGGCAGTGGCTCTTCGGCTTCGAAGGCATGGTTTCCGTCATTGTTGGCTGCATTGTCTACTTCCTGCTCGACGCCCGCATCCAAGACGCCAAATGGCTCACCGCCGCGGAGAAGACGGCACTCGCCCAGGCCATCGCCGACGAAGATGCCCAGCACACCAAGACCAGCAAGGGGAAAGTCAATCGCTGGAAGATGCTGCTGAACCCGCAGATCCTCCTCCTGTGCGGCATTTACTTTGCCGTCCAGTTGTCCATCTACGCCAACACGTTCTGGCTGCCCACCATCGTCAAGCAGATCCCGGGCACCACTGACCTCAGCGTGGGATTCCTGTCCGCGATTCCGTGGGTGTGCGCCGTCTTCGCCATGTACTTTGCCGCGAAGCTGCAGGACAAAGCCAGGTCCAAGCGGCCCCTGCTGGTGGTCGCCCTGCTGATTGCCGCCGTCGGGACCTTTGCCGCCGCGGTGGCGACGCCCGTTCTTGCGCTGGTGTTCCTGGCCATCGCGGCCATGGGCTTCAAGAGTGCATCGCCGCTGTTCTGGACCATTCCGCAGTCAGGCCTCCACCCGGCCGTGCTGGCTCCGGCCATCGCGATCATCAACTCACTCGGCAACCTTGGCGGTTTCGTGGCACCGTTTGGCTTCGGCGTTATCAAGGAGCAGACCGGCAGTGTGATCCCCGGACTCTACGCCCTGGCCGCCGCGTCGCTCCTGGCCGCGGGGCTGGTCTACTTCCTGCGGGAGCGGAAGAAGGACACGGACGCCCCGGCGGAGAACGGCAATGCCCGATCGGCAGACAAACTCCACACCGCCTGACTCTCCCTGGACACAACAAATGAGGCAGCCACCCGCGCGGGTGGCTGCCTCATTTGTTGATGCCGATGCTACGCGCGCCGCAAGCGCTGGCAGCTCCAGCGGCCCATCCGGCGACGGAAGGCAGCCGTCCGGCTGCTGCTGCAATAGCGGCCGTGCCAGCCGATGTGCGTGGTGGTCCGAGGCATGCGCGTGCTCATTTCAGCGCCTCCTTTGCAAGGTCCAGCAAGCCGTCCACATTCAGGGTGGGCTCACTGGTTGCCGGGGCGCTGCTTGCTTTTGGGCTGTTGCTCGGCCTCGGCTTCGACGTCTCGGTGGGGGTGGGCGTCGGCGTCGGGGTGACCGTCGGAGTAGTGGTGGGGGTCGGCGTTGGTGCCGTGACGGTGTCCGACGGCGGAGCGGGCTGGCTCGGGACCGGCGAGGTTACGCCGGGCACCGGGACAACAGCCGAAGGTGCAGCCGACGGTACCCACTGTGGGGCTGCCAGCGAAACCTGGGGAGCAGCCGCGGACGACGCCGGCGCGGCGGCAGGTGCCTCGGCTGCGGGTTGTGCCGGGTCGGCTGAGGGCTGCCCGGCTTCCGCTGTGGCGGCCGCGGACGTTGAGGATGCCGTGGTGTAGGAGGGCGTGGGTCCAGGGGAGGCCTTGGTGGCTGCCCGGCCGCTGTCATCTGTGCCCTTGGAACCGCTGGCTTCCTGGGACTGGTTGTCCTGCCCGAAGATCGGCAGATCCAGGGCCTGGCTGACCGTGCCAACCGTGAGGACCAGGCCTAGGGCTCCGGCGACTACTGCCATGCGCTGGCCCATTGTCTTCACCGAAGCGGCCTTGGTCAGGACGGCATGCGGTTCCCGGGTGAAGGACGATGCCCCGAACGAACCGAAGGCCGACTTGCTTGCCGTGACCGACTTGCCGGTGCCAGCCGACGAGGCCGCGCCGGCTGATGTGGCCCTGTCCGGGAAGGTGGTTGCCCGGCGCGGCTGTGAGTCGTCAGCTGCACTGGCTGCAGCAGCCTGCCGGCTCGCCAAGCCCGCGGAGGCCGTTGCGGCAGCGGCAATCTGCGCCGCAGTCTTCGGCTGAGTACTGGGTGCAGGCTGGGCTTGGGAAGTGCCGATCACCGGCGCCGCTACCGTCGGAATGGCCGCCGTCGCGGGTTCGGGCTCGCCGGGCTGCACGACGGGGATAGCGGCCGTCGCGGGAGCGGCCTGCACCGCCGGAATAGCCGTCGTTGCGGGAGCAGCTTCGGCTTCAGAAGCAGGCTCGGCAGCCTGTACCACCGGAATGGCGGCCGTCGCAGGAGCAGCTTCCTCGTCGGAGGCAGGCTCGGCCGGCTTTACCACGGGGATCGCAGACGTCGGCGGCCCGGGTGTGGTCGACGCGGTCCGCGGAGCATCGTCCGCGATCGTGCTTGGTTCCTGGGCTGAGGCAGGAGCCGCAGCATCGTCGGAGGCGGGAGCTTCCGGCGCAATGACAGCCTGGGCGGCCGCCTCGCGCTCGGCCGCGCGTCGCTCCGCGCGCGTCATGGGCGCGGTGGGCGCAGGCGGGGTGGGATTGACAGCAGTGGCGGGTGCCGCCGTCGTGCTTTCAACGCTGGTGGGGGACTGTCCGCTGGGTTGGGCCCGACGGCGTCCGGATGGCTTGGTGCGCTCGATGGCCTCCTGGGCACGGCGCGGCTGATCCATGGTTGGGGACATGGGTGATTGCCTCTCAACGCCTGCGAGGTTAGCTGTCGGGTTCGGACGAGGCCGTCCGGCCGCACGTGGCGGCTTCACCCCAAGGGCCTGCGGAATTCAGGCCCGGGAACTCTGGGTCCCCCGTCTCTGCCGCGGATCTGGCGGATTCCGGGATGCGGCAGAGCTCGGCGTCAGCCCGGAAGCGGCCCAGCGGAGATCAGGGTCGCCCTTCGACCGTACAGGAGCAGGGAAGTAAAGTCACATTAATGTAACGGACGGAACGTCCAAGGTTTCGAGGTGGCCTTATCGCCTACCCTTGGGCGCTGGAGCCGGAGACGGCAATTCATGCTGGACCTTTTGTATCTGGTGCGCCTGGTGGGTTTCGGGACGGTAGATCTCGTCCACGATGCCGAGGACGCCTGCCAGGGCCGCGCGTTTCACCGGGCGCTTAGTGCCCCTGCGCCGCGTCCAGATCCAAAGGAGCGCAACGAGAGCGGGTCCGCAGAGAACGGCAGCCAACACGGCCAACAAATCCATGGATCAACACTAGCTTTGAGCATGTACTGGCCGGTAGACATGATCTATGGACCTGCCTGTGATGCCGCCCGTTTCGCCCATGCTCGCCAAGTCCGTGCCCACCATCCCCGATGTGGGGCACTACGAACCCAAGTGGGATGGCTTCCGGACCATCGTTTTCAAGGATGGGGACGAGATCGTCCTCGGCAGCCGCAACGAGAAGCCCATGACCCGCTACTTCCCCGAACTCGTGGACGCGCTCCAGAAGAACCTTCCGGAGAAATGCGTGATCGATGGTGAGATTATCCTCATTTCCGGCAACCGTCTGGACTTCGATGGCCTGCAGCAGCGCATCCACCCCGCCGACAGCCGCGTCCGGATGCTCGCAGAGAAGACGCCGTCCTCGTTGGTAGCGTTCGACCTGCTCGCCCTGGGGGATGACGACCTGACGGGACAGCCCTTCGCCGAGCGCAGGGCCGCACTGGAAGAGGCGCTCGCCGACGCCGAACCGCCCGTGTACGTCACGCCCGCGGTCACCGACCTTGATCGTGCCAAGGAATGGTTCGTGCAACTTGAGGGAGCAGGGCTCGACGGCGTGCTGTCCAAACCGCTCGACGGCACCTACCAGCCGAACAAGCGGGTGATGTTCAAGACGAAGCATGAACGGACGGCAGACTGCGTGGTGGCCGGATTCCGCTGGCACAAAACGGCGAAGGTTGTGGGGTCCATGTTGCTGGGGCTCTATGACGACTCGGGCCGCCTGCACCATGTGGGCGTCGTGGCGTCGTTCCCCATGGCCAAGCGGGAAGCCCTGGTGGCGGAGTTAGAGCCGTACCAGGTGGAGTTCGCCGAGCATCCGTGGGGCGAATGGGCCAACCAGGAGTCCGCCGGGGGATCCAGGATGCCCGGTGGCCAAAGCCGGTGGAGTGCCGGTAAGGACTTCTCCTTTGTGCCGCTGCGCCCCGAACTCGTGATCGAGGTGGCGTACGACTACATGGAGGGCGACCGTTTCAGGCACACCACCCAATTCCGTCGGTGGCGGCCGGACCGGACCCCTGACAGCTGCACCTACTCGCAGCTGGAAGAACCCGCAGACTACGATCTGGGCGAGATCCTGCGGCTGAAATAACGCCAATCGCCGCCAAGCCGCTGTCTCGACGTTGCCCAATAAAGGAACAGCTGCCTGGCGACTGATGTGGGAGCGGTTACTCCTGGTGGCCTTGGTCGCCGCTCATGCTGCCTTCTCCGGGAGGGGTTTCTCCCGGAGGTACTCCGCCGCCCGGCTCCAGTCCGGTGATGTTGCCGTCTTCCGGATCCGGATTCGAGGAGGCTGCGGGGTCTTGGTCTTCGTCCTTACGCATATCAGGATCCTCGTGGATGCTGTCCGGTTCAGCGGCGCCGGAAACGCCGAACGTTTGGGGGTCGTCTTCGGGGTCGTAGCTCGTCATAGCCAAACCTCTTCTTCAGTAACCTTATTATTTGCTTTGCCCTGTCAGCCTAGCCTCGGGACCGGCGCCCAACAAGGGCAGCCCGGCGCCACGGTCAGCAGGCCGTTCCCCGCGCTCAAAGTCTTTCCCGTTGAGTGAGAGGCCTGTGGAAAAGATGGTTTTTGCAGAGTTCTGTTTCGGCCGCTTACCTGGAATGGGCGTACAAAAAACCCCGGCCGCATCATGGCTCATGTCCAGAGAGGCGGGTCCGGGGACTTCATCTGCAGTCTAGCAAGGAGCGCCGAGTACTGACCAATGCCCAAACTTGGTCCAACGGCGCCCACAGCCGCGCCCTCGACGAGGCCATCACCCCAGTCCGCACGGCAACGTACATGGCCGCTGCCTCTTACGATCACTCGCTGGCGAGACAGCTCTATATTTGGGATCGTGACGTTTCGGCAGCCCTTTTGGCCGACATCGCAATCGTGGAAGTTGCCGTGAGGAACGCTATGGCCAAGCAACTGGAGCTTGCCTACGGGGGTTTCTGGTACACGGCAGATATTGGGCTGGATGGCCCGAGCCGGAACAAGTTGGCCGAGGCCTGGTCGAAATTGCCGCCGGGGCGGCGCACTTCCGGCCACCTCATAGCAGGCTTGATGTTTGGCTTCTGGAAGGGACTCTTGGAACCGGGGGGATATGTGGGGCGGGAACCACAGCGATTTCGGGCTTCGCATGAGCTTCTTTGGAATAGCTGCCTCAACAGGGCATTTCGAGGTGGAAGATCAGTGGCTTCGGCCGACGGCGTGAAATTCACAAGGACCTGGACATTGGGAGTCGTCACGATCGTCCATGCCGCACGAAACAGGGCCGCCCACCATGAGCCATTTGTGGCTGGCTTTCCGCTCCCCGGTCAGCAGCATCGGCTCACCGTGCAGCAGGCCCACGAGGCTTGCCTGAAGCTGGCTCGGATGTTGGACCGGAACCTCGCCGGATGGCTCGAATCAACCACTCGAGTTCCTGGAACCCTCGCCGCGCGTCCAGGCTAGGTCGCAGCGCCTTACCCCCGCGCCCGCTGCAGGAAAACGTCCGCGCCCGGGCCTGTCAGTTCATTGCCTGCAATGGCGCGCCCGGAGACGGCGAGGAGCAGCGAAATGGCGGGTCCCTGCACTTCCGGGCCCTCGCCGCGCGCGTAGCTGGTATCCGTGGCAACGAGGCGCCATCCTGCTCCGAGCTCCTTGCCGCCGCCCATCTTGGTGGTGGTCTTCAGTTGGTAGTCCAACGCTGTGGCCACATGCTCGGCAGGATAACTGTGGCTGATCGACAGCGGGCGGCGGATGTCCTCGCCATGCACGAACGCTTCCACCAACCGGGTGGCCAGCGAAGCCGGCGGTCCGGAGGTCCTGGCGGCAACGGCATGGAAGGACTTCAGGGTATGGCGTGGATCGGACGCCCGTTCCCGCTCTACTCCTACGGCATTGTCCTGGTCGAAGTCGAAGCGGGCGGCCATCATCCGGCGGGCGAACCCCAGGCGAGTGGTCTTGGCGGAGTCGATCAGGTGTGCCAGCACATCATGGACGCTCCAGCCTGGACATAGGGATTCAGCGTTCCAGAGCGGACCGTGCAATGGCTCCAGGTCCTTGATGAGGGCGCGTCGTTCCTCATGCACCACCGGCCAAACCACGGAGCGGGACCTCGAAGCCATATGGCTATTCAAACAGCAAGCGCCGGTTTTTTCCCTGTTTGGACGCCTTGCCTTGGCCGCCGAGGGTCAGTCGCGCGTGGCGTCGTCCGATTCGGCGGGGTCTCCCGCGGGGCGCGAAGCGTCAGGTGCGCTGCCGGCGTTCGCTGCCTCCCGGCGTCGGGCAATCCGTGATTCGGTCCACATGGCCACCGCCACGAATACGACGCAGGCGAACATGAAGGTGGCCACGAAGTTCAATCCCATAGCGGAACCCAAGGGTGCGGCAAGTGCCATTGCGGCCATCCCGGCCACGATATGCCACCCTTTGAAATTGCCCACCAAACAAGCGTAACCCCGGTGTTTGCGGGTGCTGGCCCGTTGGCTTGGATCGTTGCTTGATCCTTATCACTCCGACATCTGCCGGACGCATTTCAACTGGCGTCGGCGTCGGCCCCCGTGCCGTCTCCAGCCGCGGATTCTTCTTGTTTCCGCTTCTGGGACTCCAGCCACGCGATGATCGACGCCTGCCGGATCCGGCGGTGGGTTCCCCGGTATTCCACAGGAATTTCGCCGCGGTCGGTCATGTTGCGGAGATAGGTGTGCGAAATGCCCGCGAGTTCGGCGGCCTGCGACGTGGTCAGCATTTCTTCCACGCTGCTGACGGTCACTGCTTCGCCGCGGCCCAGCCGGGCCAGAAGGTCTACGACGGCGTCCCTCGCCTGGTCTGGCAGGCGGTGGACGGTGCCGTCGACGAACACCGTGATGTCGTTGCTGTCCTGGAGTGATCGTGCCAGGTTCCGGGCGTCGTCGGCGGGCAGGCCGGCCGTGACGCGGGGAGCTATCAATGCCATGGCAGAAGCCTAGCGCGGGCAGGCCTACCGCGACGGCAGCCCCCGGCGCTCGAGCACACCGCGGATCCGGTCGCGGCCGTGAAGGCTTAGCCGGCTTCGTACCCGCTGCACTACGGCGTCGATCCACCCCCGGGGCTCGCCCTCGGCCTGGTAATAGGCTTGGAGCGTGGCATCGTACTCCGCCAACGCCTCGGTGCCTGGAACTGCGTAGCGCTCACGGTGCCGGACCACGCTTTGCGGAAGCCGGGGCTTGATGCTGCCCGCAGCATCAGGACGCGGCCGGCCGATCGCCAGTCCCACTACCGGGAACGCGCCGTCAGGCAGTTCGAGCAGCTCAGACAGTTCTTCAACGTGGTTCCGCACAGCGCCGACGTAAACGGTCCCGAGCCCCAATGATTCGGCAGCAATAACCGTGTTCTGGGCAGCAAGCGCGGCATCGACCACGGAGACCAAGGTGCTGTCGATGAACTCCACGCCTTCGGTGGGCTCGCCCCGGTGTTCAGCGATGAGCCGGTTCCGCGACCAGTCAGCCACGAAGACCAGGAAGACCGGCGCCTCTCGGATGAAGTCCTGGTCTCCGGCCAACGCTGCTACGGTATCCTTGTGCCCCGGATCGCGGACTTCGACGACGCTCCACGTCTGCAGGTTGGACGAGGTAGCGGCTGATTGCCCGGCAGCGATGAGAGACGTGAGGGTCGCCTCGTCCAGCGGCGTGGGTTCGAATTGCCTGATTGAACGGTGGTTGTAAAGGAGCTCAAGCGTTTGGTTTACGGGCCCGAGCAGTCCGGGAAGGTTCCCTCCGTAGCGGGCTGCGACCAAGTCGGTAGGATCGGCGGGGGCGTGCGCCAGTGAGGTCATGCGGTTCTCCAATGCTGTGGGTTTACCAGGGCAAACCAGCACAGCAGGCAGAACCTTCCTCGATGACGAAGGAAGAACCCGCGTGAACCTGTATGGCGCCAACGGGCGGTTCGGCGAAACCTACTCCGCGTCCAAATCCGTCTCCAGCAGTTTCACCAGGGCGTCCAGCGCCTCATCGGCTCCTTCGCCCTCGGCCCGCAGCACAACAACGTCCCCCTTCGCGGCGCCGAGCGTCATGAGCGAGAGGATGCTGGCGGCGTCGAGCGCTTCATCCGCCGGCTCGCCCTGCATGGCGATGGTGACATCCACCGACTGTTCACCGGCGGCTTCGGCGAAAAGCGCTGCGGGGCGGGCGTGCAGTCCGGACTTGCTGGCAATGGTGGCAGTGCGTTCGGGCATGGGTTTCTCCTTGCGGTTGGTTTTGCGAAACTTACAGGCCGAGCTCTTCGAGCACGGGGAGCTTGGCACGGACCCAGTCGCGGGCCTCGGTTGCGCTGGGTGCGGAGAGAGCCAGGCGCGCGAGTTCCTGCGCCTGTTCCAGCGTGACCGTCTTGAGCACGGTTCCGACGGCGGCCAGGGACCGCGCGGTCATGGACAGTGTGGTGACACCCAACCCGGCAAGCACGACGGCGAGGGCCGGGTCAGCGGCTGCCTCGCCACAGACGCCCACGGGTTTGCCGGTGCCCTCCCGGCCGGACGCCTCAAGGGCGGAGCCTTCCACCGTCAGTTGCACGAGCCGCAGGACGGCCGGCTGCCAGGGTGTGTTCAGTTCGGCGAGGGGTCCGAGCTGGCGGTCGGCGGCCATGGCGTACTGGGTGAGGTCGTTGGTGCCCAGCGAGGCGAAGCCGACTTCCCGGAGTACCGTGGCGGCAGTCAGTGCGGCGGAGGGAACTTCCACCATGACGCCGGGGGTCTTGAGCCCGGCGGCCGCGCAGAGCGAGGCGAAGCGGCCGGCTTCGGCGGCCGTGGAGATCATGGGTGCCATGACCCACACGTCGGCTTCGGACTCAGAGGCAGCGCGGGCGATCGCCTCGAGCTGGCGCTCCAGCACGCCGGGCGTGGTGAAGTCGGTGCGGTAGCCGCGGACACCCAGCGCAGGGTTGGGCTCGGTGGCATCCGTGAGGAAGGGCAGGGGCTTGTCGGCGCCGGCGTCCAGGGTGCGCAGGACCACCTTCTTGCCCGGGAAGGCATCGAATACGGCCTTGTAGGCTGCGGCTTGTTCGTCCACGGAAGGTTCGGTATCGCGTTCCAGGAAGCAGAATTCGGTGCGGAACAGGCCCACACCCTGCGCGCCGAGGCCTGCGGCGGCCACGGCGTCTTTGGCACCTCCGACGTTGGCGAGGAGCGGCACCAGGTGACCGTCCGCCGTCGTGCCGTTTCCGTCGAAGGAGGCGAGTGTTGCGGATGTTTCGGCCCATGCTGTCGCGGCAGCGCGCTGCTCTTCGGATGGTTCAACTGCCACGAAGCCGGCGGCACCATCCACGAAGACTTCGGAGCCATCGGCCACGGAGTCAACGCCGTGCGCGGCAACCACAGCCGGCAAGCCCAGTGAGCGGGCGATGATCGCGGTGTGCGACTGGGGGCCACCGCCGGAGGTGACGAGGGCCAGCACCTTGGCGGGGTCCAGGGTGGCGGTATCGGCGGGGGCGAGGTCCTCGGCCACCAGGATGAAGGGAGTGTCGGAGGAGGGGATGCCGGGGGCGGCGACGCCGCGGAGTTCGGCGACGATGCGGGCGCGGACGTCCAGGACGTCGGTGGCGCGCTCGGCCATATAGCCGCCCAGGTTGTGCAGCATTTCCGAAACGGACGCACCGGCTTCCCAGATGGCGCGCTCAGGGGACGAGCCACCGTTGATCAGCTTGGTGGCCGACTTCAGCAGCATGGTGTCCTTGGCCATGAGGGCCGTGGCTTCGAGGACTGCCTTGCCGTCGCCGGTGGCGATGTCCGCGCGGCCCTTCAGTTCGTCATGGACGGACTGCGCGGCGGCTTTAAGGCCCGCGACGGCGTCTTCCGGGCTGGTGTCCGCGGCGAGCCGTTCGCCCGACGGCGGTTCGCTCACCGGCTTGGGCATCTGACGGACGGAACCGATGATGCGTCCAGGGCTTACCCCTACTCCTTGGAAATTCTGCACTGAATCCTCTGTTCCCTGCTTGTTGGATCGGACCCACCGGCAACGGCACCTTGGGCCTGTGGAAATAGCCTACAAAATTCTGTTGTGAGCCACTTCATATAGCAACGCTATAGGTGCTAGGGTAGCGGTTATGAGTTTCGATGACCAGCTTCCGCCGAAAATTCGGTTGCTTCGCGCAGCTGCCGAATTGCTGGCGAATTCGGAGGGGTCAGCGGTCTCAACGCGCCAGATCACCAAGCTTGCGGGGGTTACGGCGCCTACGCTCTACCACCACTTTGGCGACAAGGAAGGCCTGTTCGATGCCGTCGTTTCGGCCGGCTTTGAAGAGTACGTGGCAGGGGAGCGCGATTTTGCACCGTCCGGGGAACCCTTGGAGGACGTGCGGCGGATGTGGGACAACCACGTCCAGTTCGGCCTCACCCAGCCCCATCTGTACCTGGTGATGTTCGGCAATATCCGTCCGGAGAGCCGCCCAGCCATCGTGGCCGATGCTGAAGCACTCCTCGAGGAAATGCTGAACAAGGCCGCCATCGCAGGTCAGATCAATGTGCCGCCCCGCGAGGCGGCACGCAGTATCCTCGCGGCCAACGTGGGCGTCACGCTCATGCTTATCGCCGAACCGGTGGAAGACCGGAACCTGGAGCTCTCAACCATGACCCGGGATTCCATGATTTTCGCCGTCTCCACGGACACAGCCCGTGGCGCCGCAGCGGAGGACTCCGGTAAGTCCTCCGTGGTTGTTGCGGCAATCGCCCTGAACGCGGCACTGCAGGCCTCGCATTCAGACCAACTGTCCAGCTCTGAACTGAAGCTCTTCCTTGAGTGGCTTCACCGCATTTCCAGCAGCTCCTAAAGCTGTCCTCTCTCGATCTATATCGACTGACCCCGCGCCGCCGCGGGACACACGTTAGGAATTCACATGGCAACAGAGACCGTTGCGAAGCCCCGCACCAGCCTGCGCGTTGGCGTCCAAAAGTTCGGAACCTTCCTGTCCGGCATGATCATGCCCAACATCGGAGCCTTCATCGCCTGGGGCCTGATTACGGCCCTCTTCATTGAGAAGGGCTACATCCCCGTGCCCCAGCTCGGTGGCTTCGGCACCAACGCCGAGGGTGTTGCCAATGTGGGCCTGGTTGGCCCGATGATCACGTACCTGCTGCCGCTGCTGATCGCGTACACCGGCGGCAAGATGGTCTACGACGTCCGTGGCGGCGTGGTGGGTGCCATCGGAACCATGGGTGTGATCGTCGGGGCCGGTATTCCGATGTTCATCGGCGCCATGATCATGGGGCCGCTGGGTGGCTGGACCATCAAGCAACTCGACCGCCTGTGGGACGGCAAGATCCGCCCGGGCTTCGAGATGCTGGTCAACAACTTCTCCGCCGGTATCTGGGGAGCGGCCCTGGCCCTGCTCGGGTTCTACGGCATTTCGCCGCTGGTCTCCGGATTCAGCAAGGGCGCCGGCAACGTGGTCCAGTTCCTGGTGGACAACGGCCTCCTGCCCCTGACCAGCATTTTCATCGAGCCCGCCAAGGTCTTGTTCCTCAACAACGCCATCAACCACGGCGTGCTGACCCCGCTCGGCGTCCAGCAGTCCCTGGAGCAGGGCAAATCCATCCTGTTCCTGCTCGAAGCCAACCCCGGCCCTGGCTTGGGCATCCTGCTGGCCTACATGTTCTTTGGCCGCGGTGCAGCCCGGGCTTCGGCTCCGGGTGCCGCCATCATCCACTTCCTCGGCGGTATCCACGAGATCTACTTCCCGTACGTCCTGATGAAGCCGATCCTGATCCTCGCAGCCATCGGTGGCGGCATGACCGGTATTGCAACCCTGGCCTTGACCAACTCCGGCCTGGTGGCTCCGGCTGCCCCGGGTTCCATCATCGCCGTCATTGCCCAGACCGCCCGCGACAGCTACTTCGGCGTGATCCTGGCTGTGGTCCTGGCCACCACGGTCTCGTTCCTGATCGCCTCCCTGATCCTGCGTACGTCCAAGAACAAGGGCGAGGATGACCTCTCAGCAGCAACGTCCCGCATGGAAGCCATGAAGGGCAAGAAGAGCTCCGTTTCCTCGGCCCTGGTTGGCGAGAGCGGCGGCCGCAGCGACGTAGCCGTGCTCACCCGCCCCGTCCAGAACATCGTGTTCGCCTGCGACGCCGGCATGGGTTCCAGCGCCATGGGAGCCTCGGTATTGCGCAACAAGATCAAGGCAGCGGGCTTCCCGGACGTCAAGGTCACCAACTCGGCCATCGCCAACCTGAGCGATACCTACGACGTTGTGGTCACGCACCAGGACCTCACCGAACGTGCCCAGCCGAAGACCTCCAGCGCAGTGCATTACTCCGTGGACAACTTCATGAACAGCCCCAAGTACGACGAAATCGTGGAGCTCGTGAAGACCAGCAACACCGACGGACCCGCAGCCGCACACCCAAGCAGCGCTGCCGAAGCGGAAGCAGCCCCCAGCCACGGTGCGCATGCCGCTGAGCCGGGTGCCGCCGTCGGAGGCAAGGGCGTGCTCTTGGCCGAGAGCGTCACCCTGAACGGCACTGCCCGTGACCGCGATTCCGCGATCGACGAGGCCGGCCAGCTCCTGCTGGACCGTGGCGCCGTGGACGTCAGCTATGTCCACGCCATGCACGAACGCGAAGAATCCGTGTCCACGTACATGGGCAGCTTCCTGGCCATCCCGCACGGTACCAACGACGCCAAGGACCACATCAAGCACTCGGCCGTTTCGATCGTCCGTTACCCGGAAGGCATCGACTGGGGCGGCAAGCAAGTGAAGTTCGTGGTCGGTGTTGCCGGCATCAACAATGAGCACCTCCACATCCTGTCCTCCATCGCGAAGATCTTCACCAACAAGGCCCAGGTCGCCCAGTTGGAGGAGGCCACCACGGTTGAGGAAGTCCTGGAGCTGTTCGGAAAGGTCAACGCATAGTGAAGGCAGTCCATTTTGGGGCGGGCAATATTGGACGAGGATTTGTGGGGCTGCTGCTGCACGAGGCCGGCTATGAGGTGGTGTTCGCGGATGTCGCAGACGCCCTGATCAGCCAGCTGGCCTCGGCGGACAGCTACCAGGTGCACGAGGTTGGCGAGAACGCCGCGGTGAAGACCGTGGACGGCTTCCGTGCGCTGAACTCGAGCACCGAGGAAGCAGCCGTCGTGGAGGAAATCTCGACGGCGGATGTGGTCACCACGGCGGTGGGGCCGCACATCCTGAAGTTCGTGGCCCCCGTGATCGCCCGCGGGCTGGCCGCACGGCCCGCGGACCTGCCTCCCCTCCAGGTGATGGCATGCGAGAACGCCATCAATGCCACGGACCTCCTGCACGTGGAGGTCCGGGCGGCCTGGGACGATTCCGCGGGGGACTTGGACTCCGTGGCCGTTTTCGCCAACACTGCCGTGGACAGGATCGTTCCCAACCAGGATCCGGGCCAGGGACTGGACGTCACGGTGGAGACCTTCTACGAATGGGTCATCGACCGGACGCCCTTCGGCGCCAACCCGCCCGTCATCCCGGGCGCGACGTTCGTTGATGAGCTGGGACCGTACATCGAGCGCAAGCTCTTCACGGTGAACACGGGCCACGCCTCCGCGGCCTACTTCGGCTACCAAGCTGGGCTGGAAAAGATCTCCGACGCCATGGCCGATCCGTCCGTCGCCGCGAAGGTCCGGGCTGTCCTGGAAGAAACAAAGGAACTGCTGGTGGCGAAGCACGGCTTCGTCGAGGCCGAGCAGGAAGCGTACGTGCAGAAGATCCTGTCCCGCTTCACCAACCCGCACCTGCCGGACACGGTGGTTCGCGTTGGCCGTGCTCCTTTGCGGAAACTGGGCCGGCACGAGCGCTTCATCGGTCCCGCTGCGGAGCTCGCCGAGCGGGGCGTGACTCCTTCGGCACTGCTTGAGGCCATGTCCGCGGCCCTCCGTTTCGACGATGGGTCCGATGACGAGGCCGTGGAGCTCGCCAACCTCCTTGCGGAACTGGACGCGGCCGCCGTCGTCGAACGGGTCACGGAACTGACGCCGTCGCACCCGCTGTTCGCGGCAGTCCAGAAACTGGTGGAGGACCGCAAGGCGGAGCTCTAACGCTCTCTCACCTTCCGCCCGTTTTTCCTGGACGCTCTCTCACCGACCCTCCCGATCTGGGGGACGCTCTCTCACCGAAGCGCAAGAAAGCCCGACGTCGGCACTCAACATGAGTGCCGACGTCGGGCTTTTCTGCGTTGTGGACTTAGCGCGCTGCCGCGGTTTCGCGCTGCGCCATTGCCTTCCATTCGGCCACGCGGGCCTGGTGGAGGGGCGAGCGGCGGACCATGGCGTAGGCAATACCGAGGATCGCGAACCAAGCGGGGGTCACCAGCAGGGCAGTCAGCGTGTCAGGCTGCGTGGTCAGCGCCCAAACCAGGAAAGCGAAGAAGGCGAAGACCACCCAGACCATCACCACGCCGCCAGGCATCTTGAACGGCGAGGCCGCATGCTGCTCGGGGCGGCGCTTGCGGTACACGAGGTAGCTGGCCAGGATGATCGACCAAACGAACATGAAGCAGACGGCGGACACAGTGGTCACCATGTCGAAGGCTGCTCCCACGTCCTTGCCCAAGTAGAGAAGCGCGACGCCGGAGAGCAGCAGGACGCAGGAGAGGAACAACGCGTTCTGGGGTACCTTACGGCTGGAGAGCCTGCCGAAGACCTTGGGGGCGTCGCCGTCGTTCGCGAGGCCGAAGACCATGCGGGACGTGGAGTAGATGCCGGAGTTGGCCGAGGACATTGCGGAGGTGAGCACCACCAGGTTCACCACCGTGGCAGCCATGCCAAGGCCCGCAAGGGAGAACATGGCGATGAACGGGCTGTGCCCGGCCTTGAACTCCGTCCAGGGGGTAACGGACATCAGGATGATGAGGGCGCCGACGTAGAAGAGCATGACGCGCAGTGGGATGGCGTTGATGGCGCGGGGAAGGTTGTGCTCGGGGTTCTTTGTCTCGGCTGCGGCCGTGCCCACCAGTTCAATGCCCACGAACGCGAAGACAGCAATCTGGAAGCCGGCAACGAAGCCCATGAATTCCTTGGGGAAGAACCCGCCGTGGCTCCAGAGGTTGGTGAAGCTGGCCGTGCCGGCGGGGGACTGGAAACCGGTGAAGATCAGGACCAGGCCAACCACGATCAGTGCAACGATGGCCACGATCTTGATGAGGGCGAACCAGAACTCGGTCTCACCGAACGCCTTCACCGTGGGCAGGTTCAGCAACAAGAGGATGGCAATGGTCGCGAACCCGGGGATCATCAGGGGAATGCCTGGCCAGAGTTCGTTCGCGTAACCGGCAATCGCGATGACGTCTGCAACGCCCGTGACAACCCAGCAGAACCAATAGGTCCAGCCGGTGAAGAAGCCGGCCCACGGTCCCAAGAGGTCGCCGGCGAAGTCGCTGAAGGACTTGTAGTTCAGGTTGGACAGCAGGAGTTGCCCCATGGCCCGCATGACGAAAAAGAGCATGAAGCCGATGATCATGTAAACGAAGATCACCGAGGGACCGGCCACCGAGATGGTCTTGCCGGAGCCCATGAACAGCCCGGTGCCGATCGCACCGCCGATGGCCAGGAGTTGGATATGGCGGTTGCTGAGCGAGCGTGACAGATGGGGCTCGGCGTCCCTGCTGGAGGCAGCGCGCTGCCCGGTTGTTGTCTGGTCGGACATGAGTGTTCAAGAACCCTTCGGCAGAACCGTCAAAATGGTGACGGCCGTTACAAATTTGGTTCTGTAAAGCTATAACTTATGTCTGACAAATGGCGAATCGGTCTGCATGGCGAAAGCTCCCGCTGTGGACAGGGGAGCTTAGGCCGTTGGTTCCTTTGTTTCACTTCCGGAGATCAGGAGATCTTGCGCCGGTACACCCTTGCCGCGAACGCGTAGGCCAACACCAGGATCCCCAGGCACCAGGCGAGGGCTACCCAGATGTCCGTTCCCACGGGTCGCAGCGCGAAGATGTTCTGGATGGTGTTGACGATTGACGTGACCGGTTGGTTCTCGGCGAACGAGCGCACCGGGCCCGGCATGGTGTCCGTGGGAACGAACGCCGAGCTGATGAACGGCAGGAAGATCAGCGGGTAGGAGAACCCGCCAGCGCCATCAAAGGACTTGGCAGTCAGTCCCGCGATGATGGCGATCCAGGTCAACGCCAGGGTGAAGAGTGCCAGTATTCCGGCCACGGCCAGCCAATCCAGCACACTTGCCGAGGTCCGGAAGCCCATGAGCAGGGCAACGCCCACGATGATCACCAAGGACAACCCGTTGGCCACGAGCGACGTCAGCACGTGGGCCCACAGGACGGAAGACCGCGCGATCGGCATGGACTGGAGCCGCTCGAAGATGCCGCCCTGCATGTCCGAAAACAGCCGGACGGCGGTGTAGGCGATCCCCGAGGCGATGGCGATCAACATGATGCCTGGCAGGAGGTAGTTGACGTAGTTTTCCGTGCCGGTCCTGATCGCACCACCGAAGACGTAGACGAACAGCAGCATCAGGGCGATCGGTGTGATGGCGGTGGTGATGATGGTGTCCACGCTCCGGAAGATGTGGCGCATCGAGCGACCGGTCAGGACGGAGGTATCTGCGAGGAAGTGCGTGCTCATGACCGTTCCTTTGCTGTTTCGTGGCTTTCCGCGACGCCGCTGGTTCCCACCAGTGCCAGGAAGATCTCTTCCAGCGTGGGCTGCTTCTCGACGTACTCCACCGTGGCCGGTGGCAGGAGCTGCTTCAGCTCCGCGAGGGTTCCGTTGGCAATGATGCGCCCTTGGTGAAGGATGGCGATCCGGTCCGCAAGGTGCTCGGCCTCGTCCAAGTACTGAGTGGTCAGCAGGACCGTGGTTCCTTGCCTGGCGAGGTTCTTGACGATCTGCCACACGTCAAGGCGCGCCTCCGGGTCGAGACCCGTGGTGGGTTCGTCCAGGAAGATCACCTTGGGGCTGCCAATCAGGCTCATGGCGATGTCCAGCCGGCGACGCATGCCGCCGGAGTACGTGGCCACTTTTCGGCTCCCGGCTTCCGTGAGGTTGAACTGCTCCAGCAGCCCATCGGCCACTTGCCCGGGGTCCTTGAGGTGCCGCAGCTTGGCCACGAGCACCAGGTTCTCCTTTCCGGAGAGGATCTCGTCCACGGCGGCGAACTGTCCGGTGAGGCTGATGGACTCGCGCACCTTGAGCGGTTCGGCCGCGACGTCGAAACCTTCGACGGCGGCAGCCCCGGCATCCGCTGTGAGGAGCGTTGACAGGATCTTGACCATGGTGGTCTTGCCGGCGCCGTTGGATCCCAACAGGGCGAAGATGCTGCCCGGGGCCACCTCGAAGTCCACTCCCTGCAGCACATGCAGGTCCTTGTAGGATTTCTCGATTCCCTGCACGCGGATGGCCGGTGATGCCTGGACTGCGGTAGTCATGACTCCTTCTCCTTCGCCTTGTCGACGGCTTTGATGAGGCGGTCGCGTTCCTTGTCGATCCATCGCTTCCCGCCGTAGGCCTGGGCGAACGCTTCTGCGAATTCGATGGGGTCTTCTCCCACGATGTCGCTCACCGGGGTACCGTCGATCGCGGCGCGTTCCCAGAGGTCAGCGAGGTCGACGAACATCTGCACCATGGTGTCGCCTTCGGTCACGCCGCCGTAGTACATGAGGTACCGGTTAAAGGCTGTGGCTACGGTGACATATGGCTCCGGAAGGGCTTCCAGCCGGGCCCTGGCCTGCTTGAACTGCTTCTTCTGTTCGAGTGATCCGGTGACCAGTTCGATCCATTTTGCTGCCATGTCAGTTTCCTTCCTTGCGGAGTTCTTCGAGCCGTTCGGACAAGAAGCTCCAGGTGTTCCAAAAATCGTCCAGTTCGTTTTCGCCCTTGGCGTTGAGCGTGTAGACCTTGCGCGGCGGGCCCTTTTCGGAGGGACGTTTCTCGACGTCCACCAGGCCCTTCTGCTCGATCCTGACCAGCAGGGCGTAGACCGTGCCTTCAGCGATCTCGGTGAATCCCTGCGCCCGGAGGAGCGTGGTGATTTCGTATCCGTACGCCGGTTTCCCGGTCAGGAGGGCCAGGACAATGCCCTCCAGTGTCCCCTTGAGCATCTCCGTCATTTGCTTGCCCATCGGACACCTCCTCACTACTCGGTATTACTGACTACCACTACATAGTAGAACTGAGTACCGGTACTTAGCAATACTGAGTTGCAACTTAAATGGCATGCTGGGGAAATGACCACCAACCCTGCCGCCGTGCCCGCTTTGATGACTGCCGCCGTCGACTCCGGAACCTTCACGCTTCGCCGCGCAGCCAAAGGTGACCTGCCCGCCATCCTGCGCCTCCTTGCGGACGACCAGTTGGGTGCCAGTCGCGAGAATGCCGACGACCTGGCGCCATATGTGGCCGCCTTTGACGCGATCGACGCCGATCCGGCCCACCTGCTGGTGGTGGGGGAGTTGTCAGGCGAGGTAGTGGCCACCTTCCAGCTCAGCTATCTCCCCGGCCTGTCCCGCAAAGGTTCCTGGCGCTCGCAGATCGAGGCCGTGAGGGTTTCCGGCGAACTGCGCGGGCAAGGGGTTGGCGCGCTGATGATCCAGTGGGCCATCGACCAAGCCCGCGAGCGTGGCTGCGCCCTGGTCCAGCTCACCACTGATAAATCCCGCACGGCCGCGCACCGCTTCTACGAACGGCTCGGGTTTGTCTCGAGCCATGAGGGCATGAAGCTCACCCTCTGAACCCAACTGAGTCGCAGTTGTGCGCGTTTTGACCGCTGAAAACGCGCACTAATGCGATCCAGATGGGTGCGCTGGAACTTGACTATTAGGTACCCTAACTATTAGGCTACCTAAATATGACGAAAGCATTTGATCCCCGGCTTCTCGATCTCGCGCAGGACTTCCGCGAAGCCCTGCGTTTGGGCGTGTACATGTTCCGCCGCCTGGACCCTGAGGGCGAACTCACTGCGGCCCAGCTCAGCTTGCTGTCAATGATTTCCGACGGCGGGCTCCGCGTCGGGGACATCGCCCGGAACCTGGGGATCAAGGTACCGAGCGCAACGGAACAGATCATCAAGCTTGAGCGCGGCGGCCTCGTCAACCGCCAACCGGACCCGCACGACTCACGTGCCGTTCAGGTGGTCACCACAAAAGCCGGGCTTGCCGCCGTCGAATCCGCCAACCACCGGCGGAACGCCATGGTCGCCGAACTGTTGCAAGAGCTCACCTCCGACGAAATCGAACAGCTCACCGCGGCACTCCCCGTGATCACCAAGCTCAACAACTCATTCCAGAATTAGTCCGATAGGAGCACAACCGCATGTCACGCCAACTGGCTGACGCAACAAGCGCCGAAAACACCCTGGAAGCCGAGAAGGTTTCCTTCCTCAAGCAGCCCAAAGCCGTGTGGGCCACCGCCCTCGCCGCCGTGTTCGCGTTCATGGGCATCGGCCTGGTGGACCCCATCCTGCCCGCCATCGCCAAGAACCTGCAGGCTTCCACCAGCGAGGTCTCGTTGCTCTTCACCAGCTACTTCCTGGTGACGGCCATCGCGATGTTGATCAGCGGATTCGTGTCCTCGCGCATCGGTGGCAAGAAGACCCTGCTGATCGGGCTCGCCGTGATCGTAGTGTTTGCGTCGTTGTCCGGGCTCTCCGGCAGTGTTGAGCAGTTGGTGGGGTTCCGCGCCGGTTGGGGACTGGGTAACGCCCTGTTCGTCGCTACAGCGTTGGCCGTTATTGTCGGTGTGGCCAGCGGTGGCACCGGGACGGCGATCATTCTCTATGAAGCCGCCCTTGGCCTCGGTATCTCCCTGGGCCCGTTGCTCGGCGCACTCCTGGGTGGCTGGCAGTGGCGCGCTCCGTTCTTCGGAACTGCCGTTCTCATGGCTGCGGCCTTCATTGCCCTGCTTGCGCTGCTCCCCAAGACTCCTGCCCCGGCGAAGAAATCCCGGCTGAGGGATCCGCTTTTGGCACTCGGGCACAAGGGCCTCAGCACCACGGCTGCCAGCGCACTCTTCTACAACTACGGCTTCTTCACCATCTTGGCCTTCACGCCCTTCATCCTGGGCATGGACGCCTATGGAATCGGCGGAGTGTTTTTCGGCTGGGGCGTGGCTGTCGCCGTGTTCTCGGTCTTCGTCGCGCCGGTGCTGCAGAAGCGATTCGGCGCCGTCAAGGTCCTGACCGGCACGCTGTTCGTCCTCATGCTCGACCTGATCGGGCTGGGACTGGCCGCGGGGCACTCGGTGCCTGCCGTCGTCGTGCTTGTCATCGTGGCGGGTGCCCTGCTGGGCATCAACAATACGATCTACACCGAACTGGCCATGGGCGTCTCCGATTCACCGCGCCCCGTTGCGTCGGCCGGCTACAACTTTGTCCGCTGGATGGGTGGCGCGCTGGCGCCGTTCGCCGCGGCCCAGCTTGGCGAGCACTTCGGCCCGCAGGTTCCGTTCTTCGCAGGTGCCGTGGCCATGATCATTGCGATCCTGGTGGCCTTCGGCGGGCGCAGCTACCTGAAGTCGCACGAACCGCACCTGGTGTAGCCCAACTGGGTAGCAGTAGAGCGCGTTTTGAGCCGTCAAAACGCGCTCTACTGCTACTTACTTGGGTTCCTCGCCGGTGGGCAGCGGCGAGACCGGCGCACCCTTCGGGACGAACAAGGTTTCGGCCTGTTCCAGGGACATGCCGTTGGTCTCCGGCACCTTGAACATGACAAAGAAGAACGACGCCGCCGCGAAAGCCGCGTACATGGCGTACGTCAGCGGCAGCGAACCTGCGGCCATGATCGGGAAACTGAGCGTGATGGCAAAGTTGGCGATCCACTGCGCGGCAGCGGCCACGCCCAGTGCGCGGGCCCGGATCCGGGACGGGAAGATCTCGCCCAGCAGGACCCAGACCAGCGGGCCCCACGAGGCGCCGAAGCTGATCACGAAGACGTTGGCCGCGATCAGGGCTGCCGGTCCCCATCCGCCGGGAAGGGTGATGTCCGTACCCGAGCCGGTGGCCGAGGAGAACGCCACGGCCATGACGCCCAGGGAGACTGCCATGCCAATGGATCCGGTGAGCAGGATCGGACGGCGGCCCACGCGGTCCACGAGCGCAATGGCAACGAGCGTCACAAGGATGTTGGTCACCGAGGTGGCCACGGAGATGGTGAGTGAATCCTTCTCCTGGAAGCCCACGGCCTTCCAAAGTGTGGTGGAGTAGTAGAAGATCACGTTGATGCCCACGAATTGCTGCAGTACGGACAGGATGATGCCGATCCACAGCACGGGCTGCAGGCCGAACGCCTTGCCGCGCAGGGAGCCTTTCTTGCTGGACAGTTCGTCCTCGTGGATAGATTCCTTGATCTCGCGGATGTGCCGGTCGATGTCGTCGTTCGGCATGATGGCCTTGAAGACGGTCATGGCTTGCTCATCTTTGCCGTTGAGCACCAGGAAGCGCGGGGACTCCGGCAACCTGAAGGCAATCAATCCGTACACCGCGGCCGGAACGGCGCAAGCGATGAACATCCAACGCCACGCCTCGATCCCGAACCAGAAAATGTTTCCGGCGCTGCCTGCCGAGTTGGCCAGCAGGGCGTCGGACAAGAGTGCGGCGAAGATGCCGGTGGTGATCGCCAGCTGCTGCAGGGATGCCAGCCGGCCACGGACATGGCGGGGCGAGATCTCCGAGATGTAGGCCGGGGCAATCACGGACGCCAGGCCGATACCGAGTCCGCCCACCAGGCGCCAGAAGATCAGGTCCCACACTCCGAAGGCCAAGCCGGTGCCAATGGAACTCACCAGGAAGAGAAGTGCACCAATCTTCATGGCAGGAATACGGCCGTAGCGGTCAGCGACCTTGCCTGCGAGGTAGGCGCCCAGCGCACAACCGAGCAAGGCGATGGCCACGGCGAAGCCGGTGACGGCCTCGCTCAGCAGGAATTCATCCTTCATGGCATCCACGGCGCCGTTGACCACGGAGGAGTCGAAGCCGAAGAGGAAGCCACCTACCGCTCCCGCAACAGCCAGTCCCACCACTTTTCGGGAGACTGGGGGCACGCCTTCGGTGCTTGAGCTGGACATGGTTCTCCCTTGCGGCAGTGGAATGGGTTTCACAGTGCGGGACGTCGTCGGCCGGCCCGACGGGTCGCCGGTGCACGCGCGCTACACAGTGTGGCACGTCATATCGGGCAACTTCCAGTCATGGGCACGGACATGACATGCATTCACTTTCTGAACTCAAGAAGCATTGAGGTTCTACCAATGGCCCGATGCGGGTGCAAATGGCGTCTGAAGTGGCCCTTTGGTTGAACTTCTTTAACGCAAGTGCCCGACGGCGGCAGGCGGCGCGGGCGCCTAAGTCGGGTAACGCCGTCGTCATCTTTACGGGACTCAAACCATCTTCAGCCCTCGCCGGTATGGCACCTTCGAAGCGCGTCGGGATCCGCTGGGCGCACGAAGCCGGCCTCTTACGCGCAAAGGGCGGGCAACCCATGGATTGCCCGCCCATTGCTATGTTGGCTTTGAATTCTGAGGAGCCTGGCCTCTGATCCTAGTGCGCTGCCACGGATTCCTTCGCCGCCGACTTGGGGTCGGTGAGCTTCTTGTTCGGCAACGCGAAGCTGATCAGGAACGCAATGACCATCAGGCCTGCCGCCGTAAGCATCACGGTGTCAATTGCCTGTGCGAAGCCTTCGGTGATGGGGCGGGTCAGCGTGCTGTTGGCCGCGTGCAGCCAACTGGTGTCGTTAAGGGAATCGTTGTTCGCGCCGTTCTTGAAGAAGTCGAACAGCTTGGCGTTCGCGGGATCGGCGGCCACAGCCGGATCCTTCAGCACGGCCTGGTAGTCCGGGCTGGAAGAGGCGGCCTTCATGCCGTCCGCGATCTTGTCCGCGGCAAGGCTGAACAGCATGGAGATGAACACTGCGGTGCCAACGGCTCCACCCATGGAACGGAAGAACGCGGCCGTTGAGGTGCCCACGCCCATGTCCTTCGGTGGTACGGAAACCTGCATGGCGAGCGTCAGCGGCTGCATGCAGAAGCCCAGGCCAACACCGAAGAACACGGCGATCAGGCCGGGAACCCAGAGACCGGTGTCGACGCCCAAGACCAGGCCCATGACCACTGCCGCTGCGGCCAGGGTGAAGGTGCCCAGAATCGGGAAGACGCGGTAGACGCCCGAGGACGAAATGGTCCGACCGGCCGTGATGGAGCCGAACAGGATGCCCACGGTGAACGTGATCATCATGAGGCCGGCTTCGGTAGGCGTGAGGCCCTTGACCAGCTGGAGGTACATGGGGAGCATGGCGATCGCGCCGAACATGCCGATGCCGATGATGAAGTTCAACAGCGAGGAGAGCCCGAACGTGGCGTTCTTGAAGAGGCGGAGCGGGATCAGGGCGTAGTCGCCGGCGCGCTTCTCTGCGAAAAGGAAGGCAACGATGCCGAGGACACCGAGTCCGTAGCAAAGCCATGAACCACCCGAGGTCCAGCCCCACACGCGGCCTTGTTCAGCAACAAGCAGGAGCGGAACGATGGCGAGCGTGATGGCTGCGGCACCCCAGTAGTCGATCTTCTGCTTCACGTGCCGCGCCGGCAGGTGCAGGAACAGGAACACAACCACCAGTGCGGCGAGGCCGATGGGCAGGTTGATGAAGAAGACCCAACGCCAGCCGTCGAAGCCCAGGATGTTCGAGGCGCCGGCGAAGGCGCCACCAATAACAGGCCCCAGCACGGAGGAGATGCCGAAGACGGACATGAAGTAGCCCTGGTACTTGGCACGGTCCTTCAGCGCCACAATGTCGCCGATGATGGTCAGCGCCAGAGCCAGCAGGCCACCGGCGCCCAGGCCCTGGACGCCGCGGGCGATCGCCAGTTCGGTCATGGAGTGGACGGAACCCGCGTACAGGGAGCCAGCGAGGAAGATCAGGATGGCAGCCAGGTACAGCGGGCGGCGACCGAAGATGTCGCTGAGCTTGCCGTACAGCGGAGTGCTGACCGTGGAGGTAATGAGGTATGCGGTGGTGGCCCACGCCTGGAGGGACAAGCCGTCGAGGTCGTTGGCAATGGTGTAGATGGACGTGGACACGATGGTCTGGTCCAGCGAGGACAGGAACATGCCGAGCATGAGTCCCACCATGACGGTGAGTGTCTGACGATGCGTCAGCACCTCACCGGCGGCCCGGACGGGCGCAGAGTTGGACATATCTTCTCCAAGAGAGGCAGGCGTGGGTTTTAAGCAGGATAGTTGCTTTCAGTAACTATCCTAATGCCTGTTTGATTCCCGGGTCACCAAACTTTTTTCGAACTCCCCGTAAACCACGTCCGGGCAATGCCTCACCGTTCTACGAGGATGCCGTCCGGATCGCTGTAGATCATGACTCCGGGCTGGATCCGGACGCGGTCGATCACCAGATCCACGTCAACCTCGCCAATACCTGTCTTGGCGCTCTTCCTGGGGTTGCTGCCCAAGGCTTTGACGCCAAGCGGCAATCGCCCCATGGCCACCCGGTCCCGGATAGCGCCGTTGATAATGACGCCCGCCCATCCATTGGCCACGGCGCTCTCGGCGATCATGTCCCCCATAAGTGCGGTGCGCAGCGAGGAGTGTCCGTCCACCACCAGGACGGCTCCCTCGCCCGGGGTGTTCAGGATGGTCTTCACCAAGGCATTGTCTTCGAAGCACCGCACCGTTCGTACTGGGCCGCTGAAATGGGACTGTCCGCCGAGATTCTGGAATTGTACTGAGATCGACTCAAGTTCCTCTCCGCGTTCGTCGTAGAGGTCGGCGGTGTTTACATGCTCGCTCATGGGCTTCTCCTTTAGGGTTTGAGACCACACTAAGGCCCACCTCCAGAGCCCCGCATGGCCTGTCCACGCTATGTGGATAAGGCCGCCACAAAGGGTTAGGTAAGCGGTCGCCGCGCTAGGCTGAATCCAAGCATCCAGACCTAGGGGGAACCTGCCATGAGCCTGTCCGACCTGCCTGGGCCGGTCCCTGATCCGGCCGTGGTACGCGCCAACACGACGACGGCACTCGCCGAGCCGGTACAACGTGTCCGCTCGCTGTGGGTAACCGGCGTAGTGCTGGTCAACCTCGGCATCAACGCGGCCTTCTTCGGCCCCCTCCAAGTGCTCCTGGGCCAACAGGCGGCACATTTTGACGACGGCCAGAAGGAAGCCATCCTGGCGCTGGTGACGGGCTGTGGCGCAGCCGTTTCAATGGTGGCCAATCCCTTGTTCGGTGCCTTCAGCGACCGCACCACGTCGAAGTACGGCCGCCGGGTGCCATGGGTCCTCATGGGAGCGATCCTTGGCGCAGTGGCCCTCGTGGCACTGGCCGGCGCCCCCAATGTCGCGGTCATGACCGTGCTCTGGTGCCTGGTCCAGGCCGGTGCCAATGGAATGTATGCCGCCATCACGGCAGCCGTCCCGGATCGCGTCCCGGTGGCGCAGCGCGGTACCGTCGGCGGACTTGCCGCCATGGGGCAAACGGTGGGCATCCTGGTCGGCGCGGTGATTGCCGCCGTCGTTGCTGGAAACTTCGCACTCGGTTACTGGCTGTGCGCGGCGGCGCTGCTCGCCGGCGTCGTGCTTTACCTCTTCAAGAACAACGACCAGCCAATCCCCAAACGGCCGAGGCAACCCTTCAAGCTGCGGCCGGCCCTCCGCGCTGTGTGGGCGTTCATCTGGAGCTTCTGGGTGTCGCCCAAACGATACCCGGATTTTGCATGGGCCTGGCTGACGCGGCTGCTGGTGAGTACGGGCAACCACATGGTGACCCTGTATCTGCTGTTCTTCCTGAGCGACGCCGTGCACCTGAAGGAGACCGAGGGCATTGATCCTGCTTTCGGCGTCCTGATCCTGACGGGGCTATACGCTGTGGCGGTGATCATCACGAGCGTGCTCGGCGGCCGGTTGAGCGACCGGATGGGCAAGCGGAAGCCGTTGGTTATCGCATCGTCGGTGATCATCGCAGTGGCGTCGCTGATTCTCGCCTTTGCGCCGACCTGGATCGGCGCGCTGGCCGGAGCGATTGTCCTCGGCATTGGATTCGGCGCCTACTTGGCCGTGGACTTCGCCTTAATCACGCAGGTCCTCCCCACGGCGTTGGACCGTGGAAAGGACCTGGGGGTCATCAACATCGCGAACTCGCTGCCGCAGGTGATCGCGCCGAGCATAGCGTTCCCGTTTGTTGCCTACTGGGGCGGCTACGTCTCGCTGTACATAGCCGCCGCCGTCATCGGCCTGCTGGGCGCGGTGTTCGTGGTGAAGATCAAGAGCGTCGCGTAGCCGGCCTAGAAGACGGCGGTGAAGCTGTTCCAGCCCCAGCCGACGACGGGCGAGCCCTTCCAGCGGAAACCGGATATGCCGGCGTTGCTGTAGCCAGAGGGGTCACCCAGATACATGCTCAAGCGTCCGGCGCTGTCTATTCCGTAAACGTCCGAATTACCGTCACCATTGAAGTCGCCTGCCATGCCGATTCGTGTCACCGACTCCCAGCCCCATCCAATGGATCCTCCGAAGCCGCCTGGCATTCCATATTCTTCAAACCACCCGTTCCGGTTGGTGCTTCGTACCTCAAGCGTTCCCCAGAAAGGCCGCGTGAGTACCACCAGGCTCGGAGTGCCCAGGAAGTGCCCCGCGCCTACGGCGTAGTAGCCATCCCAGCCCGGACCGATTTTGTACGGAGTAAGCCATCCACCTCGACCATTGCCGGGGTACATGAAGAGGTTCCCGGCGGAGTCCTTCGCGAGAATGTCATTTGTGCCGTCGCCGTTGAAGTCGCCCGGCGCAATGAGGTCCTTAAAACCTTGCCAACCCTGGCCAACTTGCAATGCCTTCTTCCATCCGCCCGATCCGTTGCCCTGATACAGGAAGAGGCGCCCTTGGCCATCGCGCGCCAGAACATCCACGGTTCCATCGCCATCGAAATCTCCGGGTGAGACCAGCATGTTGAATCCATTCCACCCCGTGCCGATGACTTGCGGGGCTTGCCAGTTTCCCCGTCCGTCAGTGGGGTACAGCAACAAACGGCCGGAGGTATCGCGAGCAAAGATGTCCAGCGTTCCGTCACCGTTGAATCCACGTGCACGGGGGGCCGCCGCGATGCGGAGGGGGTGGGAGGCTTGAACGGTCAGTGACGACTCGGCGTCGTAAGTGACTGTGAGATTCGCGGCAACGACTCGTCCCAAGTCGGCGGACGAAGCACGGTACGTGATGCCGTTGGCGCCGGGGATGACCACGCCGTCCCGGGTCCAGGAGTATGAAACGGCAGGAGTTCCGCCCGCAGGCGAAACGTACGCGAACGTCGACGCGATGTCGACTTTCAAGAGGCCACCCACCGTGGGGTCGCCAACCAGTTTCGGTGGAGTGGAGACATAAACGTATCGCGACGGCACAGCCACGGAAGGCACGGTAGCCTGGGCAGGCACTCCGGAAGCCAGGAGGCCGCAGGCAAGGACCGATGCCACGACAATCGAAGAGAGCCAACGAAGAGCGTGAGAGCGCGGGGAATTGAGAGACTTCAAGATTTCCTCATGGAGTAAGCACCGGATTGGCCGGCAGGACGAATAGCGGATCAGAAAGGTCAGATCCGGACGGGCGCACGCCTAGAACACTGCAGTGAAGCCACCCCAGCCCCAGCCGACAACGGCTGAGGGTTGCCAGCGGAAACCGCTGAGACCGTACCACCAGAAGAAATACGTGTCTCCCAAATACATGGTGAGTCGTCCGTCCGGGTCTATACCGTAGATGTCCGCGTATCCGTCGCCGTTGAAGTCACCTGCCGCGCCGAACCTGCTGACGGACTGCCAGCCCCAGCCGATGATGCCTGCGAGTCCGGCCGATGTTCCGTGCTGGTCAAACCAACCGTTGCGGTTCGTTGTCCGTACTTGGAGGTCTCCCGCTGATGATCGACTAAGCACGACGAGGTCGGACGAACCAAGGAAGTGTCCCGCTCCCACCGAATCCAGGCCGTTCCAGCCTTGGCCTACTTGGCGGGCTGGAAGCCATCCGCCGCGCCCGTTGCCGGGGTACAGGAAGAGACGTCCGGCGGCATCCCTGGCAAGTACGTCGTTCGTGGCGTCGCCATTAAAGTCCCCGGCGGCCATCAACTCATTGAACAGCTGCCATCCCTGACCGACTTGGGATGCTGGTTTCCAGCCTCCGGAACCGTTTCCTGGGTACAGAAACAGCCTTCCTTGATGGTCACGCGCAAGAACGTCAATAGCTCCATCACCGTCAAAATCGCCCGGGGACAGGACATAGTTGAAGATATTCCAACCGGTTCCGATGACTCTTGCGGGTTTCCAGTGACCATGACCGTCAGTGGGATAGAGCAGCAGCCTGCCAGCCGCATCCCGTGCAAAGAGGTCCATGGCGTCATCGCCGTCGAATCCGCGTGTCCGGGCCGCGGCTGCGATTCTGAGAGGGCTCTGCGCGGCTATGGTCACTTTGGATTCCGGGTCATAGGTGATGGTTACCGAAGCGGCGATGACATGTCCGAGATCCGATTGGAGGGCGCGGTAGGAAGGGCCGGTCGCTCCGGGAATGGTTACTCCATCCCGGGCCCACGAATACGAGTATGAAGGCGACTCACTCCCCGGCCCGAAGGTCAACATCGGAGAGTGTTCGACTTTCAGCAGTCCGCCCACCGTCGCGTCACCGCCCAATTGCGGAGTGTAATTCGTGAAGACATCCCCCATTGGCGCCTGCTGGGTTTCCGCCGCGTGGGCAGGCATCATAGGTGCCGTCAACGTGCAGGTCAGCATCGATGCAATGAAGGCCAAGAGAACCCTGGGGTTGTTACACGTGGTTCTGCGAAGTCGGGTGGTTGGTTTCATGGGATTCCTTTTATCCATTGAGCCGAGTGTCCAGTCAGTGCGCACTCGCACGCCTAGAACACTGCATTGAAGCCACCCCAGCCCCAACCGACAACCCCAAAGCTCTTCCAACCACCAGAGCCGTTGCCGTAGTACATGCGCATCTGGCCAGCGGAATCGATGCCCCAGACATCGTTGGCACCGTCGCCGTCGAAATCTCCTGCACCACCGAGCTTCGTGATGGCGTTCCAGCCCTGGCCAATGACCCGGCTGGTGGTCCACCCTCCGACGCCGTTGCCGCCGTAGAAAACCAAGTTTCCGGCGCTGTCCCGGGCCAGGACGTCAGGCTTCTTGTCGCCGTCGAAGTCGCCGGGGGAGAAGATCGAGGTCATGCCGTTCCAACCCCAACCGACCGTGGAGGCAGCAAGGAAACCACTGCGTCCGTTGCCCGGATAAAGCACCAGTTCACCGTTGGTCTTGCGCGCCAGAAGGTCGTTGTGGCCGTCACCGTTGAAGTCGCCGGCGGCGAAAATGGAACTGAAAATATGCCAGCCCCAGCCGATCTGCTGGCGTGGATGCCAACCACCCCAGCCATTTGAGGGGTAGAGGAACAATGACCCAGCACTGTCCCGGGCAATGACATCGTTTTCCCCGTCGCCGTTGAAATCGCCGGCCGTGAACATGGTGTTGAAGATATGCCAGCCTGAGCCGACCTCGTAGGCCGGCTGCCACGTGCCGTTTCCGCCCGTCGGGTAGAGGCCAAGGCGGCCCCATGAATCCCGGATGAACAGGCCCATGGTGTATGGATCCCAATACCGGTCGGCACCCCGATAGACGCCGGTGGTGTGTGGCCGGTCTACGGTCCCGGAGGTGTCGAAGCTGAAGTCCAGGGCGTTGAAGGCAACGGGAACCGTTCCCGACTCCGGGAGGTTGCCCGGGTTGTAGATGGAACCGTCACGCCAGTAGCCCACCTGGTTACCCGCGACGGTTTGGATGTTCATGTACTGGGCAAGGTAGGTGCCAGGCGGCGTTCCCTGCTCAAAGAAGACATCGAACGTGTAGGTTGAATCGGCGGAATTGTAGGTGCCGCGTGTGAGCTGCTCGTGAAAGGTACCCTTCACCGTGTTCCGAAACGCCACGTAGACCTCGGCGATCGGGCCGAAGGCTTGGAAAGTCACCGTGGACGTTGCGTGGCCCCCACGGGGGATGGATCCCGGCGTCGTTGATACTGCTACCGGCACCGGAGCGAAAGTGTCATCAGCGTGTGCTGCGGGTGCGGCGACCAGCCCTCCGAGCAAGAGAATGCCGGCAATAAGCGCCGCCGGTAAAGAGCGTGCAAAGCGCACAGGAGTGCTCCCCATGGTTCCCCCAATTCGAGCCGGCCACAGACAACCGGCGGGTGTAAGTGACTAGAGAGTACATGGAGGAAGGAGAAAGCTGGGAATTCGCTGGCAAAAATTCACGGGAAAGACAAGTCAAGCCTGAAAAGCAACCGAAATCGGCTTAGAAAACTGCGTTGAACCCGCCCCAGCCCCAGCCGATGGCGGCGGAACCGTTCCAGCCGCCGTCGCCGTCGCCGTAGTAGGCCAGCAGTTGTCCGGAACCGTCCACCGCGAAGACGTCCATGTTGCCGTTGCCGTCGATGTCGCCGGCGGCGGCGATGTTGGACAGGCTGCCCCAGCCCCAACCGATGGTGGCAGATCCGCTCCACCCGCCGTTGCCGTTGCCCTTGTAGAGGCGGAGGTTTCCAGAGGTGTCGCGGGCCAGGACGTCCACGTTGTTGTCGCCGTTGAAATCGCCGGGAGTGATGATCTGGTTGAGGACGTTCCAGCCGGTACCCACGAGCGAGCGGTTCAACCAGCCGCCGTTGCCGTTGCCAGGGTACAGGTAGAGGTTTCCGGACGAATCACGGGCCAGGACGTCATTGTTCCCGTCGCCGTTGAAGTCGCCGGGGGAGACGATGGCAGTGAACCCGTTCCAGCCGCTGCCGATCTGGCGTCCGGCGCGGAAGCCGCCGTCGCCCGTTCCTTCATACAGGAAAAGCCGGCCGGAGGAGTCGCGGGCCAGGACGTCGTTGGTTCCGTCGCCGTTGAAGTCGCCGGGGGACAGGACGGTGGTGAAGCCGTTCCAGCCGGGGCCCACGGTGCGGGCGGATTCCCAGACGCTGTTGATCCGCGGGTACATCATGAGCGTGCCGTCCGAGCGGCGGGCCAGCAGCTCGAAGGCGCTGCGCCCGGTGAAACCGTTGGCGCGGTGGGAGGCGGAGACGGGCGCTGTTTCATCGCTGGAGACTTCCACGGGATCGCAACCATTTTGGCTGGCCACCAGGTGGGCTGCAATGGTTGCTCCGCGGTCCTCTTCGGTGACCACGTAGTTCGGCCACTGCCTCGAAGAAAGGACTCCGTCGCGGGTCCAGTAGATGCTGTAGTCCGGTCCGGCGGCCGCACCGCAACCGCTGAACGAGCCCTGCTCGATCTCTACCGTGAGGGTCGAACCGACGAACGGCGCACCGTGTACCACGGGCTGGTCGGGGTCCATGGTTGCCATGGCGGGTGCGGGTGCGAAGGCGGCTGCCGCGATGAATGCGGCGGCGATTCCGGATAGCGCTCGGCGCACGCCGGACGTCGGGCGTGATGAAGCGTACATGGTGTCCTCCCCAGACTTTATGCGGTTAATGGTACCGCGGCTGGGATATACCTAGAAGATCGCTGTGAAGGCGCCCCATCCGTTACCGGCCACTTCCGAGCCGCGCCAACCGGTCCTGCCATCGCTGTAATAGACCACCAACCGGCCCTGTTGGTCCACGCCGTAGACGTCCGGATTGCCGTCCTTGTCGAAGTCGCCTGCGGCCCCTGCGGCCTTCAGTGTGTTCCATCCGACGCCTATCAACCAGGAGCGCGTCCACCCACCGGCGCCGTTTCCACCATAGAAGTACAGGTAGCCGCTGCGGTCACGCGCCAGGATGTCCACCTTGCCGTCACCGTTGAAATCGCCGGGTGCCAGGAGCGCGTCCATCACCTGCCAGCCCTGCCCGACGGCGGTGCGCGGCAACCAGCCACCGGAACCATTGCCGGGGTACAGATAGAGGGCGCCGCCGGGCTCGCGCGCCAGAATGTCGTTGTTACCGTCGCCGTTGAAGTCTCCGGGGCTGACGATGGAGTCGAAGATGTTCCAGCCCTTGCCGATGGTCTGTCCGGGCTTCCAACCCCCGGTTCCGTCACCCGCGTAGAGGTACAAAGTGCCTGCAGAGTCGCGGGCAATTACATCGGTCTTGCCGTCGCCGTTGAAGTCGCCCGGGGAGAGGACCAGGTTGAAGATGTTCCAGCCCCAGCCCACGGTCCGGGGAGCGTCCCAGGCGTTTCCGGTGCGGCCGAAGAGCGACAGCGAACCGTCGGATCCGCGGGTCAGGAGTTCGAAGGATCGCCCGGTGAACCCGGCTGCGCGATTGACGGAGCCCACGGGCGCGGTCTCGTTGCTGTGGAGGGTTTCGCCGGAGCACGCGGTCTTGCTGGCGGTCAGGTGGGCAGCCATCCTTGAACCGGCGTCGTCCTGCTGCAGCACGTAGTTCCTGCCCGTTTCCCCTGCCACGAGGAAGCCGTCACGGGTCCAGTAGATGCTGAAGTCCGGCCCTTTGCCGCCGCCGCAACCGTAGAACGTGTACGGCCCGATGTCGGTGGTCAACGTCTTGCCCACGAACGGTTGGCCGTTGACCACGGGGTCGGGTCCGTTGCTCGGGGCAGCCGACGCCGGCAGGGGACTAAGTGCCATGGCCGCCAAAGCGGCGCCCATCAGCGTTGCCGCCACCCGGCGTCGTACGTTCCCCATCCGTGTTCCTCCCATGTGCAGACCCCTAAACCTCACTGAAGTTTAGGGGTACGCTCGGGGGAATCCTTGGAACGCTGCGTAAGCCTTGTTCGCGGCGGCATTCAGGAAACGGTCATTTTGCTCCCGTATCATTGATCCGATCGGCCAGCCGTGGGTTCCATCCTCGACCGGCCGCTTCCTTGCCAGCTTCCCAAGAGATCGCCGGAGATGTCTGCAGCAAATTCACTGGAACCGTACTCCCTGGATCTGACAACAGGGCTGCCCCGCATGGCTGCCGCGCCCACCACTCCGCGGCAGTTGTTGCGCTATGCCCGCATCCTGAAGACCGCTGCCGGGTTCGCTCAGCGCCAGTTCGATACGCTGAGCCTGTCCGATGTTGCGGCCCGGGCTGATGTGCCCCTCGGCACCTTGTACCGCTACTTTCCCTCTACCGCGCACCTCATGCTGGCCGTGTACCGGCAGCAGTTGCGGGAACTGCGCGACGGCGTCCGCCAACGCCGGGGCAAGGGCCAGTTGGCGGGCCTCATGATGGAGATCTTCCACCTCCGGGTCATGCAGCCGGGAGTTGAACACTGCCTGATCCGCCCGGCGGGCAAGGACACCGATACGGCGCAGTTGCTGCGTGAGATCGATTCCCTGTCCCAGGAAGTGGTGGGATCCCTGAGCGAGGATTCCGGTAAGGACCCCGTCAAGGCCCGCATCCTGTTGCACCTGGTGAGCGGCCTGGTCCAGGCCGTCCGGTGCCGGAGGCTTTCCCTCTTCGAAGCGGAGAAGGACCTCAAGAAGGCCTGCAGCCTGCTGACCGGAGAGTGACTGGCCCGCAGATGGTCAGCGGCTAAGGAACTGTCGGATGGCCTGCGCTGCCTTCTCTTTGCCGGGTCCAATCCACAGCAGGTGGGAGGGCGAATCCAATTCCACCAGCGTGGCGTTCGGCAGCCGCGATGCGAGATCCCCGGCATGTTCAAAGGCCACCCCGGCGTCCAGGCGGGATGCAGTCACCAGTGTGGGACATCGCACGCCCGTGATGAGGGCGCGGCGGGATGCCGAGCGTTCGGGCTTCGCCTGCGTGAGGTCGTTGGTGAAGCCCCGGCCGGATCGCATGGTCCCGAAGAACCGCCGGGCCTCGGCTTTATCCGCTGGTGCCAGCATGCCCATCAGTGTGCGGCGCGGCAGGCGGGACAACTGGGCCATCATCAGGCCCAGGCCGGTGTCCGTCCGGACCATGAGCCTGACCAGCGACCACGTGAGCATCTCCGCCCATGGGGAGAAAACCACCGGCCCCATCAGCGTCTCCGCGCGCGAGTCCGGATACGGCAACGTGGATGGGGCGCAGCTGTGAAGCACCATGCGCTGGGCCTCGATGCCGTCGTCGCCGGCCACGGCCATCGCCTGGAGTCCTCCGAAGGAAACACCAACCACCACAGGGTTGGTGATGCCTTGGTCCTGGCACACTTCCCGTACCAACGGCGCGAACTCGCCCGCGGTGAGGTCACCGACGTCGGTGGCGCCGTAGCCGGGCCGCGAGAAGGAGAGAACCCCGAGCCCGCGATCCGTGTAGAGGCTCCAACCGCAGTCGCTCACGGCTGAGCAGTGCCCGCCGGGGAAGAAGAGGACGTAGGGCTGGTTTCCAGGCACGTTGACTATCTCCACCGGGCCTCGGGACGTTGGAACCATCATGCGTTCGGCCACGGACGTCATTCTGCCTCATGTTCGGCGGGCCGAGACCTCTTGAGGGAGGTATCTGAGGTGGTGGTCTAGACCGATGGGTACCAAAAGTGCCCAAATTAGCGTGAGCTGAGTCACATATTTGGCAGGTTGAACGTTTTACTCTCGAATCATCTCTTTAGGTATTGAATCTTGTACCCTCTTGGCTTCCCTAGGCTGGAAATACCGAAGCGGCTAGCAGCCCATACCTGCAGACTCACCGCCGGGCCAGCCACCCTTGGCCCGAACCCGCAGTTCTGTTCCTGCCATTCATCACGCCGTGGGTCCACGGCTAGCCTGAGGAGACAAAGACGTGTCCATTGAGACAACTGAAGCCACTGAGAACCTGGTCCTGACTGAAGAAGAAATCTTCAAAGCCCACGAGGGCGGCAAGCTGACCGTTTCCAGCACGGTACCCCTGAACGACAAGCGCGACCTTTCCATCGCGTACACCCCCGGCGTTGCGCAGGTCAGCCGGGCCATCCACGCAGACCCCAAGCTTGCCCGCACCCACACCTGGGCCGAGCGCCTGGTTGTTGTGGTCAGCGACGGCACCGCTGTCCTGGGCTTGGGCAACATCGGCCCCAGCGCCTCCCTCCCGGTTATGGAGGGCAAGTCTGCTCTGTTCAAGACCTTTGGCGACCTCGACTCCATCCCGCTGGTGCTCAACACCACCGACGTTGACGAGATCATCGAGACCCTGGTCCGTCTCCGCCCGAGCTTCGGCGCAGTGAACCTCGAGGACATCTCGGCACCGCGCTGCTTCGAGCTCGAAGAGCGGCTCATCGAAGCCCTGGATGTGCCTGTCATGCACGATGACCAGCACGGCACCGCCGTCGTTGTCCTTGCGGCCTTGACCAATGCCGCCAAGGTGACCAACCGCGCCATCGAAGGCTTGAAGGTTGTTGTTTCCGGCGCCGGTGCGGCAGGCATCGCGATCGCCGAGATTCTGCTGGCTGTGGGTGTCGAGGACGTCATCCTGCTCGATTCCAAGGGCGTCATCAGCGCGGACCGGGCGGACCTCGTTGCGGACTCCGGCAGCGTCAAGGCCCGATTCGCCCAGCGAACCAACCCCCGTGGAGTTACCGGCGGACCGGCTGAGGCCCTCACCGGCGCGGACGTCTTCGTTGGCGTTTCCTCCTCGAAGCTCGCCGAAGAGCACCTGAAGCTGATGAACGATCAGTCGATTGTCTTCGCGCTGTCCAACCCGGACCCCGAGGTCCTGCCCGAGGTTGCCCGCAAGCACGCGGCCGTTGTTGCCACCGGCCGCAGCGACTTCCCCAACCAGATCAACAACGTGCTGGCCTTCCCGGGCATCTTCCGCGGTGCCCTGGATGCCGGCGCCCGCCGCATCACCTCGGAGATGAAGATCGCGGCTGCCCGTGCCATCGCCGAGCTCGCCGCGGAGGATCTCTCTGCGGACTACATCGTCCCGAGCCCCCTGGATGCCCGCGTGGCACCCGCAGTTACCGCGGCAGTGGCCGCAGCCGTCACCAAGTAGCGGCTACTGACGCAAGAACGACGACGGCGACGCTCCCTTTCCGGGGGCGTCGCCGTCGTTTCTTTTCCAACGCGGGGGCATTTACGGCCGATGTTTGTCGGCGGAATGGGCCGTATCTGACCCCGCGTTGCTTCTGGCGGGGCCGCACACCGGACCTACACTGGGGCCATGAATGCCGAAGTGATCGTGACCATCCTGTGCGGCTTGGCGATTGCTGTTGGCGTCGCGGGAACCATCATCCCTGTGCTGCCGGGCAGCATTCTCATCGGTGTGAGCCTGCTGGCGTGGGCCATTTGGGGCGGCGCGGGCACGCTGGGCTGGGTGGTGTTTGGCATCGGCTTGGTGTTCGTCGTCGCGGGGATGGCGGCCAGTGCTGTGTTGACCGGACGCAAGCTGAAGCAGCACGGGATTCCCAACCGATCTGTCCTGGTGGGTGCGCGGTCCAAGGGGCAGGTGATGGCCGATACTTTGGTGGAGCGGTTGACCGGGACTCCGGGTGGTGTCGCGGGGGTGCACGTGGAAGTGGTGATGACGGATCGGACGTTGTTGCAGGGTGATAGTGAACCGGCGAGGTTGAAGGGCTACGGCATCGTCCCGGCCGGCTGGGCGCGGGAGTTGATCAAGAACGGCCCCGACAACGACCCGGCCACACCCGCCCGTCAAGTGGCGGGCGGCGACCCGGCAACACGTGCCGGGCATGAGGTCAGCGACCCGGCCACACGTGTCGGGCGGGAGACGGGAAGTGACCCGGCCACACTCGTCGGGCGGGAAGCCGGCAATGGTCCCGAAAGGCCTCCCGGGCCATCCGGGCCTGCCGGGTCTGTCGGGCCGCCCGTGGCTGCCGCGAGTGAGCCGGGCGCCGGTGATGCCTCAGGCCTCCAGTCCGATTTCGATGTCTGGATCCGGCGGCTGTACACGGCGCCGGGAACCAACGAGCTGCTGGCCACCGATTCCAAGGCCAGGTTGTTCCCCCAGGGGATGCGCAGGTTCATCCAGACCCGTGATGACACGTGCCGCACACCTTACTGCGACGCGCCCATCCGCCACTACGACCATGTCCTGGCCTGGCACTCCGGCGGAAAGACTTCTCTGGCCAACGGCGCAGGGCTCTGCGAAGCCTGCAACCACACCAAAGAAAACCCCGGCTGGAACACCAAGCAACTCCACGAGGCGCACAAGGTGGACCTGACAGCTCCGGCAGTTGGGACAGCTTTGGTGGGTGGTGCAAGGCAGTCGCTTCAGCCACGCAGGGCCGGCCAGTCCACCGAGCAAAAGCAAACAGTCCTGTCCAGCCAGCCCGGCCGGACCTTCGAAATACAGACACCCACCGGCCACCGTTACACCTCCATGCCCCCACCACTTCCCGGCTACTTTCAGGAGGCCGTCCCCCTGGCAACGGTTGACCGCTTCACCCCGATGCCAGACGGGGCATCGAGGTGAAGGGTGGTTGGAATCGGGTGTTCGTGCGCGGCTGCGTGGCGTTCCGCACTGCGTTGATTCGTCTAGCCGAGCGCCGGAACCTTGACCTGGGCCGGGCGGAACTTCGCCCCGGCTCCGGGGAACAGCGGTACGTCGATCCTTGCGAGAGTGTGGATCTCCTGGACTGTGGCCTTGGTGTGGGCAGCGATCTCAGCAAGGGTGGTGACCCACATGCCGTCGAGACCTTTGACCCGCTCGATCAATTGCTCCAACGCGACTGCCCTGGACGGCCTTCCGGAAATGAACGGGTGGTTGGTCAGGACGAAGCAACTGCCCTGGGCATGGTGGGCTTCGGCTTCAAGCGTCCACATTTCCAAGGCCTTGGCAGGGCTCTCGATCACACCGCTGCCGGTGACACCAGGGTAGAAGCCGTACTGCTCCCAGTCGTCCAGTGCCCAGTCGACGGGAATCTCCACGATGTCCCGGGAGTCACCATCGGCGACGCCCAGGCGGTAGGGGGCATCGCCGTCGAGCAGGCTCGAATCATAAAGGAAGCCGCGGTCCGCCAGCAGCGCCGGGGTGTGCCAGTTGAGCTCCCACCAGGGAGCCCGATAGCCGAGGGGCCGGACTCCGGCAACCTTGTTCAACGCCTCCAGTCCACGATCGAGGTAGCTGGCTTCCGTCGCGGCGTCGATGCCTTGCATGGGCTCGTGCAGGTATCCGTGGTGGGCGATTTCGTGGCCGGCGTCGGCGATCCGGCGGACGATGTCCGGGTAGCTCTCCGCCGTGAATCCGGGGATGAAGAACGTGGCCTTGATGTCCTGGCGGTCCAGGATCTGCAGCAATCGCGGCACGGCGATCCGTGGGCCGTAGGACTGGTGGCTCATGAGCGACATACGTCGGGTGCTGGTGGGGTCGTGGGCGATGGTGCAGGATTCGGCGTCCACGTCGAAGGTGAACGAGGCGGCGGCCCTGAAGCCTTCCGGCCAGGCGATCGGATGCAGGGAGTCTGCGAATGCGGGCTTGTTCATGAGGTGTCCTTCGCGATAGTCAGGCTGCCGGTTCCGGCGTGGAAGCCGGCGTGGAAGCCGGCGCGGGCTGGGTGGCTGAGACGTGGTTGGAATCTGCCAGCAGGAACTTCCGGTGGGCCTTCGGTCCCAGGAGGGCGTAGGCGGCGGCGCTGGTCAGGCCACCGGCCAGCCAGGACAGGTCCCAGCCGCCCAGGGCAACGGCGAAGGGTCCCTGCATGATGGGGATCAGGCCGTACATGAAGAGCCAGGTGGCGAAGATGCCTGCGAGGAGGGAAACGATGCCGGCCCAATTGACCACGGGCAGTCGGTGGGTGCCGACGGGATCGAAGAGGCGCTCCACTTTGGCCGGCCAGCGCTTCTCGAGCCAGAAGTAGTGCACCAGCATCACGCCGCCCCATGCGGCAACCCAAGCAACCAGGCCGATGAGCCAGGCGTCCAGCACGGCGGCGAAGTCCTCTTGGAAGATGAAGAAGATGACGGCCGCCAGGGAGAAGACGCCCACGAAGAGGTTCAGCTTGCGCCGGTTGATGTTGATGTCCAGGGCCTGGGTAGCTACGGAGAACGTGTAGATATTGAGGATGTTGGTGGCAATGGGTCCGTGCAGCACCATGAGGAGGACAGGGAGCGCCAGGACGCCGAAGTTCTGCACGATCAACTTGCCGGGGTCGATTTCGCCGCTGTTTGTGGCCAGGCTGGCGCCGAGGACGCCGAGCCACACCACGGGGATGAACTGGCCCAGGACTGATGCGAGGTAGACCTTGCGCTTGGGGACCGAAGTGCTGACGAAACGGGAGTAGTCGGCGGCATAGGTGAACCATGTGATGCCCCAGCCGATGCCGATGGCCGTCATGACCGCACTCATGGCGGCAATCCGGTCCGATCCTGTCAGGATGTTGCCGGCAGGCCCGGCGTAGCCCCAATCGATCTTCATTCCGAACCAGGCCACGGCGGACATGACGGCGAGGATGAGGATGGTGGGCGGAACGGTCCAGCGCTCGAAGGCCGCGATGGCCTTGTAGCCGAACCACGCGATGGCCACCTGTGCGGCCATGATTGCCGTGGCGACACCGATCTTCCATCCGTAGTTGTGGGCAGCGGGATCCACCCACCCAAGGGTTCCGAAGAGGGCCATGACCAGGTCCAGGATGATCCACGTGTTGACCGCGCACCAGCCGATCACCAGGAGTGCCTGGATGGCCGCCGGGAGGTAGTTGCCGCGTCGGCCGAATGCGGCCCGGGCAAGGACCATGCCAGTGGCCCCGGTTTTCTGGCCCAGGAGAACAAAGCATCCGAACAACAGCATGCCAATGAGGTTGCCCAGCACCAGGACGGTCACGGTGTCCGCGAAGCCCAGGCCCAAGTGTATGCCGAGGGCTCCGAGCACCCAGTTGATGGGCGCGAGGTTGGCGCCGGCCCAGATCCAGAATTGCCCGGAGACCCTGCGGGTGCGGTCTGCTTCGGGAATGGGTTGGAGCCAGGCTTCGCTGTCGTGGCCCGGCGCCGTTGCCGGACCTGACTGCGCCTGGCCAGGGTTTACTGGTTCCGAGTGCGCGGGGGAGAGGTTGTCTTGCATGGGAGAGCCTCCGTGTGTGAAAGGGACACTCTCAGATTATGTGTGCCACATCACAGCAACAAGATACGATGTGTCTAAAGGAATTCCATCTAGAGTGACGGAGTGTCATGTCAGTTCTGCTGGGTGAGGCGCTCACCTACGCCAGCCTCAAAGCCGCCGAACCTCTGCTCCTCAACGAGGTCCCCGACGCGCTGAACCGGCCCGTACGCTGGGTCCACTCCAGCGAAGTCCTGGACATCGCACCCCTCCTGAACGGCGGCGAACTGCTCCTCAGCGGTGGGCAGGCGCTCGCAGGAGTCACAGCGGAGCGCCAAGCAGGGTACGTCCGCGACTTGGCGGCACGGGGAATCTCGGCGCTCGCACTGGAGACAGGACCGGCCCTGCCCGCCGTCCCGCAAGCAATGCTGGACGAGGCCCAGGCGGCAGGGCTACCCGTCATCGAGTTGCGCCAAGTGGTCCCGTTCGTTGGAGTCATGCAGGAAATCAATTCGCTCCTTGTCAGTGAATCGGTGGAGCAACTGCAGCGCGGCGACCAGGCCAGCCACGCGATGGCGGCTGAGCTCGCCCACGGCGGCGGGCTGGACCAATTGCTCGCCGTTTTGGCAGAAAAGGCCGGGGTGGGCGCGAGGCTGGTATCGCCGTCGGGCCTGACACTGGGCGCTGCCGGTTCGCTGGCGACGGACGACGTCGGCTCCGTCACCTCCGTGGATGTGCCGGTGCGGGGCGTCCTGGCGGCCCGCCTTGAGCTGCACGTGCCCGACGACGGCGACAGCGGCTTGGCGCGCGTGGCGGGGGAGCGGTCCGTGGACATCCTGGGGCTGGCCCTCATGCAACGCATGCCGCCGGGCTTGAAGGAACTTGCCGGGACCGAACTCATGCGCGCCATCAAATCCGGAAGCCAGCCGTGGCAACTGCAGCAACTCGGTCCGGCCGCGGGCTTCCCTGCGGACGGTGCGGTGGCCGCCGTCGTGATCCGTACGTCGGGTGCCGGGCACCTGCGTTCCGCCGTGGACGAGGTGCTGAACCGATGCGTCGCGCACAGCGCGAGCTATGCGGACAATGCTGAGCTGATCGCTCTCGCGGCCCTGCCGGGCGACTCCGGGGCTGCCCGGAATGCGCTGCTCGAAGGGCTGCGTTCCCTGGAGGTGCCTGGGGGCTCGGCGCTTTCCGTGGGGCCGCTCGGGATGGGGATCGAGAATGCGCCGTGGTCGCTCGCGGAGGCGAGGCGGACGCTCGACCTGCCCTTCCTCGGCGCTGGGGTGGCGGATGCGGAGGCCTACGCTGTGGAACTGCTCGCGGGTGCGTCCCTGGACCCGGCCATTCGCGAAGGGTTCGTGCAGCGGCAGTTGGGCGCCGTCGTCGAGCATGACCGCTTGAGGCGATCCGGGCTCCTGGCGACGCTGACCGTCTGGCTCGATTCCGGCTGCAACACAGCCCAGGCGGCCCGTGAGATGCATCTGGAGCGACAATCCATGCACCATCGCCTGCAGCGGATCTTTGAGCTGTGTGGCGGAGACCCGCGCGGTACGGGCCGGCTCGTGGCGCTGCATCTGGCCACGCGGATGGCGCGGCTGTAGCCGCCGCAACGCGAAATCGCGGGTCCACTACCCACGACGCCGTAAATGAACAGCGAAGGGGCAGCGGACCCGCGAAGTGGAGAGCTTAGACGGTTTCCCGGACCGGCGCCTTCTCCTCGGCAGTGGGCTCGCCGCCGGGCTGGGCTGTTGGCTCGCCGCCGGGCTGGGCTGTGGGCTCGCCGCCGGCTTGGGCCAGCGTCATGCCGCGGGTCTCCTCGGCGAGGAAGAAGCAGAGGAAGAATCCGGCGGCGGTGACTACGGCAGCGATCACCATCGTGGGGCCAATGCCCCAGGCATCGATCGCGAAAGGAAGCCCGAAGGTGCCCAGCGCGGCGCCGATCCTGCTGGCAGCGGTAGTGATGCCGACGGCGCTCGCCCGGACATTGGTGGGGAACAACTCGCTCGGGTAGGCCCATTCGAGAATGCTCGGTCCGCCGGAGAAAAGAGCGTAGGCACAAAAGCAGGCAATGATGACGCCCACCGGAGCCGACGGCGCGAAACCGAGGATGAACAGCGGGATGGCCATCAGGGCGAAGCACCAGATGATGAGCGGGCGGCGGCCCCACGTCTCGATCAGTTTGAGGGCAGGGATGCAGCCGGCCAGGAAGACGAGGTCGATCACCACCGAGCCAAGGTTGGAGGCGTTGCCGTGGCCGAGTCCGAAGGACGCAAGGATGGTGGGGCCGAAGGTGTAGATCGCGAACAGCGGACCCACCTGCAGGGTGTAGAAGCCGCTGCAGAAGATGATGCGCTTGAGGTAGGGACGCTGGAGGAGGACCCGGAGGTTGACCTTGCCGGTTTCCGTGGCGGGCTTGGCTTCCGACTCGAAGACCAGGTGCTCAACGCTGAGCTGGTCTGCGAGGGCTGCCCGGAGGGAGGCCTTTGCTTCTTTGGTCCGGCCATGATGGAGGAGCCACCGGGGAGATTCGGGGGTGCCCAGTCGGACGAGGAGGACGATGGCGCCCATGAGTGCGGACGAAACGAGCATCCAACGCCAGGACTCGCCGCCGAAGAGTTCGAACATGGCGTAGCCCACCAGGGATGCCAAGGCTGCGCCGATGAACCAGCCCACCTGGAGGACGCCGAGCATTTGGCCGCGGCGCTTTCGCGGCAGCCATTCGGCCAGCAGGGAGTTGGCGATCGGGTAGTCGGCGCCGATGGCCAGGCCCATGATGAAGCGGGCGATGATGAGCTGGGTCGGGTCCTGCACGAAGAACTGCAGGACGGACCCGATCACCAGGACCCAGAGATCGATGGTGTACATGAGCTGGCGGCCGATGCGGTCGGTCAGCGGGCCAAGGAAAACGGCGCCGAGGAAGATACCGACCAAGGCCGAGGCGCCGATGAGGCTGGTTTCCAGGGCGCTGGTGTTGAAGTCGGCGGAAATGCCGATGAGGGCGATGGCGATGATGCTGAGGATGTAGCCGTCCAGAATGGGGCCGCCCATGCAGGCGGCGACAAGTTTCTTGTGGAACCGCGTGAAACGCGCTTCATCAATGGCGACGTGGATGTCCATTGAGCTCCTTTGACATGCGGGCGAGTGATGGCCCGTGATCTTGTCAACAGTCTGACGACAGTTGATATATCAAAGACTAGGATGTGATCCACCACACGGTCAATGGTTAATCCAGTGTTACCTCTGGCTCGCGACGAACTCGTTGAAATGGTGCACGTGGTCGTCCATCAGTGACTGGCTCAGTGCGGAATCCTTGGCGATGATCGCGCGGGCGATGCCGGCCAATTCCCGGGTCTGCTCCACGACTGGCGGGCGTCGCTCGAGGATCTGTGACCAGATGCGGGTGGAGAGGTGGGCGTAGCGGACCAGCGTATCCGCGAGGTGGACGTTGCCGGCGATCTCGTAGATCAGATGGTGGACTGCCAGGTTCAGGCGCATCAACTCGTTTTGGTCCACCGTCCGGCTGTCCAGGGAATCGAGGAGGGGGAGGAGCTCCTGCAGCTTGTTGGCTCCGTCAGGACGGATGTTTCCTGCGGCCAACCCCGCCGCCAATGGCTCCAATGCCTGGCGGATCTGGGCCACTTCGAACAAATCGGTGAGGTTGATGGGAGCGGCGAAGGAGCCCTTGCGTGGTTGCGTGACGACGAGCCGTTCGCTCTCGAGCTTGCTGAGCGCCTCGCGGATGGGTGTGCGTCCCATCTGCATTTCCTTGGATAGCTGGGACTCGTTGATGGCCTCATTGGGGCGGATGTCCAGCGTGATGATCCGGTCCGCGATCACCCGGTAGGCGAGGTCGGCCAAAGATTCGATGAGCTGCTCACCCCGTTCCGATTTTAGGCTCAGGAACTCAATGTACCGGCTGGTGCCGGGTCGGCGTGCGCGCGGGATAATGTGAACGCTTACGTACCTCCGGTAAATGTGAAAAGATTCAAGGAAATAGCGAATGGGCCATCGCCCTTGCCGCCCCTAATCGGCCAAAGGAGGGTCTGTTCATGGAGAGTACGGCGCTCTCGACCCGTGCCCTTGACCTGCTGCTCCTGTTGCGGGGCAGCGAGCCCGAAGGTCTTGGCCGGGCAGACCAGGTGTCCTACCAGATTGAAACCGCCATCCTCATGGGAATCCTGACGGAAGGCGACCGGCTTCCCACGGAATCGGTACTGGCGGCGGAGCTTGGCATTTCACCGATCACCCTGCGCCAGTCCCTGGCGGCATTGCGGACCAAAGGGCTGATCGAAACGAGTCGCGGACGCAGTGGGGGCAGCGTCATCCGGGGCCAGATCGAGCTGACGGACACCCAGCTGCAGCGGAAACTCAAGGAGGCCAGCACGGAATCGCTTCGCGACCTGGGCGATCTCGGGGCCGCGGTTTCCTCCATGTCTGCCAGGCTGGCGGCCAGCCGCGCCGACGCTCAGAATGTGGCCCATCTTGACGAGCTGGTACAACGCCATCGGGATGCCAAGGATGCGCGGACCCAGCGCCGCCTGGACAGCCGTTTCCATGTGGCCATCAGTGTGGCGGCGCAATCGAGCAGGCTGACGTCGGCTTCCCTCCAACTGGAGGCCGAACTGATGACGCTCTGGTGGGGCCATCCCGAGGAAGCCGGGCATCTCGAGGCGCTGGTTGAACAGCATGTGGCCATCCTGGACGCGATCCGTGACCGTGACGCTGACCGCGCGGGGACCGCTGCCGAGCGCCATTCCAGGACCGAGACCGAGTACCTGATAGCCCAGCACCTGAGATTGACGATGGAGTCCGACGGAAGTGCATGACGTGACGGTTGTACATGAAACCCTCCAGCGAACCGCGCAGGCAATCTCCACCAGTGTCGGAGGAGTCTTTGAGGGCCTTGAAGAAATCGCGGCGTCGGTTTCCGCGGTGGCCGCATCGGCGCCGGGTACTCCCCGCCGCAGCGCCTACTCCTACTTGAAGGCAGACTTTGCTGCATTTATCAGCAGTCACTCTGCGCTCATTGGCGGAGCCGGGATTGCGTACGCACCCGGCAGCCTCCCCGAGGCGCACCTCTGGCTGGAATGGTGGCGGGCCGGGCAAGGTGCGGGGGAGCCCCGGTTCGTGACGCACGACCTCAACTCGGAGTCGCTGAATTATTACGACTACACCAGCCGGGAGTGGTTCACGGCTCCGTCGGAGAGTGGCAACTCCGTGGCGGTGGGACCGTATGTGGACATCGGCGGGATCAACGTCAACCTCATCACGCTCAGTGCGCCCGCACCGACGCCGCAGGGGACGCACGTCCTGGGCTGCGACCTTGCCCTGGCAAAACTCGAAGGCGTGTTCCTTCGCGCGCTGAAGCTCCGGGATCCTTCCGTCATCCTCCTGGGTCCGAATGGTCGGGTTATCGCTTCCAATGATGCTGGAATCGCCTCCGGCACCCTGCTTCTGGAGGAGGACATGGAACGCGTGGATCTCTCCCTGGACATCGCTTCAGGCACGCCAGCCAGGCTGCCATGGAAGTTGATCTCGCTGAAGCGGTAACCCTCTCCGCAGACATCCCCGCCAGCGCCCCGCGCGCTTGGCGGGGATTTTTTTACCCAAAAGACCTATTGCATTAATCATACAATGATGTATCTTTTATATGTGACCAGGCGCACAAGGCTCTGGGATGCACCTCATAGAAACCTCTCCAGGAACTGGCGGAACCGATCTCCAGCTGCCGAGGAAGACAGCACAAGGGTCCGCGCACCGTGATCCCCCAACAAGGAAGTTCAAGCTCATGAAAGACGTAGTTATTGTCGGCGGCGGTCTCGCTGGTCTCTCGGCAGCGTGGCGGTTGCGGCACTGGGACACCCTGGTGCTCGAGTCGGAACACCGCGTTGGTGGCCGCATCCGCTCTGAACGCCGCGGAAACTACTGGTTGAACTGGGGCGGCCACGTCTTCGCTGGTGCCGGTTCCTCCACGGACTCCCTGCTCAACGAGGTTGGCGTCACCGCGGTGCAGATTCCCGGTTCGCTCCAGGCTTTGTCCATGAACGGGAAGTTCATCAAGAAGGGGCACATCGCCACCTACCCGTTCCGTATTCCGATGTCCCTGTCCTCCCGCTTTGACACGCTGAAGGCCGGCATGAAGGTTGTCAGCGGAGTGGCCAAGTACACGGGCGTGGTCCGCAAGCGCGCCGGCGAATCCGGTGCCATGCGCCAGCAGCGCATCTACGACTTCGAGAACTCCGCCTCGTTCCAGGACTTCATTGGCGATTTGTCCGAGGATGCTGCGGCGTTGTTCAAGACCACCGTGACCCGCTCCGCCGGGGACATGGACCAGATTTCCGCAGGTGCCGGCATCGGCTACTTCAGCCTGGTCCTGGGAATCGGACAGGGACTGAGCCAGGGCATCGTGGGCGGCCCGTCCACCCTCACCGAATCCATTGCCGCGGCACTGGGTGACCGGGTCCAGCTGGGTGCCACCGTCAACGAGGTAGTCCACAAGCAGGATTCCGTAGTGGTCCGTTACACCCAGGGCGGAGTGGACCGGGAAGTGGAAGCCCGCACAGTGGTTCTCGCAACCACCGCGGATGTCTCCAACAAGATCGGCGTTGACCTGCCCGAGGAACTCCGCGGCGCACTGAGCCAGATCAAGTACGGCCCGCACGTCAGCACGGCCTTCCTGACCAACGAGACCTCGGCACGTCCCTGGGATGACATCTACGCCATCGCGGCCCCCAAACGTTCCTTCGCCATCGCCCTGAACCAGGCCAGCATTGTCCGTGGCACGGAGACTGTCCGCAAACCGGGCGGCAGCTTCATGACATTCTCCCCGGCGGCGCTCGGCAAGGCCCTCCTGGACAAGAGCGACGACGAGGTCATCAAGACCCACCTCGCCGACCTCGACCAGGTCCTGGGCGGTGGCTTCGCCGACAGCGTGGTTGAAGCCCAGACCGACCGCTGGCGGGTGGCATCCCCGTATTGCTTCCCGGGCCGCGCCAAGCTCCAGTCAACCCTGATGCGCGGCACCAACCGCGTCTTCCTGGCCGGCGACTACCTGGGAACGCTCTACACCGAAAGCTCCATCACCACCGGCTTCTCGGCCGCACAGGAAGCAGCCAGCGTGCTCGCCACCCACCGCCAGGCACCCCCGGCAACAGGCCTCTCGGTCGTCGCCTGAACCCCTGAATACCCACAACACACGTACTGAAACGAGGAATCCATGTCCAAGGAACTTCGCGGCGTTCTGACCGCTCTCTCCACCCCCTTCAACCAGGACGAGACGATCGACGTCGAAACCCTGCGCAAGATTGTGGACCGCTCCATTGATGCCGGCGTCGACGGCGTCGTCGCGGCCGGCTCCACCGGTGAAGTCGGGGCCCTGTCCTCGGAGGAGCGTCTGCTCCTGATCAAGACGGTCATCGAGCAGGCCAATGGCCGCGTCCCCGTGATCGCCAACACCGGTGCCACCTCCACGGCCGAGGCCATCCGTCTCTCAAAGGCTGCCGAACAGCTGGGCGCAGACGTGCTGATGCTCATCACGCCCTACTACGAGCCGCTGACCCTCGAAGAGACTGTCACCTACATCAAGGACGTCGCACGCTCGGTGAGCATCCCTGTGATGCTCTACAACATCCCGCCGGTTACCGGCGTCAACCTGGACCCGGCAACCGTCCGCTCCCTTGCCGAGGAAGTGGAAAACATCCTCTACATCAAGGACTCCAGTGCCAACTGGGAGCAGGCACTCCAGCTCATCCACCACCACAGCGATGTGATCGGCACCTTCATCGGCTGGGACGCGTACCTCTACAGCGCCCTCGTCGAAGGCGCAGCAGGCGTCATGGCCGGCACGGCCAACGTGGTTCCTGACGAGATTGTTGCCGTCACCCGCCGGATCAACGCAGGCGACCTTGCCGGTGCCCTTGAGCTGTGGAAGGCCGTCTACCCGGTCATCGATGCGCTGCTGTCCTCGCCGTTCATTCCGGCCGTCAAGGCCGGCCTTACCCTGCAGGGCCTCCCTGCGGGATCGCCGAAGCGTCCCACGGCAGACCTCGACGCCGACCAGCTCGCCAAGGTGGAGCAGGCGCTGTCGAAGTTGGCTTCGATCAAGCAGAACATCGGATAACGCATGGGTGACTTCGACTTCGCGGAGTTCTTGTCAGGCGTTTCCGACGCGATCTGGGCGCCCATGGCCTACGTTGTCCTTGGACTGGGTATCGCCTACTCGGTGGCCACCAAGGGCATCCAGTTCCGGCGGATTCCGGATATGCTGCGCCAGCTTAAGGAGTCCGAACACGGCGATGGCGGCTTGTCCTCCTTCCAGGCACTGGTCCTCGCCTTGGCCAGCCGTGTTGGCGTGGGCAGCATCGCCGGTGTGGCCACGGCCGTCAGTGCAGGTGGCCCCGGCGCCCTGGTCTGGATGGCCATCACCGGCTTGGTTGGCTGCACCGTTGGATACGCGGAAGCCGCTCTGTCCCAGGCCTTCAAGCGCCAGGTCCTTGATGAGGACCGCAAAAAGGCCAACGAGGACATCGGCGGCATGCCGTACTACATCAAGTACGGCCTGAAGCTCCCGAAAGTCGGCGCGATCGTCGCAGTCCTCGGCGTGATCGGGTACGGATTCGTCTTCCCCGGCCTGCAGGTGAACACCATCGCTGCCAGTGCGGAAAAGGCGTTCAGCCTGCCCACCTGGGCTCCGGCGATCCTGGTGACCGTGTTGATCGGCCTGGTCATCATTGGCGGCACCACCCGCGTCGTCAAGGTCACCCAGGGCCTGGTTCCGGTCCTGGCCATCGGTTACCTGCTCCTGGCCTTGGCGGTCATCGCCATCAACGTGGACAAGGTCCCGGACGCAGTGGTCCTGATCTTCCAGTCGGCCGTCGGCATCCACCCCGTCATGGGTGGCATCGCCGGTGCAGCAGTGGCCTGGGGCGTACGCCGTGCAGTCTTCGCTTCCTCGAACGGCCTCGGTGAGGCTACGTTCGCGGCCGCCGCGGCACGTACCTCGCACCCCGGCAAGCAGGGCCTGGTCCAGACCTTCAGCATCTACATCGATGTCCTGCTGATCTGCATGGCCACCGGTTTGATGATGGTGGTTTCGGGCAAGTACAACGTCTCCGATGGCGCCGGCGGATTCCTGGCGAACAACCTCCCGGGCGTTCCCCCTGGAGCCAACTGGGTCCAGGAAGCCATCGATACGATGCTCCCGGGCTGGGGCGCCGGCTTCGTCGCCGTCGCGGTCTTGCTCTTCGGCTTCACCTGCCTCCTGGCCTACTTCTACGTGGCCAACTCCAACCTCCTGTACTTGCTGGACGGCCGGACCGGGACGGGTTGGAAGAACGTCCTGAAGATCGGAACCATGGGCATCGTGTTCATCGGGTCGATCGTCAACGCAAAGCTCATCTGGGCCGCGGGCGACATCGGCTTGGGCCTCATCGCCTGGGTAAACCTCATCTGCCTGGTGTTCCTGTTCCCGCTGGTCCGCAAGATCTACCGGGACTACGAACGCCAACGGAAGCTCGGCCTGGATCCCACCTTCGATCCGAAGGCCTTGGGCATAGAGGGAGCCGACTTCTGGGAACACGAAAAAGAAAAGTCCGCCGCTGCCGTCAAGTAGCCCCAACGCAAAGGAATTGAGCACATCATGACAACCACAGAAACATCCTTGTTCACCGTCCGTCGCGGGGGCGCCTTCCCGGCCCCGTCGCTTCCGCCCTTTGGCCAGTTCATCGGCGGCAGCTTCGTGCCCTCCACCTCTGAGGAAACGGTCGACGTCGTCAATCCGGCTACCGAGGAAACCATCACCCAGGTGCCGGCCGGCTCCCTGGAAGACGTCGACGCCGCCGTGGCGGCTGCCGTCGCAGCGAAGGCGGAGTGGGCAGCGAAGACGCCGAAGGACCGCTCCACGATCCTGCTTCGGATCGCGGACATCGTTGAGGAAAACCGTGAGCTCCTGGAAAACCTGGAGGCTGCCAACACGGGCAAGCCGGCCGCCGTGGCAGAGGACGACGTCTCCAGCGCCATCGACACTTTCCGGTTCTCCGCCGGTGCGGCGCGTGCCTTCACTGCGCTGGGCGCCGGTGACTACGCGGAAAACCACACGTCCGTGGTGTTCCGCGAGCCGGTGGGCGTGGTGGGTGTGATCACCCCCTGGAACTACCCGTTGCTGATGGCTGTCTGGAAGATCGCGCCGATCCTCGCTGCGGGCAACACCTTGGTACTCAAGCCCTCGGAGCAGACACCGCTGACTACGCTGAAGCTCGCTGAGCTGATCGCGGGCGAGGTTCCTGCCGGCGTCGTCAATATTGTCACCGGCCCCGGCCGGGTGGTGGGCAACCGCCTGTCCGAGCACCCCGATGTCGACCTCGTGGCCATCACCGGCAGCGTCGGCAGCGGCCAGAAGGTGGCCGCCAACGCCGCTTCGACGGTCAAGCGCGTCCACCTTGAGCTCGGCGGCAAGGCACCTGTTGTGGTGTTCGACGACGCCGACCTGCAGGCGGCTGCCGAAGGTGTCCGTTCTGCCGGCTTCTGGAACGGTGGCCAGGAATGCGGCTCTGCTTGCCGCGTGCTGGTGCACGAGTCCGTTGCGGAGAAGTTCACCGAACTTCTGGTGAAGGAAATCAGCGCCATCACCGTAGGCGCTCCCGGGGCCGACGCCGAAATCGGCTCCATGATCTCCAAATCGCACTACGAGCGGGTCCTGGCGGCGCTGGAGGATGTCCGCAAGGACGGCCACACCATCGCCGTCGGCGGCAACGCCCTCGAGGGACCGGGCTACTTTATTGAACCCACCGTGGTGACCGATGTGCCTGCCGGTTCCCCGATCACGTACACCGAGATCTTCGGGCCGGTGGTTTCCGTGGAAACCTTCAGCACCGATGAGGAAGCCGTCACCCGCGCCAATGAGACCGTGTACGGCCTGGCGGCATCGGTGTGGACCAACAATGCGCAGCGCACGTTGACCGTACCGCGCCAGCTCGACTTCGGCACCGTGTGGGTGAACTCGCACCTGGTCATCGCCAACGAGGTTCCGTGGGGCGGCTTCAAGGGCTCCGGCTACGGCCGCGACCTGTCCATCTACGCCCTCGAGGACTTCTCCCGTACCAAGCACGTGATGTACAACCGCGGCTGATTCCGTCCCGAACTCTAAAGCGTGCATCCCGGATAAACCCGGGGTGCACGCTTTTTTCGTGCAGATCAGGAGTAATGTGCCTTCATGGTCCCCATCGATAACCTCCTTGCGTTCGCCCTCGCGTCGGTGCTCATCATCGTGGTTCCCGGTCCAAGCGTGCTCTTCGTTATCGGGCGCTCCATAGCCCTGGGACGTCGGGCAGGCCTGCTGAGCGTGCTGGGAAACGCCCTCGGCACGGTGCCCGCCGTGTTCGCCGTTGCCTTTGGAGTGGGCGCGATTGTCGCCTCTTCGGTGGTGGCGTTCACTATCATCAAGATCGCGGGTGCAATCTACCTCGCATACCTGGGGATTCAGGCGATCCGCCACCGGCACGATCACGCACGCAGTTCTCCGCGCGCTCCGTCCTCCTCATGGAAGCTTCTTCGGCAGGGATTCATCGTGGGAATCTCCAACCCGAAGACCATCGCGTTCTTCGTGGCCGTGCTTCCACAGTTTGTCGCCCCAGCTGCCGGCGCGGTCTGGGCCCAGCTTCTGCTGCTCGGACTGACCTTCCAGGGCCTTGCCCTCGCCTGCGATAGTGTGTGGGCCCTCGCCGCCGGGACAGCGCGCGCGTGGTTTGCCAAGTCGCCCCGCCGGATCTCCACGCTCTCCGGCGCCGGCGGCGTCATGATGATCGGGCTCGGCGGGACGCTTGCCGTCACCGGCTCCAAGTCCTGACCGCTGTTTTTCGCCGGAACAAAAGGAACGACGCCGGGCGGTTGCCCGGCGTCGTTCCTTTTGTTTTTGTTCTGGCGCCTGATGTCAGAGGAGGCTGGGTTCGCCCGGCTCGCCGACGGAGGGGTCGATTCCGTACTTCTCGAGGATCGACTTGATGGTGCCGTTTTCACGGAGCTTCTTGATGTCCTCGTCCAGGGCCTTGCCGAGGGTGTCATTGTCCAACGCGGACGGCAGCATGACCTGGCCTACAGTCGCGAACTGCGGGACGTTCGCATTCGGCTTCACGTCCACCACGGTGGCGCCTTCGATGGGGGCGTCCTTGAAGCGGTACTTGGCGGAGGCTGCGGAGGCCACCAGGGCGTCGATGCGGCCGGCCTTGAGGTCGCCGTAGATGGACTCGTCATCCTGGTAGATCTTGAAGTTGTCGCCGAGCCACTTCTGCATGGAGTCGTTCCAGAGGTTGCCCGCCACGGAGCCGATCTTCTTGCCCTGCAGGTCGTCGCTGGTGAGACCGGTCTTGGACACGATGGCCTGCGGGTCGCTCCAGAGCGGGGTGCTCAGGTAGACGATCTTGGTGCGTTCCTTGGTACGGAGCCAGTTGCCCGATCCGATGTCCACGCGCTTGGACTGCACGGAGGGAATGACGGCGCCTGCTCCACCCGAGGTGCTGACGGTGACCTTGAGGCACTCCATCTTGGCGATTTCGGCGATGAGGTCCCCTTCCATGCCGGTGACGGTGTCTCCGTTCAGGATGGTGGCCGGGGCGTAGTCGTAGCTGGCCACGGTGAGTTCGCCCTGCGTGAGGGTCTTGAGGTCCTTGTGGGCCGGGGTGCAGTCGCCCGAGCCGGCGGACGTGTCACCGCCGCCTCCGCAGGCTGCGAGGGAGAGGGCGACCAGGCCGGCGGCGGTGCCGGCCGAAAGTACGCGCACGAGGGAACGGGTTGTTCGCGACATGGTGACTCTTTCTTTTGCTGGGGTTGTGACCCCGGGGTGGGCTGGTGCGAAACGGTGGCGCGTGGTTGCGATGCGGGTGTTAGTTGCGTTGGAGGTGGCGGCCGAGGCGGTTTTCGAGGAGTTTGACGGCGCCGAGGAAGACGAGGGTGAGGGATCCGTAGATGATGGCGGTGAGGGTGTAGACGGAGAGGTATTCGAAGGTGATGGAGCCGATTTCGAAGGCTTTGGACATGAGTTCGGGGACGGCGATGACGAACGCGAGGGCGGAGCCCTGGAAGACGAGGACGGCGAGGCCTGCCAGGGGTGGGGTGGAGATGCGGAGGGCTTGGGGGAGGATGATGAGCCGGAATCCGGTCCAGCCCCGCAGGCCGGTGGTGAGGGCTGCTTCTTTTTGGCCCAGGGGGACCGAGGCGATGCCTGCGCGGAAGTATTCGGAGGCGTAGGCGCCGGTGTTCCAGGTCAGGGCGATGATGGCGGTGGTCAGGGAGGTGAGGGTGATGCCGGCGTCGGGGAGGCTGAAGTAGAGCAGGTAGAGCAGGACCAGGGCGGGCAGGCCGCGGCCGACTTCGACGAAGAGGAAGCTGATCCATTGCAGGGGTTTGAGTTTGGCTTCGGCCATGACGGCGAGCAGGAGTCCGAAGGGGAAGCCGAAGAGCAGGGACAGGCCGGTGAGTTGGAGGCTGACTCCGAGTCCTGGGGTGAGGTTGGGTATCCAGGAGAGCCATTGGGTGATCAGGTCCATCACGCTACTCCGATCTTTCTGCGCAGTTTCAGGTCCACGCGGCGGGCGATGAGCGCGACGGCGAGGCTGATGATGATGTACAGGGCGCCGGCGACGACGAAGGAGAGCAGCCCTTCGTGGGTTTGCTTCGCTGATTGTTGGGCGTAGTAGGTGATTTCGCGGACGCCGATGGTGGAGGCCAAGGCGGAGTCTTTGAGCAGGCCGATGCCGTAGGTGGCGATCGCGGGCAGGGCGACGCGGAACGCTTGGGGGGTGATGACGTGCGCGACGGTGGTGACGCTGCTCATGCCCAGGGCGTGGGCTGCTTCGCGCTGCCCGTCCGGGATGCTCAACAAACCGGAGCGGTAGATTTCGGCCATGAACGCGGAGGCGATGATGGAGAACCCGATGATCGCTGCCTGGATGGTGGATAACCGGAGGGCGTATTGGGGCAGGCCGAAGTAGATCAGGAAGAGCCAGGTGATCGGGGGGATGACCCGGACGATGTTGATGTACAGGGATGCAATGGTGCGGATGATCCCGATGGGGGAGCGGGCCGCTCCGACCAGGACGAGGCCGATGAGTCCGCCGAAGAGGAGGGAGGCGCCGGTGACGTAGAGGGTTTGGCCGACGCCTTGGGCGATGGAGGCCAGGAGTTGGGTGATCATGGTTACCGGTCCAGGACGGCTTTGAGGAATTGTCGGGTGCGTTCGTTCTGCGGGGCGGACATGACTTGTTCGCTGGGCCCGATTTCGAGGACCCCGCCGTTGCCCATGACCATGATCCGGTCAGAAACGTCGCGGGCGAAGTGCATTTCGTGGGTGACCACCAGCATGGTCATGCCTTCATCGGCGAGGTCCCGCATGACGGCGAGGACTTCGAGGCCGATTTCGGGGTCAAGGGCCGAGGTCGGCTCGTCGAAGAGCATGACTTTTGGGGACAGGGCCAGGGCGCGGGCGATCGCGATGCGCTGCTGCTGCCCGCCCGAGAGCCGGGCCGGGTACGCGGAGGCCTTGTCCGGCAAACCCACACGCTTGAGGAGTTTGTTCGCCACTTCCTCGGCCTGTTCCTTCGAGGAACCCAACACCTTCCGTTGCGGGAGGGTGATGTTCTCCATCACGGTCAGGTGCGGGAAGAGGTTGAAGCTTTGGAACACCATGCCCGTGACCCGGCGCAAGTGATCCAGGCTGGCCTTGTCCGGCAGCCTCGCCCCGCCAGCGACCACCTTCGCGCCGCCGATCGCGATGGTGCCCTCCGAAGGGGTTTCCAGGTAGTTCAAGCACCGCAGGAACGTGGACTTACCCGCACCGGAAGGCCCGATGATCGACACCACCTCACCCTCGGCCATGGACAGGTTCACGTCCTTCAGCACCTGGATGACCCCGTACTTCTTACCCAGCCCGGCCACCTCGACCTCGCCAGTGAGAGCCGTAGGGGGAGCTTTCGTGCCAAAACTTAAGCCCATTTTTGGTTCCTTCGATTAGATGACTCGTTGAGCTTCCGAGCGTCCCGCTGATGTGGACGTCTTCTGCAGAGGCCAAGCGCGGCCTGTACCGATCCGGCTTCCCGCTGGTGCTTGGTGGCGGTTCGGGGTCGGTGTGAAGTGGACCTCAAATGCCTGTGGTCCTGATCACATCTAAAGAATACATTATTGAATGATTAATGCAATAGGGTTCTGAGGTAGATTTTCGGAGTCAGGAAACCTGTGCTGATACGCCGCTCAGAATGTGCTGGCTGACCCGCTTGGCCTCCGCGTACGCTCCATGCGTTCCGGCCGTTTCGGAGGAGTAGTCGCCCGCGAAATGCAGAGTGCCGTTCACCGGTTCCTGGAGGGCCGGAAGGGCGGCAGCACGCGTTGGGGTCAACAGGGAGAAGCAGTGCTCCCACGATTGGATTTCGGCCCCGACCACGTGTCCGCGCAACTCCGGTACAACAGCCAGGAACTCTTCAATCCACTCGTCGAGCACGCTGGAGTCGGGTTTATTGGCGTCCTTGAGGTAACCCGCCGTGTTTCCGTAGCAGACGAATTGGGCCGAACCGTCCTTGCGGCCGGGCCGGGGGTTGATGGCCACATCGAAGACGCGTCCGGCGGCGGCAATGAAGGCCCAGTCGTCGATGTGGGCAAGCTCGGGCGAACTGATGTCCACTACTACTCCGAGTTCGGTGGAACCCGGAGTCTGCACCGCCTTCAGAGCCTCCGTCTTCCACTCAGGCAACTGGACCATGGCGGCTATCCTCGGGGCAGGGACGGACATGATCACGTGCTTCGCTAGGAGCCGGGCGGGCGAATCGTTGCTGGATGGTGTGTTTCCGGGTCCCGTTGCTGCGGTATCCAGGCTCCACGTCCCGTCGACATTTTCCGTAACGGACTCCACCCGGTGGTTGAGGAGCACGTCCGTGTGCTCCAATGACCTCGCCAGGGCAGCCGGAATCGCCTCCATGCCGCCCAGGGACACCATGCGGTTCTTCTTTTCCTGCACCAAATAGCTCGCGAAGTACCGGAGTGCGTAGGTGGCGCTGAGTTCCGACGGCGGAGCAACAGACCCGCCCCTGATGGCTGCTGTCAGTAGTTCCTGGACATCCCTGGGCAACCCGTCGATCCGTGACTGTGCGGATTCGTCCCCGAAGCCCGACGTCGCCGGGCGGAGTTGGCCGTCCACGGTATTGGCGAAGTATTCCGAGCTCGCCCGCTGGATGAATGTCCGCAACGCCTCCCGGGATTCTTCGGAAAGGGGAAGCCGATTGACCAGGTCATCGTTGTCATTGGAAACCACGGTCTCTCCGTTGACATGCAGGCCAAAGGTGGTGGGTTCAAACGGCGTCAGTGGGACGCCGAGTTCCAGGGCCAGCTCATGTGAGGCGGTTCCCGCGTAGACGAACATCGCGCCCATGTTGACGGGTTCGCCTTGGATGTCCACGGTTTTAGCCCGTCCTCCCAGACGGCCCGTTTCCTCAAGCAGCACTACCTTCTGGCCCGCGCGCTCCAGGTTGTAGGCGGCAGCCAGGCCTGCCGGGCCTCCACCGATGACGGCGACATCGTACATTTTCTCTCCTTGGGAAGGGGTGGGTGTGCGCCCGGAACTGGACTCGCCGGAGCTTCGGTCTCCATGATTGGCGGCGCCCTTTGCGAAGGGAATACCTCACAGCGGAAGCGGCGCAGTATTGAGTCTTTGAGTCAGCCCGCTTGCCTGCCTAGACTTGCCGCATGGTGAGGGCAAGTGACCGGAGTGAACTGAAACGGGCTGTCCTGACGGCGCCGCTCTGGATGCAATCGACCAAAGGCTCCAGCCGTCAGATAGCGGAGACCGTGGGTGTCAGCCAATCGTTCGTAGCCCGAACCTGGCGGGAGCTCACCGAGCCGGACCGATCAGTTGAGGCAGTCCGCGCCTTGCTGGGCGAGCGGCACATGGTGTTGGTTGGCTTCGCCGTTGGAACAGCTGGATCTTGCCTTGTCCTAAACCCTGTCCGAGCCGCCCGTGTTCGGTTCGCTGCCGGGCTGTCCATCATCAGCAAGAGAAGGGTGCGCGGGATTCTCGCCGCGGACCTGCTCCGGAGTGCCCCGAGCGCTTCCGGGGCCGGAAACCCGGACCGGGAGTTGTGGGACTTGCTGGCCTCCAACGGACACCGCCTCGATGAAGCAATCGTCCTGGTCAGCGGGGACTTTGCAGTTCCGCCCGGCCTTGACCCTGCGGTGCGCGTTCCGGATGCATGGCTGTGGCAAAAGCTGGTGGCAGCCCTGGACATGTTGCCCGAAGTGCCCACTGGAGAACATCTGGCCGACCTCGAGTGGCGTATGCGGCGTTGGTACCACGGAGGGCGGACGCCGTTTTCGTGGACCGTGGACCGGAAACATACAACCAGTGCCGAAGCCCGGTTGATGGACGCTGCGGAGCCGTGGACTGTACTGGCTGAGGATGTCCTTGCTGCCATCCGCCAAGGGCTGGTGGACGGAACGTTCTCCGGAGAGAGCGAAATATCGTTGGGCAAACTGAGCCGTCTGCTGGGTGCGCCCGTGAGGGATGTCCGTTCTGCCATCAGGGCACTCACCGAGGACGGTTTGGTGACCGCAGCGAGGTCCGACTCGGTAGTGGTCCGGATACCCACACTGGACGACGTCACGGAAACCTACATGGCCCGCCGGGCCCTGGGGGCAATCGTGGTCCGGGCGGCCAGCCGTTGGAGTCCGGAGGCCCGTGTGCGTGTGCTGAAACACCTCGAAGAACTGGAAGACAGCGTCCGCCGCAATGATGTGGCGAGGGCCCACCACTTGGACATGGACTTCCAGATCGCCCTGTTCGAGTCCTCCGGCCTCAACCGGATACCGGCCATCATGGAGACGCTCACCAAGCAGGCCTTCATGCACTTCGCTGTCCTCGGCGCCAGATACACCTTCTCGCCCAAGAAGATCCTTGAGCAAAATACGGCAATCTTCGAAGCGATCGATGCGGCGGATCTCCGTGCAGCCACCATGAGTTGGCAGGCCAAGATGGAGGACGGATTGAGCTACCTCGCCCAGCACATCAAGGCCATGGACCAGCAGCGGTCAGCGGAGCAACAAACCCCGCGAAACCGCCGCTAGCTGGCCCCACAACGCACCTTAGAAAGCAGAAAAGCCGATGGCCCGGAGCTGTTCGCGGCCGTCCGGAGTAATGTCCGAAGGTCGCCAGCTGGGCACCCATTCCCAGTGCACCTCGAACGTGGTGTCCCGGGTGGCCAATGCTGCTCCGATGTTGCGCTCCATCACGTGGGACAAGGGGCAGGCAGCCGAGGTGAGCGTCATGGTGATGGCCGCGTGGCCGGGGTTCTCCATGCGGATTCGGCGGATGAATCCCAGATCCACCACATTGACGCCGAGGTCCGGGTCGATCACCTCGTACAACGCTTCCAGGACCGTGGCCTCTTCCGGAGTCTCCACCACGGGTTCGCGTTCCACCTGCACCGGTTCGGGCCGGACAGCCGAGCGGGTGACCGGGAACGGCAGTGCCGTCACGGAGGCCAAACCGGCAGGTCGCAGCACAATGGTTACTTCGCTGGTGGGGCTGGAGATCCAGTCGGCCACGCCATGTGCCTTGCGGCGGATACGGACAATATCCTCTGCTGCCACGGCGGTTCCCGCGTAAAGCACCAGCGTTTGCGGTGCCAGCCCCGCCTGCTGGGCGTGGGCCAGGGCCTTGTCCAGGACGCGGGCCAGTTGCTCACTGGTGGTTCCAGGCCCGAAGCGGAGTTTGGCCCGTGCCTCTTCCGCAGGCTTTCCCATCACCCGGGCAAGCGCCGCCGAAGCTTCCGATTCTGCGATCCTGAGCTGGGGCTCCCGGACCATGATGTCTGTGGTTTCTGCCAGCAGGGTCATGCTCGCACCTCCCTTTGCGGCTGCCGTGTTCTCTGCGGCAGCAGGCTTTTCAAGGAGAACTCCTCGTCGGAGAGTTGTTCCCCGGTGACTTGGTGCGGCACGGCCATGAGCTTGCGTGCCTGCAGCAGGTCTTGTGGCCGGTTCAAGGCAACCATGGCCCTGATCTGCCCTTCCACAACGGAAAAAATCGAGAATGAGCGGTCGGCAACCGAACCACGGACCACCCGCGAACCGCCGTCGGCATAGCCCAGCGACTGCAGGTTGTGGTCATACTGGTGCGACCAGAAGTAGTGCTCCTCGGTGAACGGTTCCGATTCCCCCAGGAGGTTCCGGGCCAGGTTGGCGCCGTGCCTCATGGCAGTGTCGTGGTGTTCCACGCGGATCCGCCGCTCGTACCGGGGATGATAGCGGGCGGCAACGTCGCCGATCGCGTACACGTTTGGTGCGCTGGTGCGGCCATGCTCATCGGTGAGGATGCCGCCGTCGACCTTTATCCCGGCCTCGGCCGCAATCTCCGCATTCGGCACGGAACCGACGCCTACCAGCAGTTCATCGCATTCGATGACCGCGCCGCTGCTGGTGTGGAGCTCCAGGCCGAAGATGGTCTCCGTCATGGAAGTGACCGTCTCCTCCATGCGCATCTCCACGCCTTGTTCGCGGTGGATATCCAGCATGGCCTCACCGATTTCCGGTCCAAGGGACCGGAGCGGAAGAGGGCCAGGGCTGAACACCGTGACGCGGGCACCGCGGCCGGCGGCAACAGCCGCCAGCTCGCAGCCCACGAACCCGGCACCCAGGACGGCCAGGTGGCGGCCCGGTTTGATCTGGGCGCCCAGGCGCTCGGCGTCGGCGATAGTACGCAGTACGTGGACCCGCTGGCCACCGAACCCGGGCAGCGTCTTCGCCCGTGCGCCGGTGCCGAGCACCAACGAGTCGTAGGCGAGCGAGCCGCCGTCGGAGAGGAACACCCGCCGCTCGGCCACGTCCAGGCCCACGGCCCGGGTTCCCAGCAGCAGATCCACATCGTTGTCCGGATACCAGCCTTCGTGGTTCACCTGGAAATCCGTGCGGTCGAACGTGCCGGCCAAATACTCCTTGGACAGCGGCGGACGCTCGTACGGGAGGTGTTCCTCATCAGCCACGAGGACGATGTCGCCGTCGAACCCGGCGCTGCGGAGGCCGGCGGCGGTGGCAGTGGTGGCCACCCCGCCGCCGACCAGGACCACCCTGCTCATGGGATGCTCACCGAAATGGTGCCGTCCTCATCGTTCACCTGGCACGGGTACTGGGTCAGGTGATGCGTGGACGGGTTGATGCCCTTGGCGGTGCAGACATCGAACTCCCACAGGTGCTGGGCGCAGGTAAGTTTCCTGCCGTCGAGATCGCCGTCGTCCAACGGCCACTCCTGGTGGGGGCAACGGTTCTTGAACGCCAGCACCTCGCCGTCGTTGTTGACCAGGAGGACTGATTTGCCTTCAACCTCGACGGCGGTCATCTCGCCTTCCCAGAGGTCGTCGATGTTGGAGACTTCGTGCCACGTCTGTGGGATTGTTTCGCTCATTTCGATCAGCTCACTTTCTCTGCCATTTCGAAGATGTCCTGGTGGTACTGCGCCCGGGATGTCCGTGCGCCTGCAACGGCTTCCGCCGCCGAAATGCCAAGCAGCGGGGCAAGCCCCTCAACTGCGGCGTCCGCGAGCTCCGACCATCGGTTGATCCACTTGTGCAGGGGAGCCTCGTTGGATGGGCGCTGCGCCAGCGCATACTTGGCCAGCGCCCCGCTCCAGCGGTTGCGCCGGTTGCTGTCCTCCGCAAGATGGTTGGACAGCAACCAGGATTGTTCGTCGCCGTTGGCCCGGCTGACCTCGCCGAACTGGCGGATCAGCAGGTCGTCCAGGGTGGGTCCGAGGACGAGGTTCAGCGAGGTGAAAGCCTCACCCCAGTCGTAGGCGATCAAGGCCCGTTCGATCGCTTCGCGCGCCGGCTGCCAGGCAGGGTGCTGCTCCCAGATCTCCCGTTCGCGGTCTCCGATGCCGGATTCAGGGTGGGCGATCTGCAAAGCCCTGGTCCGGTAGGCGATGGTGGTGACGCGGCGCAGGAAGTCGGCATTGGCATAACCGGCTGCGGAGGTCACGTAGGAGCTGGGGCCGATGAAGCCAACGTAGGCCTCGGCCTGCTGGAACCCATGGACCAGGAAGCGGGATGGGGTGAACAGCGTTCCGAGGATCTCCACCTGGGTCTGGCTCAGAGACTCGTCGGCAGCGGCGTACTGTTCCAGGACGCCGTCGAGCTTTGTCTGTTCGCTGGCCTGCAGGTTCACGTACGACCGGTAGGCGATCTGGTCCGGGTCGCGGAAGTCCTCCCAGTTATCGGCCTGGAACGGCGAGTTCTCGCGGTAGGTGAGGAACCAGAGGTTGCCCGGCGACGACGGGTTCTGCTCGAACACGCTGGCCTTGCCGGCGCGGGTGTTCCAGTTCTGCGCGTGCGTGACGATTTCGTATTCGCTGGGCAGCCGGCGGACATCGCCGAAGGCGCTGAACGTGCGGAGCTTGCGCTGCCGTGGTGCGGGGGCGTTCATCAGTTGCTTCCCTTCGTGGCGCCGGCCTTCGCGGACTCGGCTGTTTGCCAGATGATGGAGTCGCTCTCCGTGGAGACGCGGCCGGAGAAGGAAGACATCACGATCTCCAGGGACCGGATGCGGTAGTCCGGGCCGAGGTGGTCCTGGAGCGTCGGTTCGGTGAGCACCAGCTTGTCTTCGGCCTGGACCCGCACGTACGCGCCGCGGTCAATGACCTCGATCTCGGTGTCCGGGTTGTCGTCTTCCAAGGCGGAGATGATCTTGTCCACTTCGTCGCCGATCCTGAAGACCGGGCCTACGGGGTTCTTCATGATGCAGCTCCTGATGTGTCGTACTCCACCGCAACGAAATCGAGGGCGGTGATGCCGGCTTCTGCCACAGTCATGTAGCCGGGCAGCGTGCGGCCTTTGTGGACCACCACCTTGGGGTAGGGGAGTGCCCGCACCCGGCGTCCTTCGGAATGGTGCGCGACGGCGGCCGCTACCTCGTCCATGGTGTTGGCCGTGGTCACGGGGACCAGGATGGACACGAAGTCCGTGGAGAAGATGGCGTTGAGCGGGACAAGCTCCGGTGCCCGGTCTTCGACGCCGAGTTCGATCTTCTGCTCGGTCATGGCTAGCCACCTACCCGGATGAGGCCGCTGGCTTCGCGGCCCACGTAGTCCTTGGTCCAGGCTGCGTAGTCCGGGTCGTCGCCCATGACGTCCGGGGTCAGGCCCATGTAACCCAGGATGCCTTCCACGGTCATCGGCTGGATCTGGCCGGCCAGGAAGCGGTCCACCAGCGTCTGGTGGTTGACGTTGTCGCGGTCCTTCCACCAGATCTGGCGGCAGGCGATGCTGCAGAAGTGGATCTTCTTGCCGTTGTAGTCCAGTGAGTGTTCGCGGATGCGCCACGATCCATCGCGGGACTGGGTCGGGTTGCACATGGGCAGGTGGCATGTGGAGCACAGCCACGGGAGGGTTTCGGGAAGCGTGGCAGCGACGTTGTTGGCGTTGACGTTGTCGATGATCGTGTCCCACTTGTCGCCGTAGACGGCCTCCCAGTTGGGGTACTTCTCCCGCAGCCAGTCGCGTTCGTCCTTGGAGACGCCGGCGGTCGGCTTCCACCAGAGAGTGGGCCGCCACCACCACAGGCCCATGTGCAGGCTGTGGTGCCAGGTGTCCAGGCCGCGCATGAACTCGTCCCAGAACCAGGGCTTCTTCAGCCCGTAGTCCTCGATGGTGCGGACGAACTGGTCAACGATCCACTCCTCCATGAACTCCCGGTAGGACTGCTTCCGGTGTTCCAGCGGGGTGTAGTAGTCCATGGCCGGGCCGGTGAGGGCGGCAAAGGCGCGGGCGTTGGCCCAGAAACCCTTGTCGATGACCCACTGGGCGCGCTGCGGATCGTGCTCGATCAGGATCTCCAGCGTGGCGACGCCCTGCTGGGAGTGCCGGGCTTCGTCCGTCTGGATGGAGGAGATCATGCTGGCGAAGTTGATGTCGCCGGCCTGCAGGGCGTCCGCGGAGAGCGCCACGAACTGCAGGTTGGTGAAGCCGGTCTCGAACGTCAACGGCAGCATGAGCGCGCAGTCCACTGCGTTGGAGGTTGTCATGAATCCGTCGAACAGCGTACGCAGGGCCACCGGGACCCAGTCGTTGGTGCTGTACGTCTTCTGGGTCCAGTCGAACTGCGGATCCTTGGCCACCAGTTCGTGGCCAAAGAACGTGGTGAGCGCGTTGTGCCGCAGCTCGTCCAGCTGCCCATAGACGGCCATGTTCCGCCAGGCCGCGTTGAGGCCGAAACGGGCCATCTTGAGTTCGGCGAGCATTGCCGTGTACTCCACCTGTGCCACGCCACCGAAGTGCATCTTCGTCGATGACTTCCAGCCCTCGTCCAGGTGGTCGAACGTGGAGGTGCGTTGCAGGGCTGCCTTCACCGCGTACGTTGCCGCTTCCTTCTCGCGCTGCGTGTAGACGTATTCGGGGTAGCTGACCTTGTAGCCCTCTTCCCACTTCAGCCAGGCTTCCCGCGGGACCTTTCCGGTTCCGGTCAGCCAGTCCGGGTAGACGGCCTCGTCATCCACATAGGACAGGGTCCAGTCGGTGTTGCGGACGAAGTCCTGCCATTCTTCTCGTTTAAGCAGAGCCATGGTGTGTTCTCTTCCTCTCTTAGTCGACTTCGAGGTGGCCGAGTTGTCGGTTGACACCTGCGTTGTCCCAATAGGCCCTGATGCTGTCGATCAGGCCGTGGCTGTTGACGTGCATGATGAAAAGGTGCGGTTCGGCGAAGTATTGCCCCTGGGAGGTGATGAACCCCCAGGCGGACTGCTGTGTGCCGTTGATGTCGCAGGAGACCACGACGTCCCCGTTGTCATTGCCGTCGATGTGGTAAATCTCGTTGCCCAAGTTGGGGAATGCGTTGATCAGGCCGCTCCAGATCACGCGGCCGATGGTGCGCACCTTGCCGTCTCCGCGGACAACGCGCTGCTTGGCCCAGACTTCGAACGGGATGTAGGAGAAGTCGGCGTTGTCGGTGCACAGATCGGTCATGGTGACGACGTCGCGGCGGCGGTAGGCGTCAAAGAATCCGGTCACGACGGCGACTGCCGCACCCGCCGTCGTGGGGGCTGCCGTTGCGGTTGTTCCTGCGGGGGTTTCCAAGAGTGTCATTACGCATTCACCTTCTGCTTGACGATCGTGACTTGGTCCTGCCGTTTCACTGCGAGCCGGCGGTAAAGCTGGTTCTGGCACCAGTAGGCGTCGATTCCGGTGATCCGGCTGGTGTTCTCCTCGCCGGAAAGCGTGAACCGCCACGCCGTGTCCAGGTCCAGGTGCTTCTCCTGGTTGATCGCGCCGAGGAAATCGCCGGCCTGCGTTCCTTCGATCTTGAACTCGGCCACGATCACCCGGCCCCATTCGAGTTCGATCACGTTCTTGACGGTGACCAGCACGTCGGGGAAGGCCGCCACGATGTCTTCCAGGAGGCTACGGACTACGCTCTTGGTTCCGTCCACCACCAGCAGCGGATAGACCGTCACCTTGGCATCGTCGGAAACCGTGGAGAGTGCTGCGTTGACGTCCTTGAGGCGGAAGCCGTTCAGGAATGCGTCGACGGTCTGCCGGGGACTAACGGACATGGTTGACTCCTTCAGGGTTGTTGGGACGCTCATGCCAGTGCCAGGGCTTTCACCACGGCGTCGGCTGTTGCTTCGGTGGAGTTGGGGTTCTGACCGGTGATGAGATTGCGGTCCACCACCACGTGGGATGCCCAGGCGTAGGGTGCGTCGTCGAAGATCCCGCCGGCGTTCTGGAGGGCGTCGGCCAGGAGCCACGGCATGCCAAGCATGCCGATGTGGTTCTGCTGCTCCTCGTCGTCGGTATACGACGTGATGCGGTAGCCCTCGAAGAGCCATTGGCCGTCGTGGCGCTCCGGTGCGGACAGCAAGAGCGCCGGACCGTGGCAAAGGGAGGCAATGGGCGCTTCCTTTTCATGGAGGATGGCCAGCAGCCGCCCCACGTCCGGATTGTCGTGGAGGTCCACCATGGGGCCGTGGCCGCCGGGGGCAAAGACGGCGTCGAAGCCGGCGAGGTCCTCTTCGCCCAGCGAGGACAGGGCCACGGGGTTGTTGAAACCGGGGATGGCATCGAGCCGGGCCTTGCGTTCCTTGGCGACGGCCGAGCTGGCTTCGTCCAGTTCCGTCACTGCTGCCCGCAGCGCCACCTCAGACAAGCCGCCGGTCAGTCCCTCGGCAACCATGACGTCCACGAGCTTCCGGTTCTCCTGCCACGCGGTCTTCGCCGCCAGGCTGACCAGCTGGTGGGCTTCCTGATCGGATGATCCAGCCCCCACCAGCAGGGCAGCGATCCTGCGCGAAGCCACGAGTTCCAGCTCCGTGGTGTGCTGCAGGGTGATCCGGATGTCATCGGGATCGTGGTGGAAGGTCCTGTACACCGAGGCGAAGTAGTCCCTGTCCTTATCCGGGTAGTGGAAGATGGGCTCCAGTCCGTAGGGGTCCGCCACCGGCGGACGGCCATCGGGAGTGATCACCACAACGTCGGCACCTGCCGAGACGAAACGCTCGTAGGACTTGAGCGCTTCCTCGGCCCAGTAGCCGGTGGGGTGCCCGGGGCTGTCGCGGAGGTCGATCTCCTGTGCGCTGGAGACAACGAAGGCGATACGGGTCATGAGTAACTCCTGGTTGTTAAGGGATGTAGATCCCTGCTGCGATGTTGCGGATTCCTGTATTCCTCGGGAGGCTTCACGCAACTGCCCTGGGGCGCTCGGCCGGGGACCCGCCGTCGTCCGCTTCCAGGCAGTCGGGCCAGACCTGGCAGTCGCTCCAGCGGTCCCAACGGGCCACGGGGTGCCCGAACTGCAGGACGCCGGACTGCAGGCCGCTGGACCGCAGGGCATCCGCGGTTTCCGTCTGCTGCGGGTGGAACCCCGATGCGCTTCGTTGCTTCACCGTTGTCACCTTCCTTGCCTCCCCCAGTCCGTTTGCGTGAGTTCAGCCTGCTCTCTTTGCGGACGTTGCGTATGGGTGAAACCACCCCCTTCACTACCTGTATTGTGTGGATCATCACAGGAGGGTTATGAGCACCACTGCACTGGTCGGGCACCTCCCCGGTGGCCAGGACCTCACGAGTTTCATCGGTCGACGGCGGGAACTTGCCGACGGTCGCGACCTCATGTCACGCTCCCGTCTCCTCACGCTGGTGGGGCCCGGCGGGGTGGGTAAAACACGGCTTTCCATGGAGCTCGCCTCGCGCTCGCGGAAGGGATTCCACGACGGCGTGTGGTTCGTCGAGCTGGCGGCGCTGGAAGACGGATCGCTCATCGGATCGCAGGTTGCCACGGCGCTGCGCCTCGCTGACCAGTCCAACCGTGCGCCGCTGGACCGGCTCGCAGACTTCCTGCGGGACCGGCAACTCCTGCTGGTCCTGGACAACTGCGAACACCTGCTGGATGCCGTGGCCGCGGTGGCATCCCAACTCCTGGACCTGGCGCCGGGACTGCGGATCCTCGCCACCAGCCGTGAGCCGCTCGCCATTTTCGGCGAGCAGGTCTACACCGTCCCGCCCCTCGCCGCCCCGGACGAAGCAACCCTGGGCGAAGGTTCCCTGGAAGCGTTCGACTCCGTCCGGCTGCTCGCGGACAGGGCCCGCAGCGTGGACCCCAACTTCGAGATCGCCGAGGACAACCGCCGGGCCGTGGGCCAACTCTGCCAACGGCTGGACGGGATCCCGCTGGCCATCGAACTGGCCGCCTCCAGGCTGCGCTCGCTGTCGGTTGCGCAGCTCGTGGAGCGCCTGGACAAGCGCTTCGACCTCCTCACCGGCGGCAGCCGGGTGGCCATTCCCCGCCAGCAAACACTGCGGGCGTTGGTGGACTGGAGCTACGAGCTGTGCACCCCGGCAGAGCGGACCCTGTGGGCCCGGCTCACCGTTTTTCCCGGCGGTTTCGACCTCGAAGCGGCAGAGGAAGTGTGCGGCTTCGGGGACATCAGCAGTGGCGAAGTCCTGGACCTGCTTGACCACCTGGTGGCCAAGTCCCTGGTGCTGTCAGAGCGCTCGGGTGGCTCGGCCAGCCAAGGCGGAAACCGGCAGCGTTACCGCCAGCTCTTCACATTCCGCGAGTACGGGGCCGAACTGCTGGACGCTTTGGGCGAGACCCAGGAGCTCCGCCGCCGGCAACGGGACCATTACCTGGACCGGGCAGCGCGGATGGTGGCCACGTGGTGCGGGCCGGACCAGGCCGAAAGGCTCGCGGCGGCCCGGCGGGACCACGCCAACCTGCTCTCCGCCCTTGACTGGTCTGCGTCCACCCCCGGCGAGGAACTGGCGGGCACCCGGCTCGCGGCGCTGCTTCGGTACCACTGGCATGCCGGCGGCAACCTGAGCGACGGGCGCCGGTGGCTGGACCGGATGCTCGCGCTGACCACGGAGCCCACTGCCGAGCGCGGTGAGGCGCTCTGGGCCGGTGCCTGGATCTCCCTGGTCCAAGGCGAGAAGAGCGCTGCAGCTGGCTATTTGGCGGAGTGCCGGCACGTGGCGGGCCTCCGCAACGACGCACTGCTCAACGGGCAGGCCGATCACTGGGACGGGCTCCTCCACCTCTTCAGCGGAGACCTCGGACCCGCCATCCGGATGTTCAAGGACGCCATCGCGGCACAGCGTGCTGCCGGGGACACCATGTCCGCCCTCATCGCCACGTTCCACCTGGCCTGGGCGCAGGCCTTTGCCGGACCCGAGGAAGCTCGAGCCGGGCTTGAAGCCTGCCGGGCGGCAATCGTGGAGAGCCGGGAACTGGGTGAGCTGTGGGCCAAAGCGTACGCGCACTGGGTTTCGGGGCTCTGCTTGCGGCACCTCGGCGACCTCGACTCCGCCTTGCAAGCGCACGTCCGGGCCCTGGAGATCGAGCGGGACTTCCTGGACGGGATCTGCACGGCACTCACCATGGACGATGTCGCGTGGACCCTCGCGACGCTCAAGCACTACAAGGAGGCCGCCACCGCCCACCACGCAGCGAGGGCTGTGTGGAAGGGGTTCGGTACGTCGATTGCCGCGTTCGGCCCGCATCTGGAAGGCGACAAGGACGCGACGGCGGTCCTCCTGAAACGCGAACTGGGCGCGGACCGTTTCGAAGCCATCGGCGTGGAAACCGGCGAGCCCGCGGAAGCCAAAGCCATCGACATTGCGCTGGAGCTTGTGCGCGCCGTGACAGCCCCGGCGCAACCCAAGCAGCCACGCGCCGTCCGGGACGTGAAGCCCGACGGCGGGAGGCCGCCGTCGGGCGCTGCCTACCGGACACCCGCGGGGCCGGCCCTGACCAAGCGGGAGTTCCAGATCGCGGGACTCGTGGCCGAAGGCCGCAGCAACAAGGACATCGCCGCGGAGCTGGTGGTCTCGCCGCGGACGGTGGATGGGCACCTGGAAAATATCCTGGCCAAACTGGGCTTCACATCGCGGACCCAAGTGGCGGCCTGGTATGCGAGCCAGGCCGTCTAAGCCGCTGGGCTTTCCACGTCACTGGGCTTTCCGCGTCACTGGGCCTGTTTGAGCAACCCGGCCTGTGCTGCGCCGAAAGCCCGCGGAGAGGCCCCGTAGCGGTCGCGGAATTCGTTGATGAAATGGGACGCGCTGCCGTAGCCGACGGCCCGGGAAATCTGCGTGATGGTGGACCTGTTTTCCACCAGCAGTTCGCGCGCCCGGTTCAGCCGGAGTTCCTTGACGAACTGGTAGGGCGACTTGCCCGTGACGTCCCGGAACAGGTGGGAGAAAGCCGAAGGGCTCATGTGGGCCTGCCCGGCGAGTTCGCCCACTGTCAGGGGTTCGGCCAAGTGTTCCTTGGCGTAGGCGATGACCGCGCTGACCGGATTCCTGGCGCTTTCGCTCGCAGCACGTTCCACGAGGCGCGAATACTGCCCGGCCTGGAGTGCCCGGTACACGATCTCCTTCAGGTACGTCGGAGCCAGTACGCGGCGGTCCGTGGGCGATTTCAGGGAGCGGAGGAAGCGGAGGATCGCGTCCATCATGTCCCTGTCCAGGGCAGAGAAGAACGCCGGATTCTCCTGGCTCGCCGGTTCGGCAAAGGCTGCCACCCGCCGTTCCTCGAGGATGTCCGCTGAAACCTCGCGGACCAGGCCAGGATCGATCTGCAGGCCGAAGGAAAGGAACGGCGTCTCCGGACTTGCCTCAAGGATCACCGTCTGGAAGGGGACATCGTTGGGGACCGCCAAGTACGTGAACGGATCGTAGAAGTGGTCCGTGCCGTCCATGGTGATGCGCTTGCGGCCCTGGGCAATCACGCACAGGTGGAGCTCGCTGACTTCTTCCCAGACCGGCGCGGCCGGCTCCTCGAAGCGGTAGATCATCAAGCCCGGAAACCCGCCTTCATTGGCTCCGGTCCTGGGGGCACGGGAAATGAGCTCGGCGATCAGGTCGCCGGACGTGATGCGGAATTCGAGGGGGTTCTGGGCTGGGCTCAAGGGGGCTCCGGCTCTACGTCGTTGGGGGCGGGGAGTGGTGGCCAGCATACGCGCTGGATGGTTCGGGGTGTCAAGGTTGCGGTGTGGTGCCCTCCTGCGGAATCCGCAACAGCACGGGCGGAATCTGCAAGCTTTACGCGGCCGGCTTTCCTTAGCGTTGAGCTACACCACGGCTTTTCGGCAGAGAGAAGAATTCTGATGACCATCAACACCGCCGCAGATGTGGCTGCCTCCGTTGAAACCCTCGAGGCGATCCTTGAAGCCTTCAACGACCATGACCTGGACGCCATCATGGAGTTCTTCACCGACGATTGCTCCTTTGACCTGGCTCAAGGCCCCGCGCCCTGGGGACGCAGACTGATCGGAAAGAAGGCGCTCCGTGAGGCTTTCGCGGCCCGGTTCGCAGCCATGCCGGACGCCCATTATGCGGCCGACCGGCACGCTGTCAGCGGGGACTTCGGTGTCTCGGAATGGCTCCTGACAGGCACCACCGCTGACGGGCAACAGCACAGCGTGCGCGGCGTGGACCACTGGGAATTCCGCGGGACCAAAGTGGCCCGCAAGGATGCGTACCTGAAGTCAGCGTGAAACCCAACCGAGAGGAACACCATGAAGATTTTGATCGTCCTGACGTCGCACGGGCAATTGGGGGATACCGGACGCGAGACCGGTTTTTGGCTCGAGGAATTGGCGGCGCCTTACTACGCCTTCAAGGAGGCAGGTGCTGCGATCACGCTGGCCTCGCCGGCAGGAGGCCGCCCGCCGTTTGATCCCGCCAGCGCCGGGCCGGATTATGAAACGGACAGCACACGGCGTTTCCTTGCCGACCGGGATGCCTTGGCCCAGCTGGGGCGGACTGTGAAGCTCTCCGAGGTGTCGCAGGAGGACTTTGACACGGTCTTCTATCCCGGCGGGCACGGAGTGGTGTGGGACCTGTCCGAGGACCCGGACTCCATCGCCCTGATCGAAAGCTTTGCCCATGCCAACAAGCCCGTAGCTCTCGTTTGCCACGCGCCGGGAGTCCTGCGGCACGTGAAGGACGCCGACGGCCGGCCGTTGGTTGAAGGCAGGAAAGTTACCGGATTCACCAACTCGGAGGAGGAAGCCATTGGACTCACGGAGGTGGTGCCGTTCCTCCTCGAGAACGAGCTCACGGCCAAGGGCGGACTCTTCTCACGCGGGCCGGACTGGGGTTCCCATGTGGTCCAGGATGGCCTGCTCATCACAGGGCAGAATCCGGAGTCGTCCCGCGCAGCAGCAGAGGCGCTGCTCCAGGAACTGAGTGTGCGGCTGCCTTAACGCCAAAACGCGGGTCCGCTGCCCAGTACGCCGTTGCGGAACGGCGTTTTGGCAGCGGACCCGCGTGGTCGTCCGTTCACCGACGGACGAGGCCCCGCACGCAGGCGGAAGCAAGGCCTTACTTCAACACGATCGTCCTGTTCCCATTCAGGATGATCCGCCCTTCGCAGTGCCAACGAACGGCGTTGCTCAGTGCCTTGCATTCCGTGTCCCGACCGGCGGCTACGAGATCGTCCGGTCCGAACGTGTGGTCCACCTCCACTACCTGCTGCGAGATGATCGGTCCTTCATCGAGCTCGCCGTTGACGTAGTGCGCGGTAGCGCCCACGGTCTTGACGCCTCGTGCATAAGCCTGGTGGTACGGCTTGGCGCCCTTGAAGCTCGGAAGGAACGAGTGGTGGATGTTGATGGCCCGGCCGTCCAGCTTCCGGGCAAGGTCGTCGCTGAGTACCTGCATGTAGCGGGCGAGCACCACGAGCTCCACGTCGAGTTCGTCGATGATCTCCAGCAGGCGTGCCTCGGCGGCAGGCTTGGTGGCGGCGGTGACAGGCACATGGAAGAACGGGATGCCGTGCCACTCCGCGAGGCCCTTGTGGTCGAGGTGGTTGGACACAACACCCACCACGTCGATGGGGAGTTCGCCGATACGCGCCCGGAACAGCAGGTCGTTGAGGCAGTGGCCGAACTTGGACACCATGATCAGCACTTTGCGCTTGTAGCCCTGGCGCTGCAGCTGCCAGTTCATGGAGTATTTCTCGCCCACGGGGGCGAAAGACGCCCGCAGCGCATCCACGGTGGAGTCGTCGCCGTCGGACGCGAAATGTACGCGCATGAAGAAGTGTCCTTCCGCGCGGTCGCCGAACTGCTTGTTGTCGATGATGTCGCAGCCGTGCTCCAGCAGGAACCCGGAGACCGCGTGCACAATGCCGGGGCCTTCGGGGCAGTCCAGCGTGAGCACGTGTTCCACGGTTGTCCCCGCGCCGGAAGCAACGGCGGTTTCGGATTGGATGGCAGTCATGGTCAGCACTCCACTACGTTGACGGCGAGTCCTCCACGGGAGGTCTCTTTGTATTTGGATTTCATGTCGGCTCCGGTTTCCCGCATGGTCTTGATGGCCTTGTCCAGGGAAACCTTGTGGCTGCCGTCGCCGTGCAGGGCAAGGCGGGCGGCGTTGATCGCCTTGACGCTGGCGATCGCGTTCCGTTCGATGCACGGGATCTGCACCAGCCCGCCCACGGGATCGCAGGTCAGGCCGAGGTTGTGCTCGATGCCTACTTCGGCTGCGTTTTCCACTTGCCCAGGCGTTCCGCCCAGGACCTCGCACAGGCCTGCCGCGGCCATGGAACAGGCAGAGCCCACCTCGCCCTGGCAACCGACTTCGGCGCCGGAAATCGAGGCATTGATCTTGAACAGGATTCCGACGGCGGCCGCCGCCAGCAGGAACCGCACCACACCGTCGTCGTTCGCTCCCGGAACAAACTTGGTGTAGTAGTGCAGCACGGCCGGCACGATTCCCGCCGCACCGTTGGTTGGTGCGGTGACAATCCGGCCACCTGCCGCGTTTTCTTCGTTCACGGCCAAGGCGAACAGGTTCACCCATTCCATGGCCAGCAAGGGATCGCTGCCGCTGGAAGCGTCAGCCCCGGCCAGTTTCTTGAACAACGACGGCGCCCGTCGCTTGACCTTCAAGCCTCCGGGCAGGATTCCCTCGGCCGAGCAGCCGTTGTCCACGCACTCACGCATGACGGCCCAGATGTCCAGGAGACGTTCGCGCAGTTCCTCCTCGGACCGCCAGACCAGTTCGTTGGCCAGCATGATGTCGGAGATGGACTTGCCTTCGCGTTGACAGAGGGCAACCAGCTCATCTCCCGAGCTGAACGGGTAGGGCAGCACCGTGGTGTCCGGTACCACCTTGTCCGTGCCGGAGGCGTCACCGTCCACCACGAAGCCGCCGCCAATGGAGTAGTAGCTCCGCTCCCGCAGCACCGCGCCGCTGTGGTCCAACGCACGGAAGGTCATGCCGTTGGGGTGGGCGGGCAAGGACTTGCGGCGGTGGAGGACCACGTCCTCTTCCCAGTTGAAGTCCACCCGGTGGCTGCCGTCGAGGCGCAGCTCGGCGTCCAAGGCAGCCGCGGCCACCTGGTCGTCCGCGGTACGCGTATCCACGGTCTCGGGGGAGTGGCCCTGCAGTCCCAGGACCACCGCCTTGTCCGAGCCGTGGCCCCGGCCGGTGGCGCCCAGGGAGCCGAAAAGCTCGGCCTGGACGCGCACCGTTGCCGGGAGTTGGCCGGACGAAACAAGTCCGTCCGTGAACTGCTTTGCCGCCCGCATCGGGCCAACCGTGTGTGAGGACGACGGCCCGATGCCAACGGAAAACAGATCAAGCACGCTAAGTGCCATTACGGGACCTCAGGCGACGCGTACTCCCGCATTGAATCGAGGAGCCAGCGTCCCAGGAAGTCGGCGAAGGAGGCACGCGGGAAGATCCGGAAGGTGTCCTCACCGGTCTTCCACAGGACCACCGGGATGTGCCCGATTTCCGTGGACAGGGCGGTGCCTGCCTTGAGGACCCGCGGGTGCAGGTCCAGTGCGCAGCTCTTTTCCAGGACTGCGCGGGCGCGGCTGCCGGAGAGCTCGAACGTGGTGCGGTTGGCGGACAGGTCCACCACCTGGCCGGAGTCCGTGCCCAGGGCGGACGTCAGGTCGCCCACCAGGGATCCACCGAGCGAGTCGTGGGACTCTTCGGGGGCAATGACCAGGAATTCGGTGGGGCCGAGCCACACGGTGCTGATGGCACCGGAGGTGACCACCTCACCGGACGTGGCAGGCAAGCCGCCGGTTACGGACGCAACCCGGGTGCCGGCGTCGGACGTCCTGTCCACCCGGATGCCCACCTGTGCCTGGTAGGGGATTTCGTGGAGCGTGACCGAGCCGGCCACGGAACCGGAGACGAAGGCGTCGGCGAGGTGCTGTGCCGGGCTGCGGCGGGCCTCACGAACGCGGTCTGCGTTTACGGGTTGTGCGGGAGTTGCTGTCTCAGCCATCTTTGCGGGTCCCTTCAGCATCGAAAAGTACGGTTTCGCCAACAACCACGTCCACCAGCTGGTCGCCCACGGAAGCCTGGAGGGTCTCGCCGATGCGGTTGCGGCCGTTGTGGATCAGTGCCAGGCCGAAGGAACGGCCCAAAGCGGCGCTGTGGTAGCTGGAGGTCACGAAGCCTTCCATGGGAACCGGGCCGTTCGCGGGGTTGACCGCGATGCCAGCCTCCACCAGCTGGGTGCCTTCGGGCAGCTTCAGCGAGTGGTCCACGGGAAGGACACTCACCAGGTGCTTGCGGTCCTCGCGCTTGGAATCCTCGCGGAGGTAGGAGCGCTTGCCGATGAAGTCCTTGGCCTTGGAGACAATCCATTCCATGCCGGCGTCCTGCGGGGTGACCGTGCCGTCGGTGTCCTGGCCGACGATCGGGTAACCCTTTTCGGCGCGGAGGACGTGCATGGTTTCCGTGCCGTACGGGGTGATGTTGAACTCGGCACCAGCGGCAGCAACGGCTTCCCAGGTGTTGAGTCCGTACCAGGACGGAACGTTGATTTCGTAGGCCAGTTCACCGGAGAACGAGATCCGGCAGACGCGGGCCTGCACGCCGGAGGCCAGCGTGGTCTCGCGGAACGTCATGAACGGGAAGTTCTCAGCTTCCAGGCCACCGTTCTCGGCGAGCTGCGGTGCCACCTTGGCGATCACTGCGCGGGACTTGGGACCGACGACGGCGATGGTGCTCCACTGTTCAGTGACAGAGGTGAAGACGACATCGAGTTCCGGCCATTCCGTCTGGTGCCACTCTTCGAGCCAGTCCAGCACCTTGGCTGCGCCGCCGGTGGTGGTGGTCATGAAGTAGGTGTCCTCGTCCAGGCGCAGGGTCACGCCGTCGTCGAAGATCATGCCGTCCAGCGTGCACATCACGCCGTAGCGGGCCGATCCCGGAGCGAGCTTCTTGAACGCGTTGGTGTAGACGCGGTTCAGGAATTCACCGGAGTCCTTGCCACGGATCTCGATCTTGCCGAGGGTGGTGGCGTCCATGAAGCCCACGGAGTCGCGGACTGCGGCGCATTCGCGGAGCACCGCGGTGTCCATGTCCTCGCCGTCCTGCGGGTAGTACCACGGGCGCTTCCACTGTCCGACGTCTTCGAACAGGGCACCCTGGGCAACGTGCCACGGGTGGATCGAGGTAACGCGGGCGGGGTCGAAGAGCTCGCCGCGCTGGCGTCCGGCCAAGGCTGCGAAGGCCACCGGGGTGAACGGTGCACGGTAGGCCGTGGTGCCGATCTCGCCGATGCCCGGAACTGCGTCCGCGCCGCCGTACTTGAGGGCTGCGGCGATGACGCCGATTGCGTTGACGCCGGAGGTCTTGCCCTGGTCGTTGGCGGTGCTGATGGAGGTGTACCGCTTGACGTGCTCTACCGAGCGCATGCCGGCGCCGGTGGAGCGAAGGACATCCGCTACGGACTGGTCGCGCTGGAAGTCGACGAAGTGGTTGTGCCACTCACCGGGCTCGCCTTCCTGGGCGGGAACCAGCCACAGCTGGCGGGTCGGTGCGGATGCGACGGGGACCTTGACCTCGGACGGAGTGACGGCGGATTCGAAGCCGGCGGCGATCGAAGCGGCCGCACCGGCGGAGATGCCCTCTGCCAGGCAGTCCTGCAGTTCGTAGCTGCCGCGGCCTGCGCCAACAACCTGCTGGTTGCGGACCACGCTGGACGGGATGAAACCGGCCAGGTCGTCGTCCCAACGCAGCTTGCCTTGGCGCTGGCTGTGGAGGTGCACCACGGGGCTCCAGCCACCGGAGACGGCGAGGACATCGGCGGCGATCTGCTCGACGCCCGAGGTGAGTTCGCCGTCGTCGTTGATGCTGCGGACGGTCACGCCGTTCAGGCGACCGGCCTCATCAGCGCTGGTATCGGCAACTGCGCTGCCGATCAGGACCCGGAGGCCGGATTCGACGGCGGCTGCGGCCTTTTCGCTGATCTGCGGACGGGCGTCGACGACGGCGGCAACCGGCACGCCTGCTGCCTGCAGGTCCGCGGCGAGCAGGTAAGCGGAGTCGTTGGTGGTGCTGATGACAACGCGCTGGCCGGCTGCGACGGCGTAGCGGTTGAGGTAGGTGCGCACGGCCGAGGCGAGCATGATGCCCGGGCGGTCGTTGTTCTCGAAGACCAGCGGACGCTCGTGGGCGCCGGGGGCGAGGACCACCTGTGCAGCACGGATGTGCCAAATACGGGTGCGGGAAACACCTGGGGCGGCAGGAACACTGAGGTGGTCCGTGCGGTTCTGGGCTGCGATGAAGTAGTTCGAGTCGTAGGAGCCGAAGGCCGTGGTGCGGTGCAGCACCGTGCATTCCTCGGCGGAGACCAGCTCTGCTTCAACATCGGCAACCCACTCCAGGGCGGGCTTGCCTTCGATCTGCTCGGCGAGGCCCTCAGCCGTGGAACCGGAAAGCAGCGAACCGCCGAGTTCGGGTTGGTCGTCGATCAGGATGACGCGGGCACCGGTGCGAACGGCTTCGCGGGCTGCTGCGAGGCCTGCAACACCGCCGCCGACCACCAGGACATCGGTGTGGACGTACTTCTTGTCGTACTCGGCCTTGTCCTCGGCCGGGTCAAGCTTGCCCAGGCCGGAGAGCAGTTCGATGCTCTGCCCGTCCACCAGGGACACCGCCGTGGCCGGGAGCATGGATTCGGCGACGTGGCCGGGGAAACGCGGAGCGATCTTGACCAGTGCGTTCGGCTCCTCGACCCCTGCGGCGACGATCCCGCGGGGGCGGTCCTCGTACAGGGAGTTGCCGGCGTTGACGTGGCCGTTGGCCAGGAGGGCCGAAGCGATGGTGTCGCCGGGGTGGCCAACGAATTCCTGGCCATCCACGGTAAACCGCCAGGTGATGCTGCGGTCGATGCGGCCGCCTGTGGCGAGGCGGGCGTTCTGGCTTGTCACTTCTGGGCTCCTTCCGGGGAGGTGGATGTGGTGGGGGCGCCGGGGGCGAGGCCGGATGCGCCGGCTTGGCCTGCGGCATTGTCTGCCGCGAGCTCCGGGCGAGGCGAGCCCATCGCGTAGATGGAGTGGATGTCATAGCTCACGGTGTCGCGGAGCATGTTGAACCACTGGCGGCAGCCGGTGCTGTGGACCCAGCGTTCGGCGTAGGTGCCCTTGGTGTTCTCGCGGTAGAACAGGTACTCAGCCCATTCCCGGTCCGTGAGGTCGTTCGGGTTTTCCGGGTAGGGGACGTGAGCCTGTCCGCCGTAGTGGAATTCGGTTTCGTCGCGCGGCCCGCAGTTGGGGCATGAGATAAGAAGCATGTCCGTGCCTTCCTTAGTGGGCCACGGCTGCGGCGCCGTGTTCGTCGATCAGGGCACCGGTTTCGAAGCGTTCCAGTGCGAAGGGCTTGTTGAGCTGGTGCGGTGCGCCCGTGGCGATGGTGTGGGCGAAGGTGAGGCCCGCTGCCGGGGTGCCCTTGAAGCCGCCCGTTCCCCAACCACAGTTGACGAACATGTTCTCCACCGGAGTGACGCCCACAATCGGGGAGGCGTCCAGCGTGGTGTCCACGATGCCGCCCCAGGTACGGAGGACGTGGGCCCGGGCGAAGATCGGGAAGAGTTCAACGGCAGCTGCCATCTGCTCTTCGATCACGTGGAAGGACCCGCGCTGGCCGTAGCCGTTGTAGGAGTCGACGCCGGCGCCCATCACCAGTTCGCCCTTGTGCGCCTGTGAGACGTACACGTGGACGTGGTTGGACATGACCACCGTGGGGTGGACGGGTTCGTGGAGTTCGGACACCAAGGCCTGCAGCGGGTGGGACTGGATCGGCAGGCGGAAACCGGCCATCTCGGCCAGCACGGAGCTGTGGCCGGCAGCGCACAGGCCCACCTTTTCGGTGTTGATGGTGCCGCGGGTGGTCTTGACGCCGGTCACGCGGTTTCCGTCCTTGATGAAGCCGGTGACTTCACAGTTCTGGATGATGTCCACGCCCAGCTCGTCGCACTTGCGGGCAAAGGCCCAGGCCACGTGGTCGTGCTTGGCGATGCCTGCGCGCGGCTGGTACGTGGCGCCCATGACCGGGTAGCGGATGTTGTCGCTCGTGTTCAGGATGGGGCAGAGTTCCTTGACCTGGTCCGGCTCCAGCCATTCAGCGTCCACACCGTTGAGCCGGTTGGCGCCTACGCGGCGCATGCTCTCACGGACATCGCCCAGGGTGTGCGCGAGGTTCATCACGCCGCGCTGGCTGAAGAGGAAGTCGTACTCGAGTTCTTCCGGAAGGATCTCCCACAGTTTGAGGGCGTGCTCGTAGATGGCAGCGCTCTCGTCCCAGAGGTAGTTGGACCGGATGATGGTGGTGTTGCGGGCCATGTTGCCGCCGGCCAGCCAGCCCTTTTCCAGGATGGCGATGTTGGTCATGCCGTGGTTCTTGGCCAGGTAGTAGGCCGTGGCCAGGCCGTGCCCACCGCCGCCGACGATCACTGCGTCGTACGACTTTTTGGGGTCCGGGTTGCGCCAGAGGAAGTCAGGGTGTTCGGGGAGGTGGTCGACACTCACTGGGCTGCTCCAATCATTTCTGCTTCGAGTACGGATTCGGCACCGGTGCCGTTGGTGGAAAGGTGCGGGTACAGGGGGAACTTGTCCGCCAGCGCCGTGACGCGGCTGCGGAGTTCGACGGCGGTCGCCTCGTCCAAGGTGCCGGTGCTCGCCGAGGCGATCAACGCCGTCGCAATGATGTCTGCGACCTCCGTGAATTCACCGGCGCCGAAGCCGCGGGCGGCGAGGGCAGGGGTGCCGACGCGGAGGCCGGAGGAGACCATCGGCGGGCGGGGGTCGAAGGGGACGGCGTTGCGGTTGACCGTGATGCCGATGTGGTGCAGCGCGTCTTCGCCCTGCTGGCCGTTCAGTTCGGAGTTGCGGAGGTCAACCAGCACCAGGTGGACGTCGGTGCCGCCGGAGACAACGGAGATACCTGCCGCTGCCACGTCGTCCTTGAGGAGGCGCTGGGCGAGGATCTTGGAGCCTTCGAGGACGCGGGACTGGCGCTCCTTGAACTCCGGTTCCGAGGCGAACTTGAAGGCTACGGCCTTGGCTGCGATCACGTGCTCCAGCGGTCCGCCCTGCTGGCCCGGGAAGACTGCCGAGTTCACCTTCTTGGCGATGTCGGCATCGTTGGTCAGGATCACGCCGCCACGGGGGCCGCCGAGGGTCTTGTGCGTGGTGCTGGTGACGATGTGGGCGTGCGGGACCGGGCTCGGGTGCAGACCTGCAGCGACCAGGCCGGCGAAGTGTGCCATGTCCACCATGAGGTACGCGCCAACGGAATCGGCGATGCGACGGAACTCGGCGAAGTCCAGTTGGCGGGAGTACGCGGACCAGCCGGCCACGATCAGCTGTGGCTTGTTCTCCAGTGCCAGGCGCTCCACCTCGGCCATGTCGATGGTGTGGGTGTCCTCGCGGACGCTGTAGGGGACCACGTTGTAGAGCTTGCCGGAGAAGTTGATCCGCATGCCGTGGGTCAGGTGGCCGCCGTGGGCCAGGTTGAGGCCCATGATGGTGTCGCCGGGCGTGATCAGCGCGTGCATTGCCGCGGCGTTGGCCTGTGCTCCGGAGTGGGGCTGCACGTTGGCGTATTCTGCGCCGAAGAGCGACTTCAAGCGGTCGATGGCGAGCTGTTCGATCACATCAACGTGTTCGCAGCCGCCGTAGTAGCGCTTGCCCGGGTAGCCCTCGGCGTACTTGTTGGTGAGCACCGAGCCCTGGGCCTCCATGACGGCCGTGGGGGCGAAGTTCTCCGAAGCGATCATTTCCAGCGTGGACTGCTGGCGGATGAGTTCCTGGGCGATCGCCTGATCAACCTCCGGGTCCGCCTGGGCGAGCGGGCGGATCAGCGGTTCAACCATGGTGTTCTCCTTTGAAGTACGTGTGATTGCTGACTATTAGCCAACTGATATATTAGAATTATTGCCATAGTATGTTGGACATCACATAGTCGTCAACAGGTCTGCGGCAACTTATCCAGCAGGCCGATGGCGACCATCCGGGGAGAAGGCAATGACTACAGCACTGGAAGCTTTGGAAACAGCTCCGCAGGGTACATCCCTGGCGGAGAACGCCTACCTGCTCCTGCGCGACAGGCTCATCATGCTGGACATCAAACCGGGCGACCCCATCAACGACGGACAGATCGCCACCGAGCTCGGTATCGGCCGCACGCCCGTCCGTGAAGCGATCAAACGACTGGAAAGCGACCACCTGGTGGTGTCCTACCCCCGTCGCGGAACCTTCGCCACCGGCGTGGACATCACCCAGCTCGCCGAAGTCTCCGAAATCCGTGAGCTCCTGGAGCCCCTCGCTTCCCGCAAGGCCGCACGCATGGCCAGTCCGGCAATGCGTGCAGAGCTCCGCGACGTTGCTGCGGCCATCCGGGATCTCGAAGGCCAGGATGCCTCCTCGCAGGAACTCATGCGTTACGACATCCAGGTCCACCGGCTCATCTACAAAGCCTCGGCCAACGCGCACCTTGAGGACGTCCTGATCCGGTACGACAACCTCGCCACCCGCATCTGGTGCCACATGCTGGAGAAGATGCCCTCGGTCTCCGGCCACATCTCCGAGCATGCGGATCTCCTCACCGCCATTGCCGACGGCGACGAAGAGCGCGCCGCCAACCTGGCCCTGCATCACGTGGTGAGCTTCGAAGAGACCATCCGCAAGGTCCTCTAACCGACCCTCTCTCACCAAACCGCCCGTTCTGGCGGACGCTCTCTCACGGAACCGCCCTTCCTGTCGGACGCTCTCTCACCAAACCGCCCTTTTTGGCGGTCCCTCTCTCACCGATCGCCCCTTATGGCGATCCCTCTCTCACCGAACCGCCTGTTCTAGGGGTCCCTCTGTCCCGTCCCTGGCGGAGGCGCCATCCTCTGCGCGCTCGGTCTTCCTCCCTTAGGCGCGCGTTGCCGGATGCCCCCGCCTACCAGCCTTCCCTCACCAAACCGCCCGTAATGGCGTTCCCTCTCTCGCCGATCGCCCCTTATGGCGATCCCGCTCTCCCGTCCTCGGGTGGTTGGCCCCTGGCGTACGACGTCGACACCCGCCTGGGTGCCGACGTCGAGCGTTCTTGCCGTTGAGAGAGCGTTTGGGCGGGTGGGGGTGTTTGGTGGGAGAGCGTTTGGCTGTAGGGGGTGTTTGGTGAGAGAGCGTCGGTGGCAACTGAGTTGATTTTAATGCAACAAGTGTGATTTCCCCCGGTTTGCGGTCTTGAATGCCGCGCCTCGCTCTTTACGGTCGGAACTCAATAAAAACTTTCGAAAATTTAGCCCTTGACCGTGGCGTCGCTCACACATAATCTGGTGCAACAGCGTTGCGTTGAATGCAACCCAAATGATTTTGGTGGACACATGAGCAATGAATCCTCTGTGGCAGCCGAGCAAACGACCGCTCTCGGCGCCAAGACCACAAACAACCACACAGTCAGCAAAGACACTCGACGACGAGTTGTCACTGCGAGCTTCATCGGCAACTTCGTCGAATGGTTCGACTACGCCGTTTACGGCTACCTTGCCGGCATCATCTCCACAGTCTTCTTCCCGGAATCCGACCGGCAGACCGCACTCCTGGCAACGTTCGGTGTCTTCGCCGTGAGCTTCTTCGTTAGGCCGCTCGGCGGTTTCATCTGGGGCCACATCGGAGACAGGCTTGGCCGCAAGCAGGCACTGAGCCTCTCGATCCTGTTGATGTCCATAGCCACGTTCTGCATCGCCCTCATACCCGGGTACGCCACCATCGGCGTGATGGCCCCCATCCTGCTCCTGCTGGTCAGGGTGGTCCAAGGCTTCTCGGCGGCGGGGGAGTACGCCGGGGCGTCCGCCTTCCTCGTGGAGTATGCGCCGGCCCATCGGCGCGGACTCTATGCCGCCGTCGTGCCTGCAAGTACCGCAGCGGGACTGTTGCTGGGTTCCTTGCTGGCCGCCCTGCTGAGTTCAGCCATGACGCCCGAGCAGCTTAATGAGTGGGGCTGGCGCTTGCCGTTCCTGCTTGCGGCTCCTATGGGCCTGATCGGCAGGTACATCCGGACCAAGCTTGAGGACACTCCAGCGTTCCGCGAGCTCGCCGACCAGGATCACGCCGTGAAGGCGCCCGCGTTCGCGATGTTCCGCCTCTACAAGCGGCAGTTGATCATCGCCACCGGTGCGGTGCTGCTGAACGCCGTCGGTTTCTACGTGATCCTCAGCTACATGCCCACGTATCTGTCGGAGGAACTGGGGTTCGGTGCCACGGAGTCGTTCCTGGCCACGACCATTGCCTTGGCGAGCTACATCGGGTTTATCTTCCTGACCGGTATCGCATCGGACAAATTCGGCCGGAAGCGGATGCTCCTCACGGCGTCCATCCTCTTCGTGCTGCTGACCGTGCCGGCGTTCATGCTGCTGGATACGCGGAACTTCCTGGTGATCGTGCTGGTGCAGATCCTGTTGGGCGGCATGCTGACCCTCAACGACGGCACCCTGCCCAGCTTCCTCGCCGAACTGTTTCCCACCAAGGTCCGCTACACGGGATTCGCCGTGAGCTTCAACCTCTCCAACGCCCTGTTCGGCGGCACCGCCCCGTTCATGGCGACCCTCCTGATCGGCTTGACGCACAACCAGTTGGCTCCCGGCTGGTACCTCGTAGCCGCCTCCATTGTTTCCCTGATCGCAGTCCTCTTTGCCGCGGAGACTTCCAAGAAACCCCTGCAGCAGGACTGACAAACAACCACACCTATCGAAAGGAACACCCATGACCATCACCCAAGACCAGGCTGTCAACGACGTCGCCAAACTGGAGCGCCTCAAGGTCCTCAATAACGGCGACAAGGTTTCGCTGACGTTCTCCGACGCCGAGTTCGAGCGTCGCCTTGCCGGCCTCCGCAGCATCATGGCGGAGAAGGACCTCGACGCCGTAGTCCTCACCAGCTACCACTCCATCAAGTACTACTCCGACTTCCTCTTCACCTACTTCGGCCGTTCCTACGGCATGGTGGTCACCAAGGATGACACGGTCACCATCACGGCGAATATCGACGCCGGGATGCCTTGGCGCCGCAGCTACGGCGAAAACCTCGTTTACACGGACTGGCGCCGGGATAACTACATCCACGCCATCCAGGAAGTCCTTCGCACCCGCGGCATCAAGCCGCGCCGCATCGGCGTCGAGGACGACTCCTTGCCGCTCGACAACCGCAACAAGATCCAGGCGGCCTTCGCGGACGCCGCTCTGGTTGATGTTGCCCAGGCCGCGATGCGCCAGCGCATGATCAAGTCGGCCGAGGAAATCGCGGTCATCAAGCACGGTGCCCGCATTGGCGACCTCGGCGGCGAAGCCATCCGCAATGCCATCACGGCCGGCATCACCGAGTACGAGGTTGCCCTGATCGGTACCGAAGCCATGGTCCACGAGATCGCGCGGACCTTCCCGGACTCCGAAATCCGTGACACGTGGGTGTGGTTCCAGTCCGGCATCAACACCGACGGCGCCCATAACTGGGCCACTACCCGGAAGATCCAGGAACACGACATCCTGTCGCTGAACTGCTTCCCCATGACCAGCGGCTATTACACGGCCCTTGAGCGGACGCTCTTCTACGGCGAACCCGATGCCCGATCGCTGGAACTGTGGAACATCAACGTGGAGGTCCACAAGCGCGGTCTGGAACTCATCACGCCCGGCGCTGTGTGCAAGGACATCGCCGCTGAGCTGAACGAGATCTACGTCAGCCACGGCCTCCTCGCGAACCGGACCTTCGGCTACGGCCACTCGTTCGGCGTGCTCAGCCACTACTACGGCCGCGAAGCGGGGCTGGAGCTCCGCGAGGACATCGATACCGTGCTCGAACCGGGCATGGTGGTGTCCATGGAGCCAATGATCACGGTGCTGGACGGGCAGCCGGGTGCCGGTGGCTACCGCGAGCACGACATCCTGGTTGTGGGCGAGGACGGCGCGGAGAACATCACCAAGTTCCCGTTCGGCCCCGAGTACAACATCATCGGAGCCTAGCGTGACGGGCCGGTGGACATGGTGCACAGTGTCCACCGGCCCTGCGCCGGGACCGGCGGACCACCCGCAGCGAAATATAGTGAATCCATGACTCCCACGGAATCCAGCGCGACTCCTGACAGCAGCAACAACAATGGCGAAGGCAAAGGTGCCTCCGTCATCGTCAACGCCGTAGCTGTGCTGAAGAGCTTCAGTGCCGAGGAACCATTGCTGGGCGTCACCGAAATCGCAGGCAGGATTGGCCTCCACAAGAGCACCGTTTCGCGGATACTGGCCACTTTGGAGCAAGAAGGTTTAGTGGAGCGCGACGTCGATTCGCGCCGGTTCCGCTTGGGGCTGGGGATGATCGCGATGGCGGGCCCGCTCCTGGCGGAACTCGAGGAGCGGCGCGTCGCATACCCCGTTTTGCGCGAGCTGACCGAACGTACCGGTGAGACCAGCGCCCTCATGGTGTGGAACGGCGTCGAGTCCATGTGCGTGGAGCAGATCCCCAGCCGCCATCAGGTCAAGCACCTTGCTCCGCTGGGGGCTCGGTACAACGAGGCACTGAGCTCGTCCGTCCAAGTCTTCCTCGCTGCGGAGGATGCGGAGCGGGTCCGGGGCCTGCTCCGCAGCGGTTCGATTACCTTGCCAGGGTTGGACGAAGCTTCCATCGACGCCTACCTGCAGCGGCTGGAGGAAGCCGGCGCGCGGGGTTGGGCCGTCAACTTCGGGGAGACCTCCATCGAGGAGGTAGGTGTTGCCTCGCCCGTTTACGACCATAGAGGCCACATTGTTGCGGCTGTGCTCGTTCCCGCCCCCAAATTCCGCGTTTCGCAGGACACCCTCAACAGCCTCGGCGACGCATGCCTCGAAGCAGCCGCCAAGGTCACCACGCGCTTGGGTGGACGCCCGCCGGTCTAGCTCTTGTCATGCGCTGTTCGCCCAGATGCCATGAACGGCAATTCCGGAACGCAGGCTTGACCTGACCCTTCTTCCTTCCTAGGGTGTTCTGAGAAAACGTTTTCTTACCTGTTTATCCATTGCCGGAGTGCCCGTGCGCTCCAGGACTGGGTCACATCGTTGTGCCCGGGAAGGATCATCCATGCAGACATTCCGTAAGAAACAGCTCAGCCCTGGCGTGGGAGCGGTCGCCTTGGCTGCGGCGTTGGGGCTGGCTACTCTGGCGGCACCGGCCACAGCCTCGCCGGGGACCGCCGCGCCGGGCAATAGGCCCGGTGCGGCTGACGGCCCGGCGTGCTCCAGCAGCAGCGTCCAACTCACTCAGGGTGCAGGTACTTCCCCACAGAATCTTTGTGTTCCGGCGCAGGCCACGGAAGAGGACAAGACCCACCTCGTCTGGAACAAACCGGGCAGCTATGAAGATGTGGTGGACTACCGCGTCTACATGAATGGGCAGCCCCTGGGGACTGCGGAGGAGAACGCCCGCAGCCATTCGCCTGCCCAGGAGTACGTCGATGCCTTCCGCGCCGCAGACAAGGATGGGTTCCATGTCCGCACGGTCGCCCACAACTTCACGGTAACGGGCCTGGCCCCAAAGACCTCCTACCAGTTCAGCGTCACTGCCATCAGGGCTGACGGGACTGAGTCTGCAGCGAGCGGCCCCATCACCGTGACAACCACCCCTGCTCGCCACAGGGTGGTCATTACTCATCCCGCGTACAAAGCGGTGGGCGATGGACAAACCTTGAATACCAGGGCGATCCAAAAGGCGATCGATACCTGCAGGACCCCCGGCTGCACGGTGGTGGTCCCTGCCGGCACGTTCAAGACCGGCGCCATCTTCCTGCACTCGGACATGACGCTCGAGCTCGAAGACGGTGCCCGGCTGCTCGGCTCCGACGATCCCGCAGACTACCCGTTGGAACAGGGCTACTACCTGTATCCGGTTCCCGACCCGCTCCCCAGCGAGGCCGAGTATCGGAACTACCGGAGGCCGCCGTCGCTCATTGGCGTGCTGCCGGGGGACAACGGCCGGTCAGCCGAAAGCCGCGAGCCGGGAAGCGTTGCCAAGAATGTCCGCATCACGGGCCAAGGCGTGGTGGACGGCAATGGGTGGAAACGGACGGCCGAGGGCTCCATTACCGACGAAGCGGGCAACACCCTTCCGCAGTACGTGGCCAGTTCCGCCGGTAAGGTCCTGGACGACGGCGTGTTGGCCGCCGCGCAGTTCCGCAACGCCAAGGAACATCCCGAGTTCCTCACGGGCGCGATCAATCCGCCTGAATCGCCGGATGATTCAGTGTTCTATGGGCAGTACCGCTCAAGCCTGATGACCTTCATGGGCGTGGAAAATCTGTACCTCGAGGGAATCACTGCAGACAACCCGGCTTTCCACGGCGTGATGATCCTGGACAGCAAAAACACCACCGTCAATGCCATGCGGCACACCACCTACAACACCAATAACGGCGATGGCCTGGAGTTCGGCGGCACCAGCAATGGGATGGTGCTGAACAATTTCTTCGACACCGGTGATGACCAAGTGAACTTTGCGGCGGGCCAGGGCAAGTACGGAGCCCAAGGGCGGCCGAGCGAGGCCGTCTGGATCTTCAACAACTACATGCGCATGGGCCACGGCGGCGTCGCGGTAGGTTCCAACACGGCGGCGTGGGTCCAGCGGGTGCTCGCGGAAGACAACGTCATGTACAAAGTGGAAACCGGCGGCCTCCGCATGAAGAGCACCTCCGACATGGCAGGTGGCGGCAGGGACTTCCTGTTCCGGGACACGGCCATGGCTTGCATGGGCAGCAGTGCCTTCATCATGTCGCTCAGCTACAACCAGTCGCCGTCCGGGTATGTTGCCGCCGATTCGGCGACCTTCAAGAGCGTCACCGTCAAGAATGTTTCTGTGGACGGAAACAACTCGCCCACGTGTGGAATGGCGGTTTCGGACAGCAAACCGGTGATCGATATCCAGGCCGGCCCGTCCTTGGGGCAAGGAACGGCGACCTTGGGCGCTTTCACGTTCCAGGACATCGTTTTCCGGAACGTGAATCCCACCAACATCAAAGGCCTGACTGATTCCACCTTTGACGGCGTCTCGTTCCAAAGCGTCCGCGGTGGCGCGAATCCGTGGCGGTTCGATGGCTACTCCACGGGCAATGTGTTCACGAACGTCACTCCTGTGCCCGCCGGACAGTAAGACCCGGAGAAGAGAAGCGGCGGCCGCCCCCGCAAGGGGAGCGGCCGCCGTCGTGGTTAATCTGAAACGTGCGCGGATGGCTAAGGTGCCCTGCGCGCCGCCGTCTCGTCCATTGCGTCCCTGCCCAGCCAAACGCCCAAGCCGATCATGGCCACGCCAAGAATGAAGTGGAGCCAGTTGTCGGCGGTGTTGAACGGAACAAAGTTGGCGCCGGTTTCCTGGTTGATGACCAGGCCGTAGATCCAGAGGACCAAGTACACGGCTCCGCCGCCCAGGAGGAACAGGCGGGCCATGCGGCCCGTCCTTGCCATGGCCAAACCGGCCGCGCCAAACAGCAAATGGACAATGTTGTGGAGTATGGACACTTGGAAAACTCCAAGCAGCATGGCGCCGGAATCATGTCCTGCGAAGGTCATGGCGCCGTAATTGGTGGTGATTCCTGGAATGAAGCCCAGGACACCGACCAGCAGGAACACAATGCCAACTCCCATGGCTGTGTTGTGAAGCGTTAAACCCATCGCATGGTGGTGTGCTGGGTGCGAAGCGGTGGTCATAAGTCCTCCCTTTCACGCTGTTATCCGGCTCTTCTCATGGAGAACCGGCCCGCGGCAAGGGGTGTCGGAAAACCTTGCCGACGCCGCCATAATACTCCTGAAATGCCCCTGATAGCAGGGGATACGGCCAGTTCAGCGCCCGATAGCATGGGTTCATGACTCACGGTCCCAGCGGTGGATTCGCCTCGATCTTTCATGATTCCCGTGACCTGACCCCGTTCCGGGAGGGGCGGATCCGTACGCCGGTCAAGGGGCTCACGGACGGTTTGGGTGGTGCGGTTTCCGGCGTCCTGGGTGGTCGCGGTGCCGCGCGGCTTTCGGTTGCCGGCGATGTTCCGCGTTTGAAATTCCTCTCCAGCAGGCAGGCCAAAGTCCTGCATGACGCCGTCTTCACGTCCACGGAGCCGGAGAGGCTCCTTGCCCTGGCCCGCGAGTTTCCTGGCTGGGCCGGGCTTTGCTACGTCATGGCGGGCTTGCTCGTGTACAAGCACGGCGGCCACCTGCGGGCCTCGGAATTGCTGCAGCGCGGCTTGGCGACAAGGATCGACGACGACGCCAGCCAGTTCTCGGCCCAGTACCTTGGGCAGGTGGTCACCCGGGTTGAGGTCGCCGAGCGCGTTGAGGTTCCAGTGCTGTTCAGCGAAGAATCCGTGTTCCTGGCGCTGTCCCACTCGCTGCGGGAAATGGGCATGATGGAGGCCGCCCTGGAAGCCGTGGTGGGTTTGCCGCCGTCGTTGCCTTCCGCGTTGGCGCGGTGCACAGCCGCGCTGGCCCTCGAACGGCACCGCGATGTGGTGGTTTGGACCAACGGCCTTCTCAATACGGACGATCTGTCCGCCGCGCTGCTGCTGATCCGGGCGCGGGCCCAGAGGGCACGCGGAGACTTCGATTCGGCGCAGGCGGCGTTGAAAGAGGTCCTGAGGCGGAAGAAGACCAGCCTTTCCCTGCGCCAGGATGCCCTGACGGACCGGGCGCTTCTGGCCCTGGACCAAGGGCGGATGTCCCTGACTCCGCGCTCGCGGCGTCCCGCACCGCCGGCGGAGTTGGAGACGCTTGAGGTGATCCGGAAGGACGCGGAGATGCGCCGGTTGTGGGAGAACGATTTCAGGCAGCTTGGCGGCGAATAGGCCCATTGTGGTTCGCGGTGACGAGGCGTAATCTTGTAATCAACCAAATTGTTGATAAAGCATTTGGTTGATTACGAAAGGCAGTACCCCTCATGGATCACGATGCTCTGGACAAAGCGTTCATGGCGTTGGCTGATCCCGTCCGACGGGACATCGTCGCACGGCTTTCCCGCGGCGATGCCACCGTGAACGAACTGGCTGAGCCTTTCGAAATCAGCAAGCAGGCAGTTTCCAAACATATCCAGGTCCTGGAGCACGCAGGACTGGTCACGCGCTCCCGTGACGCCCAACGCAGGCCCGTCCATTTGGACGCAGCAGCCCTCGAGCGGCTGACGGCCTGGATAGACCGATACAGGCTGATTGCCGAGCAACGGTTCCGGTTGCTCGACGAACTCCTGGCCGACCCCGCCAAAAATACTGGCCCCGCAGGGACCGCAGGTAATGGAAAGAAGAACTGACATGAGCAATCCAACAACCATCACCGCCGACGACGGCGTTCCGTTCGTTGACACCGTTCGCGAATTCGACGCCCCGGTCAGTGCCGTCTTCAAGGCTCACGTGGATCCGGACCTCCTGGCCAAATGGTTGGGCCCCCGGACCACCTCCATCAACGTCACCGAATACGACGCGACCACAGGTGGCAGTTGGCATTATGAAAGCGGCGATGCCAACGCCATGTTCGGCTTCCGTGGCGTCTTCCACAAAGTGGACCCCGAATCGTTGATCATCATGACCTTCGAGTTCGACGGCGCCCCGGACCAGGTGGGCATCAGCACTACCACCTTCGAGGAAACCGATGGCCGGACCAGGATAGTGGTCCACGAGGTCTACCCCTCGGTTGAAGCCCGGGACATGGCCCTCGCCACCGGCATGAACTACGGCGTGGTGGAAGGATACGAGCGCTTGGACGAGATGCTCGCTTCCTAGGGATGCCCCTGGCCAAGGAGCGGTACAAGCTGCTCTGAAAGCAGCACGGTTCCCAGACCCACCATGATGATTCCGCTGGTCAACGTGACTACGCGTGCAGCACCCGGACGGGACGCCAGCAGCCGCCGCGAGGCCAGGGCAACCACCGTGTACACGAGGCCTGCCAAGGCTACAAAGGTCAGGCCCAACACGCCCGACTGCACGGGCACGGGCAGCGCCGCATCCGGGGTGACGAATTGGGGAACCAGTGCCACGAAGAACAGGAGCCCTTTGGGGTTGATGCCGCTGGTCCCCATGCCCGTCAGGAAAGTGCGGAGTTGCGTTCGGGAAGGTACGACGCCGGCTTCCGCGCTGAAGCTTGCACCTCGCCAGGAGCGGATGGTTCCGACGCCGAGCCACAGCAGGTAGGCGGCTCCGGCGATCGTGAGCCAGCCAAGAAGACCCGGAACGCCGGCGAGGAGGGCAGCGAGGCCGGCGGCCATCAGCAGGGTATGGACCACGTAGCCGCTGCACAATCCTGCCACCGCGGGAACGAAACTGCGCTGGCGGAGGCCGGCGGAGATCGAGTAGGCCCAGTCGACGCCGGGGGTGCAGGCCAGGCTGGCCGATACCAGCAGGAAGGCGACGAAGAGCTGCGGATTCACGGGTTTTCCTTCCGGGGTGTGCGGGTAGGAAAACTCTAGGGAAAATGCGTCGATAAGTGTTCGCTAATTTCGCTCTGGGTCAGGGGTTGTCGGTAAGATTCTTGCGTGATTGACGGAATCGACAGAAGTATTTTGCGGCACCTCAAAGAGGACGGCCGCATCACTGCCACGGCGCTGGCCTCAAAGGTGGGACTCACGGTGGCTCCGTGTCATCGTCGGCTCCGGGATCTCGAGCAATCCGGGGTGATCCGCGGGTACCGTGCGGACATCGATCCGGCAGCCGTGGGGCTCGGTTTCGAAGCAATTGTGTTCGTGACCCTGCAGCGCGCGGACCGGGCAACCATGGCAGCCTTCGAGGCCAGGGTGGCGGCGAGCAGCAACATCGTAGAGGCTCAACGCCTCTTTGGGTCGCCGGATTATCTGCTCAAAGTCATAGCGGCCGACCTGCCGGCGTATCAACGCTTCTACGACGACGAACTCGCGGCGCTGCCGGCCGTCGAGCGACTGACCTCCACGCTGGTGATGAAGAACCTGAAGACGAACATCGGCCCACCGGTCTAGAGCCCTGTCATTAAAGCGGACGTCGTTGTTAAAGCGGGCCTCAGGGGATCAGGCGCTGGGGCTCACGTGCACAATGATGACCTGGGTGTCCTTGGAGCCGTCGAACCGGATGTCGTAATTCACGCTGAGGCCAGTGCTGGTGCCCGACGTCAGTGAGTAGTCACTTGTCCCGGACGCGTCCTGGCCTGCGGAAGTGATCCAGCGTTCGGCGTCAGCGGAGTCGATGCCGTACTTCTTCACGCCCTCCCTGATCTGGGCGAAGAGGTCCTCGGGGGAGTCGGCGGTGAGGAAGTACGTCACCTCACTGAAGTCCGGGCTGGCGTCAGTGGTCTTGAACCGGATCCGGTCCGTTTGGCCGGTGACTTCTCCGCTGGGTCCAACAATGCTGAGCTGGATCTTTCCGGAACCCTGCGTATTGATCTCCGGGCCGTAGCTGGTGTCATCCACCCTGACGGCAGACTTCTGGAGTGAGCCGCTGCTCATGTCCAGGCGTGCCCGCCCTTCGGCTTTGATCTGTTCGACGCCTGATGCATCCAGCGTGGAGAATTCCGAGGTGATCACTGTGCTCCCTTGGGACGGTGTGGATGAGGACGAAGTGGCCGCGGGCGTAGGGGTTATCCGGCATCCGCTCGCAGTAAGGGCGGCCAGGCCAATGGCGAGAACGGCGGCAACTCTCCGACCCCACGCGCCTGCACTGCGCTGGGTATGGCTCATTGGTGCACCTCGGTGTCGAACCCGTCGAGGAACCGGTTCATGATTCCGGGAATGTTGTTGGTGGGCCGGTACTGCTCAACCCGGTCATTGAAGTCGGAACCGACTATGCCCCTGGCACCCTGGGGATCGTTGGCCAGGAGATTCTGGTACGCGGGCAGGGTGTCCTGTTTGATGAGGTTCCAGCGCGCATCAGCATCGGCGATGTTCCCGTCCGGGAATCCCGTGGTGAAGTCCGTCCGGAACTGCGTTGGGTTGTCCCAGTTGGTGAACGGGATGTTCTCCGGTCCGGGGCTCTCCACGCTGAACTTGTAGGGGAAGACTTCGGGGTAGCTCTTGGCGCCGGGAATGGAGGGTTCGCCGGCCAAGGTAACCATGTAGGTGACGGCTTCGCCGCCTGGATGGTTCCGCATGTTGGTGTAGTCGTCCGCGATGATTTCGTTTTGCTCGCGGTAGAGCAGTGCCGTGTTGCCTTCCTTGATTTGCGCAGGATCACCGGAATCGATCTGGGCCCAGGCCTCGGCGGTGCCCGGATCAATGGCGCCGGAGTCCCGCAGCCTGTTGATCTCGTCGATCCCACCGTTCATGTAGGCCTGGTGCTGCCGTGCCTGATCGAGGAAGATCTCCTTGTTCATGTCCAGCATGGAGGTCTCGTAGAACTTGATCTCGTCGTCAGTCATGTTGGCCAGTTGTTCGATCTGGTCGAGCACAGGGATGGGGACGTCCGAGGCCGGATTGTCGGCGATCTGCCGCGCAAGATCACGCAGCATGGCCATGTCGCGGAAACCGCCCGCGAAGGAAGGCCCGATCATGTTGGCCATCCCGGCCCACTGCAGGTCCGGGTTGGACAGGAAGGCCTGGCCGTAGAAGTCGTAGACCTTCTTGATGGTTTCCCAGTTGTACTCGGTGCCCTTGCTGGTATCCCACGTGGACGGATCGATGCCCATTTCCCGCATGGCCTGCTGGTTCCAGTAGTCGCTGAGGAACTGCGCGTACTCCGGCGACTTCTTTTCGATCAGCCCGGAGTCGGCCGCTGCGTCCATGGCAGCCTTGGCCTCCTCGGGATGCTCAAGGGCCCATTGCTTGAATGCTTCACTGCGCAGGTAAGCCGCGCGTTCGTCCGGGGTCATGCCGCTGAGAAGGTCCGTGAGGTCCTGGGCCGTTCCGCCCGCGGGGCCGCTCCCGCCGCCCGAACCGCCGGGTCCGGCGTCAGACGAGCCGCTCGCTGTCTCCTGTTCCTGCGCATTCTTGCGCAGGCTCTGGGAGGCGGATTCAATTCCGGATGCCGCCTGCTGCAGGGCTCTAAGATGTGAGCCGGTCCAGTCGTGACGGAATCTGTCAGCGTCGGCTCCACGCCAAGGACTGGAGGAGATGGAACCGCTGAGCTGTTGGCCCAACTGCGTCAAGCGGTCTGCGCTGCGGGCAAGGTCCTGGGCCAGTTGCCGCAGCTGAGCGACGTCCGCGCCGTAGAAATTGCCCGCCATGCTTCCCCCAAGTGGTGTGATCGAATGAAACCATCCTAGGTGTGCCCGGCAGGCCCGCCCATGGGGACTCCTGCCCTATGTGCACAACAGAAGCGGACTAATCCGCACTTTCCCTCAACAACCCCGTAGTCCGGTAGGGGATGACCTCGCGGAGGAACATGCTGGTGGATGTCCTGACGATTCCCGGGCACAGCCTGATCTCCTCCGAGACGCGGTAGAGATCATCCGGGCTTTTGGCCACCACGCGGATGATGAGGTCCGTGTCGCCGGCGGGCGCATGGCACTCGAGGACTTCCGGGATTTCCCTCAGTGCGGCGATGGCCTCGTTGAGGTGGCTTTGGTCCAGTTCGGCACTGACGGCAGCAGCCACGCCGCGGCCAAGCGCCGTAGGCAGGACGCGGCTGCTGTTGGCCCGCAGGGCACCGGATGCGGCCATGCGTTCCAATCGGGACTGGACAGTTCCCCGCGCGAGGTGGAGCTTCTGCGCCAGGACCATGATGGGAACCCGCGGATCCTCGTCCAGTGCAGCGATGATTCGACGGTCGGTGGCGTCCAGTTCCTGCAATGTGACTACTTCCTGCCGGTGATTTGTTTCCAGACTGGTCAGATCGATCAATTGAGATCAAGTCTGTTGCACCAACTGTATGCCCGCTGCTGAAATAGTGGCAACGAAGCAGGGCAAGGCTACCGCCGGAACCTGCAGGCACCGGGCTCTTGGAACACCTCCCGAGCGTCCGCCACGACTTCCCGCAAGGAAGCAGCCGCTGATTGACTCTTGTTCACGCATTGTCATTCCGCACTCGCCCGCCCCGCGGGCAGCACAGTAAGAGCCCCTGAGCCACCGGATCGTTGCGGTAGCTGAGGGGCTCTTGTGTTCCCTCGTCACGTGGGCGGCCGCATAGGCTTGGGCCATGACTTCCGCAGGACGCTTTGCCCCCAGCCCGTCGGGCGAACTCCACGTAGGCAACCTGCGGACAGCCATCCTCGCCTGGCTCTTCGCCAGGTCCACCGGGAGGAACTTCCTGCTTCGCGTCGAGGACCTGGACCGCGCACGGTCCGGCGCGGAGGCGGAGCAGCTCCGCGATCTGCACGCTGTGGGCGTGACGTGGGATGCCGCCGTCGTTCGCCAGACGGAGCGGACCCGGCTTTATGCGGCAGCGATCGATAGCCTCACCGCGGAAGGCCGCACCTACGAGTGTTTCTGTACGCGTCGCGAGATCCAGGACGCGCCTTCCGCTCCGCACGCACCGCAGGGCGCCTATCCAGGGACGTGCCGGCGTTTGTCCGAGGCGGAACGGGAGATCCGCCGGGCGTCCCGGCCGGCATCCATCCGGTTACGCGCCGACGTCAGTGAGTGGGCTGTGGAGGACCAGTTGCAGGGGAACTATACAGGCGTGGTGGACGACTTTGTGCTGCGCAGGAACGACGGCGTCACCGCGTACAACCTCGCCGTGGTGGTGGACGATGCTGCCCAGGGCATCGACCAGGTGGTGCGCGGCGACGACCTCCTGCCCTCAACCCCCCGGCAGGCGTACCTGGCGACGCTGTTGGGCTTGCCGGTCCCGGAATATGCGCACGTTCCGTTGGTGGTTAATCACGACGGCGCGCGGCTGGCAAAGCGCGATGGCGCCGTGACGCTGGGCGACCTTGCCGCCGTCGGAATTGCCGCTGGCACCGTGCGGGACATCATTCTCCGGTCGCTGGGATTGCCCGAGGGGAGCCTGGAAACAGCCCTGGCGGCCTTCCATCCTGAAGGGCTCCCGCGGGATCCCTGGGTGTGGATAACTCCCAAGGCGGGGACAGCATCCGGCTAGGCTGGCTGGATGCATTCATCGGTGATCGCCCCAGGTTTCGAATCCGTCGCAGCACTCTTCGAGAGCTTTCTTGAACAAGACCCTGAGTACTCTGCGCAAGTTGCGGCCTACCATCGCGGCGTCAAAGTCCTGGACCTGAGCGGTGGTCCGCATATCCGCGCCGATTCGGTGACGGGCGTCTTCTCCTGCTCGAAAGGGATGGCCGGTCTGGTCATCGCCTTGCTGGTTCAAGACGGTGTCCTGGATCTCGACGCGGAGGTGGTCAAGTACTGGCCTGAGTTCGGAGTCGAAGGCAAAGCGTCCATTTCCGTGGCGCAACTGCTGTCACACCAAGCGGGACTGTTGGGCGTCGACGGTGGGCTGACCCTCGAGGAAGTGAATAACTCGGAGTTGGCCGCCGCCAAGCTCGCGAAGCTTCCCCCGCTTTGGAAACCAGGGGCCGCCTTCGGCTACCACGCGCTGACCATTGGCATCTTCATGGAGGAGCTGTGCCGCCGCATCACGGGCTCGACGCTCCAGCAGGTATTCGAACAACGGATCAGGTCCGTGGCTGGCGCACATTTCTACCTCGGTTTGCCGGCCGACGAAGAGAGCAGGTTTGCGCCGTTCCGGTGGGCTGCCGATCCCTCGTGGCCATGGGTGGACCCGGCCAGCCATTTCGGCCTGACAACGAACGCAACCGTGGGCGACATCCTCGACCTGCCCAATATTCCGGAGGTCCGGGCCGCAGGCTTGTGTTCGGCGGCAGGAGTTTCCAGTGCCGACGGGATGGCACGGATCTATGCGCTCGCCTTGACAGGGTTGGCCGGCACTTCAGCGGAAGGCGGGCCGGCCGCCGTCGCGCCTTTGTTGACGGAAGAGACCGTCCGCGTTGTCTCAGCCGAACAGGTCTTTGGCATCGATCGCGTGTTCGGCGAAACCGGCTGCTTTGCCACGGCTTTCATGAAGTCGCACAGCCGGATGCCTTTTGGCAGCTACCGGGCCTTCGGACACGATGGCGCGAGTGCCTCCCTGGGCTACGCGGACCCGGCTTACGAGTTGGGCTTCGGTTACGTTCCTCAGCAAGCCGAGTCCGGGGGAGCCGGTTGCCGGAACCTCCAGCTCAGCTCAGCCGTGCGGCAGGCCATCGCGGCGCTATAGTCCCCCGCGACGCGGTGTCTAGCCCACGGTCTGTCCGGCAGCCTGGGCTGCGGGCACTCCGGCGGCCATCCCTGCCCAGAGCGTATCCGTCACAGCTTTGACGATTGCCTCGGTACTGCTGCCCTCCAGATGTTTGCCTGCTGCCAGCATGGCTGTGCCGTGGAGGCCGGAGAAGCAGACCATGGCGAGGGTTCCGGGGTCGCCTTCTGCCAGTGCTCCGGAATCCTGGCCCTCCTGAATGAGTGCCAGGGCCACCAGCATCCCCTGCTCCCCAATGCTGCGGAGTTCATCGGTGGAGTCGGATTGGTGCTTGGTTGAGTACATGACGGACAACAGGGCGGGGCGGGTCAGTGCGAAATCGACATAGGCTTTCGCGACGCTGACAAAGCGGCCCTGCAGGTCCCGGCCGGGCTGGGAGGCCTCAAGGATGTGGCCGTTCATGATGCCGAATCCTGCCATTGCCAGGGCATCGATCAAAGCCCGCTTGTCCCGGAAGTGTTTGGCGGGGGCGGCATGACTGACATTCAGGTCACGGGCCAACTGCCGGAGTGAGAGCCCCTCAACCCCGGAGGTCTCCAAGGTCTCCATGGCGCGTTCCAGGAGTGCTTCGCGTAGTTTGCCGTGGTGGTAAGGCTGGTCCGTCATGTCATCAGTTTAGCCGTTAAGTAGTCATTGACAACAATGTAGGCAGTGCCTACGATGTTGGCATTGGCTACTTCTGATCGACCAAGTGGTCTCAACCCAAATTCACAAGGATGGAATCTGCCATGACCATGACATACTCCGGCACCACCGCACTGATCACCGGCGCAAGCTCTGGCCTCGGAGCCGAGTTTGCCTCCCGGTTCGCTGCCCGCGGCGCCAACCTGGTTCTCGTGGCGCGCCGGGCCGACCGCTTGGAGGAGCTGGCCCGGGATCTTCGCGCCAAGCACGGCGTGACCATCACCGTCCTTCCCCTGGACCTGGGCCGACCCGGCGCGGGCCGCGTCTTGAAGGACGAACTTTCCGGCCGCGGGATCGCAGTGGACACGCTGGTCAACAATGCAGGCTTTGGAACGCGGGGACCGTTCGTGGAAGAGGACGCTGACCTCATCGCCTCGGAGATCGCCCTCAACGTGTCCGCCTTGGTGGACATCACGCGCGCCTTCCTCCCCGGACTGCTGGCGTCCGGCAAGGGGGCGCTGGTGAATGTTGCCAGCACGGCGGCTTTCCAACCAATTCCGGGCATGGCCGTTTACGGCGCCACCAAGGCGTTTGTCCTGAGTTTCACGGAGGCCGTAGCCCACGAGACCAAGGACGCGGACCTGCGTGTTCTGGCGCTGTGCCCCGGAGCCACCCGGACGGAGTTCTTTGAGGTCCTGGGCAGTGAGTCCGCAGCTGTTGGCGTCATGCAGACGTCCGAACAAGTGGTTGAGACCGCGCTCAAGGCACTTGGTGGCAAAGCGACTCCGGCCAGTGTGGTGTCCGGCTGGGCCAACCGCGTGGCCGCTGGATTCGCCCAGCGTTTGCCGCGCGCGCTCACGGTTGCCATCGCCGCCCGCGCAGTGCAGGACTGACAGCGTTGCGGGGCCGCTTTGCGCTCCGCAACGGCCTTGAGGCACGTAGAGCGGGCCACACAATTCAAAACCCATGCGACACACTTGAACGCATGGGGGACATGTACAAGGTATGAGCCACACGTCGAAGTCGTCGGACCAAGAGAGCAGCTTTCGCCTGCTCTATGAGTCCCTGTATGAGGACCTGCACAAGTTTGTCCAGCGCAGGGCCCACCCGGACCACGCTGACGACGCTGTTGCCGAGACGTTCCTGGCAGTCTGGCGGAGGTTTCAGGACGTACCCGCTGGGCATGGTGACGCGAGGGCATGGACTTTTGGAGTGGCCCGCAACATCCTGCTCAATACGCTGCGCGGAGACCAGCGCCGCCAAGCCCTTGGAGTCCGCTTGGCAGTGGCGGCTGCCGTGCAATCTCCGGGCGAAAGCATGGACGTGATTGTGGACAGGGTTGACTTGGGCCGGGCATGGAACGTGTTGTCGGCCGTGCACCAGGAAGCCCTGGGTCTTGCCGTCTTCGAAGAACTCAATGCAACACAGGCCGGAGTGGTCCTGGGTATATCCCCCGTGGCCTTTCGGCTGAGGCTGGGCCGGGCACGCCGGGCACTTCGATTGTTGATGGACCACCCGCCCGCGGTTCCCGCGGAATTCACTTCCGAGCTGATGAGGACAAAAACGCCATGAGCCCGCGTCCAGACACCGACACTTTGCTGCAATCCCTGGACCCCGCGAAGGCAAGTCGAATCGATGCTCACCGGTCCCGGTCGGATCTGGTGCGCATCCTTTCAACGGATCCCTCGAAAGCCCACTCCAGTCCGAAGAAAAGGACGTACCGGCGCCTGGCCGTGCTGGGCGGAGCCGTGGCTGCGGTGACGGCCGGTCTGCTGGTTCTTCCGGGCCTGACGGGAGGGGACCAAGCGTTCGCGACCTGGACGGCCGTGCCCTCCGGCATGAGTGCCAAGGAACGTCATGACGTGGCCGAGGAGTGCAGGGCGTCCAACAAGGACGTAGGCGGAGGGATGTACAGGGATCACCTCGCGATGGCCAAGGTAGCCATTTCCGAACGCCGGGGAGCCTGGACAACCGTTGTTCTTGCGGGACAGGGCGGATTCTCAGCCCTCTGCATCACCGACGATTCCTTCCACCTCTTTGGCAAGTCACGGATAGGCTCCATTGGCGGTCCGGCAAACACCGCTCCTCTCGGGCCCCGGGACCTGCGCTCCATGGCATTGGGCACGGGAACCATGGGCGCAGGAGATATTTCCCTTGCGGCAGGCGAGGCGGGTTCCGCCGTCGTCGCAATGACCTACCAGAGCAAAACCCAAGGTGAGGTGGCTGCCACCGTGTCCCTGGGGCGTTTCGCGTTGTGGTTGCCTGGGGAGGAACTCCGGGACGCCTCGTCTGCGGGCATGGACGTTATGGTGACGTACGACGACGGCACTACAGGGGTGCGGACGCTTTCCTTCGAGGAATGAGCGGTCAGCCCGCTGCCGCCTCCAGGCGTCGGAGTGCTGCTGCGCGGCCCTTGTGGCCCAAGCGTTCGTCGAGGGTGATGGAGATGCCAAGGGCTGCGACCATGACCAGCATGCACACGGGTACCGAGGCTCCGGCTGCGGCCAGTGCGATGCTTCCGGCAAGGACGGCTACCACCATGGCAGTGCTCCACAGTACGTGCTTGTCCACGCCCAGCATGGCGGTATAGAGAGTGGTCAGCGAGACCTTGAAGATTGCCACGGGAACTGCGATCCAGGCTACGGCGGCCGCCGCGCTGATATGGGCTTCGTGGTCGATGAAGTAGGCCGCGACGTGGAGCCCTGCGCCGGTTGCGGCAATGGATGCGAAGACGATCATGTGGCCATAGCCGAAGAGGAACGAGCGGTGGCGCTGGAGGTGGAGTGACTTGCCGGAGGGAAGGATGAAGTAGATCCACCACATCCCGAAGGCCAGCCCCGTTCCACCGACCCCCACCACGGCTGCCTCCAGGGACCAACCGTGCAAGGCAACGATCGCTCGGAGGGTCTCAATGGCACCAATCAGGCATTCGCCCAAGGCAATGATCGCCAACAAGCCGTAGCGCTCGGCAATGTGGTGGGCGTGCCACGGGGTACGCATCTTCCGTTCTGCGAGCCCGGGGACGGACATTTCCAGGATGAACAGCGGTGCGGCAAGGAGGAAGGTGGTGAGGACGTCTGTCTCGATGACCAACGCGGCCACCCAGCCAAGCTGCACCAGGGCCAGGTACTTGGCGTAGCGGAGGCACGTCTCGCGGCGTTCCGGGTCCTGTTTGGCTGCCCGCAACCACTGAAACACCAGGGCCAAGCGCATCACGATGTAGCCGATGAGGATGGCCACGTTGTTCACGTGGTCGCCCTCGAGCAGCGAATGGAACATCGGCTCGATGCCCATCGCGAGGATCAGTACGCCGATCATCTGGACCATGGTGACTACGCGGAACACCCAGTCATCGGTGTCGTAGGCACTCGCGAACCAGGTGAAGTTCACCCATGCCCAGATCACCGCGAACATGGCATAGCAAAATCCGAGCAGGCCGGCGCCGAAGTGGGCATCGGCCACGTTGTGCGCCAACTGGCCCGCCGCCACGCTGAAGGCGATGACGAAGGTCAGGTCGAAGAACAGCTCCAGGGGCGTGGCGGTGCGGTGCTTTTCATGCGGATCGCGTCCGCCCATACGTGCCAGGGCATGGCGAAGGGGATTCGTGGACATAGCTCAAAGGTTACCGCCGCAGAAGTGGCTGGCGCCGGGGTCGCGGAAATGCGTCGAAACCCCCGGAAACTTCCGGAGGAACAAGCAGGCTTCCCGCGAACCCGCCGGAGCTCCTGCCTACACCCGGCCCAGGACGTCGATGTCTTCGAGGAACTCCTGGTAGACCTCGTCGCTGACGGTGGTGCGGGTGTCCGCGATCGCGTCGAGGTAGTCCTGCGTGACCGGTCCCTTCCGGCCGTTGGCGGCGGCAGCACCGTCGTCGTACACGGCTTTTTCGAGGGCGCGCTGGGAGGCGCTGCGTGCGGCGAACTCGATGTCAGCGGGCGAGAAGCCTTCGGTCCGGTCCACCAAGAGTGAGACGTCCACAGAATCCACCACCGTTGCCGGGATGAAGCGCTACCACATGGCTTCGCGGGCGTGGATGTCCGGCAGGCCGATGGGGATGACGTAATCGAACCGGCCGTGGCGCAGGAACGCCGTGTCCAGGGCGCGGATGAAGTTGGTGGCACACACCAGCAAACGGCCGGGCTGCTCACGGAAGGCCGGGATGATCTTGAGCAGTTCGTTGGTGACGCCCTGCAGGGGAGAGGGTGGGTCGCCGGCACGTTGGGAGGCGATCTCTTCCACCTCGTCGATGAACACCACCGCGTGTTCCAGCTCGGCGATTTCCAGGAACGTCTCCCGGAGTGCTCCGGCGAGGCCCTTGGGGTCGGACGCCAAACGCGAGGGGAAGACTTCCACGAACGGCCACTCCAGCCGGGACGCGATGGCCTTGGCGAACGTGGTCTTGCCCGTGCCGGGAGGGCCGAACAGGACCACGGCCCGCGGCGGGACTACGCCGTATTCATCGGCGAGATCGGCCTCGGCCAAGGGCAGCACCAGCCTGCGTTCCAGGAGTTCCTTCTCCCGCTTCATGCCCGCGACGTTCTCCCACAGATCGCGGGCCAGGATCCGACCGCCGAGCAAACTGAGCGGTTCCAATTCCTGCCGTTGAACGGGGATGGTCCGTTCGAAGTAGCGCAAATTCTTCTTCACCACGAAGCCGCGGCCAAGGAAGGCCTCCACCCGGGTTTCGGTTTCCGGCATGAGCGCGGAGAGCTTGTTCAGGCCGTGCGGGGCCATGCGGTTTTCGACGGCGGACAGCAGCGAGGTGCCGATCCCACGGCCGCGGAACTCGGTCAGCGTCGCGAGGAAAACCACCCAGCCCTGGTCGTGCGCAGCACGTCCGACGGCGGCGCCCACCACTTGGTCGCCCTGCACGGCCACGACTGCGTGGTCCTTTTCGCATGATGCCAGGACCTCGGACAACGCGTACACCGGCTCCACGCCATCGGCCTTCAACGACTCCCACAGATGCAGGATGCCGTCCAGATCGGATGAGTGGAAGTCCCTGATACGCCAGTTGGTCATGGCCATGTCTCCTGAATGGTCAAAGTGGATCGCCGTTGATGCCTTGGAGTTGAGCATAGGCGAACCGCGCCAACAGGAGGTTGCGGGACCGTTGCGTTACGCGGACACTACTGGACCGGACGCAGCCGCAAACCCTGCATGCCGCCGTCGACCGCCAGCGAAGTTCCCGACGTCGAACCTGAAAGCGGACTCGCGAGGTAGGCCACGGCCCCGGCCACCTCGGCGGGATCCACCATCCGCCCGTGAGGTTGGCGTGCGTTCAGTGCTGCACGTTCGGCAGCAGGATCCGCAGCGGCATCCAGCAACCGTCCAACCCACGGCGTGTCTACCGTGCCCGGGTTCACGCAGTTGACGCGGATCCCTTCACGCACGTGGTCGGCCGCCATGGCGAGTGTGAGGGAAAGGACCGCACCCTTCGACGCCGAGTACAGCGCACGCTGCGGGAGCCCCGCCGTCGCCGCGATCGAGCAGGTATTCACGATCGTGGCGGCCGGCGACTCGCGCAAGTACGGCAGGGCGGCCCGGCTGACACGCGCGATGCCGACGACGTTGATGTTGAGCACCCGGAGCCACTCGTCGTCGTCGTTCGTGGCGATGTCGCCTTGGGCGCCAATCCCGGCGTTGTTGATCACGACGTCCAGCCGACCGAACTGCTGGGCTACACGTTCGACGGCGGAACGCACCGAGGCGTCGTCGGCCACGTTGCATTCCACGCCGAAGTGCGGGCTGGCTTCCGGGTTCAGGTCCAGGACGGCCACCTGGGCGCCCCCGGCGGCGAGGCGGTCCGCGATGGCCGCCCCGATGCCCGAAGCGCCTCCGGTCACGAGTGCCGCGAGGCCTTCAAAGTCGTTGCCCACAGTGGTTGCCACGGCCTAGGCGTTGGAGCTCACGAAGGAAACGGGCTGTGCCGCACCTGCCACGGCTCGGTAGTACTCCTGCCGCTGGCGTCCCAGGCCATCGATTTCCAGTTCGATCACGTCGCCGGGCTTGATGAACGGGAATCGTCCGGACAATGCGACGCCCTCGGGGGTTCCTGTGATGATCACATCGCCCGGTTCCAGCACCATGTACTGGCTGAGGTGGTGGACGATCGTGGCGGCATCGAAGATCATGTCCGAGGTGTTGGAGTCCTGGCGGATTTCACCGTTGACCAGGGTCCGCAGACGCAGGTTGCCGGGGTCGACGTCGGCGGCCGGTACCAGCCAGGGGCCCAGTGGGGTCGAGCCGGGAAGGGACTTGCCCTTGGTCCACTGCCCTGCAGCGCCGGGAATCTGGTAATCCCGTTCAGAAAGGTCGTTGGCCACGGCGTACCCGGCAATGCATTCGCCGGCCTCGGATATGGACGAAAGGTAGGACGCTTCCTTGCCGATCACGATGGCCAGTTCCACTTCCCAGTCGTACTTTTCCGACGACGGCGGGATGGGAGCCGCGTCAAACGGGCCACTGATGGTGTTGCTCGGCTTGAGGAACACCACTGGAACCTCGGGCGGGGTGGCGCCTGATTCGGCAGCGTGGGCGGTGTAGTTGAGGCCAATGGCGATGACGGATCCCGGCCGCGAAACAGGCGCTCCGATGCGCAGCCCTTCGGCGGAGATTTCTTCCAGTTCCCCGGATTCCAGCGCTTTGCGGGCCCGTTCGATGCCATCGGCGGCGAGGAAGCGGCCGTCGATGTCGTTGGTCAGTGACAAGAGGCTGAAGTACTTCTCCGTGCCGCGGGCGTCCTGGGCGATGACGGCCGGTTGTTCGTTTCCGGCCGTACCCAGCCTGGCGAATTTCAAGGTCATGGCTTCCTCCGTGCGTTCGGGACTAACATCCGAGCTCTAGTGTGCTGTTTTCGTCCATAATACGGAAATGTGACCCGTTGACAACTAAGACATCGGATGTTTAGGCTCGTGACAATTCCTCTATCGCGCAGCCAGGAGCCGCATGAGCATCGTCACCGCACTGGATACTTTCGATATCCGTTTCCCTACATCTCTGGAACTCGACGGCTCGGACGCCATGAACCCGGACCCGGACTACTCGGCCGCTTACCTGATTCTTCACACTGACGCGGGAGACGGGCATGAGGGTCACGGTTTCGTGTTCACGATCGGTCGCGGCAATGAGGTGGAACAGGCTGCGATCGACGCGCTGAGGGATCACGTCCGGGGCCGCAACGTCGAGGAACTCCTTGCTGACATGGGCGCCACCTGGAAACTCTTGGCCCACGACTCCCAACTCCGTTGGCTTGGACCCGAGAAGGGTGTCATGCATATGGCGATCGGTGCGGTGGTCAATGCCCTGTGGGACTTGAAGGCCAAACGTGCCGGGTTACCGCTATGGGAGCTGCTTTCGAGGATGAGCCCGGAGGAGCTCGTTGCCCTGGTGGACTTCCGTTATCTGACGGACGCTTTGACCCCGGAAGAAGCCCTCGACATCCTCCGGGCCGCCGAGCCGGGACGGGATGCGCGCCGCTCGCGACTGCTCGCTGAGGGCTACCCCGCGTACACCACGACGCCGGGCTGGCTGGGATACAGCGACGAGAAACTCTCGCGATTGGCCAAGGAAGCCGTGGCCGACGGATTCAAGCAGATCAAGCTCAAAGTCGGGGCGTCACTGGAAGACGACGTCCGGCGTGTCCGGGCTGCCAGGGCCGCCGTGGGTCCGGACATCCGGATTGCTGTGGACGCCAACCAGCGATGGGATGTGCAGGACGCCATCGACTGGATGGCACACTTGGCGCCTTACGACATCGCGTGGATCGAGGAACCCACCAGCCCGGACGACATCCTGGGCGCCGCGGCCATTGCCCGCGGCGTGGCTCCGATTCCCGTGGCCACAGGGGAGCACGTCCAGAACCGGGTGGTGTTCAAGCAGTTGCTGCAGGCCCAGGCCCTGGAAGTGTTGCAGATCGACGCCGCGCGAGTGGCCGGAGTCAATGAGAACATCGCCATCCTGCTGCTCGCGGCTAAGTTCGGCGTGCGGGTGTGTCCACATGCCGGCGGAGTGGGCTTGTGCGAGGCCGTGCAGCACCTGTCCATGTTCGACTACGTGGCGGTTTCCGGGACCAAGGAAGACCGGATGATCGAGTTCGTGGACCACCTGCACGAACACTTCGTAGACCCCGTCGACGTCCACGCCGGAGCCTACTGGCCGCCCGCCAAGCCCGGCGCCGGGAATGAGATGCTCCGTGAAACACTGGCCCAATACAGCTTCCCCGACGGCCCGGTCTGGAAGGACAAGCATTGATCAAGCACGCACCATGGTTCGAAGAAGCCCGGTTTGGCATGTTCGTGCACTGGGGGCTGTACGCGCTCCCGGCCCGGCACGAGTGGGTCATGAACCGGGAAGAGTTCGGCGTCGAAGCCTACGAACAGTATTTCCGGCGCTTTGATCCTGACCTCTACGATCCACGCGAGTGGGCCCGTGCCGCACGCAAGGCCGGGATGAAGTACGTTGTCCTGACCACCAAGCACCACGACGGCTTCTGCCTCTGGGACTCCGCGCTGACGGACTACAAAGCCACGAACACACCCGCAGGCAGGGACCTCATACAGCCTTACGTCGAGGCGCTCCGGGCGGAGGGGCTCAAAGTGGGCTTCTACCATTCGCTCATCGATTGGCACCATCCGGATTTCACCATCGACGGCGTGCACCCCCAACGCAACGCTGCCGACGTCGAACATCTCAACAGCGGACGCGACATGGCCCGCTACCGCGAGTACCTGCACGGCCAGGTGCGTGAGCTCCTCAGCAACTACGGCACCATCGACTACCTGTTCTTCGACTTCTCCTACGCCGGCCATCCTGACTTTTGGGGCGGCAAAGGCAGCAAGGACTGGGACTCCGAAGCCTTGCTCGCCATGGTTCGGGAACTGCAGCCCGGGATCATCGTCAATGACAGGCTGGACATTCCGGGAGACTTCGTCACGCCCGAGCAGTACCAGCCGGCCGCGCCGATGATGCTCGACGGCGTCCCGGTCACCTGGGAGGCTTGCCAGACGTTGAACGGCAGTTGGGGCTACGACAGGGACAACCTGGACTACAAGTCTGTTGACCTGCTCATCCGCATGCTCGTGGACGGGGTATCCAAGGGTGGCAACCTGCTGCTCAATGTCGGCCCCACAGGCAGAGGGAATCTAGACCCAAGGGCCTTGGCATCCTTGGAAGGGATCGGCGAATGGATGAAGCTGCATTCCCGCGCCATTTACGGGGCCGGTCCCTCTGCTTGGACCGCGCCGCCGGATGCCCGCTACACGCAGCGCGGAGACAGGCTCTATGTTCACCTCTTCGCGTGGCCTTTCGAATACGTCCACCTCCCCGGTTTGGCCGGAAAAGTGGAGTACGCCCAACTCCTCAACGACGCTTCGGAGGTCTTCCTTCGCGAGGTCGATCCCGAACAGCAAGCCATGAACATGACACCCGGTGGCCAGCCCGCGGGGACCCTGACCATCAAGCTCCCCGTGCAACGGCCCGATGTGGCAGTGCCCGTGCTGGAGCTGTTCCTTGCACCGGAGACCGTCGATGGGTGAGTCGATCGCACTCCACACCCGTCTGAAGCCGGGGGCCGAAGCCGAGTACGCTGACGCGCACGCGAACATCCCGCCCTCCTTGGTTCAGGCGCTCAAGGACGCGGGTGTCCGAAACTGGCGGATTTGGCGCAGCGGCCAGGACCTCTTCCATGTGGTGGACGTGGACGATTATCAGGCAATGCGCCGCGCGCTCGCCGACCACCCCGCCAATGTGCCCTGGCAAGCCCGGATGGCTGAACTTCTTGAGGTCCAGGACGATTACTCCGGTGACGATTCGGGTATCCAGAAGGTATGGGAATTGCCATGAACACTCAATCCGCTGAAATCCCCAAGCTCGGGAGACTCGGCTTTGGTGGGGCCGGGATCGGGAACCTCTACCGTGCCATCCCTGACGGTGAAGCGCTTGCCACCGTGCTCGCAGCGTGGGACGCCGGTATCCGGTACTTCGACACCGCCCCGCACTATGGTCTTGGCCTGTCCGAACAGCGGTTGGGCGCAGTCCTTCGGGATAAGCACCGGGACGAGTTTGTTGTCTCCACCAAGGTGGGCCGTCTTCTGGAGCCCTCGTCCGGTGGCGGTTCCGACCCAGAGGGCTTTGACGTCCCCGCGGACAAGAGGCGTGTGTGGGACTTCTCCGAATCCGGCATCCGCCGCAGCCTCGACGATTCACTGGAGCGGCTGGGCCTGGACCACGTGGACATCGCCTACCTCCACGACGCCGACGTTCATGACCTGCAGTTGGGGATCTCCCAGGGCCTTCCGGTGTTGGAAAAACTGCGTTCCGAGGGCGTGGTCAAAGCGATCGGCGTTGGGCTCAATTCCGCCGAAGCCGCCCTCGAATGCGTCGAAGCCGCGGACCTTGACCTCGTGATGCTCGCTGGACGCTACACGCTGCTTGAGCAGCCCAGCGTCCCGCTGCTCGACCGCTGCAAGGAGCGCCGCACCGGCGTCGTGAACGTCGGCGTCTTCAACTCCGGGCTGCTGGCCCGCCCCGAAGTGCCCGACAACGCCCACTACAACTACGATCAAGCGCCGCGCGCCTTGGTGGATCGTGCCCGGGCGCTCGCGGCTGTCTGCCGGGATTTCGGCGTCGAACTTCCGACGGCGGCACTCCAGTTTCCGTTGCGGCATCCGGCCGTCGTCAATGTGACAGTGGGGGCCAGCGCTCCGGAGCACGTGGTCGAGAACGCCGTCCGCATGGAGGAATCCGTACCCGAGGAGCTGTGGGCAGCGTTGGAGGCCGTGCCGCGTGATTGATGCGCATCTGCACTTGTGGAGCCTTGACACTTTCGTCACCGGAGGGGTCCGGCCCTACTCGTGGCTCGGGCCGCAGCACGGTGCGTTGTTCCGCAGTTTCGACGAGGACGAGGCCGGCGAGGTCCTTGCTGCTGCAGGTATGCGGGGCGCGGTGTTGGTGCAGGCCGATGACACGGTGGCTGACACAGAGAGCATGTTGGCCGTCGCAGGGCGGCAGCCGTGGGTTTTGGGCGTGGTGGGCTGGATCCGGCTGGATTCACCCGGCGAGGCAGCTAACCAACTGGACCGTTTTGCAGCGAATCCCGTGTTCAGGGGAGTGCGGCATCTGGTGCACGATGATCCGCGTGACGATTTCCTGGATCTGCCACCCGTCCGCGAATCCCTTGGTTTGGTGGCTGGGCGAGGGCTTGCCTTTGACGTTCCCGACGCTTTCCCCCGTCATCTCGGAGCAACCGTCAGGCTGGCACAGGAGTTGCCCGGGCTGACCGTGGTCCTGGATCACTTGGGGAAACCACCTCTCGGTGACCCCGACGGCATGGAGCTGTGGCGGACGGAGTTCAGTGCCCTGGGAAGCACGGGAAATGCCGTGGCCAAGCTGTCAGGGTTGCACTTGCCCGGCGTTGAGTACTCGGCGGATTCGTTGCGTTGGCTCTTCGGGTTTGCGCTGGAGTGCTTCGGCGCCGACCGCCTGATGATCGGCAGTGATTGGCCGGTGAGTACATTGGGGGCACCGTATGGCCGGACGCTCGAGGTGCTCCTGGAGCTTGTCTCAACCCTGAGCCCGGCGGAGCAAACAGCAATACTTGAGGGGACGGCGATCCGCGCCTACGGTCTGGACGCCGGCGCAGGCTAAAGGGCCTGCCGCAGCCAGTTCTCCACGCCGCTGATATGCACGGTGACAAGCGCTTTGACGAGTTCGGCGTCCCCGCGTTCCAAGGCGTCCGCGATGGCCCGGTGCTCTGCCAAAGTATGCGCCACGGCTTTTTCCTGCGTGAGACCACGCCAAATCCGGGCGCGGACCGTGCTGCTGGACAGGGCTTCCAAGAGGCTGCCGAGATAATCGTTCCCGGCCGCTTCGGTAATGATGCCGTGGAACTCCAAGTCGTGGGCAACGAGTTCCTCCACTGGGGTGTTCTCGTCAATGCCGGCCATGGTGCCACGGAGCTTGTCGATCTCTTCCGGCGTGATCTTGCCGGCGGCGAGGTGCGCAGTGGCGGGTTCGAGGATCCGGCGGACCTCGAAGAGCTCAAGGATGGAGCGGTCCTGGTGCAGGTCCACGACGAACGCAACGGCTTCGTTCAGTAGTTTTGCATCCAAGCTGGTCACGTAAGTGCCGTCGCCGCGCCGCACGTCCAGCACACGGATGAGTTCCAGTGCCTTGACGGCTTCCCGAAGCGAACTGCGGGACAAGCCCAGCCGTTCGCTGAGTTCCTTCTCCGGCGGAAGCCTGTCGCCGGCCTTGAGTTCCCCGCGGATCAGCATGTCCTTGATCTTGCCGATCGCCTCATCTGTGACAGCCATGGACCCATAGTAGACGGCAATGATCGGATGTCTGCGTTCGCCGCGTTCTCACCCAACTGGGTCGCATTTGTGCGCGTTTAGAGCGCTCAAAACGCGCACTTCTGCGACTCAGTTGGGTTCGTTAACCAACGACGGCGGCACCCACGTTCCGTTGGTACGGAACCCGGGTGCCGCCGTCGGGCACGTCTTGTTACTTATCGCCGCCGGGAAGCGGGCGGTTGGCAATGACGGGGGCGCTGCCCGTGTAGCCATCCCGCGTGGCTGCAAGCTCGTGGATCTGCTTACGGCACAGGAACCATCCCCAGACCATGAGTCCGCACGCAACCGCGGTGACCAGCATGGTGAGTGGCGACTCGATGAAGACCATCACCAGGACTCCCGCCAGGAAGATCAGTGATAGCCAGCCGGTGTAGGGAGCGCCGAAGAGCCGGAACGACGGGCGTTTGACCCAGCCCTTGTCCGCCCAGCGCTTCAACTGCATCTGGCACAGGACGATCGTGGCCCAGGTGACGATGATGCCCACGGAAGCGACGTTCAGCACGATCTCAAAGGCATCGGCCGGGACGAGGTAGTTCAGCGGGACACCGAGCAGGGAGACACCGGCTGTGATCGCGATGCCGCCGTACGGTACGCCGGCCTTGTTCATCCGCTGGGCGAACTTGGGAGCCGAACCGTTGACGGACATCGAGCGCAGGATACGGCCCGTGGAGTACAGGCCTGCGTTCAGCGAGGACAGAGCAGCGGTGAGAACCACGAGGTTCATGATCACGTCAACGCCCTGCACACCGATGGAGCCGAAGAACGTCACGAACGGGCTCACACCCTTCTCGTACGAGGTGTAGGGGAGGAGGAGAGCCAGCAGGATGACGGAGCCGACGTAGAAGACAGCGATACGGAAGACCACGGAGTTGATGGCCTTGGGCATGATCTTTTCCGGGTTTGCGGTCTCACCGGCGGCGGTGCCGACGAGTTCGATCGAGGCGTAGGCGAACAGCACGCCCTGCATCAGGATGATCATTGGAAGGATGCCGTTGGGGAAGATTCCGCCGTTGTCTGAGATGAGGCTGAAGCCGACCGTCTGGCCATCAACGGGCGTGCCGAAAACGACGAAGTAGGTGCCAACCAGGAGGAAGGCCACCAGCGCGGCCACCTTGATCAGCGCGAACCAGAACTCCATCTCGCCGAAGACCTTCACCGACACGAGGTTCAGGCTAAGCACAACCACCAAGGCGATAAGGGCCCACGCCCACTGCGGAACGGCCCCCATCCAAGGGACGTACTTACCGAAGAAGTTCATGTACAGCGCTGCGGCCGTGATGTCCACGATGGTGGTGGTGGCCCAGTTGATCCAGTAGAACCAACCCGAAACGAACGCCGCCTTTTCGCCGAAGAACTCACGGGCGTAGGAGACGAACGAGCCCGACGACGGGCGGTGCAGCACCAATTCGCCGAGGGCGCGGAGGATCAGGAAAGCGAAGAAACCGCAGACTGCATAAGCGATGACCAGCGAGGGGCCGGCTGCATTGAGCCGTCCGCCCGCGCCGAGGAACAGGCCGGTACCGATGGCACCGCCGATCGCGATCATCTGGATCTGCCGGGGCTTCAAGTCCTTGTGGTAGCCCGTGTCCTCCTTGTGGAGGGCTTTCTCGCTGGCATGCGCTTGGGCCGGGACCGTGTGGTCCGTGATGGGGTTGGTCATGGGAATCCTTACGGGTGTCCTGTTGGGGGTCTCATGGGCGCGCACTTCTGGGGGTTTCGGGCGCGGCTCAGAGCCTCTTGTGGGTGCCTCATCGGGCGGGACGGCTTTCAAAGCCGCTGGGCTGACTGGCCGGATTGGCCTACTTGCTCAGGTTTGCCAGACGTTCGGGGCTGAGCAGTTCTTCAAGCTGGGCTGCGGTCAGGAGACCGTGTTCCAAGACGAGTTCTGCTACACCCTTGCCGGTGGCCAACGCCTCCTGGGCGATGGCTGTGGCGGAGGCATAACCGATGTGCGGGTTCAATGCCGTGACGAGACCGATCGACTGCTCCACGGTAAGCCGTAGCCGCTCGGTGTTTGCGGTGATACCCCGGACGCAGCGTGCCGTGAGGGTGCGGCAGGCTGCTTCCAGGTGGGAGATGCTCTTGTGCAGGCTGTGCACAATGATCGGTTCGAAAGCATTCAGCTGGAGCTGCCCTGCTTCCGCGGCCATGGTGACCGTGACATCGTTGCCGATGACTTCGTAGGCCACCTGGCTGACCACTTCCGGGATCACCGGGTTGATCTTGCCGGGCATGATCGACGAGCCGGACTGTACCGCCGGCAGGTTGATCTCGCCCAGTCCCGCACGCGGTCCAGAGGACAGCAGGCGGAGGTCGTTGCAAATCTTCGAAAGCTTCACCGCCACGCGCTTCAGTACGCCGGACAGGTGGACGAACGCGCCCACGTCCTGGGTGGCCTCGATGAGGTCGGCCGCCGTGAGGAGGGGCAGGCCCGTGACTTCAGCGAGGTGCCGGCAGGCGGCTTCGGCGTACCCGGCCGGGGCGTTCAGGCCGGTGCCGATGGCCGTCGCACCGAGGTTGATCTCGTGGATCAGCATGTGGGACTCGTCCAGGCGGGCCCGGTCTTCACCAATGGTTACGGCATATCCGCCGAACTCCTGGCCGAGCGTCATGGGCACCGCGTCCTGGAGCTGCGTGCGGCCCATCTTCACGACCGTCCGGAACTCCCGCCCCTTTTCCGCGAAGGCAACTTCCAGCTCCTCCAGGGCTTCCAGGAGTTCCTTCACGGAGAAGATTGTGGCGAGGTTTACCGCCGTCGGGTAGACGTCGTTGGTGGACTGGCTCAGGTTGACGTGGTCGTTTGGGTGCAGCTTCGCGTAGTCACCCTTGGGGTGGCCAAGGATTTCCAGTGCACGGTTGGCGATGACCTCGTTGGCGTTCATGTTGGAGCTGGTGCCCGCGCCACCTTGGATCACGTCCACCATGAACTGGTCCTGGAGCTTGCCGTCCAGGATGTCCTGGCAAGCTTGCTCGATGGCATTTGCCCGTTCCTTATCCAGCAAACCAAGCTCGTGGTTGGTGCGCGCGGCCGCCTGCTTGACCGCTGCCAAACCCCTGACAAGGTGTTTGTTGGTGGAGAGGGGTTGCCCCGTGATGGGGAAGTTCTCGATGGCCCTTAGCGTGTGGACGCCCCAGTACGCATCCGCGGGGACGTTGCGGTCGCCCAGGAGGTCGTGCTCGGAACGCAGGGGGATCGCTTGATCGACGGTGGTCATAGCTGTCCTTTAGTTAGTGCTGAAAATCTGTGCCGCGCGGAGTTCGCCGACCGGAAGGCCGCCACCCAACACGGGTGGGCTCTGCAGCGAGTCCAGGCTGCCGCCGTCGAGCCCCAACTCCTTCAGGGCAGCGACGGTAATCGGCATGCGCGCCCGGTCTCCGCCGTCGGAAATCTTTACGGCCAAGCCACGGCCGTCCGCGAGGCCCACCAGCTGGAGGCCTTCGAAGCCGTCCTTGGCGAGCAGGCCCGGAACGGCGCGCATCAGGGCGGTGACGTCGCGGCCCTCACCGGCGACCATCTCCGGGAAGCGGCGCATGGCGTGGGCGACTTTGCCTTCGTTGGTGTCTTGCTCTGCTGAGGCAAGACGGCCGTAGGCGCGGGCCATGCCGTGGAGCGAGTGGGCGAAGAGCGGCGTGCCGCAGCCGTCCGTGCTCACTGCGGCGGCTTCCTCGGCGGTCAGTTCGGTGATGGTGTCGCGGACCAGGACCTGCAGCGGATGTTCAGGGTGCAGGCATCCCTCCACAGGCCAGCCGTTGATGACGCAGACGGCTGTCATGGAGGCGTGCTTGCCTGAGCAGTTCTGCGCCAGTTGCGTTGGACCGTTGCCGTCCCGCAGCCATTCGTTGCGTTCTTCGACCCCATAGGGAAGGTCGGAGCTGTTGCCCAACGCTGCTTCGGTGAGGCCGTGCAGTTTCAGGATTTCGGCGGCACCGTCACGGTGTTTCTTGCTGCCCGAATGGCTCGCCGCGGTCAGGGCCAGGAGTTCTTCCGGGATGTCCAGGCCGGCTTTGAGGAGGGCGACGGCTTGCAGCGGTTTCAGGCTCGACCGGGGATACATCGGGGCATCCGGCTGGCCGGCTTCCAGTGCCGTGCTTCCGTCTTTATTCAAGGCGATCAACGAGCCGTAGTGGACGCTCTCCACCAAGCCGTCGCGGGTCTGCTCGACGAGGGGGACGTGGTTGGGCGCTGCTTGGTGGGCCACTTTGGGGCTGGGCATGGTGTCCTTTGGGTGGTTCATTTGCTGAGGATCGTGTCCAGGGCCACGCTGACGGCCTGCAGGTGTTCAGCCATGGCTATGCTCGCGGCCTGGGAATCGCCCGACTCGATGGCGTCGAGGATGGCGACGTGCTCTTCGTCGGAGCGGTGCTGGCGGTCGGCCACGAGGTTAAGGGTTTCGGACTGGTGGGCCAGGGCGTCGCGGATATCCTGGACGACGCTCGCGAACACGCGGTTGCCACTGGCGCGCGCGACGGCGGAGTGGAAGCTCGCGTCCAGGTTCACCCAGGCTTCGGGATCGTTTTCGTTGAGCATCTCCTGGACGATGTCCTTGAGGTGTTCGAGTTCTTCGTCGGTGCGCCGTTCGGCAGCGAGGCCTGCCGCGGGAATCTCGATGTGAGGACGTGCTTCGTTAAGATCGCGCGCGCTGTACTGGCCCAAGGTAAGGTCATTAGCAACCTTGTTGGCCACAATGAACGTGCCCTTGCCGGTCTTGGTGATTGTCAGGCCAAGGGTGTTGCAACTCCGCAGCGCCTCCCTAATGACCGAGCGGCTCACTCCGTACTGCGCCGCAAGCGTCGCTTCAGAGCTGAGCTTGGTGCCGATATCGAACTGCCCGCCCTCGATGGCTCGCCTGAGCGCCGCGAAGACCGCCTCAGCTGCGGAGATGCGGGAGATGGGGGTGGGCGTTGCGCGGCTTTGTTCTTGCCCTTGCTGTCCGGCTGTCCGGCTGTCTGACAGGTTCACGTTATTGAATATGGCACGGGTCACAAGGGGCTGTCAACGCTGAAAGAACCGCTTCACGGTTTGGGCGTTTGGCTGAGGTTCGACGGCGGGTGGTTGGGTTTGGCTGGCGGGCTGCCACGGTGCGGGTTGGGTGCAGGTCCTAGCTGACCCTTGCGTGATTTTCGATGGATCGAAGGATGGTGATGAGCTGTCCGATCTTCTCATCGCCGAAAAGGACGTCGGGCCCCGAGGGAGCCAGTTCATTGTAGGGGGAGTCGAACAATGCCCTCGGGTTGACTTTGCCGTTCTCCACCAAGTGGTTGGTGAGCACCTGGAGGAAGTCCAATTGCTGGGCCGTGAGGGTGGTCCCGGCTACGAACTCCGCCAAGGCCTCCTCGACTGCCTCGCGGTCCAAGCCAACAAGGGTTCGCACAAACAATCCAAGGCCGTCGTTAGCCGCGCGATTCAAGTCTTCGGCTGAGCCCAGGCCGCTCTCCAGGAGAATGCGTTCAAGCTCGGCGAGGTCCAAGGCCGTAAGTTGCTTGTTGCGTCGGAGTCGTTGGATGGTTGCGTGCTCCTGGTACTGGGCCAGATACGTGCGGATCTTGTCCCTGTAGCGGTTGAGGTCCACGATCCCGTTCGTGGCTCCCAGAAGTTCGACCTCCTGGAGCTCGCCAAGCTCGTCCTGGAAATTTGTGTACACCACCTTGCGCTTCCGCTTCTCGATGAGGTGGACCAACCCACGCAGCCTTCGGCGGATCTCCTCCAGCCACTCCAGTGAGACGGACTCCCATTCTTCGTCGTGCAGGATGGTTTCGATCAGGGGCAAGTGGGCGGCAATAGCCGGGATGTTTTGCTGATCCTGCAGGGCGGAAGCGACTGCCTGAATCTTCGCCTTGAAAGGAGCTATCGCCGCTTTCTGCAGAGACGCCAGCTCGGTTTGGAGCATGAGGTAGTCGAACCGCTTCGCTTCTTCCGTGTCGGCCGGAGCGCCGATCGAAGCCAGCCGGGCGATCTTTGATTCGAGCGCTTCGAAGTCGTCCGAATTCAAGGACGTCCAGGCAGATTCTTCCGCAAACTTGTCCACCCATTTCCGTGCCGGCTTCACCAGGAAGTTATTCAACGGAAGGTGATCAACGGTGTGCTTCAATGCCTCGCGAAGGTCGGCGACAACCGTGTCCTGGGGATCCCACTGCAAATCGCTGAACGTCCTTAACAGGCGCACCCTTGCCGCGAAGGTGCTTTCCGCCAAGGACTTGCCCAGTGACCCCTCGTTGCTGGGCATATCCGCATTGAAATACTCAGCATTCCGGCAGAGGTCGAAGATGAAGAAGTCTTTCTTGTCCTCCCCCGGTCCATAGAGTTCGGGACGGAGACGCGTACCGCGGCCCACCATCTGCCAGAACTTTGTCTTGGACCGGACCATCTTGAAGAAGACAAGGTTAACCACATCGGGAACGTCCACGCCTGTATCAAGCATGTCCACCGAGATGGCGATATGAGGGTTGCTTTCCGTCCGGGAGAATTCGTCGATGAGGTTTTGCGCGTAGTTCACCTGGTAAGTGATCACCCGTGCAAAATGGCCTTGGTAAGCGGGGTAGTTCTTGTCGAACCGCTCCGCAATGAAATCTGCGTGCCGGTTGTTCTTGGCGAAGATGATGGTCTTCCCCAGCCGATCCCCTCCTGCCACCTTATGGCCGCGGGTCATGAGGACTTCCAAGGCCTTATCCACGGTGTCAGTGTTGAAGAGCCACGTGTTGATGACGCTCGAATCCACTGAATCCGGTATTTCGCCGTCTTCGTCCCACTCGAGCTCGTCCCACTGTTCCTTCTCAGTATCGGAAAGGTCTTCGTATGTAATCCCTTGGTCAGGAAACTTCAGCGGGACCGGCACAACCCGTGGCGGCACCAGGTAGCCGGCCTCGATTGCTTCATTCAGCTCGTACGCGAAGGTGGGGACGTTATCTTCAATGCCGAAAAGACTGTAAGTGTTTCGGTCTACTTCCGATTGTGGTGTTGCTGTCAGACCGATGAGGAGCGAGTCGAAGTACTCGAATATTGCCCGGTACTTTTGGTAGACAGACCGATGCGCCTCATCAACAATGATGAGGTCGTAGTGGCCGATGCCGAATGTTCGTTTTCCAAGCTTCCCCTCGGTCTTGTTGATGAGGTTCATCATGGTGGGATAAGTCGCCACATGAATGCGGCTCTCGGCATCCTCGTCGGCGCTCAAGACCACTGGACCCGATCCGGGCAGGTGTGTTTTGAAGGCGTTTGCGGCCTGCTTGACGAGGGCGATGCGGTCGGCAAGGAACAGAACGCGTTTTGCCCAGTTGGCTTCTTGCAGAAGCTTGGTGAGCGCGACGACGGTACGCGTCTTGCCGGTGCCCGTTGCCATGACTACCAGAGCCTTGCGCTCAAAATCCTTCTCATAGGCTTCAGTCACGGCCCGAATGGCATTGTGCTGATACGGGCGCTCGACGATCGAGTTGTCGATCTGCTGTTCGGTGAGTGGCTTCCGAGTATGCCGGCGGTTAATGAGCAGTTGCAGCTGGTCCCGGGTGTGGAAACCCTGCACCTCGCGCTCGGGATACATGGCGTCGTCCCAAATCCGCGTCTCGTACCCCGACGTGTAATAGATGATGGGGCGTCGACCGTATCGCCGTTCCAAGCAGTCGGCGTACAGCTTGGCTTGCTGTTTGCCCACATGCGGATCCTTTGTTGTCCGCTTTGCTTCCACAACGGCCAACGGCAGTCCGTCAGCGCCCCACAAAACGTAGTCGACGTAGCCAACGCCCGTGAGTGTTCCAGTCGACGTGGGCATAGTGTCAACCAAGAACTCGCGGTCCTCGGAGTTGCTCAATGGCCAGCCTGCCTCGTTGAGTTCCAGATCAATGAGGTGCCGACGGGTCAGGGCCTCGTCATAGTCGTGGTGGTCCGGGACGGTCTGATTCTTCTTCTTGGCTTCAGCAATCTCGGCTTGCAAGGCTTCCAGTTGCGACTTTAGTTCGGCAGAGTGCGCCGTTGCCTGTGCAAGCGCCTCGTCTTTGGCCTTGAGCTCGCCCTCCAACTCCCGAAGCTCTTCCTGCGAATGCAGATGTACCGGCGTCTTCGGCTTGGGGGCAAGAACGTTGGGGTCGAACGCCAACGATGGCGGAAGCTGGCTTCCCGTCTTGGCGTAGTTTCGTGCCAGCCAGTAGCAGACATGGTGCAGTTCGCGCAAGACAAGTTCAGCGCCTTGGCTGGTGGGGCTGACTGAGTTGTGCACGGCATTGTTTCCGGCTTTGCGGATGATGGTCAGCTTGTTCCCTATGGTGCTGCCCACCAGGTTCTTGAACGAAGGGTCGTTCAGAAGGGCGTTGAGATCGTCCTTGTAGGGCGTCACCAGCCCGGGCTCTATTTGATACAGCCACTCAACGATGCGTTCGATGGTGTAGCGGGCGTAGAACACCGAAGCGCGAGGATCGATTCGTGCGAACTGCTCAGCACGCCGGGCCTGTTGAGCCAACTCCGGCCATTCGCCCAGCAAGAACCCAAAATTGCTGTTCACTGCCCCCATGCAGTTCTCTCCGATCCTTTGCTTTGTGCGGCTTCGGCAATAGTCAACCACGTGGGAGTGACTGTTTGGGTCCTAACGCATGAGTTGACGCAGCAAGTCATACGGGATGCCGATGCTGCAGAGAATTGCGACTCCACTCGTAACCACTGCTGCAACGACCGAGCTGGCTGCTCCGCCGTCTCTAAACGCTCGTGCTTCGGCAGTGGTGCGCTTGGATTGTCGTGAACCAAGATTGAACCGCAGGAACGAGTGCCATTCCGAAGCTTCTCGCCAGGCCAATATGGTCAGTATAAAGGCACTAAACGCACCCAAGACCAAGAACAAGACAAAAGGCAGTGTGAGTTCACCATTGCCGAAGAATGCCGGGAGGACGCCGGACATGACATAGTCCGGAAAGTCTTGGATGCGGGCTTCTGCGCCCAATTTGGGGATGGACGCTGCGATGGTGCTCAACGACATTCCTTCCCGCTCAAGAGAGACAGAGGACGTCCACGTGAACATCGACGTGGCGCAAGCAAGAGAGCCAATGACGATGGCGGCCAACGTCTTTCTCGGCCACTTTGCTGGCCGCTTGCCCGGCTCCACGACGGACATGCGTTTGGTGCGGCGCGCCGCCACAATGACCATGAGCGCGACCGCCCCAACAGTTCCTATTGAGACAGCTGCGAAGATCGGCAATGCAATGACGAAAAGGCATGCAGCCAAAATCGCAGCTACAAAGGCCACCACCATTTTTCCGGAGTCATCGGACGTTGTGGGAGCAGGGGCCGAGTCCAAGTTCTGGATGATGGTCAGTTGCTGGCTGTTATCCGTGTAGCTCTGATCGAGATGGATATCTCCCTTCACCGTGTTGCTTGTGAGCACGGCCTGGTTGCCTCCGTGATTATTTACCTGGGGGCTCGAATTTTCTGGGGCAGCGTTCGGCTTGTCTGGGCGCTTCAGCCATTGCGGTCTGACCAACAGCATGACTGCCGCAGCAAAAATGGCGGCCAGCGCTTGGGTCCAGAAATCGTTGACGTCGATGATCGGCATGAAATGGTGCTCCTTTGTAGGTTGCACCGATCGTAGGAAGAGGCTCCGACATCCAAGCGGACATGCCTAGTACAAAGCGACTGTGTCAGCGGATCTGAGTCCACCGAAGCTCGACAATGAGTCGAAGGTGAGCGCCGTCGGACTTAGGATTCTTTCGGATCACCCGCGCCGAGAATTGTCCGGCAGTCTGCATCATTTCGATGTAGTCCAAGACGGGTGCTGGAACGAACCCGATCTTATGCCCATTAGACCAAAGACCTACAGCGCGCGGATCGTTGTAATTCTCGGGGTCCGGCACAGTATCCAAATCCTGCCCCTTGGTAACCGCGTCATCCACATGCCGAAGAGCGTCCTCAGACATGTAACGGAGACCGTGTACGGGCACAACAAATGTGAGGGTTCCTTGAACGAGATCAACGGACGGTTCTTCAAAAAACTCATACGTGTCCGAGGCGCGCTTGCCGAATGAATGGGCCAGGACTTCAAAGGGCGCTGCGTCCGCGGGAAGATCGAGCTTATGCAGCCACTCCTCCCGGTCTGGACGGGAGGCGCTCATGATGCGTCCTGAAAGCAGAGGGAATAGAACCGCGGACGTGTACGTGCGGGCTGTATCAGAGAATCCCGGTATGGGCCGGAAGTCTTGGGCTTCCACAGCTGCTGGGAAGTATGAAAACTCGTACCCCTCAGGCGCTGCAACCGCGCGCCCCAAGAGTCGATAACGGCGAGTCTCGGGATGTTGCCAGGCAATGAGTAGGGCCGGGGCTCCATGTTGGACTGCCGCAGGCCGAAGATCCATCACGGAAGCAGACATCTCATGAGCCTCTCTTTGTTGAGTCGAACAACTTCTATAGCCAACTTATCGTTGGGCACCGACATTCTTGAGGACGCAACGATTTCTTCGACTTCGAGGAGATCGATCTCGTCAACCTTTTGGCCCCAGTGTATCCCTGCATCGATGCCGGGTATTTCACAGAACGCAGCAGCTACATCCACCAAGCTGGTCTTTGTTTGGTTCTCAAAACGCGTGCCCCGTGCTCGTGCCACAAAGGTGTTGAGGGCCTCGCGATCGCCAAGGAGTCGTCCAAGTTTTTCGTCGTTGCGCTGTACGATGCCCAGACTGGTTGCATGATCGTATGAGGGCGCCAGATGGTAGGTGCCTTTGAGGTCCAGTTCCAAGCTCCAATTTTCGCTGTGCCTGTCCTGGTTGCCGATCAGTGCATCGAAGACAAGGTAGCCGGCGAACCAGGCCGCGGACGTGAGTCCCTCACCCTCGTGTCCGATTGGCGGCGAGACGTCCTGCAGGACGCGTTGAATGTTCTCCAACGAATGCCCCACACCGTCCCGTGCCCGGGGATCGAAATCGTTCGCATACTCCGCTATGAACAGCGATGCTGAGTTCAGCTGATGACGGGGCTGCGACTTCACGTCCCGGGAGATGCACCCGAGTTCACCCGAAATCGTGGCGAGCCGGATCTCTGCAGCGGGGATTCCCAATAGTAGGGCTACTTTGCTCGCTACAAACTCTGATGAGTGCTCGTTGGGACTTCTTTGCGGTCGGTTGCGCTTGAAGATCCATCTGGATCCATCGGGTGCGACGAACCACGTCTTCTCGTTCTCGCCCGCAGGCTCATCTTCTGCGGGCATCCACCCCGTAAGGTCGACGAAGCCCTCGGCTGCCTCCATCGCTACTCGAAAAAGTCCTCGTCGAGCTCCACTACGTCGTAGCTCCGCTTGACCTGCACGCCAACCCGGTACTTGATCATGAGGCTGACCAAACGCGCGCCATCTATGAGAATCGTGCGAGTCCCCACGCCTGCTGCGTAGTCCTTAGCGCCTTGAGAGAACCTGCTGGTGGTGATGAAGACACCTTTCGAAGCTGAGAAGCCGTGAAGTGCGCCAACGAAAGCCTGGATTGCTTCCCTGCCAACAGCGTTATCGGCGCTATAACGCTTCGCTTGGATATAAACACGGTCCAGCCCCAAGGCATCCTGGTCGATGACGCCGTCTACGCCGCCATCGCCGGAGCCTCCGATCCGTCGGCCGCGCTGCTCGGCACCTCCGTAGCCCATCTTGAGTAGGAGTTTCACAACAGCGTCTTCAAAAAAGTCCGGGTGTCCGTCCCGGAGGCGCTGGAGCAGTGAGGCGCCAACCTCCTCATGGATACGGTTGATTGCATCTTCGATCTGTTCGACGGGTTCCAGCTCTTCCGCCGCCGACAGCCCGTCCACCGGAGCGGTTGCCGTGGGCGCGCCCGGGTTTTCGGATTTAGGCCAGTATTGAGCGAAGATCGTGTGAGCCTGGCTGTAGTTGATTCCATCTGGATTGTCCTGCAGCCACTGTCGACCCGTGTCCGTAATGCAGTAGTGGCCCTTAACGGGGCGGTCGATCCAACTGGCCCGCGTCAGGTGACTCAGGACCCAGCCCATGCGCTGTTCATAACGGAGCCCTCCCGAGTTTAGGGTCTCCTCACGTGCTGTCTCGGACAGGCCAGCTTGATCGGCCGCCTGATGAAACAGATCCTTGCGGTGGAGAGTCGCCCCGTCCGAGAGCGCCTGGAGAACAGGAACTATGAGGGCTGGCCAGATGGGCACTTCCGTCGACGGTGCCTGGGTCGATTCTTCGGTCATCAGAGTTCTCCCTTGAACGCGCGGCTTTGCAGTGAAGCGAAAAGCGCATCGAGTTCGGTGAGGTGTTTCTGGTGAGTTTCCTTCAAGCGCTCGACGGCGCCAAGTCGCTTTGCGAAGGTTTGCTGCATTTCGAAAGGGGGCAACCGTACAGGCGTAGCACTGAGTTGGGACTTGTTGATCGAGGCAATTCCCGTTGTTTGTTTCGCCATCCGCAGAAAATATGACTTCGCCGCTGGCGCTGACAGATACCAGCTCAAGAATATTGGGATGACCTGATTTGAAGTCGGGCGGACTCGAAAGACGTGATTCTGGTGAAGGCACCAGGCAAGTTCGTCATTCCAGATTGTGCCTCGACCCAACTTGTCTGGGTCGCCGCCCTCAGTAAGCAGTAGGTCTCCGCGCTGTAGCCGGTATCGAGCTGCCTCCTGCGGAGTCACCTCAATCTGCTTCACAACATCCAAACTCAGTGACCGGTCTTGCACGTTGGATACGGCGAGATACGGGTAGGCAGTGAGAGTCTCCGACGTTGTCTTGCGGCCTTTCGTGATACCGGAAGTGACGGCGCAGAGTTCCCGCAGCTCCACCTCCGGCCAGACGTGGCTTTCGAGCTCGAACAATTCGTCATAAATCGACCGCGCCAGCCTGTCGAGGAGGATGATGGCTTGGCGGCGCTTGGTGCGGAGTTCGTCGGCCTTGTCCAAAATCGACGCGATCCGCCGCTGCTCGTCCAGAGACGGTAGCTTGAGGCTGAGCTTAGAAAGGTGTTCGTTCCGGAGGTTGTTGATGTTCGCGCCCTCTGCGAGCGACGACACTTGAGCTCTATAGGCACTCGTCTTGAAGTAGTGGCCGAAGTAGCGTTGATCCACAAAATGATTCGGCCGAACAACTCGGCAGAATGCACCGAACGTCGTTGGACTGTGCGATCCAAACTGAGCGGCTTTGCCAACGACGTTAATGCTTCCACTCGATGTCGCGATAACCACGTCGCCGGGGCGGAGCCGTTGTTCGTCACGAACGATGTTCTCGGGTACGTACTGGAGATCGTCCCATTTCAATCCGTGTTCCCCGATATTGCCCCCGCGAAGGAGCGCGAGGTAACCCGCCTCCGGACGTTTCTGTACGAGGGACTTGTCATAGCTGACCCCCCGTACCTGGGTGGAGACATCTCCAAGCGTTACATGATTCACTTCAGCAGCTCCCGAAGTTCGGTCATACCTTGCGTGATTTCGGCTTCGAGGTCATCAAGCGCGGCGAGGATCTCCTCCGGGGCGGCGTATTCGACTTCTTCGTACTCAATCTCTTTGTACCGGTTCAGGGACAGGTCGTAGTCGTTCGCTGCGATTTCGGAAAGGGGAACGCAGAAGGACTGGTCCGTGCGCGCCCGATCGAGTTCCGCCGTCGTGCGCTGATTCCAACGCGAGAGGACGTCCTTAAGGTCGGAAGAAGCAAGGGGAGTGCGCTTGTCATCGAGGCTGAAGCCGTCCGACTTCACGTCGTAGAACCAGACGTTGTCGGTGCCGCCGGAGTTGGTCTTCGTGAAAAAGAGGATCGCCGTGGAGACACCTGCGTAGGGCTTAAAGACGCCCGAGGGGAGTTTTACTACAGCATCGAGCTTGTGGCCCTCAACCAATGTCTTGCGCAGTGACTTGTGGGCACCTGTTGATCCGAAGAGAACGCCGTCGGGCACGATGACGGCGGCTCGGCCGCCCGGTTTGAGGAGCTTGATGAAGAGTGCCAAAAACAGAAGTTCCGTCTTTTTCGTCTTAACGACGTTGAGGAGGTCCTTTGCCACGTTCTCGTAGTCCAGGCTGCCGGCGAAGGGCGGGTTCGCGAGGATGACGTGGTACTTCTCCTCCTCGCTGGAATGGAGGTCGGCGAGCGAGTCGCGGTAGGAGACGTCCGGGTTTTCCACGCCGTGCAGGAGCATATTCATGGAACCGATGCGCAGCATTGTGGAGTCGAAGTCGAAACCGTGGAACTGAGAGTGGTGGAAGAACTTGCTGGTTTCATCATTGGTGAGGAGATTTGCGTTGTTCTCGCGAAGGAACTCCCCGGCCTGAACCAAGAAGCCACAGGTGCCTGCGGCCGGGTCACAGATGGCCTCGAGCGGTTGAGGGGCCGTCATCGCAACCATGAGGTCGATGATGTGACGGGGAGTCCGGAACTGGCCATTGGTGCCAGCCGAAGCCAGCTTCGAGAGCATGTACTCGTAGAGGTCGCCCTTGGTGTCGCGTCCGTCCATCTTGATTGAATCGATGATGTCCACGACCTGCTTCAAGACGCCTGCGTTCGGAATCTTGAACTGAGCGTCCTTCATGTGATGGCTGTACGTGGAGTCTTCGCCATTGGACTGCTTGGTCAACTCAGTGCGGAGGAACGGGAAGATGTTCTGCTGGAAGACCGTGTACATCTCCGTTTGCCCGAAGTCCCTGAAGTTGGACCAACGGAGGTCCGAATATGGGCGTCCGAGAGGATCAAGGCCGTCAGGGAAAACGGCGTTCTCGATGGGCTCGTCTAGGAGATTTGCTCTCTTCTCTGCGCGCGTGTGGTTCTCGTCCAGGCGTTTGAGGAACAGAAGGTATGTGATCTGTTCGATGACTTCCAGCGGGTTGGAGATGCCGCCGCTCCAGAACGTATTCCAGACTTTGTCTACTTGGGACTTGATTTCACCTGTGATCACTCATGCGAGTTTAGTGGGTTGAACTCGAGCTTGCTGGCGGGCCACGCACTTGCGACGGCGTGGCTCGCTGAACTGGACGATCCCATTGTTGACGCTTGAGTCGGAAGCGGATAATGGCTGGCATGAGGGCCGGTCACCCCACTGCTGAACACTTACCCCGCATTACCGTCGAGGTGCCGGTGCTCGACGTCGGGGCGCCTTTGGAGTCGCTCGGACGATACGTCGACTCCGTGCGAAAACCGGAGGGCCTCCACATGACGCTGTTGCACGTGGGCATCCTCGATCGGCTGGCCGCGGACATCGTTGCCTGGACTGGTGGCGTTGCCAGTACGGACTTCGTGATTCGGGAAGTCTCCAGTTGGCTGAGAGGACTGCCGGTGTTGGACGGATTCCTGGGCAAATCCGCGAAGCTGGTCACCCTGGGTGGCGGCCGTGTCAGCAGCCTGGAAGTAGAGGTTCCGCAAGCTGTTCATGACTACCAAACCCTGCTTGTCCAAGGGCTCCACGTACTTTTGGACGACCTCGGCCTGGACAACATCGACGACTTCATCCTGAGTTCGCCGGCCCTCGGGTACAGATCGCCCCGTTGGATACCGCATGTAGCCGTCGGCCGGGCACGCTCCAAGCACCAGGAACCCCTGGAGCTCGAAACTGTGGCTTTGGAGTTCGGTTCTTCGCGGATCAGGAACGAGGCATCGCTTCCGTCCGTTGTCTAAGGCGACTCCTGTTCCCGATGTGAGGTTTTCCATGCTGCCCCGCGCCCTCTTCCGTACTGTTGCCTTTGCCGAAGCCGTGACGTGGACGCTCTTGTTGATAGGGCTCTTCCTCAAATACGTCACGAAGACAACGGATGTTGGAGTCAGCATCGCGGGTGGAATCCACGGCTTTGTGTTCCTCTGCTACGCCTTTACGGCAGCGTTCACCTGGGTCAACCAGAAGTGGTCGCCGGGTACCGGGCTTTTGGCTGTATCGTCCGCCGTGATCCCGTACGCTACGATCCCGGTTGAGAAATCACTCGATCGTCGCGGCCTGCTGCGTGGCGGATGGCGGCTTGCCGCTGGCGGAGCAGAGCCTGTTGGGGCCTTGGAGAAGCTTCAGGCCTGGATCTTGGCCAAGCCGATTCTGGCTGCCGGTGTAGTGCTTGTTGGTGTGGCGGCCGTGTTCAGCTTCCTGCTGTACATGGGGCCGCCGGATACGTGGTTCTCGTAGGGGCCGCTTCGTCCGCTGTGACAAACAGCGGCGGGGAGAACCTTTAGTAGTCGCCGGCCAATTTCTCCGCGGCAAGTTGGAGGATCCAGTCGGGGGTCCGTTTGCCCAGCCCCCGATCTGTGATGATGCGGACCCGGGCAGCGGCAATTTGAACACCGCGGTCGTATGAGGATGCCAGATGTTTGATGGGATACTTGGATTCTCGTTCCGCGGCTCCGTCGGCATGCATTCCTTGAGACTCCATTCTTTGCACTCCTCGTTAGTCGGGTTGTCTTCCCGCTTCGCAACTGTCCCGCCCGGAACCGGCCGATGGGACTTCGGGGCGGGCATTTGATTCCATATTGCTTGTGTCGACAACCGGGTAATCGTGACGGCTGAACGGTCTAAGGGCTGGCCCCTCGGCAACCCCCAGCGAATCGTCAGTTGCGCCTTCGATGATCTTTAGTTCCTCCGCGCTTGGAGGGCCTTGAGCGAGAACGGCCATGATCCGGAGGCCTGTCTGCGCCCGTCGCGGTTCGTCCGAGAGGATGCTATCGAAGGCCCACTGGGCGCGTCGCCACCATTCTGCCCGGTTGTCAGCTGCGGTCTTCTGACGGAGGGACTTCCACGCAATCCACCCCGCAATGCCGGCTGCTATCAAAGCGGCCAGAGGCGTAAGGCTTGCAAGGAATTGCCACCACTCGGCGGGGCCACTGTGAAGGTTGACATCGATCGGGTTGGGAAATGGTGGGATCACGAATCCACGCTATGAAGGGTCGGTCTTGGCTGGAACTGCCGAAGTGAGCTATGTGGACAAGTCGTCCACTGCCCGCGGCAAAGTCGTCCGGGCTCCTCTGACGCAAATGGACCCGGGCGAACGTCACGCCACGCCACGATGTTCCTTCGCGACCCACTTTGGGGCCTGAATGTGGGGTTTTCCGGTGTTTTGGGTGGTTTTCGGGGTCAATGTGGGTGGCGGGGGTCCGGGGTTTTTGGTGGGTTGTTGGTTTCCCTTGGCGGTTGGTCTCTTTAAGTGTTGGTCTCCCTTTGTGGTTGGTGCCCTTAGCGGCCGGTCTTCTTGGTGGTTGGCGCGCTTCGTCAGTGCTTGGTTGGGGTGTCTACACCGGGGCAGCCCCAGGAGTTGGGGTTTTCTTCGCAGGTGTCGGCGACGAGGGCTGTTTCTGTTTTCCAGACGTGGATGGTTTTGGGTTGTGTGGTGAGGTTGAGGGTTCCGTTGATGGGCAGGGGTGGGCCGTTGTTGACGGAGTAGGTTCCGGTGTAGGTGGTGGTGAGGGTTGTGGGGTAGTTGCCGGTGGCCGTGTAGGTGTGGCTGGTGCGGGTTTCTGTGGTGAGCCAGGTGTTGGCTGGGGTGGGGTAGCCGGTGGCTGGTGTGGGGCCGAGGGTGGTGCCGTCGCCGAAGGTGTAGGTGTGGGTGGTGGGGGTGGCGGTGAGGTGGACGGCTTGGCCGAGGATGGTGGTGTCGAATTGCTGTTCGGTGGTGGTGGTGTAGAAGTTGGTGGGTCCGCCTTTGAGGGTGTTGGGGAAGGGTTGGGCTTCGAGGGTTCCTGGGTTGACGGGGAGTTGTTGGAAGTCGGTGAGGATCCGGGCTGCGATGTCGGCGAGGACGTTCTGGGGTTCTGCTGCGTAGAGACACGTTGGTTTCCCGGAAACAGGTTGCCAGTCTGTGTAGGTCGGGTTGGTGATTCCCTTGGGTGCTTTCATCCATATGACCGGCGAACCCTTTTCGCCGCCGGGCGTGATGGCTGGGCATTCGAGCGTGAGGCAGCCCATTTCCTTGGCGCCGGGGCCACCAAGCTGACAGCGGTGGTCTGCTTTGTATTGATAGGGATCATCGGCGGCGTCAGTGGACCCGGTTCGGCGAGTTGACTTTCCGGTCGACGGATCGAACTCCCAGGTAGACCCGACATCGAGGGTTCCGGCCGCTTTATTTGCCGTGGCCCACTCGTTCGATCCGTCTGCTATCGCGCCCGGCGCTGACACCGAGGTCAAGAAGCCATACAAAATCACGGCGCCAACGATTCCATGTGCCCCTCTAACGAATGACACCTGTATCAACAACCTTCCATCCCGACTGGAAGGACGCAACAATCACGAACGCGTCATTGCTGGGCGGGTCCGATAGTCGACCGGGTGAGCCATCGGCGTTGTAGTAAGAAACTGCGTCCTGAACTACTTGCACGGTCGCCTGGTGCTCTTCATCTTCGACATTCCAAATAACGTTGACACTTGGTAGGTGAACGCGTCCACCAACCAGCCAGCGGCCATTCGTGTAGCCATCGGATGATGCCCTTTGGAAGTACGCGCAGGGCTGACACTCGGGTGTGCTGAGCGAGCGGAGCTCCAAAATGTCGCCTGTTTCATTAGCGTAATTGCCGACCGCGTACCAATACCGGATAAACGCCTCCAGCCCCTCCTTCGTGTTCTCCTTCGCCAGAGCAGGCATCACCGGCACGGGCACGTTCTGAGCCTTGCCCGTCGCATCCGCTGGCTTGTATGGGCCGCTAGATGTGGGCGGGGGTGTCCGGGTTCCCGCCTCCGACGCGCTCGAGGTGGGTGTCGCCGTCGTCGTGCTCGTTTCGGGAGGTGTGCTGCCGCCTTGGCAACCGCTCAGCAGCACGAGAGCCAAGGCTCCGACGGCGACGGACCGGAAATGGGCATGCGGAATTAGGGCAAATGAACGGCGGAACATCAGACTCCCCAGTGACTGTTTTTGGCGTAGTGCCCGTCAGTCTAGGCAGGAGGGAACACAAGAATCACGCAGCAATGAGGGCCCTGTGGATAACTCCAGGCCAGGAACTATCCCCGCAGCTTCTCCATGTCCCGGCGGTCCTTCTTGGTGGGACGGCCAGCGCCGCGGTCGCGCTGGGGGAGGCCCAACGCGGGAAGAACCGGCCGCGCAGGCGTGTGGTCGGTGAAGCAGTGTGACGCAGCCTCCGCGCCAACGCGCTTCGCGATGAGCCGGCGTACCTCGAAGATTCGCTCCCACCCGGATTCGCGGACACGGATAGTGTCGCCAACGATCACGGTCTGCGATGCCTTCACCGGGTTGCCATTGAGTCGCACGTGTCCAGCGCGGCAGGCAGCGGTCGCGGCGGAGCGGGTCTTGTAGGCGCGGATGGCCCACAGCCAGGCGTCGACCCGGACGGTCGCGGGGGAGGATGGCAGGCTGTTCATGATTCAGTCGAGTCTAGCGAAGGGCGGGAGGTCACGAAACAGCGGGAAACCACTCGAGATCGCCGGAACGCTCCAGCGAACAAGCAGGCTTCCCGCGAACGCTGCGGCCAGGCACCGCGAACGCGGCGGCAAGGCAGCCCAAGGACTACCGAACGGTCACCTCAACCCGCTGCGCCATGTTGTTCCCCATGCCCTGGTAGTTCCACACCTGCTCACGGGGTTGCAGCGCGCCGGAGGAGTCCATCGCCCGGCATCGCAGCACGTGCTCACCGGGCCTTGCCACCCACACCATGGACCAGGATCGCCAGGCAAAGTCGCCCAGCGGATCATCGAGGTGGGCGGGCATCCACTCTCCGTCGATCCCCACCTCGACCCGTTCAATGTCACCGTGCCCGGACCACGCCTTGCCACGAATCATCACGGGACCCGCGTCCACCACCCGGCGCCGCGTGAAGAAATCGGGGATACCCGGAGGAACCATCAGCGACCGAACCCTGATGTGCGAAACGGGAAGGCCCGGACCGTCAGGACCCTGCAGATAGTGATAGGCGACCGCTTGCTGGTATCCCATGAACCGCGACGTCACAGCCTCGATCGACGTCAGCCACTTCACGCTCGCCATCCCGTACCAACCCGGCACCAGCAGCCGCACAGGGAATCCATGTTGCGGCGGCAGGGGCTGCCCGTTCATCGCATAGACCAGCATGACTTCCGGGTGCCTGGCCTCCGCTACGGTCAGGCTGCGGGCGTACTGCTCTTCGGCACCTCCCTGGATACCGCGGTCCGCGCCGGTAAAGACAAGTTCGACGGCGTCACTCGCCAACCCCGCCTCCTCCAACAGGGGCGCCAAGGGAGTCCCGGTCCATTCGGCGGTGCCCACGGCGCCGAGCGTCCATGGCTGGCTGAGGGGCCGGGGTTGCAGGAGCGCCCGCCCGTTTCCTGCGCACTCCAACGTCACGGGCATGGTCACGGCAGGTCGGGCTTTGAGGTCTTCTAGGCTCAGTTCTAAGGGGTTGGAGACCGCTCCGCCAAGCCGTAACCGCCAGGATTCCGCGGAAAGGAACGGCACGTCGAAGTGGACCAGCAGGTAGTGCAGGCCTGCCGGGGTGATGTCCTCCTGCAACGCTTCGAGTGGCATGGAGTGGTTGCGCCCCGCGAGTTGGAGTTCTTCTTGGGTCAAGGCGTCTTGCGTCGGCTGGCCTGGAGTGGCTGCGACGCCACGTTCAATATGGGGTGTGGACATGGGCGGCGGCGTTCTACTGGTACCTGACGCTGCGGGCGTGACGCCTCGGCGGGACCAGCAGCACTTAGGTCAAGGATCACGCCGCACCCGAATGCCGTCAATAGCCCGTTGCGAGCCCGCTGAACGTTTCAAACAAGCGGGCAAGCACGCAGGGCGGGCCACACAACGCAAGGAGACTACCGGCGTCGGAGTTCCGGATACTCCAGGTGCGGGGCCACGGTGCCGGCATCGCGCTCCAGGAAGTTGACGGCGGGAGCAACGATGTCGTCGATTTCGTCCAGGACGGCCTCACTCAGCACCACGTCGGCGGCCTTCAGATAGTCCGTCAAGTGCTCCTCCGTGCGCGGCCCAATGATCACACTGGTCACCGCGGGGTGGTTCAAAGCGAAAGCAACGGCGAGTTGGATCAACGTCAGCCCGTGCCGGGCGGCAAGCTGGCCCAGGGCATCGGCGGCGTGGAGCTTGCCTTGGTTGAAGGGCTGGGTGACGTCGAAACGGCCCGGCAGCGCGGAATATCGCGAACTCTCCGGCTGGCCGGCGCCCACCCGGTAGCCTCCGGCGAGCCAGCCGCCGTCGAGCGGTCCGTAACTCAAAACCCCGACGCCGTACTGCTGGGTGATGGGGAAAACGTCGCGTTCATTGGCGCGGACCAGGAGCGAATAAGGGACCTGGTCCACCACGGGCGGGGTGAGGTGGTTGGTGTTGGCGATCCACTGCGCCTCCACCAGCTGGGCGGGGCTGAACACGGACGTGCCGTAGTAGAGGATCTTGCCTTGCCGGATGAGGTCGTTGAGGGTCGTGATGGTTTCCAACAGGTCGGTGTTGTAGTCCGGCCGGTGCGCTTGGTAGAGATCAATCCTGTCCGTGTTCAAGCGGCGCAGGCTGTCCTCGACGGCCCGGACAATCCAGCGGCGCGAGTTACCGGCATGGGCCGGGTTGGAACCCATCTGGCCGTGGAATTTGGTGGCAAGGAAGACGTCGTCCCGCCGGCTGTGAATGGCCTGTCCCACCACGGTTTCGGCCTCGCCCTGCGAGTAGATGTCGGCGGTATCGATGCTCGTGATGCCCGCATCGAGTGCGGCCTTGATAATGCGGATGCTGTCCGCGGGGCCGGTGGGTGCGGTTCCCGTGCCGAAGTTCAGGGTGCCCAGGGTCAGTGGGCTGATCAGGGCGCCAGTGCGTCCAAGCGTCCGTAGCTCATTGAGGCTCATGTTGGCTTCCTGTGGTGGGTCTGGATGTCCCATCGAGGCTACACAGCGGTGCCGTGGGCAGAAACGCAAGCGGTAGAACTTCTTCGTTTTTCGTCTTGGGAAGTAATGGAACGAGCCTTACTTCGCGATATTTCTTGACATTCGGCAATACAAATGACGCGGGAATCAACAAATATGGAGCTTCTGTGGATCGCGTGAATCATGGGAAATGAGTTCAAACGACGCACGAAGGGGACAGCGAAAATGACGCAGACAACAGTGGAAGAAACCGCCGCCATCAAGGCTGCCTTTGCGCAGTTCCCGTCCGGCGTGGCTGCGTTCAGTGCGATGGTGGACTTCACCCCGGAAGCGTTGGTGGCGTCATCCTTCACTGTGGGAGTGTCCCTGGAGCCGCCGCTGGTGATGTTCGCCGTCCAGAACTCTTCTACTACCTGGCCGAAGTTGCGGCAGGCGAGCAGGCTTGGGGTCTCCGTGCTGGCGGAGGGGCAGGAAACCGCGGCACTCCAGTTGGCCTCAAAAACCCGTGATCGCTTTGAAGGATTGTCCACCAGCGTCGCCGACTCGGGCGCGGTCCTGATCGACGGCGCTGTCCTCGGGTTCGAATGCGAAGTTGTTTCGGAGACGCCGGCAGGGGATCACGCGATTGTGGTGCTTGAGGTCAAATCGACCACGGTCAACCACGAATCGAAGCCGCTGATCTACCACGGCGCCGCTTTCAACAGGCTGGCCGCCTAGCAGTCAGGAGTTGCGGCTCGCGCCGCTCAACGAACCTTTACGAATGGGGCTCGGAGACTTTCCGTTCTTGGAAGTCTTCGGGCCCGATCCAGTGGCGCCGTTTGTCTTTCCGGCAGATTGGGCTGTCTTGGCGGCTTCGGGCTTTTTCGCTCCGTTGCCCCCGGATGAATCCTTCGTGGGCTTGGCTGCCGACGCCGCGCTGGAGTCGGGGGCGGAACCGTTCCCCGTGGAGGGGTTGGCGGGCGAGTCGTTCTCATCGATGTCCCGGACCGTCACCTTGATGGCCGGCGGCTGATCGGCCTTGGCCCGGGCGGCCGCGCGCTCGTCGGCCTCCGCCACGGCGTCTGCCCAGTCCTTGGCCAGGACCGGCGGCTCTTTGGCGGCGGCAATGAGCAAGGGGTGGTGGGAGGTCTGGTTTTCCACCGCATCCTTGACCTGTTCAGGGTTCGGCAGCTTTCTGGGATCGATCGCTGACTTCCACGCGCCGTCCTTGACGGCCGCGGACGCCTCTGCGATCCGGCGTCGGGCATTTCCCAAGAGGTCGCGCTTCGGCGGGACGGGAGCAGGGGGCGTTTCCACCACGAGCGCCGGTGCCGGCGGCGTCGAAGGGTCCGCCACGGCGGCAGCCGCGACGGCCTCAACCTGGGCGGTGTCCGGATGGGGGCCTGTTGCCAGCTGGTCCAGCGGGGATGCGGCCGCCTCTGTGGCAACCTCTGCGGGAATTACGACGCCGGGACTCACCTCCACTGGTCCACGCGCCGGACGACGGGGCAAGCGGACGATGGGAGTGGTGTCCTTCTTGGGGAAAATCCCAACCATGGCAAGCAGGACAATCGACAACAGGCGCCCCACTCCAGCCACGACCAGGGTGATGATGATGACCAACCCGAGTCCCAGGAACATGAGGACAGCCATCCCCAAAGTACCCAGATACGTCAGGTTGATGGCGAGTGTTGTCGGATCCTCCACTTAGCCTCCCCTGGCCGTCGTTTTGTGATGCGCGCGGTGCCCACCCAGCTTGCTCCATCCAGCCTACGGTTCAGCACTGACGGAATCACGCGCGGCTCAGGGGTCTGGCGCGGTTGTTTCGAAGCTGTTATACGGCGTGGGAAAATATGTTGCGCAGCTCTCATTTACAGACTCGGAAAGGGGCATTTTGACGCCTGATACCAGCCGCCTCCGCAACGGCGCTTGCCCCTGCCTGTCGGGCGAGCAGTACCCCGCTTGTTGTGGCCGCTTCCACAGCGGCGACGCCGACGCGCCTACTGCAGAACAGCTCATGCGCTCCCGGTATTCAGCTTTCGTCGTCCTGGATGCGGAGTACCTGTTGCGCACGTGGCACACCAGCACCCGCCCTGGAGCGATGGAGCTGGATCCGGACATACAGTGGCGCCGCCTGGACATCCTGGGCGCCACTGGCGGAGGTCCGTTGGACACGCAGGGCACGGTTGAGTTTGCTGCCCACTACAGGCACGACGGCCAACGCGGAGTCCAGCGCGAGCACAGCCGTTTCGTCAGGGAGGACAAGCGTTGGTACTACGTGGACGGCGACGTGCTTTAGCCTGACGGCCCGCTACCGATACTTCCGGTGCAGGTTCTCCTTGGCGGACTCATGCGGTGACGCATCCGCGATCCACGGCCCTGTTCCCTCGGACTGGTCCAGCACGCCGGCCTCGAGCCAGGTGTAGTCACCGGCGAGGACTTTGCGCGAGAGCCCGTGATCGGCGTCGTCCGTGTTGCGCCAGAGTTGGTCGAAGTACTCGTCCACCCGCACCCTGGCTTGCTCACAATAGGCCTCGGCCAATTCAAAGGCGGCGGCGCCTTGTTCCGGCTGGGTGCCCAGCAGGTTCTCCGCCCGGGAGCAGCAAGCGGCCATGGCAAAGAGTTCGGCTCCGATGTCCACGATCCTGCCGAGGAACGCTTGCTTGTGTTCCAGCTTCGCCTGCCAGCGTCCCATGCCGTAAAAGGTCTGCCGCGCCAGCCGCCGCGAAGACCTCTCCACGAACCGGAGCTGCTTGGCGAGCCTGCCGAATTCGGCGTAGGACCGCGGATCCATCCCGGCGCCGGCCACAAGCTTGGGCAGCCAGCGTGCGTAGAAACCTGAAGCCCCGACGGCGGCCCTCGCCTTGTCCTGCAGGCTCGCATCCGCTGAGGCGAGGTCGCCGGCAGCGGCAAGGTGCGCGTCAACGGCTTCCCGGGCGATCAGGAGCTTCATGATCTCGCTGGATCCCTCGAAGATCCGGTTGATGCGGAGGTCGCGCAGGAGCTGTTCGGCAGCGACAGCCCGTTCGCCTCGCGCCTCGAGGGAGTCCGCCGTTTCGAAGCCCCGTCCACCGCGGATCTGGACCAATTCGTCGGCGATCCTGCAGCTCAACTCCGTGGACCAGAGCTTGGCCAAGGCTGCCTCGATGCGGATGTCCCTGGCACCTGCGTCGGCCATCTCCGCGGACAACTCGAAGACGGCCTCCAACGCAAACGTGGTGGCAGCGATGAACGCGATCTTCTTGCCCACTGCCTCGTGCTGGCCAACGGGGCGGCCCCATTGAGTGCGGGCGTTGGACCATTCGCGGGCGATCTTGAGGCTCCATTTGCCGGCCGCAACGCACAACCCCGGAATGGAAAGGCGTCCCGTATTCAGCGTGGTGAGGGCAATCTTCAGGCCTTGGCCTTCGCGGCCCAGGCGGTTGGCGACTGGAACACGAACCTGGTGGAACCGGGTCACACCGTTCTCGATGCCGCGCAGGCCCATGAACGTGTTCCGGTTCTCCACGGTGATCCCGGGGGAGTCCATCTCCACGACGAAAGCGGAGATGCCGCCCTTGTGCGTGGTGCCGTTCGCATCGGTGTGGGCGGGGACGCGGGCCATGACCACTACGAGTTCAGCGATCACGCCGTTGGTGGTCCAAAGTTTCACGCCGTCCACGACGTAAGAACCGCCGTCGTCGGACAATACGGCAGTGGCGCCCATCCGGGCGGGGTCACTGCCGACGTCGGGCTCGGTGAGCAGGAAGGCAGTGACGGCTCCCGCGGCGCAGCGCGGCAAGTACTCCTGTTTTTGTTCCGGGGTTCCGAAAACCTTGACTGGCTCCGGTACGCCGATGGATTGATGGGCCGAGATCAGCGCTCCGAGGCTTGGATGCACGGAACCGATCAGCGCCAGGGCACGGCCGTAGTACACCAGTGATAAGCCGAGGCCGCCGTATTCGCGGGGGATCTTCATGCCGAAGACGCCGAGGTCGGCGAGCCCGGCCAGGTAGTCATCGGGCACCTTGGCCTCACGTTCGATCACCCGGCCGGACATGGTCCTGCAGAACGCCTCAAGCTTGGCCATGAACTCTTCGCCGCGCTCAACATCCTCCGCTTTGGCTTGTGGCCAGGGGTGGATCAGGTCCAGGTCGAAGCTGCCCAAATAGAGGCCCTTGGCGAAGCTGGGGCGGTTCCATTCGGTTTCGCGCGCGGCTTCGGCGACGGCGCGGGCTTCCTCGGCGGTGGCGTTGACGCTTGCTGCGGAGAGACTGTTGTCAGTGGCGGACGTCATGGAATAACTCCTCTAGCCGGTTGTGCCGGATGGAGCCAGGGTCCGCCTCGGGTGGGAACCCTTCAGCTGTCCCTCAATGCTACCCGCGGGTAGCTTCCCGTACCAGTGGAAACCTGGGGCTGGAACTCCACCGGAATTTCCACCTGTCCGGCGTGGTGGACCAGGCTGTCCCAAGCGAAGTTGATGCCGTGGACCAGGCCTCCGAGCACGCTCTTGACCACGTACCAAACGAAGCTCAGGATGCCGATGAAAACTATTGCGGCCACGGCTGCCGCCGCGATGAACGCGACCAGGAGTGCAGCGAAGCCAAGCGTTCCGATAAAGACGTATGTTCCGGTTTCAAGCGCAGTAAAGTCGAAGTTCATAGTGCCCCCCTATGCGACAGTGCGTGGGTAGACGCGGCGTTGCCGGCGTCGATGATCTGACCTTAGGGCTGGCGGCCCTTTGCGGCCAGCAGGGAAACGCTGTTGATACGGGATCGAAACCATACCGCACGGTAGGTCACGGAAAGGGCACGACGGCGGCACGCACTCGGGCGCGCGGCCCCGCCCAACTGGGTCGCAGCAGTGCGCGTTTTGACGGTTCAAAACGCGCACAACTGCGACTTACTTGGGCGATGACACTCTGCGTTAACCTTGTACGGGGCAGTTTTCGCTGCCGGTCAGGTTTCGCAGCAGCTGAAGGAGAGTAGTTGTCCCGTTCAGCCATGTCCTCCGCCGACGCCATCAGTGCCCGGCTCCGCGACCTCGAACAGCTGACCAAGGGACCTGCCTGGGCGCTGACCCGCTCGGCGCCCTGGGTGATCGCCGTTCTCCAGGCCTCCTTCACCCGCACCCGGCCGCAGCTTCCGCTCGAAGAGTTCCATGCCGACGTCGACGCTTTCCTTGAGCAGCTCCGCCGCCAGGACCCAACGTTGGGCGGCCAGCAAAACGGCAAGGCGTTTGGCGACGAATGGACGCGGAAGCAGTTCCTGACGCGCCGCAACCAGTCCGGCCAGATCGTCTATGAAGTCACTGAAGCCGCGGCCCGCGTGCTCGCGTTCCTGGACAGCCTCTCCAGCGAACGCTCCACCCTTAACGGTTCCCGGCTGGGCACCTTGCTCGGGGACGTCGAAAAGCTCGCCAACGAGACCAACCCGGACCAAAGCGCACGCCTGGAGGCCCTCGAGGAAGAGATCCAGGAGCGGCAGCAGCTTGTGGAGGACATCAGCTCGGGTGAGTTCGATGGTCTTCTTGACGATGACGAAGCCGTAGAAGCAGCCGGCAACATCCTCGACCTCGCCGCGAGCCTGCCTGCCGACTACAAGAAGATGCGTGACCGCATCGAGGAACTCGTAGGCGAGCTGCGCAACCAGATCATCGAGGAATCGCTCAGCAAAGGCGCCACCATGGCCCAGGTGCTGGAAGCGGACAAGCGGCTCCGGCAAAGCCCGGAAGGCCGTACGTTCCGTTCCTTCACGGCGTTCCTGGAAGACCCTCAGCAGCAGTTGCGCTTCCGCTCAGCCATCGGTGAGGTGCTGAGCCGCCAGTTCGCGGATGACCTCTCGCACGAGGACCGCGAAACGCTGAAGAACCTCGTGGCCGAACTCCGCACCCAGCACAGCCAGATCCAGCGGATTTACGGCAAGCTCTCGGAGAGCCTCAACACGTACATCCAGAGTGACGATGTCCGTCAATCCGTGAGCCTGCGGAAGGTCCTCGCCGAGGCCGAGCATGCCATCAGGTCGCTGCCCTACGAACGCGACCGGCCCGGACTGGTTCCCGGCCCCGTCCTGTACAACGCGGGGTTCGAATCGCTCGCCATGGTCAAACTCTTCGACCCCGACGAGTTTGCCACTCCGCCGCGCCTGGCCGACCCCATCGCCTTCAGCGACTCGGACCGCGTGAAGTCCGCCCGCACCGGAAAGGCGAGGCCCGCCGTCGTGCGTGCCGCCATGGCCGGTTCGGCCACCATCGGCGAGGCGTGGGAGAACCTGCCACCCGAAGAACGGCACATCAACACTGTCCGTTCCCTCCTGTCCATGGCGCTGCAGTCAGGTGCGGCCTTTGACCGGGCCACGTGGGAACACATCGACTTCGAACAAATCGACGGCAGCATCCGCACGGCGTACCTGCCGGTCGTCTCGCTGAATGAGGATTCTGATGACTGAGGAAATCACGACGACGGACGCCGCCGAAGCGGAAGACGTCACCGACGAGGCTGCCTCCGCTGGTTCGGTTCCCGTTGAACACGCCGCGGACCCGTTCCGGATCACCCCGCGCGACACGTTCGTGGACGGTGCCGCGCTGTTCCCCGGGGACACCGGCGTCCTGCCGATGAAGGTACGCCACGCCTTGGTCAAGCTGCTCAAGGGTCCGTACATCGACGGCGGCCGGGACGAGAAACTGTGGACCACCCTCCTGGACAACCAGATGATCCTCCGCAGCCGCCTCTCGGAGCTGTTCCTCACCCTTCAGCTTGACCATGACCGCAAGATCGCAGTCCTGCGCCCCGTTGATCCCGAGATCATCGGAGCCAGCTCACGTTCGAGCATCCTGCGGCAGCAAAGGGCCCTCAGCCGCGTGGAAACAATCGTTTTGCTGCGCCTGCGCCTTCTTTTGGACCGCCACGTGACAGCCCAGACAGACCCAAGCATCACCCGCGAAGAGATCTCGGACCTCGTGGCGAACTACACACCCGCAGGCCAGCAGGACGCGTTGCGCGACTCGGACGTAGTCACGCGCACCATCACCAAACTCCTGGCGCGCCAACTCCTTCTCCCTACGCCACTCGACGACACCTACACCATCAGCAACGCCCTGCCCCTGGCCCTCCCGTTCGACAACATCGGCGACATCCCGGCCCACATCGAGTCTTTGGTAGCAGTAGCAACCGACGAATCAGGAACAGAGCCGCTGCTGGACCTGGACTCTGATTCAAACCAAACCAGCCCTTCAGATGACGACCTGGACGACGACACGGACAGTGACGGGCCCTCCACGGTGAGTACCGCCGCGGACTCAGCCACCTCCGACGGCGAAGGAGCAGCCAAGTGACGATCGCAACCATGCTCCCGTTGGGAGAACAGACGAACCCGGGCCAGATGCGCTTGTCGCTCGTCCAGGTGGTCAACTGGGGCACCTTCCATGGCGCCCACACCATGCACGTGGACCGCAACGGCACCCTGCTTACCGGTAACTCCGGTGTTGGCAAGTCGACGCTGTTTGACGCGATGCTTCGCGTTTTCGATGCCCGTCCCCGTTCCAACGAGGCCGCTGCCCAGCGTTCGGGCGGTGCTGTGGAGGACAAGAGGACCACGTTCACCTATATGCGCGGCAAGGTGGGTGACAAGGCTGTCGGCGATGGCTCGGCCAGTGCCTTCCAGCGCCCTGGTGCCACGTGGTCCGCCGTCGCACTGACGTTTGATAACGCTGCCGGCACCAAAGTGACGGTCTCTGCGCTTTTCGACCTGCCCAAGAACGGCACTGAGTCCAGCGTTGGTCGCTTCTATGTGATCGACAGCAAGCCCCTGGACCTGGAGGCCATTGAGGGCATCGCCCAGAAGCGTTTTACCAAGGGAGCGCTGGAGTCGATCTTCCCCGAAGGCCAGGTGTTCGACGTCCACAAGGCCTTCGCGGAGAGGTTCCGCAGGCTCCTGGGAATCAACTCGGACCAGGCGCTCCCTTTGCTACGCGTGATCCAGGCCGGCAAGGGCCTGGGCGGCAGCGTGAACACGTTCTTCCGCGACCAAGTCCTCGATGCCCCGGCCACGCTGGCCGCCGCCGACGATGTGGTGGAAGAGTTCAGCAACCTGATGTCCATCCGCCAGCGACTGGAGGACGTCCGCCAGCAGCGCGACCAGTTGGCGCCGGTTCCCGGGCTGAACAAGGATTACGCACAGGCCCTCCTGGACGCGAACCGGTTGCGCGAGCTCGCCGGGGAGGAGTTCGTCGCCTTTAAGCAGCAACTTGCGGTGACGGTGCACGCCAAAACGCTGGCCCGGTTCAAGGAGCTGGCCCAGTCAAAGGCCCAGGAGCTTGCGGCCGAGCGGACCGTGCGGGACGCCTTGGCCAAGGAACTGCGTGAGCTCGAGTCGGACTACAACAACCGCGGTGGCAACGCGATCTCCGCCATTGAGCAGTCTCTGGAGAATGCGCGGGTGGGTCTCAAGCTCCGCCAGCAGGTGGAGGAATCCGCCAGGAAGGCGTTGAGCGATGCCGGCCTGGACCTGGAATGGTCGGCGGAGGGCTGGGACCAAGCCCACGAGCAGGCTGCAGCCCGGTCAGCGGCTTTGCAGGATGACTCGGAGTCACTGAAGGAGCTCCGCTTCGAAGCCTTCGATGCGCACGCCACCAAAAAGCGCGAACTGGCAGCGGCCGGGCAGGAGCTCTTGTCGCTGCGGTCGCGCAAGTCCCTCCTGCCGCCGTCGAGCATTGAGAACCGCGCGGCGATCGCAGCGGCGACCGGCGTTCCGGAAGAGCGGATGCCTTTCGGCGGCGAACTGATCGACCTCGCGGAAGGCCAGGAGCAATGGCGCCCGGCGGCCGAGCGTGCACTGCGCAACCTCGCCACCACACTCCTGGTGCCGGGCGAACACTTCACGGCCGTCACACGGTACCTCAACGACAACACCGTCCGCGGCGCCCTGCGCGCCGTTGATGTGTCAAAGCCACTGGCCGGCGGCGCGCTCGCTGTGGAGGACGTGTCCGACGGCGACCTCTTGACCAAGTTGAGCATCCTCACCTCGGGTGCCAATGCGGACGCGGGGGAGTGGATACGCGAGCGGATCGCGGTCGACTTCGCGTACCCATGCGTGGAGGACCCTGATGAGCTGGCCTCCCTCGACAAGGGCTTGAGCCTGGGCGGCGTGGTCAAACGCAACAGGCACACCGTGGAGAAGGACGATCGCTTCACCAGCCGGCAGGATTACGTGCTCGGCTTCGACAATGCCTCCAAGCTGGAACTCGTTGCTGCCCGCGTGGGCGAGCTGGAAAACGAGCTGGCCAAGGCTGCCGAACTTGCGCAGAGCCGCGAGGATTCGCACCAGGGAATGGCCCGTCAGTTGGAAGCCCTCCGCCGCGTGGCCGAGGACGAACGTCCGTGGGAACAGGTTTCCGCGGCTGTTGCCGCTGACGAGTTGGCCCGGATCGAGCAGCGCCTTGCCGATGCACTCGCCGCCCAGGCCGACCTTGAGCCCCTGCGCGCCAACATTGAGGCCGTACGGGAAAAACACCAGTCCTCCACAGGTTCTGCCGCTGTGCTGCAGAGCGAGTACAAAGCGCTCGATCATCAGATGACCACGGCTGACGGCCTGCTGGACGCGGCGAGGTTGAAGCTTGAGCAAGCACCGCCGTCGGGCTCCACCGTTGCGGCACTGGAGCCGTACTTCGCCGGCGCCGCGGACGTTTCCGAACTCCATGAGCTGGACAATCTGGCCAACGGCGTCCGCAACACGCTGCTCGACGAGCTTCACGCTGCCGAGTCGCGGGGGCAAGCCACAGCTGAACGCCTGACCCGCATCTTCGAAGCGTTCGTGCGCGACTGGGGCAGCGCCATCAGCGCCGACCACGGCACGTCGATCGGTGCAGCCGGTGACTTCGAGTCCCGGTACCACGCGATCGTGAACGACGGCCTGCCCGCCCAGGAAGCCGAATTCCGCCTGTTCTTCAACCAGCGGACGCACGAGTCCTTCAGCACGCTGTTGCACCTGCTCGATGAGGAACGCCGCACCATCACCAGCCGTATCCTGCCGCTGAACGGGATCCTGTCCGACGTGAATTTCCACGAGGGCAGCTACCTGGAGCTGGACATCAAACAGACGCTGCCGGCTACGGCGAAGCAGTTCAAGGATGCTATCCAGAACGCTTTGAAGGCGAAGCACACCCGGCCGTCCCGCAATGCTGCGGCCGCAACGGAAACCGACGAGGATGCCGAGCTCACGGCCCGGTACAAGTCGCTCGAAACCCTGGTGAAGCGGCTCGGCTCGCAGACGCCCGAAGACCGGCGCTGGCGTGCGGAGGTGCTGGACGTCCGCGGGCACCTGTTCATCCAATGCAAGGAACACCGCGAAGTGCCGGGCAGGACCGGCAAATCGGGCAAGCCGAAGACCGAGGTTTTCATGCACGCCGACACCGGGTCCATGTCCGGCGGCGAACGCCAGCGTTTTACGGCCTTCATTATGGCCGCGGCGTTGAGCTACCAGCTGGGCATCGCCGAGCAGGGGTTCACCACTTACGGCACGGTGATGATGGATGAGGCCTTCGTGCTTGCCTCCGAGGAGTTTGCTGGCGCAGGCATCAAGGCGCTCCACGAGTTCGGCTTCCAGTTGCTGCTGGCGGCGCCCGAGAACGTGATCGATCTTTCGCGCCACCTGGGTTCCGTCACGGAAATCCTTCGCGACAAGCGCACCAACCGGTCCGGTGTCCTCACCGCTCCGGTGATCGCCGGACCGGGCGTCCCTGGCGCGTGGCGTTCGGAAGCCAATCCCGTGGACATCGTGCTCCGCTAGGGCCTCCGCCGCCCAACTGACTGGCAGTAGCGGTTGTTATGAGCCGTCATAGCAACCACTACTGCCAGCCACATTGGCCTACCCGCGGACCCTGTCCAGGAACTGGGCAGTGCGGAACTCCAGCCCGGCGATTTGTTTGAGGACGACGGCGGCCGGGTCGGGATTGATCTCGTTGACCGGTGGTTCCTTGCGCACGTTGGCGCTGCAACCAAACTCGGCGCAGATCAACGTCCCCACGGTGTTGCCGTCCTTGCCGGATTGCCCGGCTTTCCTGGCGACCCACAGGTAGACATCGGCCTTGGAGAATACGTCCCGGCACAGTTCGCAGAGCACAGCCCGCTTCTTGCCGGAGCCACCCTCGGGGGCGCGGAGCATGATGCCTGTCAGCTTGCCGTTGGACGGCAGGACCAGGTACCCGCGTTGGGGCATTTTCTCGTCCCGCCAGCCCAGGAACTCCAAGGATTCCCACTCGATCGCGTCGAAGTCGCGGGGGAGGTTGAGCTTGGCGGCTTCTGAGCGGCTGGCATTGATGAAGGATGAACGGATTTGTTGCGCAGTGATTTTCTGCATGGCGAAGCTTCTTTCGGAAATTGACGACGTCGGCAGCGCGCCTGGCGCTGCGTCATGGCACGGGAGGCGTCGGTCACCGAAGTGCACCAAGGGGCGCCAATGAACCCCAGCGGTTGCTGGGGTTCGATGCTCTTGGTGCTAATTGGAGGATGCCGACGCGAGAGGGTGTGCCAAGCAGGCCAAAGCGGCCACCTCGCCAACCATGGCTGCAGCAACTGGAACAGTGCGCACGCTCATCCCCTCGTCATTTCCTTGGAAGCGGTAGTCCGCTGCCGCTATCCTCCCAAATTCCGCGGGGGACTGTCCACTGCGAGAGGAACGGCGAGAAGGGGGTGTTTGGTGAGAGAGGGTCGCCGGAAAGGGGCGGTTCGGTGAGAGAGGGTTCGCCGGAAGGGGCGGTTCGGTGAGAGAGGGTCGGCCGGAAGGGACGGTTCGGTGAGAGAGGGTCGGTGGGAAGGGGCGGTTCGGTGAGAGAGGGTGTGAATTGGGGCACGCTGAACGGTATTTTGGCGTCATGAGGGGATTAGGCGACGCAAACGTTTCGTAATTATCGAGAGGCTAGGCTAGCCTTACTTAGGTTCGCATCACTTACTTAAGGAGTCCCGTGGCTTCCCTTCTCCCACGCCGCGCCCTGCTGAAGACCGCAGGTTCTGCGACGGTCGCAATTGCCGCCGTCGCCCTCACCCTCACTGGCTGCTCCACTGGACCCGCCACTTCCACTCCGGCCTCCCAGCAGGCCGAGTCCACTGCCTTCCCCGTGACCATCAAGAACGTCTTCGGTGAGACCACCATCAAGGAACAGCCCAAGCGCGTAGTTACCGTTTCGTGGGTCAATGACGACATCGCGATCGCCTTGGGCGTTGTCCCGGTTGGTGTTCCGAAGAACGAGTGGGGCAACAACGACAAGGGCTCCACGCCGTGGAAGGACGCAGCCCTCGAGAAGCTCGGCGCCGGCTTCGGTACCGACAAGGCGCCGGTCCAGTTCTCCGAAGCTGACGGCATCAACTTCACCGAGATCGCCAAGCTCAGCCCGGATGTCATCCTGGCCGCGTACTCGGGTCTCGAAGAAGCCGACTACAAGAAGCTCAGCGAAATCGCCCCCGTCGTGGCCCAGCCGGAGCTCGCCTACGGTACCCCGTGGCAGGAAAGCACCACCCTGATCGGCAAGGCCCTGGGCAAGGAAGCCGAAGCCAAGAAGCTGATCGAGGACACCGAGTCCACCATCAAGGACAAGGTCTCCAAGTACCCGCAGATCAAGGACAAGACCTTCATCTACGGCAACCTCGAGCCCGCCAAGGGTGACGGCGTCAACGTCTACACCGCCATCGACAACCGCCCCCGTTTCCTCTCCGAAATCGGCATGAAGCTGGCACCTGTGGTCACCGAGAACACCAAGACCAACAAGGACTTCTTCATCCCGTGGTCTGCTGAGAAAGCCAACGAACTGACCTCCGACGTCTTCGTCACCTGGGTTCCCGAGGCTGCAACCGCAGATGCCATCAAGGCCGACCCGCTCCTGAGCCAGATCCCGGCCATCAAGTCCGGCGCACTGGTTGCCGACGCAAACCAGACCCTGACGCTGTCCATCTCCGCGTCGTCGCCGCTGAGCCTCCCGTGGGCTTTGGACACGTTCCTGCCTCAGCTTGGTGCCGCCGCCGACAAGGTCGCGGCCAAGTAAAGCAATGAAACTGAGTACGACGACGGCGGCTACCGCGGGGCGGGTTGGTGGCACTTCGGTGCCGGGTAACCAGCGAGGCATCGCCCCAGGCAGCGACACGGCCGGAAGGGGAACCCGGCCGCGGAGCGCAGGCAAGCGGACCGCTTGGCTGTTGGTCGCCGTCGTCGTACTCGCAGCTGCGTGCGCCGCGTCGTTGGCGATCGGCGCGCGCGGGCTTCCCCTTTCCACCATCTGGGAAGCCATCACGCACTTCAACCCGGCCGACGGCGACCACGCGGTGGTTATCGCCCGCATTCCGCGCACCGTGCTGGGTCTTCTTGCCGGAGCGGCCCTTGGCTTGGCCGGCGCTGCGATGCAGGGCGTGGCCCGCAACCCGCTGGCCGATCCCGGCATCCTCGGCCTCAACGCCGGTGCTGCCTTGGCCGTGGTGGTGGGCATCTATGTCTTCGGCATAGGCTCCCTGACCGGCTACATCTGGTTCGCCTTCATCGGCGCCGCAGCGGCCGCCGTCGTCGTTTACGCCATTGCGTCCCGCGGACGTGACGGTGCGACGCCGGTCAAGCTCGCTTTGGCAGGCGCGGCGCTGAGCGCTGGATTGTTTTCGCTGATGAACGTCATTCTCGTTTCCAGCCAGGACACCCTGGACCGCTTCCGTTTCTGGCAGGTGGGAAGCATCGGCGGACGTGACTGGTCCGTCCTCCTGCCCGCCCTGCCGTTCCTGGTGATTGGCGCCCTGATTGTGGTGGGCGGTGGCCGCGTACTCAACAGCCTTGCCCTCGGCGACGACATTGCCCGGGGCCTCGGCCAGAATGTTGCGTTGTCCCGCGGCATCATCGGCCTGGGCATCGTGCTCCTGTGTGGCTCCGCTACCGCGCTGGCCGGTCCCATCGGCTTCCTCGGCCTGGTCATTCCGCACGCCGTCCGGCTGCTGACCGGACCGGACTACCGCTGGATCCTGCCGTTCTCCATGGTGTCGGCGCCCATCCTGCTGATCGTGGCGGACGTGATCGGCCGCGTCATACTCCTCCCGGGCGAAGTTCCCGCGGGCATCATGACCGCGTTGGTTGGCGCTCCCGTGTTCGTTTGGCTCATCCGCCGCGGAAAGGGGGCCGGACTGTGACCACCCTCAAATCCACCGCCGAGCCGGCAACTAATGGCAATGGCTCCGGCGAGCATCCGCATCAATTGCCATCCCGCCGCGCGTTCAGCCCCACGATCTTCCTGGTGCTGGCCCTCGTAGTGATGTTCGCGGTCTACGTCCTGCTGGGCAGCTACACCGTGACCATCCCCGACTTCTTCAAGATCGTCATCAACCACCTGACCGGGGGCGAGAAGATTCCGGGCGCCACCTTCATCGTCATGGAACACAAGCTTCCCCGTGCCATGGTGGGGACGCTGATCGGCGTTGCCTTCGGCCTTGCCGGTGCGCTCTTCCAAACCATGCTCCGCAACCCGCTGGCCAGCCCGGACATCATCGGCATCAGCTACGGAGCAAGTGCTGCAGCCGTCACCGCGATCGTGGTGTTCGGTGCTTCCGGCGCCGTGATCTCCGGTGCTGCCCTGGGTGGCGCACTGGGCGTCGCTGCCATCATCTATGCCATTTCCCGCAAGACCGGTTCCGGGTCCGGCAGCCGCGGCAATGCTGCCGGAAACCGTCTCATCCTTGCCGGCGTGGGCATCGCCGCAGCGCTCCATGCCGTCGTGAACTTCCTCATGACCAGGGCGGACATCCGCACGGCCGCGGATGCCCTGGTATGGCTCAACGGCTCGCTGAACTCTGCCAACTGGGAACGAACGGGCGTCCTGGCCGTTGCGCTCTTGATCCTCGTTCCGGCCGTTATCGCCCTCGCGGGACCGCTGCGCATGCTCGAACTCGGTGACGATGCTGCCGCTGGATTGGGGATCAAGGTCAACGCCGCGCGGCTGGGACTCGTGCTGACCGCCGTCGGGCTTGCCGCCGTCGCAACTGCCGCGGCAGGTCCCGTGGCCTTCGTCGCCTTCCTTGCCGGGCCCATTGCCCGCCGCATCGTCCGCAAACCCAGCCTTCCGGCGTCGGCCCTCACCGGTGCGCTGATTGTGCTGGCCGCCGACTTCTTTGCCTCCAACATCGCGCCGGTTATCCTCGACGGAACCGTCCTCCCTGTTGGCGTCGTTACGGGTGCCCTCGGCGCCCCCTTCCTTCTGTGGCTCCTGCTCACGTCGAACCGAAAGGAAGCCTGACATGGCGATCCTTAATGCCAAGGACCTGACGCTCCAATATGAGCAGCGAAAGGTGGTGGAAGGCCTCACCACGGAGATTCCGGAGGGCAAGGTGACCATGATCGTGGGCGCCAACGCCTGCGGAAAGTCCACCCTGCTCCGCGGCTTGTCCCGGCTGCTGAAGCCTGCCGGCGGTGCCGTGACGTTGGACGGCAAGGACATCCATTCGCGCCCCGCCCGCGAACTCGCGCGGACCCTCGGCCTGCTCCCGCAGCACCCCACCGCGCCGGACGGCATCACCGTGCGGGACCTGGTGGGCCGCGGGCGGTACCCGCACCAAGGCTTCTTCCGCAGCTGGAGCGCCACGGACGACGCCGCTGTGCAGCGCGCGCTTGAAGCCACCGCAACGCTGGAACTCGCTGAGCGGAGCGTCGACGAACTGTCCGGTGGACAGCGCCAGCGCGTGTGGATCGCAATGGCCCTGGCACAGGAGACCGAGGTCCTGCTGCTCGATGAGCCCACCACGTACTTGGACCTCGCGCACCAGGTAGAGGTCCTGGACCTGGTCACGGACCTGAACCGCAGCCGCGGCACCACGGTGGCGATCGTGCTCCACGACCTCAACCTCGCGGCGCGCTACGCGGACCACGTGATTGCCATGAAGGGCGGCTGCATCGTCGCCGAAGGTCCGGCCCCGGTAGTGGTCACCGAGGAACTGGTCCACACCGTTTTTGGCCTGGAATCCCGTGTGGTTCCGGATCCGATCTCCGGCACGCCGCTGATCGTTCCCATTGGCCGCCACCACGCCCAAGCTCCGACACGTACCGAACATCACGCCCGTCACGCCAACGAACTGGAGATCGCCTCATGAGTGCACAACCCACCCGGGCCAAAGCGAGCGCCGCAGTGGAACCGATGACCCTGGCCTTCGACGTGACCGTCACCGCGGTCCAGGAGCTGAGCCCCAACTTCCGCCGCATCACCTTCGGCGGCTACTCCCTCCGCGACTTCGGGGTGGCAGGGGACACCCTTGACCTGCGCGTGAAACTCATGATTCCTTCCCTGGACCAGGACGGCGGCATCATCCCGCTCCCGGAGTTCAAGATGGACGAGGCCGGCTGGTACCAGGAGTGGCTCGCCATGGACCCAGCGGTCCGCGGATCCATGCGTACTTACACCGTCCGGTCCGAGCGCCTCGACGCCGTGTACCCGGAAATCGACATCGACTTCGTCATGCACTTTGACGATTCCGGCCACGGTGGACCGGCCGCCAACTGGGCAGTGGCAGCCAAGCCGGGCGATGCGCTGACCATCATCGGCCCCAACAACCGCGCGGCCCAATGCACCACCGCCGGTGCCTACGGTGGCATCGAATGGCGTCCCGGCCTTGCCCAGCGTGTGCTGCTCGCCGGCGACGAGACTGCCGTGCCGGCCATCAGCGCCATCCTGGAAAGCCTTCCCGCTGACATGACGGGCCACGCTTTCCTTGAAGTCCCCTCGGCGGCTGATTTCCAGGACATCAGCACGGCGGCCGACATCGAAATTACGTGGCTTGCCCGTGGCGCCGCGATTGGACGCTCCCGCCCGCACGGTGAACTCCTCAAGGAAGCCGTGGCAAAGGCTGTCCCCGTTCCGGGTTGGGTAGGCCTGAAGGGTGCCGACGCAGCGGCCGGTCCTGAGCCGGAGGACGTCAACGTGGACCAGGACATCCTGTGGGAAACCCCACAGCGCATGGACGCCGCAGCCATCGAAGCCACCAAGAACCCCACCCTCCCCGCCGGTGCCCTGCCGTTCTATGCGTGGATCGCCGGTGAAGCCTTCGTGATCAAGGAAATGCGCCGCTACCTGGTGCGGGACGTCGGCATCGACCGGAAGCAGGTTGCCTTCATGGGTTACTGGCGCCAAGGCAAAGCGGAGGGCTAAGCGTTCTCCGTCGAGTCCGCCGCCGCGGCGGGTGGCCGGTTGGCTGGTCCGCCCGCGCGGCGGCCGTCCTCGGCGTGCTGCTCCTTCGTCGCTTTGACGCACGCTGCCGGACGCCCGCCGCGCGGTCTCGGGCGCGCGTCCCCTTCCAACGCTCTCTCACCAAATGCCCCCTTTTGCCCAACGCTCTCTCACCAAATAGCCCTTTTTGCTCAACTGCGGTCGTATGGTTTTCTGAGACAGGTTGATGGGAGATCGACTTCAGATGACCGGGCCCAGAAGAAAATATGATGCTGCTTTCCGTGAGGAAGC
>NZ_JBIVGX010000005.1:0-289595 GCF_044748905.1 Paenarthrobacter sp. NPDC089714
ATCGTCCCTGCCGGCTGGGCGCGGGAGTTGATCAAGCACGGCCCCGACAACGACCCGGCCACGCGAGCCGGGCAGGTGGCGGGCGGCGACCCGGCAACACGTGCCGGGCATGAGGTCAGCGACCCGGCCACCCACGCTGGGCGGGAGACGGGAAGTGACCCGGCCACACTCGTCGGGCGGGAAGCCGGCAATGGTCCCGAAAGGCCTCCCGGGCCATCCGGGCCTGCCGGGTTTGCCGGACGGGAAGCGGTCGGCGGTAGGACTGTAGGCGACTGCCGGGAAGTCGCCGGTGCCGGGCAAGGGGCCGGCAACTGGCCACCCGGGTCTGCCGGGCTTGGTGAGGAAACAACCGTGGACGTCCCGGACGTTGGTGGTCCTTCAGGGCTCCAGTCCGATTTTGCCGTGTGGATCCGGCGGCTGTACACGGCGCCGGGGACCAATGAGCTGCTGGCCACTGATTCCAAGGCCAGGTTGTTCCCCCAGGGGATGCGCAGGTTCATCGAAACCCGTGATGACACGTGCCGCACACCGTACTGTGACGCGCCCATCCGCCACTACGATCACGTCCTGGCTTGGCATTCCGGTGGAAAGACTTCTCTGGCCAACGGCGCAGGGCTCTGCGAAGCCTGCAACCACACCAAAGAAAACCCCGGCTGGAACACCAACCCAAGCGATCAGGGACCACGAAGTCTGGAGGTCAGAACCCCCACCGGTCACCGCTACCAATCCACAGCCCCACCACTCCCCGGAAGCGGCAACCCAGCCGCTGAACATGCTGACGGGTCACCTGTTAGCGGGTCCGTTGTGGCGGGAGACCCGGACGGGCGGCTGGTCAACGGGTCCGTTGTGGCGGGAGACCCGGGAGGGCTGCTGGTCAATGGGGCCGTGGCGACGGGAGAACAGGGCTCGTCGCTGGTCAACGGGTCCGTTGTGGCGGGAGATCCCGACGGGCGGGTGGTCAGCGGGAACCTCGCCGCGGGAAACCCGGACGAGCCGCCGGGGGACGGGAGCGCCGCGTCCCTCTTCAGATCGGGGACACGAACCCGCTCACGAACCCCGGCGACTGTCCATGAACCATATGCCGCCGTATAGCCCTTTGTCGCCGTAGAGCCCTATGCCGCGAGCCGCAGCACAGTTCAGCTACGGCTTCTGCGCTGCCCGGCAACGTACAGACTCACGAGCTGCTGGGTTAAACGAGTTCCAGCTGGTCGGCCACTACCTTTCCTGCATGGATCACAGTGCGGTCCTTGCCGCGGTCCATGACGGTGGACGCCACGGTTTCGCCATCCACCAAGAGCAGTTCAGCGGGGTCGCCGATCTCGACTCCTGGACGGTGGGCAGTGTCCTTGAGCCGTATGGCCTCAGGATCCAGGATGCTGGCCCCGCCGATCGTGGCAATGGCCAGGCAGTGCTCAATGAGCTCGTCTTTCCGGAATCCGTGCGTGAAGGCCAGCTGCCATGTCCGGTCCAGCATGTCCGTGTTTCCGTAGGGGGACCAGTAGTCACGCTGGCCGTCTTCGCCGAGGCCCAGGCGGACCCCTGCTTCCGTGAGCAGCGGAATGGGCAGTTGTCCCGAAGCGGCCGGAGCCACGGAAGCCAGCGAGACATCGAGCTCGGCGAACGAGTCGATGAGGCGCCGCGTCGTGGCCTCGTTCACACTACCCAGCTGGTAAGCGTGGGACATGGTGACTTTGCCCTGCATGCCCAGGGCTCGCGTGCGCTCGAGGACCAGGTCCGTGCTGAAGACCCCCAGCTCGCCGGGCTCGTGCAGGTGGATGTCGATGGGCACCTGGTACTTTTCCGCCAAGCCAAAGACGATATCCAGGTGCTTTGCGGGGTCCCGGTCCAAAGTGCACGGATCAATGCCGCCCATCACGTTGGCGCCGGCCTTCAAGGCTTCTTCCATGAGCTCAACGGTGCCCTCTTCCAGCAACAAACCCGCCTGCGGGAAGGCGATGATGTCCACGGAAGCGCGGTCCGCGAACGCCTCCTTCGCGGTCGCCACCGCCTCGAAACGCTCCAGTCGGCAGTCCACGTCTACCTGGGCGTAGGAGCGGACGCGGGTGGTACCGCGGGCGATCATGCGGCCCAGCGTGTCATTGACCCGTTCCTGCAGCGGAACCTCGGCGTTGCGCCAGTTGAGGCGGTCGTTCATCATCATGGTCCACACGCCGGGACCCCCGGTGTGCTCCCGGAAGGGGAGGCCGATCCGGGTGGAGTCCAGATGCACGTGGACGTCCGAGAACGACGGCACCAGAAGGCGGTTGCGGCCCTCCACGACGGTGGTACCTGCCGGTACCGCCCTGGCGGGGTCATGGGGTTCGACGCCGGTGATCTCGCCGCCGCTGAGCACGACATCGCTCAACGCCTGCCCCCACGGACGGACGGCACGAATCAGGGTGTTCACTGTTTCTCCTTTGATTGTGGATCTATTGCACACCCGCCAACACCTCGGCTGCCACCCCGGTGTGGTGGCAGGCCGGAGCGGCGGAGGTAGCTGTTGCGGGGACCTCGTTCATGCATCGCTGGCGTTGCTCTTCGGGCAAGGTAGCGATCAGCGGGCAACGGGTGCGGAAGACACAGCCGCTCGGCGGATTGGCGGGTGAGGGCAGGTCTCCGCGGAGCCTGATCTTGACCTGTTCGCGGGCAGCCCGGGGATCGGGGAGCGGAACGGCCGAGAGCAAGGCTTTGGTGTAGGGGTGGCGCGGATCGCTGAACAGGGAGTCCCGTGTGCCTTGCTCCACGATTTTTCCGAGATACATCACGGCGACTTCGTGCGAGATGTGCCTGACCACAGAGAGGTCGTGGGCGATGAAGATGTAGGACACACCCGTGTCCCGTTGAATCTGCTGCAGCAGGTTCACCACTTGCGCCTGCACTGAGACGTCCAAGGCTGACACGGGCTCGTCGCACACAATCACCGAGGGGTTCAGGGAAATGGCCCGTGCAATGCCCACGCGTTGACGCTGGCCTCCGGAGAACTCGTGCGGGAACCGGTTGTAGTGTTCGGGCTTCAAGCCCACCTGGTCCAGGAGTTCCTTGACCCGGTTCTTGAGTCCGCCCGGCGGGTTGATCTTTTGCGCCACCATGGGAGCCGCGATGGCCGTGCCCACGGTCTGTCGCGGATTCAGGGACGCGAAGGGGTCCTGGAAGATCATTTGGACCTTGCGCCGGAAATTGTAGAGATCCCGACCACGCAGCTGGCTGATGTCCACACCGTCGATCATGATGCGGCCACCAGTGGGGTCCATGAGCCGTGAAACCATACGGCCGGTGGTCGATTTGCCGCACCCGGACTCACCCACGAGTCCCAAAGTCCGGCCCCGACCCACACTGAACGTCACGCCGTCGACCGCTTTGACCGAGCGCTTCGGGGCCCCCGGCAGGAGGCCGCCTTTGAGCGGGAAGTGTTTTTGCAGGTTCTCCACCTGGAGAATTGGCTGGTTATCCATGGCGGTCCTATCGCGCAGTACGGATGGTGAGGAGCTGCGGACCGCTGAGGTGGCAGCGTTTGCCGTGACCGTCTTCCACGGTGAGTTCGGGCCGCTGGCTGGCGCAGACGCCGTCGCCGGCAAGGTCGGCGTACTGGCACCTGGCGCTGAAGATGCAGCCCTTGGGCAGGTCGAGGAGCGACGGCGGCTGGCCGGGGATCGGGTTCAGCTGGCCCGAGGAACCGGCCAACGTGGGCATCGAATTGAGGAGGCCCAGCGTGTAGGGATGGCGGGTGTCGTAAAAGATCTCATCCACCGGCCCGGATTCCACGCATTGGCCGCCGTACATCACCAGTACGTTATGGCACACCTCTGCTACAACCCCCAGGTCGTGCGTGATGAGGATGAGGGCTGAATTGGTTTCCTCCTGCAACTCCAACATGAGGTCCAGGATCTGCGCCTGCACGGTCACGTCCAAGGCGGTGGTGGGCTCGTCTGCGATCAGCAGTTCCGGCTCGCAGATCAGGGCCATGGCAATCATGGCGCGCTGCCGCATGCCTCCGGAGAAGTGATGCGGGTACTCATCGAAGCGCTGTTCGGGACTGGGGATGCCCACCCTTCCCAGCATCTCGACGGCGGCTGTCCGGGCCTGCTTCTTGCTCGCCTTGTTGTGGACCAAGTACGCCTCGGCGATTTGATGGCCCACCGTGTAGAAGGGGTGCAAGGCAGAAAGGGGATCCTGGAAGATCATTCCGATGTTGCGTCCGCGGAGTTGCCGCATGGCCGACTCCGGAAGGGCGACCAGGTCCTGCCCTTGGAACATCGCCTGGCCGGTGACCTGCGCCGATGTTCCCTTGAGCAGGCCCATCAAGGCTTGGCTGGTGACGGACTTGCCAGAGCCGGACTCACCGACGATGCCCAGGGTCTGGCCGCGCTCCAAGGTGAAGTCCATGCCGTTGACGGCGGAAACGAGGCCGTCGTCGGTAGGGAACTTCACGGACAGGTTCCGCACGTCCAGGAAGGCGTTGGTGCCCGCAGGGACAGTGCTGGTCTTTTGCGCGAGTGGCATGTGGGTCATTGGAGTCTCACTCGGGGATCGATGGCGGCGTACGCGAGGTCCACCACCACGTTGGCGACAATCACGAAGAACGCGGCCAGCATGGTGATGGCCATAGTGACAGGCAGGTCGCCGGAGATAGCTGCGTGCACTGCCGTGAAGCCGAGGCCTGGGACGGAGAAGATTTGCTCGGTCAGGACGGCGCCGCCCAGGAGCAGGCCGATGTCCATGCCGAGCATGGTGACTACTGGCGTGATGCCGGCCCGGACGCCGTGCTTGAACGTCACTGTCCTTGGGGCGAGGCCCTTGGCACGTGCTGTTCGGATGAAGTCCTCACCGAACGTCTCGATCATGTTGGTGCGGGTGACACGGATGTAGGAGGCACTGAACAGCACGGCCAGCGCTATCCACGGCAACAGATAGTTGATCACCCACGCGCCGGGGCCTTGAGAGCCGAACGGACTGCTGATCTCATTGGTGGTGAAGGGCAGCAGATGCAACTGGTTGACGAAGAGCAACAGCAGGAACAGGCCAGTAACAGGGATGGGGAGCGAAACGCCCACCGAAGCCGCCCCAACAATGAACTTGTCCATCGGTGAACCCTTGCGCAGGGCGGCCAGGAGGCCGAGGCCCACCCCGGTGATGGTCCAGAGCACCAGCGCCCCGATGGCCATGGAGAAGGTGTAAGGGAGCGACCGGGCAATGATGTCCGCAACGTTCTCATTGGTTTGGAACGACTTACCCAGGCACGGCCATTCGCACAGGGTCTGGGCGCCGGCGGCACCGATCATCCGGGGAGAGAACAGGCCACGCATGTAGTCGAGGTATTGCACGAAGAACGGTTGGTCCATGCCCAAGGCAACCCGGGCTTCCGCAACGCGTTCCGGCGTGCACTCCTGTCCGCACGCTGCCGCGGCAGGATCAGAGGGGCCAAGCTGGAACAACGTGAAGGTAATGAAACTGACCGCGAAAAGGAGCAGGACCAACGATCCGGCACGGCGAAGAATGAAAGTGATCATGGTGCTTGGAGTTAGTGCTCGACGCCGACGATCGAAAGGTCGATTCCGCCGAAGAAGTAGCCAACCTGGGCGTTCCGCACCTTGGAGCCCACCACGGAGTTGGTGTGGGTGCGGATCAGCGGAACGATCGGGTAGGTCTTCAAAGCTGTGCCGAACGCCTCAGACCACTTCTTGCCCAGTTCCTCCGATGTGCCGTCTGTGTTGCGGAGCTCGTACATGGTCTTGGACACCACCGGATCGAAGTAGCGGGAGGTGTTGGAGAAACCGTAGCTGGTGCCGTCATTGTTCGGTCCCAGCAAGGGGTCTGCGGAGGTCCGGATGGACGCCGGGTCGGCACCGCCGCACCAGCCGGATCGGCCCAGGTCCGGAAGCTGTTCGCTGGCCATGATCGAGTAGTAGTTCGGTGCAGGGATGGCCACGAGTTCGACGTCGATGCCCAAGGCCTTAAGGTTCTGCTGGATCACGGTACCGGTGTTCTTGAAGGCATCGCGGTTGTTGGCGTAGCCGTAGGTGAGCGTCTTGGGGTACTCCTTACCCTCGAGCAGCTTCTTGGCTTCCTCCAGCTTGGGCTTGCCCGCGGGATCCAATTCGAGTTCCGTTTCAACGTACCCGCGCATCTTGTCATTGAGCGGGCTCTGCGTCAGCTCACCGAAGCGGCGTCCGCCGTACTGGACCAGGATGGACTGGCGGTCCAGTGCCAGGGCGATTGCCTTCCGGACATCCGGGTCCTTGATCTTTTGGGTGTTCAGGCTCAGCACGTCGTTGCAGCCCAGGAGTCCCGAGGCCACACGGTCCTTGACCTTGGCGTCAGCGAGTTTTGCTGAATCGGAGGTCTGCAGGGCGCCGTTGGAATCGAGGGTGATCGCGTTCGGATCCGAGTCCGCGAGCAACTGCTGGCTGATGGTGGCCTGCGACGTGGACAAGGAGAAGCTGAACGTGTCAGGCAGGGCGGAACGGTTGGGGTCCGTTGCAGGATCCCAATGCGGGTTGCGGACCAGCTTCAGCGACTTTCCGCGGTTGTAGGACTCCACCATGTACGGGCCGGAGGAGACCGGGTGGTTGGTGTAATCCAGCTTGCTGTCCTTGTTTGCGGGGACCGGGGCAGTGTTGGAACGGGAGGCCAAAGCGGGGAATTCGGCGAAAGGCTTCTTCAGGTGGAAGACGATAGTGCGCTCGTCGGGCGTTTCAAGGGCCTTGAGCACAGCGGAAGGGTCCTTGTACGGCCCCTTGTACCCGCCGGCGTCGAGCGCTGCATTCAGTTCCTGCGGCGCCTGGGTGAAGACGTCCTGCGCGAAGGTGCGCTCCACGCCGTACTTGATGTCTGCCGAAGTGATGGGCGTGCCGTCCTCGAACTTCACGCCGTCCTTGAGGGTGAACGTCCAGCTCAGGCCGTCATCGGAAACCTTGCCGGTGTCCGTGGCGAGGTCGGGCACCACCGTTGGAGGCTGGCCGGCGGTCTCCTTGGCCATGGTCAGTGTGCGGTAGTAGAGCTGGCCGACGTTGGCCGTCTGTACGTAGTTGCTGTTGCCCGGGTCCAGGGTCTGGAAGTCCGACGACATCAGGACGTTGATGTTGCCGCCCTTGGCGTTGAAGCCGGACTTCACCACCACCGGTGCCAGTTCGGTGACGGACTCCGGCTTGGAGTTGTTGGCCTGGTTTTGACCTGCACTGCAGCCGGCGGCCGACATCGCGATCAGCACGGAAAGCGCCAGTGCTCTCGTGGGGGTTTTCATGGTGCTCCTCTTGAAGGGTGGGTGAAACGGAGATTTAGTGGCGGGATGCTTTGGGGTCCAGGGCGTCGCGGACTGCGTCGCCCAGGAGGTTGAAGGCCAGGACGGTGACAATGAGCATCACGCCCGGGACGGCCAGGAACCAGGGATCGCTGAGGTACCAGTTGCCTGATTGTGCGGCGTTGAGCATCTGGCCCCACGACGGCGTGGGGTCCTTGACGCCTACGCCCAGGAACGACAGGGCTGCTTCAGCGGAGATGTTGGTGGGAATGAGCATGGTGGCGTACACCAGGACCACGCCCATGACGTTGGGGATGATCTCGCGGAACAGCACGCTCACGTGGGAAGCCCCGAAGGAACGGGCGGCTTCGACGAACTCGCGTTCGCGGAGACTGAGCACCTGGCCGCGGACGATGCGGGCCAAATAGGCCCAGCCGAAGAAGCCAAGGATGATCACCAGGGACGCCATGGGAAGGAAGCTGCCTTCACCCAACGGCGTGTCCCGGAGCCGCGATTGCAGGATCGGCGTCAGCGAGAGGACCAGCAACAGGTGCGGGAACGCGAGGAACAGGTCCATGATCCGGCTGATGATGGCGTCGGTCTTGCCGCCGAAGTAGCCCGCCGCCGCGCCGAGGACGGTCCCCAGCACCACGGAGACGGCGGTGGACAGCAGGGCGATGGTGAGCGATACCTGTCCGCCGAAGGCGAGCCTGGCAAAGAGGTCGCGGCCCAGCCCGGGTTCCACGCCCAGCCAGTGCTCAGCAGATGGGTACATGTAGCCGGGCAGGGGCAGGCCCGGTGTCTGGAAATCATCCAGGACCTCGGGGCTGGTGTTGGAGGTGAAGGGATCATTGCCGGACATTGCACTGAGTACCGGGGCAAGGATGGCGAACAGCATGATGGCCACCACGACGCAGAGGCTCAGCAGCGCAACCTTGCTGCGCCGGATCCTCAGCCATGCCGTGGCCAGCAGGGACCGCGCTTCAGCGGGGGCGGCAGCCGTGCTGTCCGGCGTCGTTGCCGTGGGTAGCGGTGGGCTGCCGGTGTTTGGTTCGACGGATTGTAACTGGGTCAACCGTTTGCTCGTTTCGTGAAGGGAGCTGACTCCGGAAAATCTTGTATACCAAAATAGAGTAGAGCACCTTTGATGGGATGTAAATCACAATTAATGTACTGTTTGGAATACCAGAGACTTATCTGACCGAGCGAAGGAGCTCCTGTGCACCTCAAGACCACCGCCCGCTATGTACTGGGTTTCCTCGATGGACAGCATGTGCTGTTGGAGGATGCCTGCGTGGTCTACAGGGGCAGCACCATTGAGTACGTCGGCCATGACTACCAAGGACCTGTGGACGAAGAACGGCACCTCGGCGACGCACTTTTGATGCCCGGGTTGATCGACCTTGATGCCCTCACGGACGTCGACCACCTCATCCTGGACAGCTGGGCAGGTCCGGAACTCGCCAAGGGGCACCAGTGGTCCGAGGACTACTTCAGGAACCGTCGCGAGGATGTTTTTACGCCCGAGGAACGCCAACAGATCCGCGAGTACGCACTCATCCAGCTGGTCCTGCACGGCATCACCACCTACATGCCCATCGCGTCAGAGGTTCATTCCGAATGGGCAGAGACGTTCGAGGAACTCGTCGGCATGGCCGAGACCAGCAGGCGGCTCGGATTGCGTGGGTACTTGGGGCCCGCCTACCGCTCGGGCGTGAACGTGGTGCTGGACGACGGCGAACGCTCAGTGATGTTCGACGCCGATCGCGGCCGTGAGGGATTCGCGGACGCCTTGCGCTTCATTGACCACGTGACGGGATTGAACGATCCGTTGGTCCAAGGGGTCCTGTTGCCGTGCCGGATCGAGACCCTGGACATCGAAACACTCAAGGCGACTGCTGCGGCTTCCGGGGAACGGGACGTACTGGTTCGCTTGCACTCGCTGCAGGGACTCGTGGAGCGGGACTTCATCATGGAATGGCATGGCGTAACGCCCCTTGAGCTCCTGGACCACGTGGGCCTGCTCAACGACAGGCTCCTGATTCCTCACGCCACCTACATCGACCGCAATCCCGCCGTCCATGGGGAAGACCGCGGAGACCTGGCCAAGCTGGCGGCCAGCGGGGCCAGCATCATCCACTGCCCACTCACGTCCATGCGTTATGGCAGCACCCTCGATTCCTTCAACGCGTACAAAGAAGCGGGCGTCAACATCTGTCTGGGGACCGACTCGTTCCCGCCGGACCTCATCCGCGGGATCGACGCCGGGGCGCAGTTGTCGAAGATCCTCGCCGGTAGGAACGACGCCGGCGACCTCGCCGGATATGTCGATGCCGCCACACTCGGGGGAGCCCGCGCCCTGGGCCGCCCCGATCTTGGCCGGCTCGAAGCCGGTGCCCAGGCGGACATGGTGGCCTTTTCCCTGGACGACATCCGTGACGGTGTCCACGACGATCCCCTCCGCACCCTGACCCTCAACGGGACGGCACGCCAAGCTGTCCTTTCCGTTGTGGCCGGACGGACCATCATGGCCGATGGCCTGATCGCGGGAGTGGACCTGGATTCCTGGCGTGGCAAGGCCCAGGTTCTCTTTACGAAAATGCGTGAAGCCTACACAACCCGGGATGCTTTGAACCGTCCCGCAAATGAGCTGTTTCCTCCCGTGTATGCTCGGTTGGAGCAGTGAGCGGAACCGTCCGGCAAAGTCGCACGGGCGCACGCATGAAGGGGAGTTTGAGAGTGGCAGAGGCGATCCCGGAAGCGGGCAATGTCCGCGATGACGAAGCCCGTGCGGAGTACGTTTATCAGTTGGTCCTGGAGGGCATCGTCTCCGGTTCCTTCGCCCAGGGATCCCGCCTCCGGGAACGCGAACTGTCGGAGATGTACAGCGTTTCCCGGATACCCGTCCGCGAGGCCATCCAGAGGCTGGAGCAGGACGGCTTCGTGGCCACGTTCCCCCGGCGTGGAGCAGTGGTCCGCCAACTGACCCTGACCGACGTCAACGAACTCTTCGATGTACGGCTTTGCCTCGAGACGTTTGCAGCGAAGATGGCGGCCACCCGTGTTGCCGAAAGCGGCGACGGAGGTCGCCTCGAAGAACTGATGGAAGCCTCGAAGGCGGCCATCGACGAAGACCGGACTGACGACGTCGTACTTATCAGCGCCGAACTGCACGCCGAAATCGTGCGCCTCTCCGGCAACCGCCTTCTGATCGAATCCGTCAAGCCGCTGTTCGGGCGGATGCGCTGGATCTTCGGGTTGGCGCACAACCGCAGCAACGAACTCCAGCGGGACGAGCACACTGAACTGTGCAACGCGATCCTGGCCGGGCGTCCCGAGTTGGCGTACTCCCTGGCGTACTCGCACATTGAACTGGGCCGCCAGCCCGTCCTGGCCGGGCTGGCGGCGACCCTGGAGCCCTAACCGGACCTTTGGGAAAGCCCGTCAGTCGTCGGCGTCGGGGTATTCCTCGTCGTCATAGCGGCCCGACTCCTCAACCTCCACTTCCAGGATCTTCAGCATCTCCGTGTCCGGATTCAGCATGATGGCGGCTTCATCCCGGCGGTGCTGCAGGACCGTGTCGATGTAAGACTGGACGGTCTCGGCCAACGGAATGTAGCGGTCCTGCTTCTGGCTCATGTACCAGCGGTGCTCCAGGACCTCGTGGACCACTTCCGCCGGTTCCAACTTCCCGGCCAGGTGCCGCGGGATGGACCGCACGATGGGTTCGAAGATCTGGCTGACCCAGGCGTGGGCGCTGATTTCCTCGTCCAGGTCCGGGTTGTTGTCCGCCCGGAACTGGTCCATGTCGTTGAGCAGCCTGCGGGCCTGGTTTTCCTGGGCGTCCAGGCCCGTGAGGCGCAGCAGCCGGCGCTGGTGGTGTCCGGCGTCCACCACTTTGGGCTGGAGCTGGATGGTGGAACCGTCGGCGGTGGTCTTGATGGCATATTCTTCGACGTCGAAACCGAGTTCGTTGAGCCGGCGGATGCGGGCACCGACGCGCCAGCGTTCGCCGAGTTCGAAGGACTCCTTCTCCGTGAGCTCCGCCCAGAGCCGCCGGTAGCTGTCCATGATCAGCTCACTGGTGGCCACGGGGTCCACCTTCTCCTCGATGAGCCCGCCATCCAGGAGGTCCATGAGCTCGCCGGCGATGTTCACGCGGGCAATTTCGAGGTCGTACTCACGCTGGCCCTGGGACAGGTCCGGGTACAGCTCGCCCGTTTCGGCGTCCACCAGATAAGCGGCGAAAGCGCCCGCATCGCGACGGAACAGCGTGTTGGAGAGCGAGACGTCGCCCCAGTAGAAACCGATGAGGTGCAAACGGACCATGAGCAGAGCCTGTGCGTCGATCAGGCGGGTCAGGGTGTCCTTGCGCAGCATCTGGGAGAACAGTGCGCGGTACGGCATGGAGAACTTCAGGTGCCTGGTCACCAGCACCGGGTTCAGCGGCTTGCCGTCGGCGGTGGTCCGTCCGGTAATGACCGCCACAGGCTCCACACACGGGACATCCAGCCGTGCGAGCTTTCGCAGCATGTGGTATTCATGCCGGGCCACGTGCTCTGACGTTTCCTTGATGGCAATGACCGAGCCGCCCAAGTGGGCGAAACGCACAATGTGCCGGGAGATACCGCGGGGGAGCGCGGCGAGGTACTCCGCCGGCCATTCCTCCAAGGCGATGTGCCAGGGAAGGTCCAACAGTTCAGGATCAGCGGCAGCGGCCGTGATGTTCAGCGAGCCAATGACGCTGGCCGGAGGGGCTGTGTCCTGCGCGCTGGCCGCTTCCGTCCGGGGGAGCTTGCCGATCTGCCCGTAGTCGGTTGGTTCGTCGTGCCACTGGGCTCCGTTTTGCTCGCTCATGCCTCAATTGTTCCGTACTCAGGGGTGCTGTTCGGTTCTGTGAACGGATCCGCCGCTGTGGCGGACCATTCGACGTCGGACGCGGCCTGGAAGCCGACGCCCTGGTTGGCGAGCCGCTCACCAAAGGCGCCCAGCCGACGTCGGAAGTCACCAAGGTCCCGGTCCTCCTGCCGGGACCAACCCACCTCCGCCAGCGAGATGGCCCTGGGGTACATGAGCCAATAGGCCTGTCGGTTGCCACGGACGGTTTCGGTCCAGAGCGGACCTTCGATACCGAGCAAGTGCTGGTCCTCAAGCCCGCCCTGGGCCGGATTCCACTGGTAGTACTCAGACCACGTGAAGGGGCCGCCCTCCACCCAGGACAGGCCGATGGGGCTGCCGGAATCGTATTTCTGGTCCAGGTACGTGTTGGCTGCCGGTGACATGATGACTCCCACGCCTGTCTCCTGGGCCTGCCGGACGACGGGCGCGAGATCGCCCCACCAGTACTGCACCACGCTGCCGTGCGGGAGTTCCACCTCCGCGTACTCGTTCCAGCCCACGACAGTCTTGCCCGTTGCGGCGCCGATCCTGGCGAATTCCGTCACCATGGCCACGTAGTTGTCGTGCCCGGTGACGTGGGCTTCGTCCCCGCCGATGTGGATGTAGGGACCGTCCGTCATGGCAGCGACCTGGCCCAGGACTTCGCTGACGAACTCGTAGGTGGCCGGCAGGTCGGCGGTCAGCGTGGAGTAGCCCACGTCCCCCGTGGTGTTGGCGGGTTTGGCGATGCCGTCCGGGTTCAGCTGGGGGATCGCCGCCAGCGCCGCATTGACGTGTCCGGGAAGGTCGATTTCGGATACCACCAGGATGTTCCGCGCAGCGGCGTAGGCCTGGATGTCCCGAAAATCCTGCTGCGTGTAAAAACCGGTGTGCCCGGGCGTGAGCCCGACGCCCGGATGGTTCACTGCGCCGCCAACAGCGGTGAGGTTGGCGTAGTCCAGCCCCGACGGGTTGTTCTCCGGCATGACGATTTCGATGCGCCAGGCCTGGTCATCGGTCAGGTGCAGGTGAAGGGCGTTCAGTTTGAACTGCGCCATGACGTCGATCTGCTCCTTCACCTCGTCCACCGTGAAGAAGCTGCGGGCGACGTCCAGCATGAGGCCGCGGTACGGGAAGCGCGGTGCGTCGTGAATTTCGACGGCGGGAATCGCCCAGGTGCGTTCCCCTGCGAGAGCGTCCGTAAATTCAGGCGATTCGGTGAGAGAGCGTTCGATGGAAGGGGGGAATAGCTGACGGAGCGTTTGGATTCCGTTGAAAAGCCCTGCCGGTGTTGATGCCCTCAGCCGGGCGCCAGCGTCGGTGACGGTGAGCGCGTAAGCCTCCGGGCCGCCGTCGAACGCTTGGTCCAGCTCCAGGGCGATGTCCCCGGGGCGGAAGTCACTGGCCAGTGGAAGGTCGAAACCGGTGCCGCGCCGGAGTAGCGTGGCGAGCTGTTCGGCGACCGGTTCCGCTCCGGCGGAGGCGGCAAGGCGGGTGGTCGCCGTCAGCCTAAAGGCCGTGCCGTCCAGGGCAGTGACGTGTTGGGGCCGGGGGATCAGGTTGTCCGTGGAGTTCATACCGTTCTTTCCGACAGAGAAGGGGTTAACGAGAGAACGGCCCGACCGGTGAGGGTCGGGCCGCTATCTGCTGATGGCCGGTTAGGCGAGGGTGACTAGTCGCCCAGGCGCAGGCCGGTCTTGGTGTCGAACAGGTGCACGTGGCCGGACTGCGGACGGACGTAGATGGACTCGCCCTTCATCGGAGGACGGCGACCGTCGACGCGGGCAACGATGTCGTGGCTCTTGCCATCGAGGATGGTGTGGCCGTAGACGTAGGCGTCAGCACCGAGTTCTTCGACGACATCAACCTCAACCTGCAGGCCTTCGCCCTGGCCGACGGTTTCCAGGTCTTCCGGACGGGAACCAACGGTGACGGTCTTGCCGGTAGCGTCCTCGAGGACGTCATGCTTGACCGGGTACACGGTGCCACCGAACTGGACGCCGCCGTCAACAACCGGCAGTTCCAGCAGGTTCATGGCGGGGGAGCCGATGAAGCCTGCAACGAAGACGTTCTGCGGGCGGTCGTACAGGTTGCGCGGGGTGTCGACCTGCTGGAGGAGACCGTCCTTGAGGACTGCAACGCGGTCACCCATGGTCATGGCCTCAACCTGGTCGTGCGTCACGTAAACCGTGGTGACGCCGAGGCGGCGGGTCAGGGATGCGATCTGCGTACGGGTCTGGACACGGAGCTTGGCGTCAAGGTTGGACAACGGCTCATCCATGAGGAAGACCTGCGGGTTACGGACGATTGCACGGCCCATGGCAACACGCTGGCGCTGACCACCGGAGAGTGCCTTCGGCTTACGGTCCAGGTACTGCTCAAGGTCGAGGAGCTTGGCTGCTTCGCGGACACGCTCTGCGCGCTCTTCCTTCGAAACGCCGGCGATCTTGAGGGCGAAGCCCATGTTGTCCGCAACGGTCATGTGCGGGTACAGAGCGTAGTTCTGGAAGACCATTGCGATGTCGCGGTCCTTCGGCGGGACATCCGTGACGTCACGGTCACCGATCAGAATGCGGCCGGCGTTCACATCCTCAAGACCTGCGAGCATGCGCAGGGAGGTGGACTTACCGCAACCGGAGGGTCCAACGAGGACCAGGAATTCGCCATCGGCGATGTCGATGTTGAGCTTATCGACGGCGGGCTTATCTGTGCCCGGGTACAGACGCGTAGCGTTATCAAAAGTAACTGTAGCCACAGTTATCAATCCCTTCACCGGCAGGTACGTGCCGGACGATCCGTTGTGAATGGTTCATTTTCTTCAGTTGAAACTCCTCGGCCAAAGCCGAGGAGTTATGCGTGGCGTCGCACGATAATGTGCGTCACGTCACAAGCAAGAGTATTACAGACACTTCGACCCTCTGTCGAATTTGTTGCAAAGATCACATGTTGCGTTCATCACACGCTAAGCGTTGGTGGTGGCCCGACGACGTTCGCGGAGCAGCGCCTCCAAGAGCTCGGCCACGTGCATGGGAGCTTCCACGCGGAACGCGGCCTGGGTGAAGTCGAGTCCTACTTTGATGCCCACGTCATCGCCAAGGAGCCGGCCCAGCGCGTCCTCATCGGTGACGTCGTCGCCAGCGAACAGGATGGCCGTAGCTCCCGTCGCTTGGCGCAGGAACTCCACTGCTTCGCCCTTGGACGCGTGGACCACCGACGTCTCCAGCACGCGCTTCCCGGTCTTCAGGAATACGCCCGGGCGGTCCTGCAACTCGATCCGGGCGGCCTCGACGGCGTCCTCCGCCACGTCATCATCGGCAAGCCTCGTGTGCAGCACAACGCCCGCGGGCTTGTCTTCCAGCAGGGTTCCCGGGGCGACGTTGACGATTCCGGCTAGGACTTCCCGGACCGAAGCCAGCCGTTCGCGCTGCTCGTCGTCCAACTCCAAGCCCAACGAGCCTTCGCCCATCCAGACTTCAGCTCCGTGGCTGCCTATCAACAACGTGTTTGCCGGTGGTGAGGCGACCAGCCGCAAACTGTCCAGTGCGCGGCCCGAGATGAGTGCCGTCGTCGTGCGCGGCAGCCCGGCGAGTTCTTCCAGGGCCGCAGCTGACCGCGGGAGGGGGCGGGCGTCCTCCGCGCGGTCGACGATCGGCGAGAGCGTGCCGTCGAAGTCCAGGGCCACCAGGAGGTGTTCCGTTCCCGCGATCCCACGGATGGCGTCCAGCAATTCCGGCGACAGCGTCAAGGGCGTCTGTTCAGCTGTCATCGCGGACCACCTTTTCCTTAAGGGAGTCGAGGAACTCGGCCGACCAGTGGTCAACGTCGTGGTCAAGGATTTGCTTGCGCATCAACTTCATGCGGCGTCGGGCTTCCTTCGGGTCCAGGTTGATCGCACGGAGAATGGACGATTTGAGGCCGTCGATGTCGTGCGGATTGATCAGGAGCGCCTGCTTCAACTGGTCCGCGGCGCCAGCGAATTCGCTCAGCACCAGGGCGCCGTCGTCTTCGGAACGGGCTGTCACGTACTCCTTGGCCACCAGGTTCATGCCGTCCCGCAGAGCGGTGACCAGCATGACGTCGGCCGCAAGGTACAGCGCCACCATTTCCTCCACCGGATAGCTGTGGTGCAGGTAGCGCACCGCAGTGTTCTGGATGGTGTCGTAAGTGCCATTAATGCGGCCCACAGTCCCTTCGATTTCCTCCCGCAGGAGCCGGTACTGCTCCACCCGCTCGCGGCTGGGGCTGGCAACCTGGATCAGCGTTGCATCCTCCACTTTGATGTGGCCATCCGCCAGGAGTTCCTCGAAGGCCTTCAAGCGGTGCCCGATGCCCTTGGTGTAGTCCAGCCGGTCGACGCCCAAGAGGATCGTCTTGGGGTTGCCCAGGTCCTTGCGGATCTGCTTGGACCGCTCGATGATGTCCGGGCGGCTGGCGAGTTCGCGGATCTGGTCCACGTCAATGGAAATGGGGAAAGCCTGGGCGCGGGCGATGTGGGTGACCTGGCCGTCCGCGCCCTTCACATGGATTTGCTGCTGCTTGACGCTCGCCCCCAGGAAGCGCCGTGCCGAACGCATGAAGTTGCCGGCATCGCTGGGCCGCTGGAAGCCCAGGAGGTCCGCCCCCAGCAGGCCGTCAATGATCTCGCGGCGCCACGGGAGCTGCGCGAAGATCTCCGGCGGCGGGAAGGGAATGTGGTTGAAGAATCCGACCTTCAGGTCCGGACGGGCCGTGCGGAGCATCCGGGGAACCAGCTGGAGTTGGTAGTCCTGGACCCACACGGTGGCACCGTCCGAGGCATGGCGGATGACGGCATCAGCGAACTTCTTGTTGACCTGCCGGTAGGAGTCCCACCAGGTTCTGTGAAACTCGGGCGGCGCAATCACGTCATGGTAGAGCGGCCAAATTGTCGCATTGGAGAAGCCTTCGTAGTACAGCTCCACCTCGTGGCTGCTCAACTGGACCGGGACGAGGTCCATGGATTCATGGCTGAACGGGCGCACCGTCTCATCCGGGGCGCCATGCCAACCCACCCACGCGCCATCGGACTTGGTCATCATCGGTGCGAGGGCAGTGACCAGGCCGCCGGGCGAGCGGCGCCAGCCGTCGTCGGACCTGTCGACGGGCAGGCGGTTGGACACCACCATGAAGTCGAACTTGCTCGCCGTCGGCTTCCTGGTTGGCGATGCCCGGACGCCTTCCTCGGTACTGAGTTTTTCGCTTGCCAAATCCTGCATTACTGCTCCCTGGGGTTGCTGTGACTCACATCCCAGCCTACCGGCGGAATCATCGCCGCCAGTTGATCGTTCAACAACCGGGTCATTGTGCTGGCGGCAAATCCTCAGGTTTGCTCCCGTAAACTGACCCCGTTGCACTACGACGCCGAGTAACCACGAGGAACTGATGAGCCCCGCAAACGAACCGCGCCTGTCCAAGGCCGAGAAGACCGCCCAGGCCCGGGAACAAGCGCGCAAAATCCGCGAAGAACAGCTGAAGAAGGACAAGCGCAACAAGATGCTGGTCCTCTGGGGCATCGTGGTTGCGGTAGTTGCCATCCTCGTGGTCATCGCCCTGGTGGTGGTCACCAACATCCAGAACAACGCCCCCATTGCCGACAGCGGCCCGACGCCCGCCAACGGCAACGTGCACGGTGGCGTAACACTTCTCGCAAACAGCGAAGTCGTGAAGTCAGCAGCTGCAACAGTGAACGTCGCCGATGTTCCGTCACCGGCTGCTTCGAAGCCCGCCACCGTGACGGCCCCCGGCGCCGAAGCCGAGGCCGGCAAGCCGGTGAAGGTAGTGGCCTACATCGACTTCATTTGCCCCGTCTGCAAGCGCTTCGAGACCACCTACGGTGAATCCCTGACCAACTTGCGCAACGAAGGCAAAATCTCCCTCGAGTACCGCCCGCTCGGTTTCCTGGACCAGCAGTCCACCACCAACTACTCCTCGCGCGCAGCGAACGCCGCGGCCTGCGTGGTGAACTCCTCGCCTGAGAAGTACGCCGATTTCTTCAACCTCCTCTTCGAACGCCAGCCCGCCGAAGGCAGCGCCGGTATCTCGGACAAGGACCTCAAGGCCATGGCCACGGAAGTGGGTGCGGCCAACATCGACTCCTGCATCGACAGCAAGCAGTTCCGGCCCTATGTGAAGGTTGCCACGCAGGAAGCTGCGGCGATTGGCATCACCGGCACCCCGACTGTCTTCGTCGACGGCAAACAGTGGGATGGTTCAACCGACCTGAACGCAGAGATCCAGACCGCGATCACCGCAAAGGGCTGATTTCCCGGTAAGTACGACGGCGGCCGGTTGCCTTCTTCCCGAAGGCAACCGGCCGCTGTTGTTTCCCCGCCCGGCCATGGGCCTTTGAATTTCGTGGTGGGGGACGGTCTGGGCTAACCTTGTCTAGCGTTGTTACGCGCCTCCCCGTTAGTCGGGGAAACGCCTCCTTAGCTCAGTTGGCCAGAGCACCGCTCTTGTAAAGCGGGGGTCGTCGGTTCGAATCCGACAGGGGGCTCCACGAAACCCCTCCGCTCCAGCCAATGCGCTGGGGCGGAGGGGTCTTTAGTACTAGTCGCGGACTTTCATGCGCAGCTGCAGCAGCCCGGCAACAGTCAGTCCGGCGGTGAGCGCGAGGGCTGCCACCCACAAGACGAGGCCAGCGAGGTCGTGGATGGCCATTTGTGGAAGCCGCCGGTCAGGTACTGCGATGACGCCGATGAAGGCGCCGACCAGCCCGAAGTAGCTGCCCGTCATGAACCGCTGGTGCGCGCGGATGTTGCCTTTACCGACCGACCACAGGCCGATGGTCAGGGTGCAGAACGTCAGTGCGGACAGGGCATGGCCAGTTGAATCCGCCGTCGATGGTCCGGATCCCGAACGACGTCAGGACCACGACATACATGGCCACCGCCCAGATGCGGCCCAGGACCTTGTGTGCCGCGCTGCCTTTGTTTCGGCGAAGCAGATTCACGGCGCCGAAGATCAAGGCGTAGCCCGCTGCGATGGCATGCAGGGCGATCAGGAAAGTCCACGGTGAAGGCATGCCGCCAGCCTAGCGGCCATCGCTGAACGGCTACGACCAGAACCGCTGGACGTCCGCCGCCGCGGCACGCAACTGACCGCCGTCGAGCACCACGGATTTTTCCTGTATGCCCAGGTGCGGCCACTGCGCAACCAGCCGGATGTCGCCTGGTTCCGGGAGCGGCCACAGCCAAAGGGACCCCGTGCCCGTCAACTCTTCGTCCCCTCCGCTTCCACCGCCTCCGCTCAGCGTAAGGACCGGCGCTTCCGGTTGCGCGGACGGGTCAAAGTATCCACTCGGGCCTGGCGTCCCCGCGATTGCCTTGGATCCATCCGGCAACTCGACGCCAAACAACAACAGCGCACCCATAAGGTCCTGTCCCGGCCGCGGCCGCAGTCCGTGCTGGAAGAACACTCCGTTGAGGGCGTCCCAGTCTTCGTCGGATTCTTCCGCGCGTCGAACAACCCAGGTGAGGTCAAAGCTGCATCCCGTGGAGTAAACCTCCGCGCTTTTCACCGCTATGACGCGGGTGGGGCTGACGTGCAGGAATTTGCCGATGTGCACGATGCCGGGAAGTTCGTCCCGGGGCGCTCCCGTCCAGGGCGGCGGAACGAATCTCGGGGACCGGCTGCGCTGGGGTGGTGTCGGGACGGGGAAATCCTCAAAGAAACTCACAAGCATCCTTTGGTCGCTGCTTTGACCGACCAGTGGAACGGCGGAAAAGTCGCCGCGGATCCCCCAATCCGTCCTGTGCCGAGCAGTCTAGTCCTACATACTGGCTTCATGCAGGCAACCATGGTGTTCGTCGAAGGGGAGAGCGACAAGGTGGCGGTGGAGGCACTGGCCACGCGCCTCGGCCACGACTTGGCCGCCGAGCGGGTGACGGTGGTTCCCATGGGCGGTGCCACCAGCATTATTCATTTCCTTGACCGCTATGGACCCCAAGGCGCTGGTCATCGCTTGCTGGGCTTGTGCGACGCCCGCGAATCACCGGGCGTCGCCAGGGCCCTGAGCCGCGCCGGAATCCCTGGATCGCTTGCCGAGCTGGGTTTCCAGGTGTGCCACGAGGACCTTGAAGACGAACTCATCCGCGCTCTCGGAACCGACAGGGTGCTCAGCGTCATCGACGAGCAGGGCGAACTGGCATCATTCGGCCTTCTCCAGCGTCAGCCGTCGTTGCGGGAGCGCTCGGTCCCGGAGCAGCTAAAGCGGTTCTTCGGCGGCCGCAGCGGCAATAAGATCCGGTACGCGCAGTTGTTGGTCGAGGCACTGCCCGACGGCGAAGCGCCACTGCCGCTGCGGCTTCTCGTGGCGTCGTTCGCTTCCGGGCACTAGGCGGCACCCGGAACGGCGGCACCCACAGGAGGTACCGCCGTCGTACATCGGTAAAGACGCCGCCTAAACGGCGGGCTGGTGCTGGGTGATGCAGTGGATTCCGCCACCGCGGGCAAAGATCGGACGGGCGTCCACCATGACCACTTCGCGGCCCGGGTAGGCGTGCTCCAGGATCCGCTTGGCTTCGGCGTCCGCGGGGTCGTCGAAGCTGCACGCGATGATGCCGCCGTTCACCACCAGATGGTTGATGTAGCTGTAGTCCACCCAACCGTGCTCATCCCGAAGTGTCCCGGGGGCGGGCACTTCAACGATGTCCCAGGAACGCCCTTCGGCATCGTGCGTCGTGGCGAGCAGGGAAATGATGTCCGTCGTGACCTGGAAGTCGGGGTGGTCGGGATTGCGCTGCGAGTGGACCAGCAACACGCCAGGCGAGGCAATGGCTGCGACGATATCCACGTGGCCGCGGGTTCCCAAAGCCTCTGAATCACGGGTCAGGCCGCGCGGTAGCCAGATGACGTGCGTGGCGCCGATGGTTCGCCGCAGTTCCGCCTCGACAGCGGCCTTGCTCAGCGCCGGGTTCCGGTACTTGTCCAACTGCACGGTCTCGGTGACCAAGACCGTGCCCAGTCCGTCGACCTGTATTCCGCCGCCTTCGTTCACCAAACTACTGTCCACCAGGCCCGCGCCGGCCAGCCGCACTACTTCGGCCCCGACGGCGGAATCCTTGCCCCACGTGGCCCAATCCTGCTGGCCCCACCCGTTGAAGACCCAATCCACGCCACCGAGCCGGCCGCCGTCGTCAATCACGAAAGTCGGCCCGATGTCCCGCATCCACGCGTCATCAAGCGGCGCTGCCACCAGCTCGATATCAGCGGAAAGGTAGCGGCGCGCAGCTTCCATATCCGGCGGATCGACGACCATGGTGACTGGCTCGAACCGCAACACGGCGTGGGCAACCGCAGCCCACGCCGCCCGTGCCTCGTGGGTTTCCTGGTCCGTGTGCCCGATCGAAGAGCGTTCAGGCGGGAACGCCATCCAGACGCGCTCCTGTGGAGCCGTCTCGCTGGGCATGCGCCAGGTCATGGCCGTGCCGCGTTCTGCACGCCGGAATTGGCGCCGTATGGGCGTTCGACGTCCACCTCGCGCGTGAGTTCCGCGTAGGTGTCAGGCCTGCGCGTGGTCAGGAAGGGGAACAGGTCCAGCCAGTCCTTGCGCTGGTCGAGGTCCAGATCGGCAATGAGCACAGCCTCCTTGTGCCGCGGTGCCTGTACCAGGACCCGCCCGTAGGGGTCCGAAATGAACGAGGACCCGTAGAACGTGATGTCCCCCTCGTCGCCTGTGCGGTTGGGGACCACCATGAAGGTGCCGTTGGTGATGCCGTGGCCGGTGATCACATGCTGCCACAGCGGTTGGTGGTCAAAGTCAGGGAAGGTCGGCTCGGAACCGATGGCGGTGGGGTACACCAGGATCTCGGCGCCGGCCAGGGAATAGAGCCGCGCAACTTCGGGGAACCATTCGTCCCAGCAGGTAGGAAGCCCGACGGCGGCATGGTCCAGTTCCGCTGGACGGTACACCGGGTAGGCGTCCCCGGCAGGGCCGGCCCGGAAGTAGGTGTCCTCGTAGTAGCCGGCGCTGATGGGGATGTGCGTCTTGCGTGTCCGCGCGAGCAGCTCGCCGGAGGGGGAGACGAGGATGGCGGTGTTGAAGCCCAGCCCGTCGTCGCCGTCGGCGCGTTCGTAGAGGGAGGCATGGACAGCGACACCGTGATCGCGGGCGGCGGTGGCGGCGAAGTCGAACGTCGGGCCATTGAGCAGATCCTCGGCGTCCCGCGCCGGGTTCGCTCCCGCCGTGACGTTTGCCGGGTATTTGGAGAGGGTCAATTCCGGCAGGAAGACGGACGTGGCGCCGCCGTCTGCTGCTTTGCCGATGGCATTGGTCAACACTGACCTCAGCTCGGCGGCATCGTTCCGCCAGCGGTGCTGGATAAGTGCCACGCGGAGAGGTTGGCGGGTCGATTCGCGGCTGCGGGCGAAGGAAGCGGGCGGCGTGGTGTTGCTGATGATGTCCATGGTGGATTTCCTGACTGGACCTAGGGGTCCTTGAAAGCCTGGATTCGGCATGAATCCGGCCTTGGTACGTGTTGTTGGATGGTGTTCATGCGCCAAGTTCCTGTCCGGGAACTTTCTGCAGCGGGCGGCTGGCAGCCAGCGAGTCGATGGCTGCCGATACCAGGGAACGTGCGTGCTCGGTGGTGATGAATCCGCTCAGCCAGCGTCCGGAGATGCCTTCCACGAGGCTGGTGAGGATCTCGGCGGTGACGGCTGCCTGATCATCATCGGCATCGGGGTTTGCTGCACGGATGGCCTCAGCGATTTCGCTGTTCCATTGGGACGTGGTCCGTGCGAGCGGCTCCGTCAGTTCCTGTTCAAAGATTGAGCAGGCCCGGAGTTCATTCCAGGCCACCGAGTTCCGGCGGACATCGGCGTCGTCCTTGATTTCGTCGAGGAGCAGATGCCTAAGGTGCTTGCCGCTGTTCTGGGTGGTCCGGGATCCGGGAACGTCGTCCTTGCTGACCTGCTTGTTGATGTGCTCGAGGGTAGCGGCGAGCAGGCCGGCCCTGTCGGTGAAGTGGTAGTACAGCAGTCCGGAGGAGACGCCGGCTTCCTTCGCAACATCGTTGACCCGCAGTCCCCGCACGCCGCTCCTGGCAATGCAGGTGGTGGCGGCGGTCAGGATCTTGGCTAGTTTGTCAGTCATGGTTTGACAGTAATACGTGCTCACCCCGCTCCGTTGACGTGCTGGCAAGGGTGGTGGATGGTTCAGGCCAGAGGCGGAGGGCGGCGAGATAGCCGAGGGACCCGATCACTGTGGAACCCAGGAAGCTGATGTCGATGCCGCCGCCCAAGTGTGCGAGTGGGCCGGTATAGAGGGACGTGTCCGTTGCGAGGAGCCCGAATACCGAGCCGATCGCCCAAGAAACCACTGCCCGCAGGTTCCAGCCCATGGTGAACCAATACCGGCCGGAGGGGCCGTCAGAGCGGAACAGTTGGAGGTCCGGCGGGCTGTAAATCCCCCTGCGCGCAAACAGGAAACCGAGGACGTTGATGGCTACCCATGGTCCGGCAAAACTGTTGAGGACCAGCGTCATCGCCGTGATGGAGTCGACGGCATTGAAGACAAAGACACCCAGATAGAGGAGCCCGACGGCGACTGCCGACGTAATGAGCGTGGTGTGGATCCTGCGGAGCCGCGGAAACAGTGCTTCGAGGTCCAAGCCGCTTGCGTAGAGATTCAGGACGCCTTGGCCGAGTCCGCCGGCCAGGGCGATCACGAGGATCGGTATCAGGTACCAGGCCGGAGCAGCACGAACCAGGTCCGCGACGTAGGAGCCGCCGAGTTCAGGAAGGGCGGCTGCGGTGAAGGCGCCGAAGAGTGCGGTGACAAAGAGGCCCAGGAACACTCCCGAACACGTCGCGGCCAGGACGGCACGGTCAGAGTGGTCCTTCCGGGAGATACGTCGGCTGTAATCTCCCAAGGTGGGTGCGTAGGACAGCGGGCCGCCGATGGAGATGACCACGGACAGGATCCAGGTGGGCCAGAAATCACCCAGCAGGTAGTCCGTATGCACGGTGGAAGGGCTGAACGTGGGGGCGAATGCCACCACCCCTGCGACCAGAAGGACACCGACCACAGGGGCCACAAACTTTTGCATGGCGACCACCGTTCCGTGGCCGAACAGGGCAACCAGGACAATCTCGATGGAAATGACCGCATAGCCGATGGCCAGGGTGGTGCCGTCCACGGGTACGCCCAGCAGCCTTTCAGCAGCGGCCACCAGCGCGTCTCCGGATGTCCAGACCGCGATTGCTGCGTACGCCAGTGCAAAGAGGAGCGTCAGTCCGGAGCCGATCAACCTGCCCCTGGTCCCGAAATGTGCCGCACTGGACACCGTGTTGTTGGTGCCGGTGCGGGGACCCAGGAGCGCCATGGGGGCGATGAGTACCGTGCCAATGACGAGCCCGGTAAAACTGGCCGTTGCGGCACCCACGAAATCGAGCCCGAACGTGATTGGAAGCCAGCCGAAAACGATGACCGAGAAAGCAAAGTTTCCGCCGAAGAAGACGGAGAAGAGATTACGTGGGCGGGAAGTGCGTTGATCGTCGGGAATGTACTCGATACCGACTGATTCGATGCGGCCGAAGCTGTCCTTGCCCGAGGACACGGCACCGGCTGGATCCGCGTCTTTGCGGAAGCGCGTGCTGAACATGTCAAGCCTTTCGTGAACTACATCACGTTGATGCAATGCATCCACTATAAAACCTGACTGAAATTTCAGTCAAGAGTGCTTGAGGGTCTCGATCCGGAGGGGAGTGGCGGCAATCATGAATGCGTCGCACCCGCTGACGCCCTGCGCCACGCTTCTCGCGGGTGCGCTGGGCGGGAGTGGGTGCGCTGGGCGGGTTTTGGTAATGCGTGGGGCGGGGGTGGGGGTGCCCGCGGGCCTCATGCTTGGGCGCGGGCTTCCTTTGCCGGCTTGGCGGGACGCTTTCGGATTTCGCGGAGAACGATTTGTTCCGGGCAGACCGTCGAGAGGAAGTCGCCGACCGAAAGAGCCAGGCGCTCGCCGACCAGCGAGTAGAGGATCCGGTTTGCGTCCCGGCGCTCGGAGACGAGGCCGGCCTGCCGCAGCACGCTGAGATGGCGGGAGATGGTGGGTCCCGTGGCGTTGAACCGCGAAGCGATCTCGCCGGCGGCCATTTCGCCGTCCTTGAGGTCCTGCAGGATCTGCCGCCGTGTGGGGTGTGCCAAAGCGGCGAAGATCTCGGACGCTGCATCTGCCATGTTTGCAATATAGCACATTAGCTATATACAGTTTAGCTTCATTGCTAATAAGCGAAGGAGCGAGAAGATGCGAGTAGCCATTACTGGTGGGACCGGGTTCGTGGGAAGTCACTTGGCTGAACGGTTGGCCAGCCCGGACACGGTGGTCATTTCACGCAGGACGGGGGTGGCCGTCGACGACGTGGAGGCCTTGACCGCAGCATTCGAAGGGGTTGATGCTGTGGCCCACTGCGCGGGCATCAACCGTGAGATCGGCGGACAAACCTTTCAAAAGGCGCACGTGGACGGAACCCGGGCGGTGCTCGATGCCGCACAGCGTGCCGGCGTGAAACGGATTGTCATGCTCAGCTTCCTTCGAGCCAGACCGGACTGCGGATCCGGCTATCACGAAACAAAGTGGGCGGCAGAGGAACTCGTTCGGGCGTCGGGGTTGGAGTACACCATCCTCAAAGCAGGCATGATCTACGGACATGGCGACCATATGGTGGACCACGTGACCCGGGCGGTGCGGTCCTTGCCGGTCTTCGCGACGGTAGGCTTCCGCGAGCGGACTGTCCGCCCGGTGCCAGTCGAGGAGGCCGTGACTGTTCTAATCGCGGCACTCCAGGGTCGGCTGCCGGATGCCACAGTAGCTTTGCTGGGCGCCGAAGAACTCGAGCTGGGGACTGCCGTGCGCCGGATTGCCAGGGTTGCGGGCCGCAAGCCATTGTTCGTACCGGTGCCAGTGTGGACCATCCGGGCCTTGGCACAGCTCACAGAGTGGCTGATGGTTGTTCCGTTGGTCGCCAAGGCGCAGGCCAGGATGCTCGCCGAGGGAGTGAGTATGCCAGCTCCGTATGCCTCGGATCTTCCCGATGAGCTAAAGCCGAGGCTTCTGTTTGACGAGGACCGGATAAGGGCCGCTTTGCCTGAAGGGAAATTCGGACTCAAGGACCTGCGCATCGTGAACTGGTGGCATGCGAAACGGCGAACCTCATGTGCCTGCAGCCGCCGGAGAGAGCGCTTGACGGCGGCCCCCGAGTCCTAGATAGTTCTCGTTGGGGGCGCGCAGGGTACTCCCTGTATTCTCCTAGGAACTCCCATGAGCCTTCGCATTCCCAGCCCGGGCGAACTGCCCGCGGCCAAGCCTGAGTTCGACGCCGACAAGTACCGCAAGGGGCGGCGGAGTCTCGGTACGGGTTTGATCGTCATGGCAGCGGTCAACGCCGCCGGCGTCACTTTCGTGTATGCGAGGGACTGGCACCTCCTGGCGACCATGGAGGATGCGGACAAGATCTTTGAATTTGGAGTACTGGCGCTCAACGTCCTGTTCTTTGCCGCATTGCTCGGCTGCGGCATCTGGAACATCGCCGCCCGGCGGGGCACGTCGATTGCCCCGCTGGTTATCGGCCTTGTGGTATCCGCGATGGCGCTGGCATTTGCTGTGATCAACACCGTGGATCTGGTGACGACCACCGGAAGAATGCCGCCAGTGTTCGCCATTCTGATCAATGCGGCCCTCGTTATCCAGGCCATCCGCCTGCTCCGGATGAAACCCGTGGCCCCCACACAGGAACCGGCCCGACAAAGCGTCCACCCGTTCTATCAGCCGTAGGGAGCGGAAGCCTCAGGCGAGTTCCTCAACCTCCGCAGCCTTCCGTCCCCTTTGCCGCAGCGCGAGCATGGGAAACAGCAGCACCGAAAGCATCCCCGCGCCCACCAGGGCGGATGCTATGCCGCTTGAGATGATCCCGGTGTCCTGCCCGATACCTGTGACGGCAACGATGATCGGGAGGCCCGTTGCCCCGAACAGGGCAATCGCGCGCTTCTCGGCGAAGGAGGAGTTCCTAGGCGCCGCGAGCATTGACGGCAGCCCACGGATGACCAAGAGAAGCAAAAGGAGCAAGGGAACAAGGGCAAGTGTCAGGGGGCTGGCCGCAAGGGCGCCAAGATCGAAATCGATGCCTGTGTCGATAAAGAAGATCGGAACCAAGAATCCGAAGGCAATGGCGTCCACTTTCGCCTCGATGACGGTCCGGTCCTGTTCGGGAGCCCGGGCGATAACTACCTTCCACAGGATTCCCGCCGCGAACGCACCCAGCAGCATGTCGAGTCCAAGAACCATGCTCAGCACTACCAGTACGGTGAGGATGAACATGATGGACCGCACGGCGAACTGGCTGCTGGTGTGCAGGGTGCGCGTGACCTGGGCGTGCAGGAAACGATGCCTCGAGCGCGAGGCGAGGAACACGGCCAATCCCGTGAGGAGTACGAATCCCAAGAGCACGGCTGATGCCGGACCGAGTTGCTTCCCGCTGAAGAACAGGGAAATCGCGACCAAGGGCCCGAATTCGCCGATTGCCCCGAGCGCGGAAACCGCGATTCCCATCGGAGTCCTGGACTCTCCGGCGTCCCGGAGAATCGGCAGCAGTGTTCCCAGCGCAGTGGAGCACAACGCGACGCCGATAATCACCGCGGCCTCCACGGAAGGGCCAAGGAGCAGTCCGGCGCCGATGCCTGCTGCAAGTGAGATAACCCAGCCAAGGCCTGCACGAGTTGCGGGTCGTCCCCGGATCAGCCCAAAGTCGATCTCGTTGCCGGCAACAAAGAACAGCATGGCCAGTCCGAAGTCGGCCAAGGTATCAGTGAACTGAACTGATTGGACCCATCCAAGGACGCTGGGGCCAAGGAGGATACCGAGCAGGATCTCGAACACCACCAGCGGCACCTTGACGAAGCGGTCAAGGGAGCGGACCGCCAGCGGCGCAGCGACAGCAAGCAAGGCAATGACAACCAATGACGTCGATAGGCCTTGCATCAGCGGTACCTCCGCCGCTTCGAAGGAAGAGTATTCCAAAGCTACCGCCACTGCTCAGGCCCGCGCCATAACGGCAGCGAGCCAATGCAGCAAGAAGCACGACGGCGAGGCGCCCGCCCTGCGAAGCGTCGCCGTCGTGCTTGATCGTCTAAGCGTGCGGCTGCCGCCGTTCAGTGGACCGTGTCCGGCGGCGTGCCGGGAGTCGGATAGGATAGCCGCGGACAGGTAGTCATACCGGTAGGCATCCCTCGCTTCCAGCGTCGCCCACGTAGACTCACGGACCCTGTCTTCGCATCTTTATTGGGGGATTCTTGAGCTCTGTACTCCGCCGTACCCGGCGCCGCGTTTCTGCTGCCATTCTTGCCGCCGGAGTGGGCGCATCGCTCCTCTTCGCAGCTCCCGCGCAGGCTTACGACGCTCCTGTCTTCGACGTGCCGGATGCCTCGCAGGAGCCCTTGCCCTACATTGACCGGGCTGCTGATGCAGCCGATGTCCTGGACCTCTGGACCAAGGGCGGGCCGGCCACGCGGAAGGCTGCAGGCGTGGCGCTGACGGGTGGCGCCGGTGCCGTGCAGGCCTTCATCGACGGCGGACAGGACGCGGCGCTCGCCACTGACCGGAAGCAACTGGTGACCGAATTGACGCAGAGCGGCACGGAGCACGTGCGTTCGTCTGCCTCGAAGATGCTGGCCACGGGCGATCCCGCAAAGATTGACGCTTTCCTGGCCACAGGGTGGGAGCGCGCCTGGCAGGTGGACTTGCGAATAGCGGCCACGAACTTCCTCCACTACGGAGTGGCGAGCGTGCAGAAGGCTGCCTCCACCAGCCTGGATACGTCCGAGGACGCTGTTGAGGAATTCGTGCTCAACGGCTGGAAGAAGGTCGCGGCCACCAACGACCGCGTGGAAGTGACGTGGTTGACGGATTCCTCTTCGCCCAGCGTCACCCTCGGCGCGCAGGCTGCCCTCGATACCTACGAGCCGGCTGTGCTGGCGGACTTCCTGCGCTACGGCCAGCACGTGGCTGCCGGCCGCGATGCTGAAGCAGCCTCTGTCACGAAGGTTCTGGAGCAGGTCAAGGCCGACGTCGCAGGCAACCCAACTGGAACCGCAGCTGTGGCTGACAGGGCGGAAGCCGCCGTCGGGCAGGCCAAAACCATCGCTGCCGCAGCGAGGACCGAAGACCAGGCGAGGCTGGGGGCGGACAGGACGGTTCTCGTCTCCCAGGCCAACAAAAGGGCCGTTCTGGAGGGCGTTGTCCTCGCCCGGCAAAAGCCGGCGCGTGAGGCGTTTGCCAATGCTGCGAAAGAGCTCCCTGGGCTGTTGAAGGCGCTGGCCGGAGCGGACCTGGACCAGGACATCGCCAAGGCCCGTCAAGCGACGTTGTACGTCTCGCTGGTTGAAACTCCGACGGTGCAGAAGGCTGCGAAGGACGCCCTGGAGGCCGGTGACCAAGCGGTTAAGACGTTCATTGCTACCGGTCTGGCTAAGGCACAGGCGGCCGGCGGCTCGGAGTTCGAGTCCGACCGCCAGCGCACCTATAACGCCATCGGCACCGGCGGTCCCACCGTCCAAAAGGCTGCGAAGGTGGCGCTGGAAACGGGCAGCCACCCGGATGTCCGCTACTTCCTGGAGTACGGATGGGCTCAAGCCGCAGAGCTGGACAACTCCATTTTCGCGTACAAGAGCATTGCGAACGGTGGCCCGGAAGAACGCACTGCCGCGGACGTGGCATTGAGTGGCAGCCGGGAAGATCAGCAGGCCTTCGCAACTGCGGGGCAATCCACCGCCGCCAATCGTGATGCGGCCACTGCCGCGCACATTGGGCGCATCGACTCCATGATTGCGGAGCTGACGGCCCTCGCCAACAAGGCAAGGCTCGACGCCGGTGCTGCGGCTGAAGCGGCCAAGGCGGCTGAAGCTGCTGAGGCAGCCCGTGCAGCAGAGGCTGCGCGCGCGGCTGAAGCCGCCAAGGCCGCTGAAGCCGCTCGCCAGTCGGCCGGTACGTCAGCGAATGCGCCGTTCTTCGACGCTGCGCGTGGCTCCGCCCCGATCGTCATGGCGTGGCCCCAGGCCCAGGCACCCGTCCTTCCTCTGGCAGATGCCGGAGCTTCACCGGCCGCCGCTGATGCTGCCGGGCTCCTGCCGACAATCACTGTTCCGTCCCCCGAAGCAGGATCAGGAGACGCATCCAACGAAGTAGCTTCGACAGAACCCGCAGCGCAGACCAGCACTACAGCCCTGAGCGGCTGGACCATCGGACTCATTGTGGGCTTGGTACTCGCTGCTGCGGCGGCCATCACAGTGCTGCTTCGCAGGAAGGCGCCGGCCGCCAAGGTTCCGGCAAAGAAGGCGTAGCCCCGCTGTTCGGACAAGCCCTAATTCCCGATCATGAGCATGGTGGCGATAGGGTGGACACTCGGCTGAAGCAAGCGGCCACAGGTACAACTGTGCGGAGCTGCTTCCATGCCGGACTACTCAGATCTGATAGACGTCGCCGCCTCGGCGTTCAGCCTTCCCGAGCTCCGTGACGGGCAACTCGATGCCATGGGCGCGCTCACCGATGGTCGTGATGTCCTGGCCGTCATGCCCACCGGCTACGGCAAGTCAGCCACCTACCAAGTCGCGACGTGGTACCTCCACCAACGCAAGGGCACGAACAAGACCGCACGTCCCGCCGTCGTGGTTTCTCCCCTCATTGCGCTGCAAGAGGACCAACGCGAGGCGCTGATTGAGCAGCTGGGTGATGGTGCTGCCGTGGCCATCAATTCATCCCGCAATGACTCTGACGTCGAGGCCGCGTGGGAAGCCGTTGAATCCGGGCGGGCGGCGTTCCTCTTCCTGGCCCCCGAACAACTGGCCAAACCGGGCACTGTGGACAGGCTTGGCAAGCTGGACCTCTCGGTGTTCGTGGTGGATGAAGCCCACTGCGTTTCGTCGTGGGGCCATGATTTCCGGCCCGATTACCTGGAACTCGGCAGCGTGCGGGAGCGGCTGGGGAACCCTCCCGTTGCAGCACTCACAGCCACGGCATCGCCACCGGTTCGGGACGAGATCGTGCAACGGCTCAACATGCGGGACCCCCTGGTCCTGGTTCGCGGCTTCGACCGGCCGAACATCAGCCTGGATGTCGTCCGTCACCAGGACGACAAAGCCAAGCGGTCGGCTCTCCTGGAGCAGGTTGCCAGGCTGGCAGGGGCGGGGGAGAAAGGGCTGCTCTATGCGGCCAGGCGCAAGGACACTGAGAAGTACGCCGCAAAGTTGGCGGACGCCGGCCTGAGTGCCGAGGCCTACCACGCTGGCCGTTCAGCTGCCGAGCGCGAGCGCATCCACGAGCAATTCCTGGCGGATGAACTGGATGTTGTCGTCGCCACGACGGCTTTCGGAATGGGCATCGACAAGCCCAATGTGCGGTTTGTGATGCACGCAGACATTCCCGAATCGCTGGACGCCTACTACCAGGAGATTGGCCGCAGCGGCCGCGACGGTGGGCCAGCGAAAGCCGTGCTGCACTATCGTGCCGAGGATCTTGGACTCCGGAAGTTCTTCGGCACCCACGCGCCGGATGAGGAAGCGCTGCTGGCTGTACTGAAGGTGGTGAAGCACGCAGGCGAGGCTGCGCCTAAGACGGCCATCGCCGAGTTGACCGGTTTGAAAGCGCGCCGTGTCACGGCGCTGGTGAACCAGCTGGAGGAATCCAAGGCAGTGCGGGTCGGGAGGCGCGGTGTCAGGCTTGTTTCGAAGGCCAAGCTTCCCGCACTGGTGAATCACGCTGTTGAGCTCGCTGAGGCGAGGCAGCGCGTCGACGAATCCCGCCTCACCATGATGCGCGCGTATGCGGAGACCGATGGGTGCCGCAGGCAGCTCCTCCTGGGGTACTTCGGCGAGGAACTCCCGGAAGAGTGTGGGAATTGCGATGCTTGCGCGGAGGCGGCCCGGCGCGCCGAAGCTCCGCTTGCCGAGGCAGCAACGCACGACGGCGGTGGGTCACCTTCTGACGGTCCCTTCCCGTTGCAGTCCCCGGTGGTCCACAAGGAGTGGGGTCCAGGGCTTGTCATGCGGTATGAGGATGACGTCATCACCGTGCTGTTCGAACGCGAGGGCTATAAGACCCTTTCCCGCTCGGCTGTTGTGGAGAATGAACTCCTGAAACCGGCCTAGGTATTCAATTCGAGCATCAATGCAGGGAGTTGGTCGGCGAGTTCGCGTGCGAGGTATCCGAGAGGACCAAGCTTGCTTGCCAAGCGGTCTGCGGCAGCCGCGTGAAGGTGCGTTCCCCAGCAGGCTGCCTGGGCATGGCTGGTTCCCCGCGCGCGAAGGCCGGAAATCGTTCCGGCCAGCACATCGCCGCTGCCGGAGGTACCCAGGCCGCCATATCCCGTGGTGATCTTCCACAGCGCGGAGTCGTCCGGTGAAGCGCTTGGCGGAGCGGCAATGAAACCCTGGCAGCTGACGACCGCGTCGAACCTCCGCGCCACGTCGGCTACGTCCTGCTGCAGGTCATTGGTGTCGCGGCCAAGCAGGATTCCTGCCTCCACGGGATTGGGAGTGAGGATCAGCCTGCCGCGCCACGGATCCAGTCGGTCCTCGAGCTTGGTTACCGAGGCCAGCGCGTAAGCGTCCAGTACGACGGCGGGACCGCTGCCCGTGCGCTCCGCACCGGTTGACTCCTCCCGGTCAAGGAGGGCGGCCAGCAGTTGCTCCGTCAGCCCAAGGTTGTCCAGGCCGGGCCCGACCAGGATGGCGTCCGATCGGTCCAGGTACGAGGAAATTCGGTCAAGTCCTTCGCCCGTCATCGAGCCCTCGCCATTTTCCGGCAAACCCACCGCCCCACACTCCGGCAAAGCAACACCCAGTTGGACGGCCACCGACTCGGGAACCGCCAAGGTCAATTTGCCGGCACCGGCCCGGAGGGCAGCGATCCCCGCCAGCAAAGCAGCCCCCGGCGTCGAACGCGAACCACCTATCACCAGCACTGCACCACGCGAATACTTGTCTTCGCCTGGCGCTGGCAGCGGCCAGTCACGCAGCAGTGACGGTGTGACGGGTGTTGGAGTTTCACTGTGGATGGACACTGGCATCCCCGGCATGCTCGGTTACAGTTACTCCCTGCTCCGTGAGGTGGTCCGCCACGTTGAAGCTCTCCAAGGTCCACGGGCCGGCGCCTGACGGCCGGACGTACCTTGTGATGGAGGCGTTCAGCACAGAGGTGGTTGACGCCAGGTCCAGGATCTCCTCCTCGGACATCCCTTCCAACACGTAGCGAACCAGCAGGATCACGGCGTCGTGGCACACCAGCATGACGCGGCGTCCACTGTTCAGGGTGTTGAGTTCGGCGAGCACGGAACGCAGCCTCAGCGCTACATCAGCCCACGACTCGCCCCCTGGCGGCCGGTAGTACAGCTTCCCCAACCACAGCCTGCGCTCCGCTTCCTCGGGGAACCGCGCCTGGACACCACGGCTGGTCAGCCGGTCCAGAATGCCCAATTCGCGATCCCGAAGCCGCTCGTCAGTGAGGATGTTTGCTTGCCAGCCTGCCGACTCGCAAGCTATGCCCGCGGTTTCCCTGGCCCTTGCATAGGGTGAGGACACCACTGCGTCCGGCCGGGAATCTTCCGGTATTTTTGCCAACGCGGTCCCGAGTGCCTTGGCCTGTTCCTGCCCGGTGCCCGAGAGGTTCACGTCCGCGTCGCGAGCAGGGACATCGATGACCTCCCGGCCGGCTTCGCGGGCCTCGGTGGCAGCTACGTTGCCCTCGCTCTCGCCGTGCCTGATCAGCAGCAGCTCCACGGCGCCCGCTTCCTGCACCGCATCTGTCAGCCCGTCGTCGTTCATCCGGCACCACCCCGTCTGTTTGCTTGGCCGAAAGCAGAAACCTATTCGCCCAGTACCCAATCGTGCTGGAGTCAAACGCCCGACGGCGACCTGCCGCCGTCGTCGTCGTCAAGGCCTGTTGCCGCCGCGCGTGGTGAAGTAAGTTGCTGGAATGGACGACACATACCAAGTCATTGTGGTTGGTGGCGGATTTGCTGGCGTTGCAGCAGCCAAGGAGCTGGGGCGCAAGGGCGTCAGGGTCCTGCTGATCGACTCAAACAACTACCATCAGTTCCAGCCTTTGCTTTACCAAGTGGCCACCTCGCAGATCGGCGTCTCGGCCATTGCGCGGCCGCTGCGGTCCGTGTTCCGTCGCTTCAAGAGCGTCAAGGTCCTGACAGCCAAAGTCGCGTCCGTTGATACCGCCGGTAAAACCGTCACCATCGAGGATGGCCGGACCTTTAATGGGCGGATCCTGATTCTTGCCGTGGGCGCTGTTCCCAATTTCTTCAACACCCCCGGAGCCGAGCAGTACGCCTACCCGCTCTACTCCGTCACTGATGCCACGAAACTTGGCACGGGGCTCACCCGCCTCCTGGACAAGGCCGATCGTGGCTCCGAGGGCATGGTGGACGTGGTGGTTGTGGGCGGAGGTCCCACCGGCGTGGAAACAGCGGGGGCGATGGCCGAGAACGTCAAGTACGTGGTCCGCAAGTATTTCTCGCCTGAACTGGCCGCCCGCTGCCGGGTGCACCTTGTGGACATGGTTCCGGTGGTCCTGAACGCATTCTCGAAGAAGTCACAGGACTACGCGGCCGACCATCTGGGGAAGGTGGGAGTACAACTGCACATGGGTGTGGGTGTGACGGAGGTCCGGGCAGATGGCGTCTCGCTGGCCGATGGCACGTTCATTCCGGCGCAGATCGTGGTGTGGGCCGGCGGTTTGAAGGCCGGCGATCTCATCTCCGGCTCGGGCCTTGCGCAGGGGAGGGGCGGGCGGATTGACGTCCGTCCGGACCTGACCGCGCCGGATGTTGACGGTGTGTATGTGCTCGGGGACGCCGCGAACATCACCGACGCCTCCGGCACCAAGCTGCCCCAGCTGGGTTCGGTGGCCCAACAAGCGGGCAAGTGGGCAGCCGGAAACGTGCTTGCGGACCTGAACGGTGGCACCCGCAAGCCTTTCCACTACGTAGACAAGGGCTACATGGCAATGGTGGGACGCGGCGCAGCGGTGGCCGAGCTTGGCCGTAAGCGTCTCCAGTTGCAGGGCACCTTCGCCTTCCTGTCCTGGTTGCTGGTGCACCTGGCGCTGTTGTCCGGCCTGCAGCAGAAAGCCCGCGCACTGTTCTCCTGGCTCAACGGGTATGTCCTTCACAGTCCCGCGCAGGTGGTGGTCAGTGGGCCGGTGGACAAGGAGCCTGATGCTTCGGGTACGTCTGGCTCTTCTGGTCCGTCCTGGGACTCTGGTCCGGAAGGGTCGGGGTCCACCGGGTAATAGGCTGGGGGAGAACCCCGAGCGAGGAGCACCATGTCACTGAAGGATCGTCTCAAAGCAGACGTCGTTGACCACATGAAAGCCGGCAACAAAACCGCGCTGACCACTGTCCGCAACGTGCTGGGCGAGATCACTACGCGTGAGAAGTCCGGTAAGACCCCGGTGGACCTGGACGATACGCAGGTGACGGCACTGCTTCAGAAGGAAGCCGCCAAGCGCCGCGACACGGCCAGGATCTACACCGAAGCCGGAGAATCGGACCGTGCCGCCGCCGAGGTTGCTGAGGCAGAAATCATCGAGGCCTACCTTCCCAAGCCGCTCGCGCGCGAGGAAGTGGAAGCGATTGTTGATGAGGAGATTGCCGCGCTGAAGGCGGACGGACAGGAACTTTCCATGCGGTCCCTCGGGGCTGTGATGAAGCCCGTGACGGCCAAGGTCGCGGGTCGTTTCGACGGCAAGACCGTCAGCGAGATCGTGCGCTCCCGGCTGTCCTGATGACGTGCGCGGGGCTGCTGAGCGTCAACCGGCGCCAAGCAGTCCCCGCAGCGTGTCAGCATTCCGCACGGCGTTCCCACCGCCGTCGTTATTGAAGTACGCGAACACATCCCTGCCGGTACCGGTCCACTCAAGGATCCGGTCTGCCCACCAGTGCATGTCGTCATCCGAATAGGAGCCGCCATAGAGGTGCTGATGGTCCGGTCCGTGCAGGCGGATGTAGACGAACGGCGCCGTGGCCTTCAGGATGCACGGCAGTTTTGCGCCGCTCATGATGCAGTAGGCGGCCTTATGGCGCTCCAGGATCGCATAAACGTCAGGATGGTCCCAGGACTCATGCCTGAATTCCACGGATACCCGGATCCAGTGCGGCACGGCTGTGAGGAAGTAGTCGAGCCGCGCGTCGTCGCGGGCGAAGTACGGCGGGAGCTGAACTAAAAGGACGGCCCTCTTGTCTCCCAGTTCGTGCCAGCACCGGGCGATCCGTTCCAGCCAGACCTCCGGGGCATAGAGCTTCTTGCCGTGGGTGAGGCCCCTGGGTGCCTTCACGGACATGGCGAAGCCGGGTGGAAGCCGGTCGCGCCAACCCGCAAACGTGGTGTCCCGCGGCCAGCGATAGAAGCTGGCGTTGAGCTCCACTGTGCTGAACCGCTCCACATAGGCTTGGAGCCGCTTGGCTGTGGGCAGGCCCGGCGGGTAGAGCACGTTGGCCCAATGGTCGTAGCTCCAGCCGGAAGTGCCGATGTGGATGGCCATGGTTTGGATGGTAGTTGCTTTGCGTGGTTTATCCACAGCTCGGCTCTGCCCGTTTGGTCCTGGTGCTGGCCGTCATACTGTACGTGCTCTTGCAAAGGTGGGCGAGACGTACCAAGGGCTACATCGGATTGGCTTTGGTCCTGTTTCTTGTAACCCTGGGCATTTCAGCGTTGACGACGAGTGGCGGCATGGATCCACTCTTCCCACTCTTGACGCAAGTGCTTGGTCCGCTGGTGGCCATTTCCTCCGCCTGGTGCTTCAGGCAGCACGCTCCGAGAGTCGTGGCAGTGGCTCAACCTGGGGGTTCCGCAGTAGTGAGTGAAAACTCCATTGCGGCCGTGGGCCAGGTAGGTGAAGTGCTCGCGGGGCTCTTCCCCATGCTGCCGCCTCAGTGGTCTGCCGCGTGGTTGGAGTTCAGGGAGATCGGTACCCACCGGGAAGGCCTCTTTGTTTTTGAGATGGACGGTGGGCGCTACACCAACGACGTTCCCGCGCAGTTGATGGACCAGCTATCGGAAGTCCGGCAATTGACGCGTGGTCCCGGCGGCAGCACGTGGTTCGAGTGCAAAGCCGAGCTCAACCCTGCGAAACCGGGTCACTACGAAACGGAGTTTATTTACCGGGAACCCGCGTGGGCGAAGCAGCCCGAAGCCGGGGACTACTTGGCGGAAACCGAACGCATGGAGCTTCCCGTGTGGTTCCTGCACAAGATGGCCACGGCCAGCTAGCTGCGACCCCATACTCGGCTCGCGCAAACTTGCACTCCCTGCTGCACCCAGGTGGCCGCGTGTTGCTTACCTGAGCTGGGCTTCACCCCTCAGGACCGGGTGCCGAAGAGTTTCTTGCTGATCCGTGACAAGGTGCCGGGTTCAAGGGACGGATCGATGATTGTTGGTTCGACGGAGAAGTCGGTGCCGCGGTCCGTGACGGGGCGGCGCCGGTTCTTCCAATCAACGGACTTGAATTCCGGGTTGTAGATCGGGGGAGTCACGCCTTCTTCACGGAAAATGTCCCACATCCACGGAGGGATGTTGTCTACGGTTCGCGGGTAGGCGAGGAGTTGCTGTGCCCACGTGGACGCGTCCGCCGGCCTCGCTCCCGGATGCCAGCTTCCATCACTCATTCGTCTGAGGTGCTCGTCGTCTGAGACATGGAGGGTGCCCGGCTTGTGCGGAAAAATACGAACTTCCGCTGTAGTCCAGGTACCGAGGCCCGGCTCGTAGGCTGTTTTCCGATACTCGTCGAGCCATTCATCGTAGGCCTCATAGGTGAATTCGTCGTCCGGCTCGGTCATGCCCCGCGTTCGAGTTTGGTCGTTTACTACCGCATACCTAAATCCGATAGTGTTCGAGCCCCGATGTATCAGCACGTAGTACAGTTCGTCGACGCCATGAGCAAAACCTGACTCACCGAATGCTTGGTCACGCAGCCTCTCAAGGCCCGCGTTGACGTAGGAATTCTCTTGCAATCCCGAATCCGTCACTTCTGCAGTTACCCAGCTTTCTAAAGGTTATTGTTTCTATGCGTCAGGTCTCGCCATCAGGAGCGGCTGCCGAAGAGCTTCTTGCCGATCCGTGACAAGACACCGGGATCCAGGGCGGGATCGATGACTGTTGGTTCGACGGAGAAGTCAGTGCCGCGGTCCGTGACGGGGCGTCGCCGGTTTTTCCAATCCACGGATTTGAATTCCGGGTTGTAGATCGGGGGAGTCATGCCTTCTTCCCGGAAAATGTCCCACATCCAGAGAGGTATGTGGTCTTCCGTGCGCGGGAAAACCAACAATTGTTGCGAACAGGCCGTGCTATCAGATGGCCATCCGCCTGGATACCACTCACCGTTTGAGGCACGCTCCAGGTGTTCTTCATCAAAGAGGTTAAGTTCGCCGGGCCGGTCGGGGTATATGTGGACCTCCGCAGTTACCCAAGTGCCCAGACCGGGCTTGTACGCGCGAGTGTGACACTCATCCAGCCACTCGGCCAAGGCCTCTTCGGAAAACTGAAGTTCTGAGCCTCTACGAACTCGCTTGCCGTCTTGGTACATTTGGCCACGCCAGAAAGTGCTTGTGGTTCTATGAACCAGCACGTCGACCAGTTCACTTGCTCCGTGAGCGAAGCCTTCGGAACCGAAGGCTTCCTCGCGCAAGCGATCCAATCCATCCGTGGTCCAGCCGTTGTCACACACGAAGTTTGTTTTCACGCCCTAAACTTTCCAGCCGCTAAGAGATTGTCATATCTGGCGACTACCGGATTTTCCGCTCCAAAGGAGTGTTCAAGCCTGACTGATGATGGAACGGACGCATCGTCGGATCGCTTTAACTCCATGCTCCAGCTTAGGTCAACGGGTTTCCCGTTCGATAAGTCGTCCTTGACCCTGTTAATAATATTCATTTCGCTGTCGTGGAAGTTGTTCCTTACATCGACCTCGTTGGGTGTGCCTTTGCCCCGGTTTTGCCACTCGTGGTGGGAACAGCCGGCTTTCTTGCCGATGAAGCCGAGGACAGAGTGGCTGGCATGGCTGCCGTCGTAGCCTGGTCCACCTCGGAGACCTGCCTTGATCCGGCCTTCGCCTTTGCGAGATGGGCGTTTTGATCCATGACGAGTGGGAAGGTGTTTTGTACGCCGTTGTCGACTTCGGCAACAACGTTGTAAGTCATGTGCGGCATGGGCTTCATAAGTTCCGGTCACCACGCGCGTTTCACGCCCGCGAAGTTGTCGATCTTGGTCACTTCGCCTGTACTAAGAAACCTGGCTCCGGGCAGCACCCGCACTCACTAGAGATTACCTACACGGGAAAAGACTTGCATGTGCGGGGTTATCTCCGGCTGCCGAACAGTTTCTTGCCGATCCGTGACAAGATGCCGGGTTCAAGGGACGGGTCGATGATTGTTGGTTCGACGGAGAAGTCCGTGCCGCGGTCAGTGACAGGACGGCGCCGGTTCTTCCAATCCACGGACTTGAACTCCGGGTTGTAGATCGGGGGACTCACGCCCTCAGCGCGGAAGATGTCCCACATCCACGGAGGGATGTTGTCTACGGTTCGCGGGTAGGCGAGGAGTTGTTGGGCCCACGTGGCGGCATCTGCAGGTTCACCACCCGGATACCAGCGTCCGTTGTTCATCCTTTCAAGGTGTTCCTCATCGAAGATGTGCAGTTGTCCGGGTTGACTCGGGAACACATGAACTTCTGCTGTTGTCCAGGTTCCAACACCGGGCGAGTAGGCCCTCGTCCGACACTCATCAAGCCAATCGTCGAGTGCTTGAGCCGAAAAATCCTCGTCGAAGTTGTTGTTTTTGTACGTCGTCTTACCTTCAGTAACCACATGACCGTAACCAAACGTGTATGTCCGGTAATGAACCAAGACGTGGACTACCTCATCCGTCCCGAGGGCAAAACCTGAGGAACCGTAAGCTTCATCTGCCAAGCGCTCAAGGCCCGCAATAACAAATGGATCGGAATTAAGTCTCAAGGAATCCACCAATTCAGCCTACTTTGGCCTCGCGTATGGCGTTGAATCTACCGGAAATAGATCGCTGTGCTGCGACGGTGTGGCTCGACCGTGCGTGTCCGGGTACGCGGCTTCTAGGGGCCGGCAATAGCTTCAATTCGCAGGTGAGGTCAGTTGGCTCGCCGGACATCAGGTCGCTTCTCACTTTCGTGATGACCTTCATTTAGGTCCATGAAAGTTGTTGCTCTCGTTGATCTAATTAGGTGTGCCCTTGCGGCGGTATAGCCACTCACGCTGGGGGATAGTCTACGTGGACTGGCATCCGCCAAAGGTGCCGACACGGGTCTCGCACTCAGGAGTGGGCGCCGAAGAGTTTCTTGCGGATTCGTGAGAAGACACTGAGTTCCAGAGATGGGTCGATGACAGTTGGTTCGACGGAGAAGTCGGTGCCGTGGTCAGTCACAGGACGGCGCCGGTTCTTCCAGTCAACAGACTTGAATTTTGGGTTGTAGATCGGGGGAGTCACGCCTTCAGCGTGGAAGATGTCCCACATCCAGGACGGGATATTGTCTGCAGTACGAGGGTAGGCAAGGAGTTGTTGGGACCATGCCTGCGCTCCTGCTGGCCCACCACCCGGTGGCCAGTTTCCCTGGGCATCCCTTTCAACTCGTTCTTCATCGTACAGATCCAGAATCCCCGGCTTGTCGGGATATACATGAACTTCAGCCGTGGTCCAGGTTCCTGCGCCCATCGAATAAGCTCTTATGCGGCATTCATCAAGCCATACATTGAGGGCGGCGTCCGAGAAACTATCCGAGTCCGTCCTGCCTGTGAAAATCACTTCGTCACCCGAAATCATATGCCCATAGCCGAGTGTGTCGGATCCTCGATGAATTAGAACATGGAAAACTTCTTCCATTCCGTTTGCAAAGCCATTCGGACCAAATGCTTCATTGCTTAGTTGCTGTAGGCCAGACTGGACGAAAGGATCATTGGTCATGTTGGTCGGGGTCATTGATTCCTACTTTCACTAGAAACATTGCAGAGAATTTGCTCATGCGGTCTTTCGCCGCCGAAGTAGAATTTCAGGTTGACTCTTTTAGGCGGACCGGTCCTATCGGGCTCGTGCAAGTCTAAGGACCAGTGTAAATCTACCGGGCTTCCGGCCTCTAACGTCGACTTAACTCGGCGGATTACGCACATCTCACTCGCATGGAAATTCGCGGTGTTATTGGGTTTGCCTTAACCCCGGTTCTGCCACTCATGCTGAGGAAAGAGCCGGGCTTTTTTCCGATGAAACCGAAGCTGAGGGGCTTGCTGGCCGCCGTCTACTTCAGCAACAACGTTGTAGGTCGCAGTCGGCATGGGTTTCATCAGTTCCGGTGACCATGCGCGTATCACGCACGCGTAGGTGTCGATCTTGGTCACTTTCCTGCACTAACCCTGAGTCCAAAAGGACTCGCGTGCGCCCGGGATGCCGAAACGTGCAGAGTTTGTATGCGACGGGTTTCGCCCCTCAGGAGCGGCTGCCGAAGAGCTTCTTGCCGATCCGTGACAAGACACCGGATTCCAGGGACGGGTCGATGATTGTTGGTTCGACGGAGAAGTCGGTGCCGCGGTCAGTGACGGGGCGGCGCCGGTTCTTCCAGTCAACAGACTTGAATTCTGGGTTGTAGATCGGGGGAGTCACGCCCTCCGCGCGGAAGATGTCCCACATCCAGGAAGGGATATTGTCTGCAGTACGAGGATAGGCAAGAAGTTGCTGCGCCCAAGTCTGCGCTCCGGAAGGGTGGGCACCTGGGTACCAATTTCCATTTGGCATTCGGTCCAGAACTTCCTCGTCGGAAAAATCGACGTGGCTCTGCCCTTTGGCCAATACGTGTACCTGTGCTGTCGTCCATGTACCGTACCCGGGTACGTAGGCTGCGTTTCGGCATTCGTCGAGCCACGGGTCCAAGGAACTCTCCGCATATTCGGCGTTCTGTTCACGCCTGATCCGTTTCTGCCCCGCCTTCATGTGGCCTCGTCGATATGTAGACGTTGGCCGCTTAATGACGATGTCGACCACCTCGTCAATTCCTGAAGCGAAGCCGGATGGTCCGAACGCCTCTTGGTGGAGCGCCCTCAGGCCTTCGATGATAATGGGCCGGGATTCGAGATCATAAGTCGTCAATTTTGTAAGCCTTCCCTCCTGGCCAGGTTGTTGAAGACAAATTTTTGCCAGTCTTCATCTCCAAACGTGTACTGGAGGCGAACATCGCTTGGTAGACCTGCGCTTTTTCCCGGTGATAGGTCCATAATCCATTGGAGGTCGACTGGGTCGCCGGTACGCAAGTCCGACTTCACTCTATCAATGACATCCATTTCGGCTTTGTGAAAGTTGTTGTTCTCGTCGATTTCGTTGGGTGTGCCCTTGCCGCGGTTTTGCCACTCGTGGTGAGGGAAGAGGCCCGCCTTTTCTCCGATGAAGCCGAGGGCTGAGGGGCTCGCGTGGCCGCCGTCGTAGCCTGGGCCGCCCAGCCGACCAGCCTTGAGTTGCTGGTAGCCGTTGCGGTTGGAGTTCCCGGCGAGCGTGGAGACGATGTGGCCCTTTGCCGATGCAAGATGGGCGTTTTGATCCATGACGAGTGTGAAGGTGTTTTGTAAGCCACCGTCGACTTCGGCAACAACGTTGTAGGTCACGTTGGGCAAGGGCTTCATCAGTTCCGGTGACCACGCGCGTTTCACGCCCGCGTAGGTGTCCACCCTGGTCACTTTGCCTGTTTCGTCGGTGTAGTACTTCTCGATGGTTGCGGTGTTGACTTCGCCGGTGTTGTCCTTCATCAGACGCCGGTTTTCAATGATGTACTCGGTGCTCGGCTTGAGGTTGGTGCGAGCGGCGAAGTTTTCCTTGCGGTGGATGGGGAATTCGATATCGCCGTGCCGCAAGGTCACGGTGTCGGTGATGTGCTCTGGTTTGGGGAACTTCGTCTCCATGGTGGAGGTGAATGTACTTGCGGGTGCGTGGCTCCCGGATGTCCTTGGCGGGGTGAACGCGGGCTGGTTGTTCTCCTTGATTGAACCCGCGATGCTATCCAGCTTGTCGGCCATTGCGGTGTGGCCTCCGGTGCGCATCAGGACGCCGTCGGGATTGGGAATCACGGCTCGGGAGAAGGCCTCGTCCATTCTCCGGAAACCGTGGGCAGCGCCAGAAAGGCTGTTGGCGGCCGTGTTCTTCACCCCGGAGACCAATCCGTCCTGCGCCTTGGTGACAAGGTTCCAGCTACCCACGCTGGCCTTGGTAAGCGCTCCCTGGACCTTCGCCGTGGTGTTGGGGGCAAGGATGTCGGAGACTTTCAGAGCCAGGGAGCCGGGCTTGTCAAGGAATTGGCCGGTCTTGAGGAGCACACTGGACGTGGCACTCAGCCTGGCAGAAAAGGCCGCCAAGCGTGCACTGTCCATCGTCGCGATGCTCAGGTGCTCGGCAGCGAGCCCTGCCTTGCTGGCCAAAGTCCCGCCCTTCACCGCTGCGCCGGCGCCGACGCCGATAACCGTGCTGCCGATGTTGAAAGTGGCACCGCCGATGGCCCAACCGACGTTGGTTTCACCATCCTTGAGATGGATGAACGCGGAAGGAAGGGAACCAAAAAGGTCTTGTGCTTCCCGGATCTTTTGACCCTCGCGCTTCTGGTATTCCTTATCGTCCAAGTGCCAGAGCGAGGCGATCAGGGTCCCCGCTGCCCCAGCCATGGCATTGATGCCGCCGTAGGTAGCATCACGTTTGTCTTCGTTGGTCCATGGATTGAACGACCAGACGCCGTCGACGAGTTCGACGGCGCCTGCGCCGATGCCCTGCATCAGTCCCAGGACATCGTGAGGCCGGTACACAACGGTTTTATTTCCCCAGGGACGTTGCTCGTCATGCTGGATTCCAAAAAACGAACCGGCGTCGTAGAGGATTTCATCCACCACGCTTCCGGACCGAAGGTCGGACTCCTCGGGGAGGTCCACCCGGTGAACCTGTCCGCCCGAGACTTCAGCCAAGGACGCTGCGCAAGTGTTCTGGGCGGCGAAGTACTCAGAGCGGATGGCCTCAACGTCGGAAGACAACCGATTTCGTATGGCCGTCAGGTCTGAGTCACCAGTCCAGTGTCGCTGCTCGTGAGTGGTAATTTGCTGACCACCCTGGGTGATGGTCGTTTTTTCAACCGACGTTGGGAACGCGTCGATGTCGGCGTCCAGAGCGTGTACGGCCCGGCCGTAGGCCTCCAAACGCAGCTTCAAATCCCTGCAGACACCGGAGAAGGTCTCGAGTGCTGCGGCTGTGGAGCTCGCCGTGCTTTGTACCCGCTGCGCGGTCGGCGTCAGGTGGTCAAAAGCGGACAGCACAGTGGCGGATTCGTCGGCGGTGTAGTGGGCCGAGAGGCCCCGCCACGCTCCCGTGGTGTTGGTGAAACTGACAAGGTAGTCCTCTGCGTGCTGGCGCAGTGACTTGGACGCGGTGTCGAGAGTATCAACATCCGGGAGACGAAAGCCTCCGGAAGGATCCAGCCCGGACGAGCCCGTCTGGACGCACACTTCAGGGGTTAGAGCCATCTGTCCTATTCCTTCAACGCTTGCGCCGGACCGCCGTGCACGGGAGCGGGTGCGGTGGTCTCGGCCAAGGCGGCGTTGCGTTGTGCAGCGCTGGCCATGGCCAGGTCCCCTTGCTGGTAGAAGGCCAGGGCCTTGGCGGTGGACGTAAGGATGGTTTCGGACCGGCCGGCCACTTCTCCGGCGGACGGTGTAAGCCCGAGGACCACTACGTCGTTGAGTGCATTGAGGACCACTGCAGCGTCACCAGGGATCGACGCAGCGGCCTGCTCGAGTGCTTTGCCCATCCCCTCCAGCGAGGGTTGCGAAGCTTCGACGTGGGAGGCGGCTGCCTTCAGTGTTGAGGCGGCGCCGGCCATGTCGATGTTCCAGACAGCCATCAGAAATCCGGTGGATCAGCCGATGCCTTGCACGGCGTTCCGTGCGGCGGTCGCAGCGGTGGTGGCGGTCTCGTCGGTTTGGGCGAGGGTGGAGCGGACCAGCGCGACGATGGACCGGACTTCGGAGGCGGCGTTGGTCCAGCGGGCTTCGACTGCCTGGTATTCGGCGTCGACGCCGTCGGCGCGGAAGTCGGCCATGGCGTGGTTCACGTCCTGTTGCCGGGCGGTGATGAGGTTCTCCAACTGCGCAGCCAGGGCTTGGATGTCGGATTGGACCTGGGCGGAGACGTTCGTGTCGTAAGCAATGCGGCTCATGATCGGGTTAGGCCCTTCCCTGGAAGCGTGCGGCGTCGAAGTTCGCGGACCCCTCGGCTCGGCGGGCCGTGTCGGAGGCGGCCTGGTCGCCTTGGGTGAAGGCGGTGTCCATCCCGGACTGGCCCTGCACGATCGCACCCAGCGCGGTGTTCAACTCCGAGGCGACCAGGTCGGAGCGGTTCTTGAAGGAGTCGAACGCGGCCTTGCCTGCGCCGCTGAACTTTCCTTCCAGCGGGGTGACGGCGTCCACGAACCGGCGCACCAACGCACCGAGGTCCTGATGCGAAGCATCCGTTTGCTTACCCAGGGTGGCGAGCGTCTGCGCACCCATATCGAAAATAGCCATGAGGTCCCCCAATTGAAGACAGTTCTGTTCCGCTGAACCAGCGGACGACCTTAACCAGCATGGTGACAAGCGTTGGTTATGTCCAGTCGATGAAGTAAACATGATCCATAAACATGATGACTTAATAGTCATACGGCTGGATTTCCACAGGGCGGGTTGCCATGACTTGCGCTGGCGGATCAATGGCGGGATAGGTTTAAGGGCTGTGGCACCGCAGCTGAGCGGTAGCCACGACGATGCCCGAATGGGGGAGTGTACTTGGCTGAAGACTACGATTCCCGTCTGCTGGAGTCCGCACGCGTGCGTAAGCACAGGCTCGATGATGCGCTGTTGTTCGGGCAGAATCCGCAGGAACGCACCTACAAGTCCGCTACCGCCAGGCTGATGCAGTCGCTCCTGATTGCCGCGCTGGTCGCGGCCGTTTGCGTCGGCTTCAGCTTCGTCCAGCACCTCCTCAGCGAGCAAGCAGCCAAGCAGCCCCCGGCGTCCTCAGCTACAGCCGTGACCATGACCGAAGGAACCGTATGAGCACCGCCCTCAGCAGGGTGACGGTGATGGCCGCGCACCGTCACCTGGACCTGCGACTTCCGTCGGATGAACCCATTGCAACCCTGCTGCCGCAGATCATCACCATGATGGCGGACCCCGGTGACGGCGAAAGCCAGCATTCGCCCGGAAGCCTGCAGGTGGTGACCACGTCCGTCCTCACAACCAGCCTCGGCTCCACGTTGGAAAGCTCCGGCTCTCTTCGCGAGGCTGGAATCCAGGACGGCTCGGTGCTCTACCTTCGCGAGGAGCGTGACGTGCCGGCCGCCCCCGACGTGTACGACGTTCCTTCGTTTGCCGCGGACTCGCTGGAACGCATGCAGGCGTTGTGGAAGGGGCGGCTGAGGACCGTCGGCTTGTCGGCGGTCTCCGCCCTGCTCTTGGCGGCGGCGGCCAGTTCGTTTGTACTGCTGCTTCGTTCCATCGGAAATAGCACGGCAGCACTGACCGGCATCGCCATTGCCGCCGCACTCATGGTGGCCGGCGCTGTGCTTGGGCGGACACGCTCCACACCGGGAGGCCTGTCCCTGCTGACGGCCGGTTTGGCCACCGCAGCCGCCACGAGCTCAATCGTGGTTCCGTTCGCGACCGGTTCGCTGCTCTTCGCAGCGGCCTTGGTGTTTGCCATGGCAACAGGGGCGTTGGCGACAGGAAAATATACTCCGCTCCTCTCCAGCGCGGGATTGCTCCTTGGCCTGGGTGGCTTGTGGGCCGTCCTGGGCCTCGTGACGCGGGACCAACCCCTTTCCGCAGGGATCGTGGGGGTCCTGGCAATCTTCGCGCTGGGCATTGCGCCCCGGCTCGCTACTGTGCTCACGGGACTCGGCGCCCTGGACGACGACCAGCGCCAAGGCAAGCGAATCACCCGGAACACCACCCTCGATGCCATCCACGCTGCCCATGCCACACTGACCGGCTGGACGCTGACCGCGGCGATCGTCGCGGGAACTGCCGCAGTGGTTGTGGCGACGGCGCGGGACAGGCCCGTGTGGGCCGTCCTCCTCTCGGTGTCGCTGCTCGGGGCTTTGACGTTCCGCGGCCTGGCGCTCCCGCTGGTTGCGCAGCGTGCCGGTGTTTACGTCGCGGCCGCAGGAGGTTGCTGGGGCGCCGCGTATGTTCTGGCGGTAGCTGCCAAGCAGCCCTTTGTGCTGGCCGCTGCGGCGGCGGTGGCCCTCCTCGTGTTGCTTGCCTCGATGCTCACGGTCCGCGAACAGACTGCCGCCAGTCTTCGCGTCGTGGCGTCGCGTCTTGAACTGATCTGTATCCTCGCCGCCGTGCCGCTGGTCCTGGGCCTCTCAGGCGCCTACACACAGTTGGGACATACCTTTGGCTGAACAACCACGCACCGGCTTCCCGTTCCAGGAACCGGGCGGCAAAAGAACACGCACGACGACGGCGGGCGGCTTTCCGGGTATGGCCGGCTCCCCTGGGAGCCGGCCTGCGGTAGACGACGTGCCTGGCCCTCCAACAACCGCCCTGGCTACGCCGCCGCAAGCGCCCGTGACGACAGCAGCCCCATCATTGCCGCCGCTCACAGCGTCCAGTTCGCTGCCGCCGTCGGGCGTTGCTCCTTCCGAGCCAGCCACCATGGCGAAGGCGTCCAGGAAAGGCGGCGATACCTGGTGGGAACGCGTTCGTTTCGAGGTCACCGATGCCGTGACCTCCGGATCATTGTCCGAGCGGTTGATCCGGGCCAGTTCGGCCGTGGAAGCTCCCATCACCACCGGGCGCCGGGTGGTGGTCCTGGGAACGGCCGGGGGAGCCGCCACATCCACCGTGACGGCGTTGCTTGCAAAGCTCCTGGGAAGCATCCGCCAGGAACCGGTCATGGCTGTGGATGCCACGGACCTCCACGGCCGTCTCTTGAAATACCTCGGTGTGGAGGAAACGGCCCTGCTGTCTGACTTGATGCGGCAATACACGGCCCAACCCGTCAGGACATTGCCGGATGCCGTTGCTGCCGCCGGCACTAGTGGAAGCAGGGTTTTCGCGGTGGGACGCGGCGACGTGCCAGCCGCAGCGGATGCGCCGATTGGCCTGCAGGAATGGACCGACGTCTCGGCCACGCTCTCGCGATTCATGGCCGTCACGATCGTCGACGGCGGTGCCTCACCTTTCTCACGGCACGCCGCGGCCCTGCTGGACAGCGCGCACGCAGTGGTCCTTGTTTCGCCGGTGGGCGCGGACCCGGCCAAGCTGCAGGAGATGAGGGAAGACCTCATGGGCTCCTATCCCGACGTGCAACAGGTGCACGTCACCGTGCACTCGCGGCAAGGCCACGGTGGTGCGCTCGCCGACGGCGTGCTGCCCTTTGACCGGCACCTCGCCTCAGCAGGAACCCTGCAGCTTGGCAAACTCGGAGCGCGGACCAGGATTGCAGCCACCGAACTCGCCGGCAAGGCACTCATGGCCGCGAACGGGGCGTGACCCCATGACCACCCGCCTGGTTCACCGCCCTGCCCGCACCACGCTCCCGGAACAGCCGCCCGAAGCCGCGGTCATTGATGCACCTCCCCAGCTGGCCAGCGGTGCCGGAGGAATGAACCTGCTGGCCCTGGTGCCCATGCTCGGCGCGGCTACGTCAGTGACAGTGATGATGTTGTTCCGTGGTTCGTCCTTGGCCGGGATCGGTGCGCTCATGATGGTTGCCACTGTGCTGGCTTCCGTGGTCCTCATGTTCTCGCAGCGCGGCAAGGCCACCCGGCAACGGGCCTCCAAGCGCAGGCTGTACATGGATTACCTGCGACGCCGCCGGAGTGACTTCGAGGCAGATGAACAAGCTGCCAGGTCCAGGGCAAATGCGGCCCACCCGCGGGCCGACGTGCTTGTCCAGGCCGTGGTGAACCACCCGCACCGGCTGTGGGAACGGCGACGGACAAGTCCGGATTTCCTCGTGACCCGCTTTGGAACGGGAAGCGTGCCTCGACGCAGGATCACCATCCAGGACAGCGGAGACGCCGTCGAACGGCCCGATGCCTTCATGCTGTCCGAAGCTGAGCAGCTCCGCGGGCGGTTCGCCGCCAATCCGGACATGCCCCTCACCTTGCCACTGGCCGCGGCCTCTGAAATATCGATCGTGGGGGACAGGGCAACGGCCCTCGACATCTGCCGCAGCCTGCTGTGCCACCTCGCGTCAGCGCAATCACCGGAGGACGTTGAGCTGGCCATCCTGGCCGGGAACCACGAGGCCGAGGATTGGGAGTGGGCCAAGTGGCTGCCCCATCTGCAGGACCGCGGATCGCTGCGCCGGGCGTCCACTCCTGCTGAGCTGGCTGTTCTCCTGGAAGGTCCCTTGGCCGCCCGCTTGGCCGTCATGAACAGCGCAGCACGCAATTTCCAACAGGTGGCTCCCGACGCCCTTCCCCGTTTGATCGTTATCTCGGATCGTCCGGGGCACAACGCCGCCTCCCTTCCCGGAATGCCGTCGGACATGCCTGCGGCGAGGCTGGCCGTCACCCGGATCCATCTGTTGGCCGAACAACAGCAGGAGCCGGAACGGGTGGATCTGCGGCTCCGGGCCGCTCCGGACGAGGTCACCCTTGAATGGACGGCTACGGGCCAAACCATCCGTGGCACAGCGGACAAAGTCCCGGCGGTGGTGGCCGACTCCGTGGCCCGGGCGCTCGCTCCGCTCCGGCTGTCCGAACTGTCCCACGAATTCGGGGAGCACAGGTCGTCGCGGAGCTACGCCGAAGCCCTGGGCTTGGCCGATTACACCGTTGAGGAGATGCTGAACCTGTGGAAGACACCTCGGGGTGCTGACTTCCTCCGAGTGGCCATCGGCGAGGACGAGGACGGCACGCCCGTCCACCTCGACCTGAAGGAACCGGCCCGGCAGGGCATGGGACCACATGGATTGTGCGTGGGTGCCACGGGCTCGGGAAAGTCGGAGCTGCTGCGAACCATAGTGCTCTCCCTCATCGCGACGCATCCGCCGGAAGACCTGACCATGGTCCTGGTGGACTACAAAGGCGGAGCTACTTTTGCGCCTTTCGAGCAGGCGCCGCATGTCTCCGGGCTGGTGACCAACCTGGTCAGCGATGCCGGCCTCATCGACAGGATCTACTCCAGCCTGGCCGGAGAAGTGAAGCGGCGGCAGGAGTTGCTGAAGAACGGCGGCGACTTCGCACACATCAACGATTACCGCGAGGCCCGGAAACGGCGTCCGGGGGACCCCGCGCTCGCGGAGCCCATGCCCTACCTGTTCGTGTGCATCGACGAGTTTGGCGAACTCCTCACCGCCCGAGCCGACTTCATCGACCTCTTGCTGTCCATCGGCAGGATTGGGCGGTCCATCGGCATCCACCTGCTCCTGGCGTCGCAGAAAGTGGAACAGGGCATGCTGCGCGGCCTGGACACCTACCTCGCCTACCGGATCGCCCTGCACACCAACTCGGAGATGGAAAGCCGCACCATCATCGACGTCCCGGACGCCTACCACCTGCCCAGCACCCCCGGCCATGGCATCCTCAAGGTGGATACCTCCGTGTTCAAACGGTTCCGCGCAGCTTACGTTTCCGGTCCCTTGCCTTCGGGTGACGACGACGCCGGCAGCTTGGTTCCCGAGGCCGTCCCCGTCCGTACCTTCCGCTTGTCGGGTGACTCAACCTCGGTACTTTCCGTGCCGGCGGTGGCTACCCCCGTGCCATCGTCGCCTGGCCGCTCCGAGCCCCGTGACGCCGACAGCGCAACCATCCTTTCCGCCGTCGTGGGTTTCGCGGCCGGGCAACCGCGCTTGACCCAGCCTGTATGGCTGCCGCCGTTGCCCTTTGCTGTCTCCTTCTCGGGGACCGGTGCTTCCTTGGACCTCACGTCCACGGGACCACGGCTGGCCCAGCCCCGGTACCTGAGCCCCGCCGTCGGGATCCTGGACGACCCCGCCCGCCAGTGGCAGGGGTCGTGGCACTTGGACCTGGCCGGCCGCGGCGGCAACCTGGCCATCCTCGGCGCCCTGCAAAGCGGGAAGTCGACGGCGCTGCGTACCATCGCGGCGTCGTTGGCGCTGAGCCACAGCGTGGCTGAGGTCAACCTTTACGCGGTGGACTTGCTCGGTAACTCCCTGGCGGGGCTGGCGGAGTTGCCGCACTGCAGCGGTGTTGCAGGCAGAGGGAACCGGGAACTGCTGCGGCGGACCGTGGAAGAAGTCCAAAGCCTGCTCAACGCCCGGCAAACGGTTTTCGACCGGTACAAACTCGACTCGCTCCACGCCATGCGGACCATGCGGAGCAGGGGAGCATTGCCGGAACTGAGCTGCACCGACGCTTTCCTCTTCATCGACGGGTTCGGCAGCCTGGGTTCGGAGTTTCCCGAGCTTGAAGAAGCCGTGGACGACGTCATGATGCGTGGCAGCACCTTGGGCGTCCACGTGGTTGTCAGCGCCCGGAACTGGTCCGACATCAAGATGAACCGGCAGTCGCTGCTCGGAAACAGGATTGAACTGCACCTGACCGATCCGGCCGACTCGATGGACCGCCGGCTTGCGGGCAGTATCGGTGCGGATCGCCCGGGCCGGGCACTGACCAGGGAAAAGAAGATCGGCCACTTCGCACTGCCGTCGTTGGAGACCGAACCTGACCGCGACAATGCCGGGCAGGAACTGGCTGCCCTCGCTGGCACGCTTCGGCAATACGCCTCCACGAGCGCTGCGCCTGTGCGGGTCCTGCCCCGCCTGGTGGGTCTGCCCGGGGACCACGACGCTGCGCCGGGCACCATTGCGCTGGGGCTCAGGGAGCACGACGGCGGTACGGAGAACCTTGAGCTGTTCGGCACGGACAGGGGAGCCATTGTGGTGGGTGATCCGGAGACCGGCCGCACCAACCTCCTGCGGAGTGCCGCAGCCCAATTGATGGCCACCCACGAGCCCAGTGACTTGGTGTTTGCAGTCTTCGACCCGCGCCAGCAGTTGCAGGGGTTCATCCCGGACGACTACCTGGGCGAATACGCGGCCAACAGCCACCGGGCCTCCGAACTGGCCGTGTACCTCTCGGACCAGGCAAAGGAACGGTTGGGCGACGGCGCCAAGGAACCCCTGCGCAAACCCAGGATCGTGCTGCTGGTGGACGACTACGACATCCTCGTAGCCACTGGCAACCAACCGCTCCACGCGTTGGCCAGCTACTTGCCGTCCGGAGCGGATATTGGTTACCACGCCATGGTCACCACCAGGACCAGCGGGAGCAGCCTGCTGATCCATGACACCTTCATCGCCGGAACCAGGGCGTCGGGTGCTCCCGTGATCATGTTCTCCGGGGACCGCAGCGAAGGCGCGGTAGCCAGTGGCGTCCGGCCCGTCCCCCTGCCAACCGGCCGGGCAAGGGTGGTACGGACCGGTCGCCCACCAACCACCATCCAGTCTTTCCACCACAACGAGGTACAAACCCATGAGCTATGACTTCCACCTGATCTGCGAAGAAGATCCCCGGAAAGAGCGCTTCGCTTATGCCGCGGGGGAGTTCGAGAACAAGTTCACCTATGAGAAAGCCAAGGATTCCCAAGACTTGATCCTGAGCCTCGCTGGCGAAGCCTTGGGCCTCATCACCGAGCCCATCCCGGTTCCGCAGAGCGAGCTCCGTCGGCTCTTCGGCGACGACGTAGCCACGCAGTTGGGTGGGCAGGGCTGGGTTTCCGACGTCAATATTCCTCTTGACAAGGAAGATGCCGAGTCGGTCCGGGCCTTTCTGATGATCGCCGTGATCGGCACCAAGGGCGTGCTGATCGATCCCCAATCCCAGCAGGTGATCAACGCGGACTGGGGATCGTGAAACCGGCGCCGCTGCTTACAGTCGCAGTACACGGCCCGCGGCCTTCAGTGGGGACCGGGCTGCGGAGGCAATTGGCCGAAGCCGTGGCCAACGCCCCGGAACGCTACGCCCTGGCCCTTCAGACATCTTCCGAGGCGTGCCTGAGCTATCCGCTGGTGTCTTTCCTTAGAGCGAGCGCAATCCTGTGGCTGGTGGAAGGGCCTCACGGAAAAATCAGGAATGGGCTGCTGGACCCCGTCGCCGGCTGGGACCAGGCTCCAGCGGCGAGTACCGCCGTCGTGCTTTTCGGCAGTGTGCTCCACGCCGAAGGAGGTGACCTTCCCGTGGGCGCCTTTACGACGCGGATGCTTGCGGCGTGCTCCCTGAGTCCGGAGTACATGGGACTCACGGAGCCACTGCACCAAGCGTGGGACATGGATGCCTTGACCGCTGAGCTGAAGAGGCAGGCACCGAAAGGGGTCGCCTTGGTGTCCGGGGACGGGTTTTCCGGCACCGTGAGCGCGTACCGCACTGAGGCCGGCGTGGTGGAAAACTTCGATGTCCTGCTGCCTGCCGGGCTACCGGAAGCAGATTCGGCACCGGCATTGGCAGACGCGGCCGTGGAAGCGAACGCCCAGGAAATCGGCATCGACGGTCATCACGGGCTGGTGGACGGGTTTGTACGAGTCGGGGGAGAACGGTTCAGGGAACCCCGGCTCAGGGTATTGGGTCCCTCACTGCACCGTGGCTTACCGGAAAAGCTGGACGCGGACGTCGAGCTGCGCGGCCGGGCCCCGTTCCAGCACTTGGTTGCTGCCTTCCCTGGAGCCGTTGCTCAGACGTAGCCATCCACGATTGCCGCTGCGATCTCCTTGTAGGCCCGCCGGGTTCCCGCAGCGATCTTATCCAGGGAGATGCGGTCGCCATCGGCTACCCCGCGATCGTGCGGCACCGTGATGAGCTGCCGGCAGAACCCCGCGAGGTGTTCCTCAATGGCGCGCTTGTTGACGCGGCTGGAAACCTGGTCCTTGTCCGTCACGACGACGATTGCGTTGCGGGCCAGGTTTTCATAGCCGTGGTCCGCAAGCCACTGCAAGGTGTTCCGTGCCCTCTTGGCGCCGCTCACGGCGTACCCGGAAGCGATGACCAGGTTGGTTGCCTCGGGCAGGACGCCTGCCATGGCCGGGTGTGAGACGCCGGTGCCACAGTCGGTGAGCGTCACCGAGTAATACTGCGAAACGAGCTGCTTGATCCGGAGGTATTCCCCGGCAGTCAGCGCATCCGACAAGGCCGGGTCCTGCTCGCCGGCCACCAGGTGGAGCCTGTTGGCGTGGTGCATGTAGTCGGTGAGCATGGTCAGGGAGTTGATGTGGTCGATGTCGCGGACAATATCCGTGATGGTGCGCGGTTTGACCTTCTGGTAGAGCATTTCCCCGAGTGCGCGTTCGGCCAGATCTCCGCTGTCAGGATTCGCATCAATGGCGCAGGGATGGTCTCCCCGGTACTCGGCCAGGATCATGCCGACGCCTACGGTGGTGGAGGTCTTTCCGATGCCGCCCTTCAAACTCAGGATCGCTGTGTTGAAGCTCCCTGACAGCGGGCGGGCAATCCGGCGTTCCAGTTCGGCCTCGTCCTGGTCCTTCGCGCTGGGGCCCAGGTTCACGAAGCCGCCCGTTGCCGAGTACAGGACGCTGCGGAACCCGGTGCTGGGACGCGGCTTGTCAGGCCGGACGAACTGGGTCTCCAAGTGAGCCGAAGGGGCTGCCACGGGGACGGACGGCGCCTGGATGGTCTTTTCGGCGACGGGGAAACTTCCCAGAGCCTCCGCCCGGCCATCCGGGTGGACGTGAAAGCGGCCTTCCTGTCCCTTGACGTGGTCGATGGCCTCAGCGAGGACCGGAGCGCCGGACGCCTGGGCATAGCCCGCAAGGACGGTGATGGCCGCCGAATACGGATCCGTTCCCTCGGTGGTTGAAATGGATTCTCCACCGACTGTTACCCGGCCGTCGGCGAACACTTCAACGCGTGTGGCCCCCAATTCCATCGCTGCACCCTTCGATATTCCATACGGCGCCAAGGCGACGCCCCAACCAGAGATCCTAGCGGGGCCGGCAGACACTGGTCTTGTCACATGGCTTTCATTCACTGGCCTACTTCCCGCCACCCAAGGATGCATGGAGGTTGGCCACGCGGTTCGCCTCGTCGAAATCAATGGTGACTTTGCCGTCGTCGAACGTCAGTTCAACGACGCCCGGCTGGACGTCCGTAACCGGCCTCCCCAACCGAAACCTGGCGTAACTCTCGACGGCGCGCCGATGGTTTTCGATCATCAAGCCGGAGATGCCCTCCATCAGGCGCATCTGGAACGTCAAGGCAGACGCGGGACCCAACTGCAGGCTGCCATGGTTGTAGGTGACCATGGCCATGGAACCGCGGCCGACGTCCGCCGTGAAATGGTTCGGCCTGCCGGTAATCAGAAGTGCGGCGGCAGCGACCTTGAACGCAACCAGCGTGGCCCCGCCCTTCGCTCCGTTGTGGCGGACCTCGTCATCGGCATACGCCGGCACGATCGCAGTGAACGGGACTTCGCCCGTGGTCAGCTCCGGAATCCTGTGGTGCTTGCCGAAATCGAGGATCTGGTCCAAGACGGCCTGCTGGGCGGGTGATGCCTCAACGTGCGGATTGGCCCACGCCCAGAGGAAGCTTTGCGGTCCGGGAGCCGCGGTTCCCAGGAAGGCGGTGTCCGAATGCTTGGAGCTGTGCCCCGCAAAATGGAACTCGAGGCTTGCGAATTGGTCCGCAGTATCCCAGCGCTGGTACTCCCACTCCTCGAAGCGGTTGTCCTGCATCTGGTGGGTTTCGAGGAACAGGACGGCGGCGTCATCGACGACGTTTTGGAAGCTGGGCACAGTCATGCGGCCACCCTAGGCATGGCTTCCGGCGGGCAGGCAAATTGCGCTAGGCGGAACTGTGGATAACCTCGTTGCGTGCCGTCAGTGCCGGTCTGCAGTGCGCGCGATAAGGGCCTGAAGGTCTTCGGCAACCTTGTCCTGGCGGGCGCTGCGCGTCAGGACGCCTGAACCGTGCTTGGGTTTCGAGGCCTGGCGCGGTTGGGAAGTCCGCGGCTGCGTGTTGCGGCGGAACGCGGCGTCGCGTGCCGTCCTCGGTTCACGCAGGGGCGCGTCGACGGTGACGGAGCCCTGCAGGGGATCGTGGAAGAGAGGGAGATTCATGGGTCCATTCCGGAAAGAGCGGGCCGCACGGGTGCAGCCTTGGAAACGCTTAAAGGGATATGAACTCTGATCCTTGCATAACTGAAAACCCGGTGATATGGACGGATGCATATCGGACTGGCATTTGCTTGTGCATTTGTCCACGGGTTTTGGGGGCCTGGTCGGCACTTCAAGCTGTGCCGCTGGAGAATCCATGTCAAGCCAAATCCCTCGCAGCCTTGCGGCTGCTGTGAGGGAGAGCGTTCTCCGGACGTCTACCAGATATGCGGGCGTGCATCCAAGAGCGGTGTGAACAATTCAACTTCGGCTGCAGGAATCCTGCAGCTAACCGCTGCTTCCCGCCACTGGGCGACGGACCGGAGAATGGCCGACAGAATGGCATCCCGCTTGTCGGCACTGACGAAGTATTCCGAAACGCCCATCAGTGCCCGCAGCCCGGACTCCCGATTCGTAGCGCCATCAATTGAAGTAGCGTGTTCTGAATTGACGTCCGGGTTGGGGTTGACGTCGAAGGCCGGGGATAGGCGCCACCCATTGCTTCCTCGGATGAAGCCGTGGTTTCCAAGGTGATCATCTGTGTTGTTGACGGCGTAATTGAAAGCTATTCGCCGGAATAGTTCTTCGCGATCCTCGGAAGGAGCCTCCGAATGTTCGTCGATGACATCCAGAAGATCAAGATAGTCTCCGTGTGTGCCGTCTTCCTGCTGAAGCATGGTCATGGCCGATACGTAGTTGATCCGCTGACTCTTGAGCCTGTCAAAGCGATCCAGCACAAGAACCGGGTCATTTGTGCCCACCTGATGAAGGCTAAAGGCAGGAGTCTTGATCCCCGCGTCGCGGGCCAACTTGAGGGTCGCCGCTTCCCATGCGATGACTTTCCATTGATCTCCTTGATGCGCGAACTTGGCTATGGCAAGCTCGGAGCCGTCCTGGACTGATGCTTTTGGCCTCGCGCCTCCAAGGCTCGCCGTTCCGGCGTCCAGTAGCTTCTTTAGTGCAGCGAGGTTCCCGGTGTCCAACTCGGCTTCATGAGCGGCTGCCCGGAGTTCCGGGAGTTGGACGAGCTTGGGCACGTCGGTGCCATCGCTCAGATGCGGACCGTCCACGAGGCGGAACCGAAGAGCTCCTTGTCGCGTGACATCCGATACCCCTAGCAGGAAGTCCCGGTCGGTTAGCGTACCCGGATTTTTTCCAAGGCTCCTGGCTTCAGTTTGGACTCTCTTGGTGACTATGTGCCGGCCCCAACGATCAGGCGAGGCGTCGGCGAACGCTCCGGGCAGACCCTTGACCGTGTGGCTTCCACGGGTAACAGGGAGCGCCGGATCGATGGCGTACGACTCAGGATTGGCCAGAAAGGTGGGGGAGTAGGTGAAGCTCGTAGTGGTGACACCCCGCCGAGCAACTATGTAGGCCCTGCCGACGTTGATTGGCCCAGTGGCCAGCTCGAGGTCTACCTCGACGGGATTCGTCATCGTCGTACGCGCTCAGGGAGTATCTGGTCGGCGCGGGCACGGCCAAAATCCGTTTCGTAGGGGTCCAGGGCCTTATTTAGTTGCTCGTTTAGGCCGAGTACTCTGGCTACGTCGAGAAAGGCTTCCAAGCCCACGCCCAACTCCCCGTGTTCAATCTTTCGGAGTGTATTGCGGCTTATGCCGGCCCGATCTGCGACTTGCGCCGCGGTGAGCCCCAGGAGCCTCCGCCACGTGAGCAATTGTTCGCCGATGGTGGCGGCCGTCCGTTGGGTTCTGCTGGAGGTCCGCGACATTGCCATGATGTCAGCATAGACCTTAATGGTCAGGATTACGACCATTAAGTGCTTTAGTGGTCAGTATTGTGAGCACTAAGTTCCGTCAGATACTTAGCCCCAAAGGGCTTTGCGGAGCAGGGTCTTCAGTTGCGTCACTTCGTCCTCGCTCAAGTGGGCGAGCTGCTGTTGTTCGCAAGCGTCCAGCTCCGACCGGATCTTGTTGTGGATCCGGCGTCCCTCACCCGTGGAGACGATGGCCCGGGAGCGCCTGTTCCGTTGTCCGGGGGCGCGTTCCACCAGCCCGCGGTGTTCCAGATCATCCACCAGGCCCGCCACCTGGTTGACGTCGAGGCTGAGGAATTCGGCAATCTCGCGTTGCGTGGCGTCCAAACCACTGCAGGCAAGTGTCAGTACCGAGAAGGTGCGCTCGCGGAGGCGGAAGTCGCCCAGGGTGTGCTTGTTGAGGGCGGAGCCGGCGTCGTGGAGCTTCCCCAGCAAGAGGCCAACATCGTTGCCGATCTCCGCGGCCGCGAGGCGCGGTGTTTCAACATCGGCAAGCAGCGGACCCATGACAACTCCAAATAGTAGAAACGACCACGACCGCTACATTTTTGTCAGATGCGCAGGCCCCCATGACCGCTTCAAGCATCTCACGACGCCAAGAGTCGTGCGCGCAACGGGTCCTGTCAAGCGTGGGCTAAGGTGCTGGAAAGACTCACTTCCCAGGCTCACAAGGGGTTCCATCACACATGGGCGCGCTCGGATATCTCGCCGCTTCAGTTCCGCCACGCATGGCGAGTGCCGGTGCCGCAGTAGCCCTGCCCATCCTGGCCGTTCAGCAATTGGGGGACGTCGCCGTCGGGGGCTTGTTGGTGGCGGCGTCGCTGGGTCCCAGCGTGCTGGCCGCACCCTTGGTGGGCACTGCCCTGGACCGGACCCGCCGCCCCCGCTTGTTGGTGGCGGGATCCGGTGTCCTGACGGCCATCGCGTTTGCCGCTGCAGCGTTCATTGGGCAGGTTCCGCTGGCGGTAGTGTTCGTCCTCCTGGTCCTGGCTGGCGCGGTGTCGCCCTTCTATATGGGCGGGCTCTCCAGTTTCGTGTCCGGGGCGATTCCGGATGGCCGCCGGGCCTTCGCCTATGACGCGCTGTCCTACAACGTGTCCGCCGTGGCCGGTCCTGCCTTGGTAGCGATCATCTCCGTGTTACTCCCGGCGCAGGCTGCCCTGTGGGTGTTGGCTGCTGCGGCGGCCCTCGGTTCCTTGGCGATACGGGCCGTGCGCCTCCGTCCCCATGGCCGATCGGGTGGCTCGCCCTGGCAGGCCGTCAAAGGGGGCCTGACCATGATCTTCTCGCATCGTCCGCTGGCTGTGATGACTGCGTCGTCCACTCTGACGCAGTTGGGGCAAGGCGGTTTGGCCGTTGCGGCCATCGCGTTGTCCGTGGAACGCGTCGGATCGCCCAGCGAAGGCGCAGCAGTGGTGACGTCCTTTGCCGTGGGCAGTCTTCTCGGGGCGCTTTACGAGACGGCGCGGCCCACGCGGCGCTCGCCGGAATTCGTGATGCTGGCGGGTTTCCTGGCCACCGGACTGTTGACTGCGGTGGCCGCGTTGAACTTCGGCACGCTCTGGACGGTCTTGGCCATCGGCTTGTCCGGCGCGTTCACCGCACCCTCGACTGCCGCCATGCTGTTCCTGCGGAACCGGCTTAGCCCGCCGCACCTCAAGTCACAGATCTTCACTGTCAGCGCCGGATTCCGAGCCAGTGCATCAGCGGGTGGCGCGGCGGTGGCAGCCTCGGCCGCGGGGTTGGGCGGTGCCGTGATGGTGGTGGCCATGGGGGCGATCTGGATCATTTCGGCGGCGTTGATGGGCGCTTATCCGAAGAGCGGCGAGTAGGCCACCCCGGGCGCAATCGGCAGGATATTGCCGATTCGCTGCCTAGGCGCCACAATTGGCTGGAACCGGCAACCCAGGGCTGGGAGCGCTCGTTGCGATAGCCAACGTCTTGGGCCTCCACGTGAAGGTGGGCTGATGGCAGGGGGCTTGGTTGGCTGACACCGACGAAGCCGGAAACATTCCGTCAAAGGGATAAATCCCGGTTAATTTTGTCCGTTCAACTGCCTTTGCCAGCCCAAGAGCATTACGATGAGCAACGACTCATCAGAATGAGTACACGTCTGAGTTCGACTCACACCTAACCGGGGGATATACCAATGAGCTATCAGCAACAACCTCAGCAGACCCAGCCCTACGGCGCACAGGGCGGCGAACCGCCGCTGTGGGCTCCCTACTACGGCGCACCCATTGGCGCTGCTGTCCAGCGTTTCGTCAAGAAGTACACAGCGTTCACGGGCCGTGCGAGCCGCAGCGAATACTGGTGGTGGACGCTTGTTGCGGCCATCGTCGGAATCGTGTTGAACATTCTTCTCACAACGGGCATCTCCGTTGACTCGCAAGGAACTCCGGTTCTTGGCGCAGGCTATGTCGTGGGTATGATCCTTGCGATTGTTTGGGGCCTCGCGACGATCGTTCCGTCCATCGCCCTGACCGTCCGCCGCCTGCACGACGGCAACTTCAGCGGCTGGCTTGTCCTGCTCGTCCTGGTTCCGTTCCTCGGAGCCCTGGCTGTCCTCGTCCTGACGCTGCTCCCGTCCAACCCGGCCGGCCAGCGTTTCGACGTGCCCACCGCATAAGGACCCCGCATTACCCGAAAAGGGGCGGCACACCATGTGCCGCCCCTTTTCGTATCCCATGAACCAAGCCGTGGCATGCTGAAGACCAGCCCCAACGACGAGGAGTGACATGACATGACCAACCCTGCACAGGCCAGGAGCATCAGACGTTGCGCAGTGGTTGGGGGCGGCATCATTGGGGTGGCCGTTGCACGCGAACTCGCGAACAAGCTCGACGGCGCCCAGGTCACCCTCTACGAGAAAGAGGACAAGCTCGCGGCGCACCAGACGGGCCACAACTCAGGGGTGGTGCACGCTGGCCTCTACTACGAGCCTGGTGGACTGAAAGCAACCCTTTGCCGCAGGGGAGTGGGGTTGCTCCAGGAGTTCTGTGCCGCGAAGGACCTCCCCTATGATGCGTGCGGCAAGCTCGTGATCGCCCAAACCCCCGAAGAAGCCAGGCGCCTGGACAACATCTTCGCCCGCGCCACGGCTAACGGAGTTCCGGGAGTGCGAATGCTCGACGCCCACCAGATCGGCGAGGTGGAGCCGAACGCCGTCGGGCTTTCCGCCCTCCACTCGCCGGAAACGGCGATCGTGGACTACGGGGCCATCACCAACGCGCTCGCCGACGACGTCCGCGTCGCGGGCGGCCAGATCCGCCTCGGCCAGGAGGTCACCTCCCTGGAACAGCAGGCCAGCGGCGTTGTTGTCCACACCAAAAATGGGGGAGAGCACTACGACCTGGTGGTTGCTTGCGCCGGGCTCCAGTCGGACAGGCTCGCTGCGGCGACGGGGGAGCCGAAGACGCCGCGGATTGTTCCCTTCTTCGGGCAGTACTTCCTGCTGGGACCCGAAGCCCGCAACCAGGTCAAGGGACTCATCTACCCGGTTCCGGACCCCAAACATCCCTTCCTGGGCGTGCACCTCACCAAACGCATTGACGGCGAAATGATGCTCGGTCCCAACGCCTTCATTTCCTTCGGCCGGGAATCGTATTCCTGGAAGGACGTCAATGTCCGGGACGTGCTGAATTACGCGATGTTCCCAGGGTTTTGGAATTTCGCCCGCCAGAATGTCCCTTCGGCCATCCGTGAGTTCCAAACGGTAGTCAGCAAAAAGAAATTCATCAGGGAGGCCATGCGGTTTGTGCCCTCGTTGGAAGGTGCCACGGTGGTTCCCGGCACCCGCGGCGTGCGCGCCCAGGCCATGAACGGCGACGGTTCGCTGGTGGACGACTTTGTGATTGCCCGACGCCGGGACACGGTTTTGGTGCGGAACGCCCCGTCACCTGGGGCTACGTCCTCCATGGCCATTGCCGAGTACATTGTGGAACAGGCCTTGGCGGGCTAGGCATTACCGCAGCGAAACCAGCGTAAATCCAAGCGAAATGGCACCGTGGTGTCGTGTTGGACACAGTATTCGTGGAATGCGGGTTCTTTGCCCTAAACTGCTGCACTGAGGTGCCGGAATGGCACTTATGCAGCAACGAAAGCGAACCTTATGGCTACTGATTACGACGCCCCGCGCAAGACCGAAGAAGAGTCTCCCGCTGAATCGCTTGAAGCCCTTCAACAGTCCCGTGGGACCGGTGCCCAGACTGCTGTCATCGATGTCGATGAAAACGACACCGCCGAAGGCATCGACCTCCCGGGCGCCGATCTTTCAAATGAAGAATTGACCGTTGTGGTGGTTCCCGAGCAGTCGGATGAATTCACCTGTGCTTCCTGTTTCCTGGTCCGTCACCGGTCCCAGGTGGCGTTGGAAAAGAACGGCCTTAAATACTGCAAGGACTGCGAAGGCTGAGCCACTTCGCGGCGCAACGGACCCCATCTGACCAGGAATGGCCGGGTGGGGTTTTTACGTGCCCAATATCACGCCACGGTCACGTGATCTTGGGTTACGAACGGGGTGCCGGAACTACAAGGAATGGCGTTCCAGGGGAGCCAAAATGCCCACTGCATGACCTTTCCGTGACCACCGAAATATCCCCCTAACGGTTGGGCGCCGAAGCGGAAACGAGCGGTCCAAATGCGGGGTGACGCTCCTATTCTGGTGGTATCCAACCCGCCTTGAAGGGGGCAAAAAATGAGGAAAATCAGCGCCGGAATGGGAGCCGTGGTCGCGGTTGCCGGTCTCGGGCTGGTGGCGCCGGGCCCTGCCTCGGCATCACCGTATTGCGGGATCATGTGGGGATCGCTGGCAAAGGCCGATCCGGACATGAGCTCCGCGAATGTCACGAGCGTCCGCACAGGCCAACAGGCCTGCTACGACCGTTTGGTGATCGACCTTTCCGGCAAAGTGGCCGGATACTCCGTGCAGTATGTTCCGGTGGTGGTCCAGGATGGCTCGGGCTTTGAGATCCCGTTGCTGGGCGACGCCGATCTCCAAGTGACTGTCACGGCACCGTCCTACAACCAGGGCGGCCAAGCTACGTATGTTCCTGCGGCGAAGGCCGAACTCTCCAACGTCTCGGGCTACCAGACATTCCGACAGGTGGCCTATGCGGGCAGCTTCGAAGGCTACACGAGCGTGGGGCTGGGTGTCCGTGCCCGGCTTCCGTTCCGGGTGTTCACCTTAAACGGGCCCGACGGCGGCTCCCGCCTGGTAGTGGACGTGGCGCACCACTGGTAGGCCTCCCAAGACACGGCCACACACGGGGAAAGCTGCCGGTTCGTACGGAAAATTCCGTGCGAACCGGCAGCTTTCCAGCGAACTGCGCGTGGTCGGGTCAGGGCAGGTCAGGCCTACTCGGGGACCACCAACGCAGGAGTGTCCTTGCGGATGGTCTCTCCGCGGAAGAACCCCGGCCGCACGCGGGACATGATCAGCATGACCACCGCACCCATCGCCAGGATCCCTACGCCGAGGACAAACACCAGGCCCACACCGAAGATCTCCGAGCCGCTGCCGAACTCCGGAGCCCAGCTGTCCACGGCCGTCTGCAGGAACACGACGAACAGTCCAACGCCACCCAGCAGCGGGCACAGGAGCCGCAGGAAGAAATTGCGGGCACTCGTGAAGACGCTGTTCCGGAAATACCAAACGCAGGCAATGGCGGTGAGCCCGTAGTAGAAGCAGATCATCAGGCCCAGGGCCAGGATGGTGTCGTTCAGGACGTTTTCGCTGATCACGTGCATCACCGCGTAGAAGCCCGCGGACAGGACGCCGGCAGCGATGGTGGCGAAGCCCGGCGTCGAGAATTTCCGGCTCATGTGGCTGAAACGCTCGGGCAGGGCGCCGTAGTGCGCCATGGCCAGCAGGCTGCGGGACGGCGACGTGAACGTGGACTGCAGTGAGGCCGCTGAACTCGAGAGGACCGCGAGGGACATGAGGATCGCGAACGGTCCCATCACCGGTGACGCGAGGGCCGTGAACACGTTGGCGTGGTTCTCCTCGTTGTTCAGCCCGATTCCGGTGTCCCCAACGCCGGCGAACATCATGGTGGCGATGGTAACCAGCAGGTAGATGCCCAGCACGATCACTGCGGTCAGGGTTCCTGCTGCGCCCGCTGTCTTCTTGCCGTTGGCCGTCTCCTCGTTCACGGTGAGGCACACATCCCAGCCCCAGTACACGAAGATGGAGAGCGAGATGCCGGCCGCTACCTGCCCGAAGGTTTCAATCTTGGTGACGTCGAACCAGTCCCAGCTGAACGGCACGGCGGTCTCCGAAGTGGACCAGTTGGCGAAGGCCATGGCCACGAAGAGGCCCAAAACCAGCAGCTGGAACCCCACCAGGCCGTACTGCACGATCTTGGTGGTGTGCAGGCCCCGGTAACTGACCCACACTGCCAGTGCCACGAAGACGAAGCAGGTGAGGACGTTGACCACCTTGTCACCGGCGAGGTCGGCGAGTTCCGGGTTGCCGGTTGCCTGGGCCAGGAACAGGTAGAAGAAGTCCACGGCCACGCCGGCCAGGTTGGACAGGACGATGATGTTGGCTGCCAGCAGGCCCCAACCGCCCATCCAGCCCACCCAGGGGCCGAACGCCTTGGTGACCCAGGTGAACGTGGTTCCACTGTCCGGGGAGTCCGCGTTGAGTTCCCGGTAGGCGAGGGACACCAGGATCATCGGAATGAACCCGATCAGGAAGATCACGGGCAGTTGCAGCCCGGCTTCGTTGACCGTGGGTCCGAGCGCGCTGGTGAGCGTATACGCCGGGGCGATGGTTGAAATGCCAAGAACGACGACGGCGAGGAGCCCCAACTGCCCCGTCTTCAGTCCCTTGCCGCTGATGTTGTGCGACGTTGCAGCGTCAGTGCCGCTGCTTCGGATTGTCTGGCTCATGGAAGGCCCTTTCTAGATGGCCGTAGGCTGCTGCTGCGTGATGCAGTGGATGCCGCCACCCCGTGCAAACAGCTCGCGGGCGTCAACACTGACCACGCGGCGGCCGGGGTAGGCATCGGCGAGAAGGCGGAGGGCTTTCTCGTCCATGGGGTCGTTGAAGCTGCAGGCGATGACCCCGCCATTGACTACGAGGTGGTTGATGTAGCTGTAGTCCACAAACCCCTCGTCGTCGGTGAGTGTTTCCGGTGCGGGAACCTCGATGATGTTCCACTCCCGGCCTGCTGCGTCATGGGTGGTGCGCAGGAAGTCGATGATTTCCCGGGAGACTTTGTAATCCGGGTGTTCCGGGTTCTGCTGCGAATGGACCAGCAGCGTTCCCGGGCTGGGGATGGCTGCCACGATGTCCACGTGGCCTCGGGTTCCGAACTTCTCGGAATCACGGGTCAGGCCGCGGGGGAGCCACACGACGTGCGTCGCGCCGATGGTGCGGGCCAACTCTTGCTCGATGTCGGCCTTGGTCAGGCCCGGGTTGCGGCCCTGGTCCAGCTGCACGGTTTCGGTCACCAGCACGGTTCCTTCACCGTCAACCTGGATTCCGCCGCCCTCGTTGACAATGCCGGACGGGAAGTGCTGGACCCCGGCCCGGCCGGAGACGAATTCGGCGATGAGGGAGTCCTTGTCCCACGCGGCCCAATCCTGGCCACCCCAACCGTTGAAGATCCAGTCCACGGCGCCGAGCTTCTTGTTGGCATCGAGCACGAAGGACGGTCCGATGTCCCGCATCCAGGCGTCGTTCAGTTCCGCCGTCAGTACCTCGACGCGAGGGTCCAGGTAGCGCGCGGCCGTTTCGACGTCGTCGGGCGCTACCACCATGGTGACCGGCTCGAACTCAAGGATGGCGTTGGCGACGGCCGCCCACGTGGAGCGAGCGGCGTGTGCCTCTTCGTCGGTCTCGCCCAGGGTGTAGCCGCCGGTGGGGAAGGCCATCCAGACGCGGTCCTGCGGGGCCGTTTCCGACGGCATGCGCCAGGCGCTCACGCGGAGACCGCCTGGGGCTGGGAGCCGAGCGGTGCATCAGCGTTCACCGGTTCGGTGAGGCGGGCGTACGTTTCCGGGCGGCGGGTGGCGAGGAACGGGAAGAGCGTCAGCCAGTCCTTGCGCTGGTCGAGGTCCAGGTCAGCCACCAGGACTGCGGACTCATCGCGCGGTGCCTGGACGAGGATGCGGCCGTACGGATCGGAGATGAAGGAGGATCCGTAGAAGTTCAGGGTTCCTTCGCTGCCGTGGCGGTTCGGGGCGATCATGAACAGTCCGTTGGCGATGCCGTTGCCCACGATCACCTGCTGCCACAGCGGCTGGGTATCGAAGTCCGGGTGGTCCGGTTCGGAACCGATGGCCGTGGGGTAGACCAGGATTTCGGCGCCGCCCAGGGAGTACACGCGGGCCAGTTCCGGGAACCATTCGTCCCAGCACGTGGGCATGCCCAGGCGGGCGCCGCCCAGCTCGGCGGGTGCGTGCACGGCGTAGGCATCATCGGAGTCCGGGCCCTGGCGGAAGAACTTGTCCTCGTAGTAGCCGGCCGTCACGGGGATGTGCAGCTTGTGGGTGCGGGCAACGAGCTCGCCGGCGGGGGAGACCAGGATGGCGGTGTTGAGGCCCAGCCCGTCATCGCTGCCGTCCGGGTTCTCGGCCTTTTGGTACAAGGACGCGTGGACGGAGACGCCGAACGTCCTGGCTGCTTCTGCGGCGAAGGTGAAGGTGGGGCCCGTGAGGAGGTCCTCGGTGATGTCCGAGGGGCGGATGCCTGCAGCGGGGTTGTTCTCCGGGCGGGTGTCCGCCGGGTAGCGGGAGAGCGTCAGCTCAGGGAGGAAGACAACGGTGGCTCCCAGCTTGGCCGCACGCTCGATGCCCTCGTTGAGCTCGGCGCGCAGGACGGCTTCGTCGGCATGCCAGCGGTGCTGGACGACGCCGACCCGCAGCGGGGTGCGGGTGGACGGTTCGGTGCGTGCCAGGGAAGTCGGGGCTTCGAGGCGGGTAATTTCTATCATGATGGCATGTACTCCGGTGAGACGACTGTCACTAAATGAATAGCGTTCATTTAGTATGGCGGGAGTCACGCCGGAGCGCAAGGGTAGAAATGAACCTCGTTCTTTTATGACCGCCCGAGTGGCAGTGTTCAGCGCTTGGGGCGGGTCCTCACATGCATGCGCTCGCCTTGCTGGCCGAAGAGTGTCAGGAGTTCCACCGGCTCCGAGGTTGCGCTCGCGAACCAATGCGGTGTGCGGGTGTCGAATTCCGCGGCTTCGCCGGCCTTGAGGATGAAGTCGTTCTCTCCCAGGATCAGCCTGAGCTTGCCGTTGAGGATGTACATCCAGTCGTAGCCCTCGTGGGACTGTGGGGTGGGTTCTTCCTTGCCGGTCCCTCCCGGCAGGATCATCTTGAAGGCCTGAATGCCGCCGGCTCTCTTGGTTAATGGCAAAGCGGTTCCCCAGTGGTGGACATGGGGCTTGAGGTGGATGCGGGGATCGCCCGTTTCCGGCGCGTCGATGAGTTCCTCGAGGGGGACCTGGTGCAGCCGGGCAATGGGCAACAGGAGTTCCAAGGTGGGCTTGCGCTGGCCGGATTCGAGCCGGGAGAGCGTGCTGACCGAAATGCCCGTGGCCTCGGAGGCCTCCGCGAGCGTCACGTTTTTCCGGGTGCGCAGGTCCCGAAGCCTGGGGCCGACGGAATCGAGGAGTTTGCTGAAATCGGAATCCATGGTTCTAGTTTGCCATAGCAGCAAACTTTCTTGCTGTTCTCTGCGAGGCCGCGAAACGATGGAATCACGGTGTTGTGGGGCCCGCTTTGCGCCTTGGTTCGATGACAGGGCCCACGCCGCCTGGGTTCCCTGACTGAGCTTGCGAAGTTAGGGAGGCGGTGGGGATCCGGAGGGCCCCGCAACGGATGAAGGGAAGAGTATGGAACAGCAGTACGACGTTGTAGTGATCGGTGGCGGAGCGGCCGGGTTGAGTGCGGCCGTCACGTTGGGCAGGGCATTGCGCTCGGTGCTGGTCATCGACGCAGGAGAGCCCAGGAATGCGCCGGCGGCAGGCGTCCACGGATTCCTGTCCCGGGACGGCATGAGCCCGCTGGACCTGCTCGCTGTAGGGCGGGAGGAAGTCCGGAAGTACGGCGGCAGCATCGTGGAAGGGGCTGCGGTAGCGGCGCGCTCGACGGCGGAACCCGGCCCGGGCGCGGAGCCCGCCTTTGCGGTGGAGCTGGCTGATGGGCGGTTGGTTGCGGCGCGGCGTTTGCTCGTTGCGACCGGCCTGAAGGACGTGCTCCCGGACATCGAGGGCATCCGCGAACGCTGGGGCAAGGACGTGCTGCATTGCCCGTACTGCCACGGCTGGGAGGTGCGGAACAAGGCGATCGGGATCCTGGGAAGCGGGCCGATGTCCATGCATCAGGCTCTGCTCTTCCGGCAATGGAGCCCGGACATCACCCTGTTCCTCAATGGCGTGGTGGAGCCAACTGAGGAAGAGTGGGATCAGCTGGCAGCCCGTTCCATCACGGTGGTTGACGGCAAAGTGGCGTCCCTCAAGGCCGAGCATGATGCTTTGTCCGGCGTCACCCTGGAATCGGGTCAGACCATCCCCGTGGAGGCCGCAGTAGTGGGGCCGCGGATGGAGGCGCGGTCAGGTGTCCTTGAGTCGCTCGGTATCCAACCGGCCGAGCATCCCATGGGAGTGGGACACCACGTGGAAACCACGGCCCTTGGCGGTGCGACATCGGTCCCCGGCGTGTGGGTGGCCGGTAATGTCACGGACCTGACGGGGCAGGTGGTGGCCGCAGCTGCCGCGGGCAACATGGCCGGAGCGGTGATCAACGCCGACCTCATGGTGGCCGAAACCCGGATGGCGGTGGAGGCAGCCCGGCAGGGGTCTCTCGCAACGGTTCGCTGACGGACTAGCGTGGTGCCCAGATCCTTCCGAGCCTTGAGATGGGACACCATGAGAATCGTTGTTATCGGCGGTAGTGGACACATCGGCAGCTTTCTGGTGCCGCGGCTGGTGCGGGGTGGCCACGAGGTCATCAACGTCAGCCGCGGGAACCGGGCACCCTATGTGGAAAGTCCGGAATGGAGCCAGGTCCATAGCGTGGCGGCCGATCGGGAGCAGGAGGACCGGGAGGGCACCTTCGGTCAGCGGATCGCGGAACTGCGTGCCGACGTCGTGATTGACCTGGTGTGCTTCACGCTCGAATCAGCCGCGGCGTTGGTTGAACGCTTGCGCGGCGAGGCCGGGCACCTGCTGCACTGCGGTTCCATTTGGCGTTATGGGCCAAGCCGGAAGGTTCCCATTCCCGAGGAAGCCGACCTCCCGCCGTACGGTGAATACGGGATCCAGAAGGACCGGATCGCCCGGATGCTCAAGGAGGAAACCGCGAACGGTGGGCTGGCCACCACGTCGCTGCATCCCGGCCACATCGTGGGTCCGGGCTGGCAGCCCATTGGCCCGCTGGGCAACCTGGACCCGGACGTCTGGCACACGCTGTCCGCGGGCGAACTACTGACAATCCCCGGCAGCGGGACGGAGCTCATGCACCACGTGCACGCCGATGACTTGGCGCAGGCCTTCGACAAGGCAGTGGAGCGCCGGCGGGAGGCGGCGGGGGAGGACTTTAACATCGTGGCTCCCACCGCCCTCAGCGTCCGCGGGTACGCCGAGATCGCGGCCGGGTGGTTCGGGCAGGCAGCCCGGCTCAACGCCGTCAGCTGGGACGAGTTCCGCGGCTCCATTCCGGAAGAGCATGCCGAGGCCAGCTGGGCGCACTTGCACCGCAACCATTGCTTCTCCATCAGAAAGGCCGAACGGCTCCTCGGATACCAGCCACGCTACGAGCCGGACGCGGCCGTGCTCGAATCCATCCAGTGGCTTGTCGCTAACGGGAAACTGCGCGTGGCGGGAGGGCTGCGGCCAAGCAATTAACGGTCGACTTGTGGCCTGAAGGCGAGGACGATTAAAGAGCAGCCATTGAAGGAGGTTGGTATGTGCTACGCGTACTATCAGGACTTCGAGCGGCGCACGAAGAAGGACTCCGCGCGCAAACCCGAAACCCGCAAGACTGAGGAAACCCCGGTTCAGCCCGTCGAGAAGCGACCACAGACAGAAGGCACGCTGTGGACGTTCCTGGCCCGCCGGCGTCGGGAATTCGAAGTCTCCGAACCGGAGACCGAACGCATTCGCGAGAAAGTCTGATTCAAGCAACGCGGGGTCACTTGCAGCCCATCCAGAGGGGGATTATGGGCCGTCAGTGACCCCGCGTTGTTTTAAGCCGGGGCGGTGGTTGTGCTCCGGAGAACCAGCGCGGGTTCGATGAGGGTGCGCTCTGGTTGCAGGCCGTCGTTCTCGAGGCGTGCCAGCAGGCGGCGTGCCGCGTCCATTCCCACCACATCGCTTCGGTTGTCGATGGATGTCAGGTCCAGGTAACGCGACTTCGCCAGGGGCGAGTTGTCGTAGCCAATCACCGAGACATCCGATGGCACGGACAGCCCGCGTGCCTTGAGCGCGGCGAAGGCTCCCAGCGCCATGGTGTCGTTGGCGGCGAAGATCGCGGTGGTGTCCGGATGGTGGTCCAGGAGCCAGCATGCGGACGCATAACCGTCCTCTTCCGATGTTCCGCCGGATTCGGCAACTACTGCGTCCGCACCCGCAGTCTCCATGGCGCGGCGGAAACCCGCCCGCCGGTGGGCGGAGGCGCCGTCGTGCCCTGACAGGTGGCCAATGCGTGTGTGGCCCAGGTGCAGAAGGTGGTTCGTTGCCATGGCGCCGCCGAGGTCGTCATCGTTGGTGATCAGGTCGGCTCCTGCGGGGACACCCTGGCGCCAACCGGCGACGACGGTGGGCACCCAGGTGCGGGCCAGCATGGACTCGCTGGGCTCGGCGGCGATGACCAGGGCGTCCACGTGCATGGCGAGGAGGCCGTCCGTGGCTTCCTTGATCCGGTTCTCGCCGGGCCGCGAATCGGCCAGGGTGACTTGGTAGCCGGGATCGGAGAGGACAGATTCCATGCCGCGGAGCAGGTCCACGAACCAGAGGTTCCGGTAGTCGTCGATGACCAGCCCGATGCTCTTGGTGCGGTTGCTGGCCAGGGTGGTCGCAGCGCGGCTGGGCCGGTAGCCGAGTTCGTTGATGGCGTTGTGCACGGCGTCCCGGCGCTTGGCGCTGACCCTCTCGGGGTCCTTCAGGAAGAGCGAAACCAACGACGGCGAGACACCGGCCTGGGTGGCGACGTCGTAGAGGGTGGGGCGTCGGGGCTGGGGAGCGGGCCGCGCGTCGGGTGTTTTCACGGAGTTAAGCATGCCTTTCGGGTCTGCTTTCGAGGATAGTCGGCCAATGATTGACAGGACATATGGACATGGTTACGATCAATGCCAGTGCAAAAATTGTAGCGCTACAAAATGCCGTTCAGTGCCCCCTCTGACGGCGGAAGTTCGAAGGAGAAATCATGGCTGAAAGCCTCGGCGTCGCCGTTATTGGTGCAGGCATGGCGGGTAAGGCCCACGCCGCCGCGTACCGCACGGCCTCTGCCCTCTACAGCCCGGTGCTGCCCCAGGTGCGGCTTGTCTCGATCGGCGACGTGAACGCCGAATTCGGATCCCTGGCCGCGCGCCGTTTCGGGTACGAACGCAACGACACGTCGTGGCAGGCCATTGCCGAGGCCGACGACATTGACGTGGTCAGCGTTGTGATTGCCAACTCGCTGCACCGTGAAGTGGTGGAGGGATTGTTGGCGGCCGGCAAGCACGTGCTGTGCGAGAAGCCGCTGAGCGACACCCTGGAGGACGCCCGCGCCATGGCAGACGCCGCCCGCGCCGCCGAGGCCCGCGGGAACCTGGCCCGCATCGGGTTCACGTTCCGCCGCACCCCCGGCATCGCCTACATCCGGGAGTTGATCCAGAACGGCGTACTGGGCAACGTGCTGCACTTCAGCGGCCGGTACTGGACCGACTACGGCTTCAGCCCCTCGGCCCCCATGAGCTGGCGGTACAAGGGCGGACCCGGCTCCGGCGCGCTGGCCGACGTCGGCAGCCACCTCACGTACGTCTCCGAGTTCCTGTGCGGCGATATCACGTCCATCAGCGGCGGCCGGCTGACCACCGCGATCGACAAGCGTCCGCTGCCGCTCAGCGCGGTCATGGGCCACGACCACGTGGCCGTCAGCGACACGTTCGAGGCGGTGGAAAACGACGACTACGCAGCCTTCAACGCCGAGTTCGCCAATGGTGCGGGCAGCTTCGAAGTGTCCCGGGTTGCTGCCGGGCACGCCAACAGCCTGCAGTTCGAGGTGTTCTGCGAAAACGGCGGCGCGAAGTTCGACCAGCGCCGCCCCAACGAAATCCAGCTCTTCCTCAACGACGACTCCGGTATCCAGAACGGGTACCGCCAGGTCATCCTCGGACCGGGCCACCCGTACATCGCAGGCGGTCTGGCCATGGATGCGCCCGAAGTCGGTTTCGGCCAGAACGACGCCTTCGGATACCAGGCCCGCGCCTTCCTCGAAGAAATTGCCGGCCTGTCCGAAGCAGAGTCCCTGCCCCGCTGCGCCACGTTCGACGAGGGCGTCCGCAACATGGAACTCCTCGGTGCCGTCACCGAATCCGCCCTGAACAACGGAAAGAAGATCACGCTATGAAACTCGGCGTCTACAACGCGATCCTGCACGACCGCCCGCTTCCCGAAGCCCTGAAGGTCATCGCCGATCTTGGCCTGACCGGCATCGAGATCAACACCGGCGGGTTCCTGCCCGCAACCCACGTACCCACCATGGACCAAATCCTGGAAAGCGATGCCGCCCGCGATGACTACCTGGGACTCTTTGAAGGCACCGGAGTGTCCATCGCCGGCCTGAACTGCAACGGAAACCCGCTGCACCCGCGCCGCGAAATCGGCGAGAAGCACGCCGAGGACATCCGCCGCTCCATCCGCCTGGCGCAGCGTCTTGGCCAGGACCGGGTAGTGACCATGTCCGGGCTGCCCGGCGGCGAACCCGGCGCCACCGTGGTGAACTGGGTGGTCAACGCCTGGAACTCCGCCGCGCTGGACGTCCTGGATTACCAGTGGGGCGTGGCCGCGGAGTTCTGGAAGGAAACCGACCGCCTCGCAGCAGACCACGGCGTCAAGGTCGCGTTGGAGCTGCACCCGCAGAACATCGTGTTCAACACCGCCGACGTGCACAAGCTCATTGAACTCACCGGAGCCACCCATGTGGGCGTTGAACTGGACGCATCCCACCTGTTCTGGCAGCAAATGGACCCCGTCACCGTGGTCCGCGAACTCGGCCCGCTGGTGTTCCAGGCCGCCGCGAAGGACGTCCGCGTCAACAAGGACAATGCCGCCCTCTACGGTGTGCTGGACAACAGCTTCCGCAGGCTCTCGGCGGAGGAGAACCGCACCAACCTGGGCGGGGACGAGTGGGCCAACGAATGGCCGAAGAACTCCGCTTGGGACTTCGTTGCCCTGGGCCGCGGACACGACACCGCGTACTGGACCGAGTTCCTCCGCGCCCTCCACGAGGTAGACCCCAACATGCTGGTCAACATCGAACACGAGGACGTCTCCCTCGGCCGGATCGAAGGACTCGAAGTCGCAGCCAAAGTCCTCCGCGACGCCGACGCCGCCCTCGAAGCATCGCTGAACGTCACCGCATGATGCGTATTGGAGTGGTGGGGTACGGCGTCGGGGGGAAATACTTCCACGCACCGTTCATCGAAGCCGCCGAGGAGGTGGAGCTCGCCGGAATCGTGGCACGCTCCGAGCCCAAGCGGGCCGAGGTGCAGGCCGACTATCCGGGGCTTCCCGTGTACGAAAGCCTGAAGGAGATGCTCGCTGCCGGGGTGGACGCCGTCACCATCACCACTCCGCCGCACACCCGCAGGGACCTGGTGCTCGAGGCCCTTGCCGCGGGCGTGCACGTGGTGGCAGACAAGCCGTTTGGCCCGACGGCGGCTGCCGGACAAGAGTTGGTGGACGCTGCGAAGGAGGCGGGTGCGGTGTTGAACGTGTTCCACAACCGACGCCGCGACGCCGATATTCTCACGCTCGCCAACGTCCTGTCCTCGGGGGAGTTGGGCGAGCCGTGGCGGGTCCACTCGATCATGGACCAGGACAGTGCGGACACTTTGGAGGTCGGTCCAACCGGGGGACTGTTGCGGGATTTGGGCAGCCACCTGGTGGACCAGATGCTGTGGCTCCTGGGACCGGCGACGCACGTGCACGCGAAGCTCGACTGGACGGAACGGTTCGGGGAACGGACCGACTGCGGCTTCTTCATCACGCTGACCCATGCCTCGGGTGCCCTGTCCACGGTCTCGGCCACCAAGCTGAACCATTCCACCACGCGGGAACTGCGGGCTTACGGGAGCCAAGGAAGCTACATCGCCTCCGGCGCCGACGTGCAGGCCGAAGCGTTGTTTGCCGGGCGCCGTCCGGCAGCGGATCCGGAGAACTGGGGGATTGATGTTCCTGGGAATGCAGGAATCCTGGCGGTCAACGGAAGCTCCAAACGCATCCCCTCGGCCCAAGGCAACTACGCCACGTTCTACACGGAGTTCGCCCGGGCCGTCCGGGGCGAGGGGCCGGAGCCGGTTCCAGCCGAGGAGGGAGTGCGGACGCTCGAAGTACTGGACGCGGCCCGCCTCAGCGATGCAGAACAGCGGGCAGTGGCGCTCTAGCTGATCCAAGCCCGTCCCAACGGACGACTCACCCTGGAACGCCGCGGTGAATGGTCCGTTGGGCGGGGTTTTGCGTTTAGGAACCGAGCTCTGCCCGCAGCGGGTACGTGCCGCCGTCGAGGATCACCTGGATGCACGTGCCCGTGGACGGGTTGAGGACGATCGGCGCCATGAGGTTCACCGTGGTCTTATCTGCCGAGGGATTCACTACCACCAAAGTGGTCCCCTCCGTGGGGGCCAGTCCAACGGCTTCCAGCGCAAAGCCCGGAATGGCCGGGGTGTAGTCCGGCACGTACACCGAAGCGTCGGCGACGAACATCCGTACCTGCGGATTCGTGGCCTCCAAGGCGAACAAGCCATCGGCACCCGGAACACCACGCAGGGTGAAACCTTCCGCGGCCTCGAGTCCGGGCAGGGGAGCCGCGAAAACCAAGGACGTGCTCATCGCAGGAAATCCATCAACGTAGGCTGCAATACCTTGGCGGTCACCGCGAGGGCCACCTGATAGTTGGTCTCCTGCACCTTCAAGTCCATGACAGCCTTTCCCAAATCCAGGTCTTCCACCCGGGACCTCTGCGTTTCCAGCGTAGCCTTCATCCCTTCCAATGAGTCCTGGGCCTGGCCCAGGCGTGTTTGCCGCATGCCCACATCGGCGCGGCCATCGATGACTGACTGGATCCCGACGCCAACGGCCGCAAGCCGACCGTTGGGGTTGACCCCGGCGCGGATGTCAGCCACAACATCACCCACCATGGCGAAAACCGAGCCGGCGCCGCTGCCGAAGATCGCACCGCCGTCGGAATCCACGCGCACGGTCCGCGATGCATCCACCCGACGCTCCACCGAGGCTCCGGCCCCACCGTTGAACACGGGGGGAGTGGCGTTGGTGAACGCGCCGTCCGTATCCGAGCTGCCTGCGAAAACGTTGCGGCCCAGGTACTGCGTGTTGGCCTGCGTCAGGAGGTCCTTGCCGAGGCCTTCGATTTCGACGGCGATGGCCTCCTTGGCGGAATCGTTCAGCGTGCCGTTGGCCACCTGGACCACGAGGTCCCGCACCCGGTTCAGGATGTTGGTGGACTGGCCCAACGCCGTGTCAGCCGCTGCGAGCCAGCCGTTTCCGTCGCTGATATTGCTGCCGTACTGGTTGGCCGCGTTGAGCTGGCCCCGCAGGGCGATCGCCTGCGCGGCGCCGGCGGGATCGTCCGAGGGACGGTTGATGTTCTTGAGCGTGAGTGCGCGGTCCTGCAGCTCGGCCAGCCGGGTTTGTGCCGATTGCAGGCTGCGCTGCGACGAGGCCGCCATCATGTGGGTGGTCACGCGGTTGATCATGGCTTACCTTCCCACCAGTCCGGTGCGGTTGATGAGGACGTCCAAGGCCTCGTCGATCGCGGTCATCACACGGGCCGCGGCCTGGTAGGCGTGCTGCCCGGCGAGGAGGTTGATGTTTTCCTCGTCCAGGCTGACTCCGGCACCTGAGTTGCGCTGCCCGACGGCGGCAACTCCCGCTGCGTCGGCCAGTTGCGAATGCTGTTGAGCCGAGCGGGAGGCCATGCCGATCCCGGAAACGACTCCGCTCCAGAAAACATCCGGCGACGTGGAGGAGGAACCAATGAGGGAAAGGGAATCGGCGATGCTTCCATCCAACGCACCCGCGCCCGCAGCTCCCGTGGCGATTCCAGCCGCACTTCCCGGGACCACCCTGAGCGACAGGGCCGCAGGGACACCAGGTGTGGTGGCGAAGAAGTCCAGGTTGCCGGCACCGGTGGTGGACTGCCCGGTGCGGTGGATGGCGTTGACGTCGTTCATGAGCTGCGTTGCGAAGGCATCGTAGGATGCCGCGGCCTGGGCGAGGGCGCCGCCGGTGCCGCTCCCGTTGGCCGGTGCCAGGAGGGACACCGCCCCGGCGAGTTCACCGCCGTCGAGGTTTACCGCCATGCCCGGGCGGTCCGCCCATTCCAGCTGCACCGGTGTTGTGCTGCCGAGGGTCGTGGGGCCGGAGAGGGCCAGTTGCCGCGCTGACGTCCCGGAGACCAAGGCGTTGCCGCCGATAAAGACGTCCGCTGTGCCGTCGGGGTTCTCGCGGACCGTGCCCCCAGCCATGGCAGCGATGGACTCCGTCAGTTGGTTCCGGGCATCGATGAGCTCGTTCGCGGATCCGCCGGCAGCCACGGTGGACCGGATCCGCCCGTTGAGGTCGGCCACGCGCCCGGCGGCGGCGTTGAGCTCGTTGACGTTGGCCGCGGCTTCACCCCGGACCCGGCTCCACTGGGCGTCCAGGGCCTTGTAGCCCGCAGCAACGGTTTCAGTCACGGTGGCCGCTGACTCGAGCAGGACCGACGTCGGAGCGGACTCGCCCGGGTGGTTCGCCACTCCCTGCCACGCCGCCCAAAAGGTTTGCAACGCCGTCGAGAGCCCATGGGGGCCGGGTTCCTGCAACGAGTCCTCGAGCCGCTGCAATTCCGTGGACCGGATGGTCGCGTACCCGGATGCTGCGGCGGTGTTGCGGACACCCGCGTCGAGGAAGCTGCTGCCCAGCCTCGCGATTCCATCAACGGAGACTCCTTGTCCGGCCTGCCCGATGCCGGCGTTGAGCCCCACGGGGAGGGGTGCGCCAATGGCAGACTGTTCAATCCGTTGACGGGTATAACCGTCAGTGGAGGCGTTGGCGATGTTCTGGCCGGCCAGGTTGATGGCTTGTTGCGCTGCGGTGAGTCCGCGGTAGGCCGTGTTGAGTCCGCCGAAAGTGCTCATGTGTTCCCCTTCAGAACTTCCGGTCCACCAAATGGGCGGAGGACGAATCGCCGGTGCGTCCGTGGGCGTCGTAGGTACCGGCTGCGGGCTTCAGGTCGGCCAGTGTCTCCTGGGTGGACCGGACCGCTGCCCGGAGGAACTGTTCGTTGGCGTCGCGGAGTTCCTTGATGGTTGCTGTTTGCTGCCGCATGGCGGTGAGGTGGGACATCAGGACGTCGGCCCAGGCAGGTTCCGGTGCCGCAGCCGCGAGTTCGGCCAGGGAACAATCCTGCGAAAGCCCCCATTGCTCGGCAACGGCGGCGATCTCCACCGCGCGGGTGAGTCCGGCCTGTGATACACGGTCCAGGACCTGCTCCACCTCGCGTGTGCCATGCGGCAACCAACGGGACTTGCCGGCCGTCAGCAGCAGTTGCTCTTCTTCGAGCTTGAACGTCAGGAGATCCAGGAGCTCGCGTTCGCGCCACAGCAGGGCTGACAGTTCATGGATGGCCACTGAGGTCAACTCCAGTTCTGGTTTGGGGATGTCCCCACTAGCTATCGGCCGGGCGACCCCAAGCGTTAGGCACGCCCGGGGCCAAAAGCCGTTCCAAGTTTTTACTAACCGCTCGCGTGGGCACCGCCGATAGTGCGGTGTGACGGCCCACGGATGGGCTGCCACACAGTAAGTCCAGATCACGGAGGAAAAATCATGGGCATGCAGATCAACAACAACCTGATGGCGAACAACGCGTACCGCAGCTTGAATGCCACGCAGGACACCCTCGCCAAGTCGATGGAAAAGCTCTCCAGCGGCCTGCGCATCAACCGTGCCGCAGACGACGCGGCCGGTCTTGCCATCTCGGAGGGCCTCAAGTCCCAGGTGAGCGGCTCCTCGGTTGCCGCCCGTAACGCCCAGGACGGCATCAGCATCATCCAGACCACGGAAGGTGCCCTCACCGAAGTCCACTCCGTACTGCAGCGCATGCGCGACCTCGCAGTCCAGGGTGCCTCGGACTCCAACAACGCCGACGCACGTACGGCCATCAAGACCGAAGCCGACTCGCTGGGCAAGGAACTGGACCGCATCACGCAGTCCACCAACTTCAACGGCATCGACCTCCTCAAGGGTGGCGCGGCGCTGAACATCCAGGTGGGTACTGCCGGTTCGGCCAATGACGTCATTGCCGTCAACCTCGGCGACGTAGCAACGGCAGCGGGCACGCTGTCCGGCGCAGCCGGTGCCACGGGCTTCGACGTCACCACCAACGCCAACGCCCAGACCACCATCACGGCGATCGACTCGGCCATCAAGGCAGTCTCCACCCAGCGTTCGGACCTCGGTGCAAGCCAGAACCGCTTGGACCACGCCATCAAGTCGCTGAACGTTGCCGGCGAAAACCTGCAGGCTGCACAGTCCCGCATCGCGGACACTGACATGGCTGCGGAAATGGTCAAGTACACCAAGGCCAACATCCTGTCCCAGGCAGGCACGGCCATGCTGGCACAGGCAAACCAGTCCGGCCAGGGCGTTCTTTCGCTCCTGCGCTAACCGCTCCTGCGCTAAGCCGTACGAGCCTGTTGCGGCGACCGGCCGGGCCCCCATCCCGGCCGGCCGCCGCTCGGCGCGGCCCGTGAACAAACCTGGAAGGAGAACCTGTGACAACCGCTATCGACGGGCTCGCCAGTGGCCTGAACACCACGGCGATCATCAACTCCCTGATGTCCGTCGAAGCCTTGCCGCAGACCCAGCTCAAGACCAAGCTGGCGTCCAACCAGACTGTCATTTCCACCCTGCAGTCCCTCAACTCCAAGCTCACCGCGCTGAAGGACCTTTCCGTTGCAGGTTCCGCCACCGGCGCGCTGAACCTGTTCACTGCCACCAGCAGCTCCCCTTCCGTCACGGCAAAGACCACGACGGCGGCCACCGCGGGATCGATCGACCTGACCGTGACGCAGCTGGCCCAGACGCAGGTAAACGTCACCGCGGCCATGGCCTCCTGGCCCACCGACGGTGGTGCGCCGGCACACCTGACGATCGTTGATTCCACGGGTAAGAAGACCGAGATTGCTCCCAACAGCACTTCCTTGGATGACGTGGTTTCGGCGATCAACGCAGCGTCCGGCGGCGCTCACGCGGTGAAGGTTCCGGCCGGCAACGGCACATACCGCCTGCAACTCACGGCGGCCACGTCCGGGGCAGCCGGAGCCTTTACCGCCTACCAAGGTACGGCCGCCCAAGTGGCGGGCGGCACGGCGGTGGACCTTATGGCGGACCCGACCGCCGCCGTCGTACGCTCCGCCCAGGACGCCAAAGCGACCCTGTACGCGGGCACTGCGGCGGAGCAGGTCCTGACCTCGGGAACCAACACGTTCACGGATGTGTTGCCGGGCGTGTCGGTGACGGCCACCGCGGTGAGCACCGGGCCGGTGACCGTGACCGTTGCCAGCGACGTTCCAGGCATCACCAAGAAGGCCGAAGACCTGGTGAGGTCCGTCAACGACGTCCTCAGCTTCGTTTCCATGTACAGCGCAGTCTCAAAGACCACGGACTCCAGCGGAGCCACCGTCCCCAAAGCCGGGATCCTGACCGGCAATACCAGTGTGCGCGCCGTCAATGACCAAGTGGTGGCGGCACTTTCCCGGCCGATCGGCGGGAAGTCGCCGGCCGAGTACGGCATCAACATCACCAAGGACGGGAATTTCACGTTCGATTCGGACAAGTTTGCCGTGGCTTTGTCGGCCGATCCAGCGGCGACCCAGGCGGCGGTGCAGGCCTTGGCAGGGCGGGTAGCCGACGCGGCCAAAGCCGCTTCAGATCCCTACAACGGCTCCATTTCCGGCCTCATCAAGGGCCGCGAATCCGAAGTCCGGGACCTGGGCACCAGGATCGCCGACTGGGACCAGCGCCTGGCAACGCGCCGGGCCACGCTCCAGTCCGTCTACACCAACATGGAGGTGCTCCTCGGCGGCCTCCAATCGCAGTCCACTTGGCTGTCCGGGCAGATTTCCAGCCTCCCGAAGCAGTCCACAGGAGAATAGCCATGACCTACAGTGCCCTTCGCGCCCAGCAGCTCTCGCGCTACAACGACGACGCCGTCCTGTCCGCGCCGCCTGCCCGGCTGCTGACCATGCTGTACGACCGCCTCCTGCTGGATGTGAAACGCGCCCGCCTGGCCCAGGAAAACGCCCATTGGGACTCTGCCCGTGAGAACCTGCTGCATGCCCAAGCGATTGTTGCCGAGCTGCAGTCCACACTCCGTGTGGATCTGTGGGACGGCGCCGCTTCGCTTGCCAGCATCTACGAGTACGCCATGCAGGCGCTCATTGGCGCCAACATCTACCGCGACGTGGAGCGGACCAAGGAGTGCATCGAGCTCCTGGAACCCCTGCGGCAGGGGTGGCACGAGGCGGCGGCGCAGTTGCCCGTGGAGTCTGCGTCCGGAGCTGCCTCGGGGCGGGCTCTCGGTGTCGCTTGACGCTTGGTCCGCTGTCCTGGACCGTTTGGAGGCGGACATCGCCCTGGCTGTTTCCGGTGGGTTCCCGCCGTCGTGGGAGCCGCCGCGTGATGCCGGGCCGTTGCCCGTCGCCTTGGAGGCACGGGCACGGCAAGTCCTGGATGCACAGGCCGACGCCATGGACCTCCTGGCCCGCCTGAAGAACGACGCCGGCTCGCAGCTCGGTGCGCTCGCCGCGGTCCCGTCCGGGCCGGGTTCCTCGCGGCCGCTCCTGCTGGACGTGCGCGGCTAACTTTCCCTTGCGCGCACCCAACTGGGTCGCATTTGTGCGCGTTTTGAGCCGTCAAAACGCGCACAAATGCGACCCAGTTGGGTGCTACGAGGGGGTCAGGCCAGGAACTCCCGGGCTGCCGTGACCAAGGCGTCCGTGCCAATGCCCAGCGTCGGCTGGATCACCGGGGCGAAGTACGGGGAGTGGTTGGACGGCACATCCTCCGGGAGCCGTCCCTTCTCTGCGAACTCCTTGGCGTAATGCGGTTCGATCCCGCCCAGGAACCAGAACACCAGCGGTGCGCCGGCCGCCGTCGCCAGCATCCCGACGTCCTCGCTTCCGGAAACCGGGCCTGGATCGATCACTTGATGGGCGCCGAAAGTGGTCCTGAAAGCCGCATCCACCCTTTTCGCCGCTGAATCGTCGTTGACGGTCAGGGGGAAGCGCTCTTCGTAGTGGAAGTCAGGTTCCTGGGTGGCGCCCGAGGCGGTGGCCTCGCTCCGTACAATGCGTTCGACGGCGGCCAGCACCTTCTGGCGCGTCGGCTCGGCGAAGGACCGGATACTGAGACCGAGGGTCGCCGTTTCGGGGATGATGTTGTTCTTGGTTCCGGCGTGGAGTTGGCCGACTGTCACCACCGCCGAATCACTCGGGGCGATTTCGCGGGAAACCACGCCTTGGAGACGGACAGTTGCTGCCGCGGCCATGAGGACGGGGTCAACCGTGGTTTCGGGACGCGACCCGTGACCACCCCGGCCGTGCAGGGTGACGTTGAGCGAATCCGCCGAGGCCATGGCAACGCCGGACCGGAGTCCGAACCAGCCGGCAGGGAACGGGGCCACATGCTGGCCGAGCACCACATCCGGCTTGGGGATGCGATCGTAGAGGCCATCCTTGACCATGGCGTTGGCTCCGCCGCCCCATTCCTCGGCGGGCTGGAACACGGCGATGAGCGTGCCTTGCCACTCCTGCTTCTGGTTGACGAGTTTCTCCACCGCGCCCAGGAGGCAGGTGACATGGACGTCGTGACCGCACGCGTGCATCACGGGCACCTCGCGGCCTTCATGGTCTTCGCCCATGGCTGTGCTGGCGTAGTCCAGTCCGGTGGCTTCCTTGACGGGGAGCGCGTCCATGTCAGCCCGGAGCATCACCACCGGACCGTCGCCGTTGTTGAGGACGCCCACCACGCCGGTCTTGCCGATGTTGCGGTGCACTGCGAGGCCCAACTCTTCGAGGTGGCCCGCGACGATGCCTGCGGTCCGGACTTCCTGGAAAGAAAGCTCTGGATTTGAGTGCAGGTCTTTGTACAGCTCTTCAAGGTCAATGCCCACGGACTTACCCCTTACCGTTCGACGCCGGGAATGGGGCCAGTGTATCGAGTGGGGCTGATGGGTGCCTGGGTCCCACCCGTCCGGTGCAGACTTGGGTGCATGGCTGCTTCTCAAGAGATCACCACTCAGGAATCCACTGTGGAGGAATGGACCGAGGCCCTGGCCCAGTCCAGTGGTTCACCCGGTGGCGGGGCCGGGACGGGAGTGATGCTCGCCATCGCAGCTTCCCTGACGTCCATGGTGGCGGGGTATACGGAGGATGCCGGAGAGGACCTCCAGGACCGGGCATGCTCTTTGCGGGAGACCGCTCTTCGCTTGGCTGACGAAGACGCGGTTGCTTCCAAGGCTTTCGGTGCCGCTTTTCGCCTGGACCCCGGACCGCAACGTGAAGAGGCTGTTCGACGGGCATCCGTTGAGGCAGCCAAAGCTTCGGCCGTGCTGGGAGATCACGCAATGGACGCCATTGAGGACCTCGCGTGGTTGGCGACAAACGGGAACCCGGCGCTGATTGCGGACGTCGTTGTGGCCTTCGGGGCCCTGCGCGCTGCGATTGCCGGTGCACGGACCAACGTCAGTTTCGATCTCGCTGCCCTCGCGAAGGACGGGACGCCGTTGGAGAACGTCCGAGCGCAGCACCCCCAGTTGTGGGAAACAGTCGGCCGCCTGAGCGACGCCATGGACCGGATCGATGACCTCACGGTAGCCGTGGACAACAAGGCGGCCCCAACGGACACGTTGTGAGGCCTGCTGTGGGGATACACAGCGGGCCCTGCAAGGGAAGCCCGCACGTGGTTTACAAAATTCATTGGCGATTCGCCTAACGCCCTTTCGAACAGTGCCGATAGCTGTTGCTGAGCAGGGATCGCTCGATGCTTGGCCACGGATTGGCCTTTGAACACCACCAGGTGAGGACTTTGTGCTTGAATCCGTGACCTCCGTCGCCCTGGCCAGCGCCATGGACGCGCTTTCTTTGCGCCAACGGACTATCGCCAACAACATCGCGAACGTCAACACGCCCAATTACACGGCCAAACGCGTCTCCTTTGAGGACCAGTTGGCTGCATCGGTCCGCTCCGGTGACGGCACCGTCAACGCCACAATCTCACCTTCCGACGAGCCAACCCGCACGGACGGAAACAACGTCAACCTGGACACGGAGACGCTTTCCAACATCGATACCGTGCTGCGGTACCAGTTTGCTGCCCGGGCCGTCGCCGGGGAATTCACGTCCCTCCGCACGGCATTGAGGACCAACTGATGACCTTCGACGCAATCGGAATCGCAGGCTCGGCACTCACCGTCCACCGCAAGTGGCTCGATGCCGTCTCGGACAACCTCGCCAACATGAACAACGCCTCGCGGACGGACGGGCAAGTGTTCCGTGCCCGCTACATCGAGGCCGCCGAGGGCAACGACGGCCAAGGCGTGTACGTCAAGAGCACCCCTCTGGGTGATGCGACCGGCAGGATCGTCTACCAGCCGGACCACCCCCTGGCCGACGCCAACGGGAACGTGAAGTACCCGGACATCGACCTGGCCGAACAGATGGGCACCCTGATCGTCGCCCAGCGCGGTTACCAAGCCAACGCGCAAGTGGTGGACCGCGCCCGTGAAACGTACCTGGCAGCACTTGAGATAGGAAAGTCCTGATGGCCCTGGGTCCTGTTGAGAGCGTCCAAGGCGTCAGCGGAACCGGTTATGCGGGCAGTGCCAAGCCAGCCAGTACCGGCGGTGACTTTGGCACGGCCCTGACTGGCGCCGTCGACGATTTGCAGTCCTTGCAGTCGGCCTCCAAGGAACTCGCCGTGTCTGCAGTGACAGGCAACCTGGATGACATCCACAAGGCAACGCTTGCTGCCACGCGCGCCCAAGTGACGTTCGAGTTGGTTGCCGCCGTGCGCAACAAGGGCGTTGACGCGTTCAACGAGATCATGAGGATGCAGGCCTGATGCCACCGGCGATTTCCCAGTTCTTCCGCAAACTCGGCAGCGGCATGCAGGCGTTCAGCCCTGCCCAGCGGACGCTCGCCATCCTGGGTGTGGCGGTATTGGTCCTGGGTGGCGTGGCGTTGACCGCCTGGCTGGGAAAGCCCGCCTACTCGCCCCTGTTTTCCGGGTTGAAGGACACGGACGCCAACAGCATCGTGGAGCAGCTCCGCAAGGACAACATTCCCTACGAACTGAGCAACGGCGGATCCACCATCCTGGTCCCCGAGGACAAGGTCTACGACGAACGCCTGAAGGCCGCAGCGGCCGGACTGCCCACCGCCGCAGCCACGGGCTACTCCTTGCTGGACAAACTGGGCGTCACGTCTTCGGAATTCCAGCAATCCGTGACGTACAAGCGCGCGTTGGAAGGGGAACTCAGCACCACCATCCAGGCCATGGACGGAGTGAAGTCCGCGGCCGTCCAGCTCGCCATTCCGGAAAAGTCGGTGTTCGTCTCCACCACCCCGGACGCCACGGCATCGGTGTTCGTGCAAACCCAGCCGGGAACAACGCTCTCCTCGGACAAGGTCCAGGCCATTGTGCATTTGACCTCCGCGGCCATCGAGAACCTGAAACCCACCAACGTTTCCGTGGTCGATTCGCAAGGCAACGTGCTCTCCACCGTTGGCGCGGGAGCCACGGGGTCCTCGTCCAAGCAGGCAACGGACTACCAGCAGCGCACCTCGGATGCGGTCCGGTCCGTGCTGGACAGCGTAGTGGGTCCGGGGAACGCCACCGTGGCCGTGGCCGCGGACGTCACGGCGGAATCGGCCCAGCAACGCAGCGAGACCTTTACCCCCGCCACCAATACCCCCGCGCTGAGCGAGTCCACCAAGACCGAGAAGTACACGGGCACCGGCGGTGGCGCGTCCGGGGTGCTCGGTCCGGACAACATCGCTGTTCCCGGTGGCACGGCGGCCAACGGTTCCTACGATTCCAGCGACACCACCAAGAACAACGCGGTCAACAAAGTCACCGAGGACCGGACCATCCCGCAGGGCGCCGTCAAACGCCAGACCATCTCAGTGGCCATCAACCAATCCGCTGCCGGGGGAGTGAACGTTGACTCCGTGCGCGCGTTGGTGACGGCTGCTGCGGGCATCAACACGGCCCGCGGCGATGTGGTGACGGTGGAGGTCCTGCCGTTCAGTACGGCTGCGGCTGACAAAGCAGCGCAGGCACTCGGCAGCGCCCAGGCGGACGCAGAGGCTGCCAAGGACGCAGCGCTCATGAACACCCTCATCATGGCCGGAAGCATCCTCCTCGCCGCGATTGCCCTGATCGTGACCGTGCTGATCATCCTCAAGCGCCGCCAGCAACGTGAACCAGTGGACCTCGGCGAACGCCTGGACTACGAGGCACTGCCCGAAGCCATCCCCACCCCAGCCATCGCCGGGCCGCCCACCACAGCCATCGAGCTCACCTCCATCCAGCCCGTAGCCCCGCTGGAGCCAGCCCCGGCCCTGCCTTTGCCTGGCTCCGAAGCACTCGACGGCGAACTCAAGCGGGCCCAGATCGAGGCCATGGTGGCAGACAACCCGGCCCGCACTGCGGAGTACTTGCGGGGACTCATGGATGAAAGGCAGTCGGTGTGAGCCTCCCGGAAGCCTCAGCCCTGAACGGGGTGCAGAAGGTGGCGGTGGTGCTCATGCAGATGAGCCCATCGAGTGCGGCGGCGGTCATGGCCCAGTTTTCCGAATCCGAAGCTGAGGACATCGCCGCGGAGATCGTCCGTCTCCGCCGTGTCTCCTCCGTGGTGGCGGACCACGTCATCAACGAGTTCCACGGACTGGCCGTCAGCGGCCGCCGCACTGCCCGCGGCGGCCAGGAATTCGCCGTCGGGCTTCTTGAAGCGTCCTTCGGCGCGGACAAAGCTGCCGGCTTCATGGACCGCCTCGCCTCAACCATGGCCGGGAAGTCCTTCGAGTTCCTGGAAATGATGGACCCCGGGCAGATCCTTGCCCTGATCGACGGGGAGTTGCCGCAAACCATCGCACTGATCCTGGCCCACCTGCGTCCCGGAAAAGCCTCCGCCGTCATGTCCGGGTTGGGCGACACCCAGCGCATCGAGGTTGCCCGGTGCATCGCGACCATGGGCTCGGCCTCCCCCGAAGCGGTGGGCATCGTGGCCGAGACCCTCAAGGTGCGCGCCGGCGCGGTGATGTCGCAACGGAAAACCAACGAAATTGTGGGCGGCATCCAGCCGTTGGTGGACATCATCAACCGCTCGGACGTCAATACTGAACGCTCCGTGCTTGACGGCCTGGGCACCGTGGACCCGGACTTGGCGACCGATGTACGTGCCCGGATGCTCACGTTCGTGGACATCGTGAAGCTGGAGCCGCGGGATATCCAGCAGATCCTCCGCGGCGTCAGCGCCGACGTCCTTGCCGTTGCCATGAAGGGCGCCCCGCCAGTGGTACTGGACACGGTCCGCGCCAACATGTCCGGCCGCAACCTGGAGATCCTCGAGTCCGAAATGGCTTCATCCGGTCCGGTCCGGGCCTCGCAGGTAGAGGAAGCACGGGCGGACATCGTCCGGTCCATCCGCGAACTCGAAGCGGCGGGTGCCATTGTTGTCCGGCGCGGGGACGAGGACGACTTTGTCTACTGAGCCGTACACCCGCGTTACGTTCCCGGAACTCCGCACGGAGCAACCTTCCTCAGAGCGGGGATTCACGCAGGGCCACGCTGCCGGCTACGCGGCCGGGATGCAGGCCGCGGCCGCAGAACAGCGCCGCTTGCGTGAACAGTTGTTGGCTGAGCACGAAGAAAGGCTCGACGCCGGTCGCTCGGCTGTTGCGCGGGCCGTCGCCGTCCTGGAGGCGGCAGCTTCGGCCGCGCAACGCCGCCAGGAGGTTGCCGTCGCCGGGATCGAGCACGTGCTGGCTGCCGGTGCGTTGGAACTCGCGGAGGCGATCCTCGGCTACGAGCTCGCCCACGGAGAACGGACGGCGCGGGCAGCCCTTGACCGCGCGCTCGGACAGGGCGACGGAACCGTGACTGCCGTTCGCCTGCACCCTGGTGACGTGGCCGCTTTGGAAGCTGCCGGCGTCGTGCCTCCGGCAGGTGTTGAACTCAAGGCCGACCCCGCGCTCAACCCGGGCGACGCCGTCGGCGACTATCCGCACGGGTGGATCGACGCGCGGCTGGGATCCGCAGTGGACCGGGCGCGGCAAGCGCTGCTGGGCGGCCTGGCGTGAGGGGCCTCGCTGCTGCCGTTGCCGCAGCCGCGCCGCAACGCGTGGGGACCGTGACGTCCGTGCTCGGGCTGGGGCTGGAGGTCGCCGGGCTGGAATGCGCGGTCGGGGAGCTGGTGACGGTTGGTACTGGAGCCGACGCGCTCGACGCCGAGGTTGTGGCCTCCGTTGCCGGGGGAGTGCGGTGCATGCCCCTTGGCCGGCTCACCGGCATTGCCGCAGGAGCTCCGGCACGGGCTGCCGGGAATTCGGTGATGGTTCCTACCGGTGCCGGGTTGTTCGGGCGCGTGCTGGATGCGCTGGGCAGGCCGATTGACGGGAAAGGACCCCTGCTCTGCGCCGGCAAGGTGCCGATGGACCAGGAAGCGCCGAATGCCATGCGCCGGGCCCGCATCGACACCCCACTCCAAACCGGAGTCCGTGTGCTGGACACCCTCTGTACCCTGGGTCGCGGGCAACGCCTTGGATTGTTCGCCGGCTCGGGCGTGGGCAAGTCCTCGCTGCTGTCCATGGTGGCCAGGGGTACTGACGCTGAAGTCTCCGTGATTGCCTTGGTGGGGGAGCGTGGGCGTGAAGTGCGCGAGTTCCTCGAGGACGACCTCGGCGCAGAGGGCCTGGCCCGGTCCGTGGTGGTGGTCGCTACCTCCGACGAACCCGCCCTCATGCGGCTCCGGGCGGCGGTCACGGCAACCCGGATCGCGGAGTCGTTCCGGGAAGCCGGGAAGGACGTGGTCCTGATGATGGACTCCCTGACGCGCGTCGCCATGGCCCAGCGAGAGATAGGGCTTTCCGCTGGTGAGCCGCCCGCGACGCGAGGGTACCCGCCGTCGACCTTTTCCGTGCTGGCGAGGCTCCTGGAACGTGCCGGAACCGCGGAAACCGGCTCCATCACCGGCATCTACACAGTGCTCGTGGACGGGGACGACCACAACGAGCCGATCGCCGACGCCGCGCGCTCCATCCTGGACGGGCACGTGGTCCTTGACCGGAAGCTCGCCGTCACGGGGCACTTCCCCTCGGTGGATGTGCTCGGCTCGGTGTCCCGCGTGGCGTCGAAGGTTACCGCGCCCGAACAGGCCGCGCTCGCGGTTGCGTTGCGGAGGGTTCTCGCGGCTCGTCGTGCGGCACAGGACCTGATCGACGTCGGTGCCTACCGGCACGGCAGCAACCCCTTGGTGGATGCCGCACTGGACAACGAGGCTGCCATCAACCAGTTCCTGCGGCAGGGGATGGGTTTGCCCTCCTCAATGGCCGATTCGTGGGCCGGACTCGCCCGGTTGGCCGCTGCGTTTGGCGTGGAAGGATCCGTATGAACCGACAATTCTCCCTGGCAGGGCTGCTCAGGCTGCGGCAGGCCGAGCAGAAGGCTGCCGAATCCGGATTGGCTACGGCGAACTCTCGATCATCCTCTGTGCGTGAACGGCGGGCCGAAGCCCGTGCAGCCCTGGCGGATTCGTCGGGTGCCGTTGGCTCGCTGGGGGATTCTGCCACCTTGTTGGGCATCGCCGCCGCGCGTGCTGCTTCGCAGAGCATGCTTGCCGAACTCGATGCTTTGGCTGCTGTCGCAGAAGCCGAGGCCGCGGCTGCCAAGGACGAATACACCGAGGCCAAGCGCCGGGCCGTTGGGCTGGAGAAACTCGAAACCCGCCACGACGCCGCCTTTCTCGCTGCCGAACTCCGGGCCGAACAAGGTGCCCTGGACGAGATTGCTTCCGCCGCGTGGCACCGGAAGGCGGGCTCATGAGCATGGTTGAGGCGCTGGGCAGGATCCAGAGCATTGAGGCGTCCCTGCAGCAGTTGTCGGAGCGTTCTGCTGCTGCCGTTTCGGGTGCCGCACCTGCATCTTCCGCCTCATCCGCCTCATCCGCCTCTTTTGCCTCGGCGCTCAGTTCGGCGATGGGAACCCCCGACGTTTCCGCTCTGCTCTCCCCAACAGGAAGCACGACGGCGGTCACGGCTGCTGCCGCTACCGGCAGCACTGCCGGGGGAGTCACAGGTGACGCCGTGGTTGCTGCAGCCAAGAAGTACATTGGTGTGCCCTACGTATGGGGTGGGACCAACCCGGCTACGGGAATGGACTGCTCCGGCTTTGTGCAGAGGGTGTTCAAGGACCTGGGCGTGGAATTGCCCCGGGTGGTGAGCGACCAGATGCAGAAGGGCACACCCGTCGCTTCGCTGGCCGAGGCCAAACCCGGTGACCTTCTGGTGAGCTACGGCGGCGAGCACATCTCCATCTATTTGGGGAACGGCAAGGCGATCGATGCGCCCGTGCCCGGACAAACCATCCAGATCCGCGATGCCTGGGAGAAGTACTCCAACCTGACCTCCATCCGCCGGATCGTCCCGGCTGGGGGTTCGTGATGCAGGTGCTTGGCTGCTCTCCGCGGGGACCTCTGCCGGGCTTATTGGGTAGCACGGATGCTTCCGGCGTTGCGGGCGGGTCCTTCGATGCTGTGCTGGGCGGGATGCTGGAGACCCCTGGCACGGATGGAGCCGCCGGCGCTCTGGGTAGTGCGGGCTCCGGGGGTTCATTCGTAGCGGGTACGGGAGCGACCGAGGCTGCGTCCTCCGAGGCTGCGTCCGGCCGATTCGTGGGTTCGCTGCAGAGTGTGCCGGGCGCACGGCATGATCGGCAGCGGGGCATCGAAGTGGCCGATGATGTTGCGTCGCCCACCGGCCGTTTAGATGACACGCTGTCCATTCGACGAGTCCTTCCGTCTAGTGCGCAGGGAGCCGTCGAAATGGACGCAGCGGTCGTAGCCAACCCCGGCGTCACTCAGCCAGGCACACCAGAAGCCGACGCATCCGCGCAGCCAAGCGCCGTCGTCGTGCACCCCAGCGGTGGCCAGGGTGGTGCCGGGATTGTTGGAGTGGGTTCCACGTCGGCGGAGTTTGGTGGCGGGCCGGGGTCGGCGGGTGCCTCCGCGGCAGGCTCAGCCCATGCCGGGGTTGTTGGAGTGGGTTCCACGTCGGCGGTGTTTGGTGGCGGGCCGGGGTCGGCGAGTGCCTCCGCGGCAGGCTCAGCCCATGCCGGGATTGTTGGAGTGGGTTCCACATCGGCGGTGTCTGGTGGTTCTGCCTTGGCCGGTTCGGGCGCAGATGCCGTGGAGGCTACGTCTGGCCGATTCGTGGGCTCGCTGCCGATCGTGCCGGGCGCACGGCATGATTCGCAGCGGGGCATCGAGGTGGAGGTATCCGGTGCTGGAAAGTCTGACCGTTTAGACGACTCGCTGCCCATTCGACGACTCCTGCCGTCTAATGCGCAGGGAGCCGTCGAAACGGGCTTGGCTTCGAACCTCGCGCCCGGCACTAGCGTGCCTGGTGCCGGGGTGACACTCGCCAGCGGTGACCAAGGTGGTGCTGCGATTGGCGGGCCGGGGTCGGCGAGTGCCTCCGCGGCAGGCTCAGCCCATGCCGGGATGGTTGGAGTGGGTTCCACGTCGGCGGTGTCTGGTGGTTCTGCCTTGGCCGGTTCGGGCGCAGATGCCGTGGAGGCTACGTCTGGCCGATTCGTGGGCTCGCTGCCGATCGTGCCGGGCGCACGGCATGATTCGCAGCGGGGCATCGAGTTGGAGGTATCCGGTGCTGGGAAGTCTGACCGTTTAGACGACTCGCTGTCCATTCGACGACTCCTGCCGTCTAATGCGCAGGTAGCCGTCGAAATGGATACAGCGGTCGTAGCCAACCCCGGCCCGGCCGTGAATCAGCCAGGCACACCAGGAGCCGACGCATCCGGGCAGCCAAGCGCCGCCGCCGTGCACCCCAGCGGTGGCCAGGGTGGTGCCCGGATTGTTGGAGTGGGTTCCACGTCGGCGGTGTTTGGTGGTGGTGCCTTGGCCGGTTCGGGCTCCGATGTTGAGGCTACGTCTGGCCGATTCGTGGGTTCGCTGCAGGGCGTGCCGGGCGTACGGCATGATTCGCAGTCGGGCATCGAGTTGGAGGTATCCGGTGCTGGGAAGTCTGACCGTTTAAACGACTCGCTGTCCATTCGACGACTCCTGCCGTCTAGTGCGCAGGTAGCCGTCGAAATGGATACAGCGGTCGTAGCCAACCCCGGCCCGGCCGTGAATCAGCCAGGCACACCAGGAGCCGACGCAGCCGCGCAGCCAAGCGCCGCCGTCGTACACCCCAGCGGGAAAGCGGCGCCGGGCGAGGCCACTCCGGGGCAGTCAGGAGCGGGCCAGACCGCGCAGAGTCAGTCCGGGCCGGAGGACTCCCACCATGCCCGGGCTGCTTTGGACCAAGCTGTGCTCGTCCAAGCCACTCCGGGCCCAGCCGCACCGGACCAAACCCCGACGGACCAAACCGCGACGGGCCAGGCCGCACCGGACCAAGCTGTGCTCGTCCAGGCCGCGCCGGGCCAAACCGCGCCGGGCCAAACCGCACCCGTGCAACCTACACAGGCCCAGCCCGCAAACCCGGCCGCGCTGCACCAACAAGCACTGAACCACCCGCCACTGAACCACCAGCTCGCCCAGCCCCTGTTTGCATTGGCCTCGGCCAAGCCCGGGGAGCACGTGATGACCCTGCGGGTGTCGCCGGAGGACCTGGGTCCGCTGACGGTGCGGGCGCACATCGACCACGCGGGCGTGCGGATCGAACTGTTCGCTACTGGGGACGCCGGACGGGAAGCGGTCCGCCACGTGCTGCCCGAACTGCGTCGGGGCCTGGAGGATGCCGGGGCCAGCCTGAACTTGTCGTCGCAGGACCACCCGCAGGACAGCCCGCAGGATGCGCCAACGGACAGGGGAGACCATCGGCCCCACGAACCGGCTTTCCAAGCACCAGTGCCCCGAAGCGTCGCAACCGGACGTGAACCGGAGCAACCTACGCACGACCCCGAAACCAACCGGCTCGACGTCCTCGTCTGACGCAAAGGAGAGAACAGCATGACCGTCCAAGCCATACCCAGCGCGGTGCAGGCCACCACCAGCCAGACTGTGCGCAAGCCCGTCCAGGCGATGGATTCCGAGGTCTTCATGCATTTGCTCGTAACGCAGCTGAGGTACCAGGATCCCAGCGCGCCGATGGACACCAACCAGATGATGAGCCAGTCGGTCCAGTTGTCCATGATGGAGAAAATGACTGAGCTCACGGCTGGTTCCAAGGAGAGCTTCTCGCTCCAGATGCGCACGGCTGCGGCCCAGATCATCGGGACCACGGTGGACTACGCGCTCGCCGATGGAACCAAGGGCTCGGGCGTTGCAACCTCCGTGTCCTTCGCTGACGGAGTTCCGCTGGTCAGCATCGGCGACAAAAAGGTCCCGCTGGACAACATCACCGGCATCACCGCCGGGACGCCCGCCGCCTGATCACCCGCCGCCTAAAAAATCCGCCGCCTGAACACAGCACAACACACAGACCCCCGAAGAAAGGCAACACCATGCTCCGTTCGCTGTACTCCGGAATTTCCGGCCTCCGCGCCCACCAGACCATGCTCGACGTCACCGGCAACAACATCGCCAACGTCAACACCACGGGCTTCAAGTCCTCGTCGGCGCAGTTTCAGGACACGCTGTCGCAGATGACGCAGGGGGCCGCCGCACCACAGGAAGGAACGGGCGGATCCAACCCCGCCCAGGTGGGCCTGGGCGTCAGGGTGGCCGGGGTGAGCACCAACTTTGGCCAGGGTTCGTCGCAGAGCACCGGCCGCGGCACGGATCTCATGATTTCGGGCGAGGGCTTTTTCGTGACGGCGAAGGGAACCCAGCAGTTCTATACCCGCGCGGGCAACTTCCAGTTGGATGCGTCCGGCCGTTTGACCACGCCCGACGGCGGCATCCTCCAAGGCTGGTCCGCCACCAACGGCGCGGTGAATGTGGGCGGACTGACAGGGCCCATCACGTTGTCCCCGAACACCACCGCCCCTGCCGTGGCAACTACGGCTGCCTCACTGGGTGGCAACCTGCCTTCGGATGCGGCGGTGGGCACCTCGCTGGAGCGCCAGGTCAAGGTATTCGACGGCAACGGTGCCGAACGCGCACTCACGCTCACGTTCAGCCGCACGAACACGGGCTGGAGCGTTGCCGGTGCCGACGCCAACGGTGCCACGGGATCCGGCGCCCTGACCTTCGCCAATGGTGCCCTGACGTCCGGCGGCTCATTGAACGTGGGTGGGATCAACGTGGATCTCGGCGCGGTCACCGGGTTCGCGCAGATGAGCACGCTGACGGTGACGGGCCAGAACGGCGCCGAGGCCGGCAAGCTCGAGTCGTTCACCTTGGCTGCCGACGGATCCCTGGTAGGCGCGTTCAGCAACGGCAGCACGCAGGTACTGGCCAAAGTGGCGCTGGCCAAGTTCACCAATGCCGAGGGCCTGGAGAAAGCCGGCGGCTCGTCGTACGTTGCTACGGCCAACTCCGGCGCAGCCCAGCTTGGGGTCCCCGGCGACGCTGGCCTGGGCTCGCTCAGCTCGGGTTCTTTGGAGATGTCCAACGTGGACCTGTCCCAGGAGTTCACCAACCTGATTGTGGCCCAGCGCGGCTTCCAGGCGAACGCCCGCATCATCACCACCTCGGACGAGGTCCTGCAGGAACTGAGCAACCTGAAGCGCTAGTCCGCAACGGGTCCTGCCCCTTGGCCAATCCGCATGGACCAACAGGGCAGGATCCGCTAACGCTCTGCCCCTCCCGGCCGACAGTAGGAAGTACAGCCACCCCAAGCCAAAGCAGAACAGCACATGATCGTTGTCACCCGCCTCAACGGCACACGCTTCGCCGTCAATCCGGACATCCTGGAGCGGATCCATGAAAGTCCGGATACGCATTTGGTGACGCTCGACGGCGCCGCGTACGTGGTGCGCGAATCGCTGGTTGAGGTGGTGGAACTGATCGCGGAATACCGGGCAAGTGTGCTGCGGCGGGCTCAGGACCTGCCGCGGGTGACCGGTTACCCGCTCAGCCTGGTGCCCCAGGCAAACGAACAAAACGACCCCCGAAACGGAAGGTAGCCCGTGACAATCATCGGCCTGCTGCTCGCCTTTGCCTCCGTGGTGGTCATGGTCACCCTGGAGCACGCCAACCTGATGTCCCTGCTCCTGCCGGCGCCCATGGTGCTGGTTTTCGGGGCAACTATTGCCGTGGGGCTGGCCGGGAACACCCTCCCGGATGTCATCCAGTCCTTCAAGCAGGTCCCCAAGGTGTTCATGGGCAAGCCGGCCAAGGCCAGCGCGAGCATCGATGAACTGGTCCGCCTGGCGGAGAAGGCCCGCAGCGAGGGGTTGCTCTCCTTGGAAGAAGAGGCCAACAACGCCAAGGACCCGTTCCTTGCCCGTTCCCTCCAGAACATCGCCGACGGCACGGATGCCGAGGAACTCCGCCTCCTCATGGAGGACGAGATCGATACCCGGATGCGCGCCGACCACGTGGCTTCGAAGTTCTTCGCAGCCCTGGGCGGCTATGCGCCCACCATCGGCATCATCGGCACGGTTGTCTCCCTGACCCACGTGCTGGAGAACCTGTCCTCGCCGGACCACCTGGGCCCGATGATTGCCGCAGCCTTCGTCGCTACCCTGTGGGGCCTGCTCTCCGCGAACTTCATCTGGCTCCCGGTCAGCGCCAAGCTCAAGCGCCTGTCCGAGCTTGAGGTAGAGCGGATGAACCTGCTCATGGAAGGCCTGCTTGCGGTGCAGAGCGGCACCCAGCCGCTGCTCCTGGCCGAGCGCCTCCGCGCCATGGTTCCGGCGGATCCCAAGTCCAAGTCCACCAAGGACAAAGCGGACGACGGCGGCAAGACCGGCAAGCTCACAGCGTCAAGGGCCGCATGAGGTCGCGCAGGAAACGCGGGGCGCAACTCGAAGAGCACCACGTGGACGAGCGCTGGATGGCGTCCTACATGGACATGGTCACTGTGCTCATGTGCATGTTCATTGTGCTCTTTGCCATGTCTTCCGTGGACCAGATCAAGTTCGAGAAGCTCCGGAATTCCCTGGCCACGGGCTTCGGGACGGAGATCAGCCAGAAGGTGGACACGGCCAGCGGCGTGGTGGTCCCCGGCGAACTGACTACCTCCAACGGCGAGGGGTTCTCCCCGCTGGACCTGGCCACGCAGGAGGTCAACAAACTCACAGCCCTGCAGGGAGCCATGCAGACCCAGCTCCAATCCCAGGGCCTGGACAAGAACGTGGAGTTCGTGGTGGGGGAGCGGGGCCTGACGGTGAAGCTGGTTGGCTCGCAGACGTTCTTCCAGCCGGACATGCCGGACCTGACTCCCAAGGCCGTGCAGATCCTTACGGCCATTGCGCCAACGGTTGTTGGTTCCGGTCTCGAAGTGATGATTGAGGGCCACGCAGCCAAGGGGTACACCGCCTACGCCTCCACGTGGGAACTCTCCGCGGCGAGATCGGTGAACGTCCTCAGGTTCTTCGTGGACCAATCCGGGATGCCGGCAGCCAAAATCGGGGCCGTTGCCTTCGGCTCGGCACGGCAAGTGACCGACGACTCCACCGAAGAGCTCATGGAACTCAACCGGCGCGTGGACGTGGTGCTGGTGTCCAACCGTCCGGAGGATATCCGCGCGCTCATCCCGCAAGCCATGGAGGCGCAGACACATGACTCGGCGGCTGCAGCCAAGGCGGCGAAGTAGGCAGGAAAACCGGGGTTAAAACGGCCTTACACGCGCAAGTTACCTGCCGATAGTGCCATCCGTGGGAGAACAGGAAGATCGCGCGGCCGAACGCCAGCGCACCGTGGACGTCTATGACTTCCGCAGGCCCACAACCCTGCCCCGCCAGCACAGTCGTGTCCTGGAAGTGGCTTTCGAAACGTTCGCCCGGCAATGGGGCACCCAGCTCACGGCCAAGGTCCGGCTGAAATCCACGGCAACGCTGGAACAGTTGAGCATGCAGAGCTACGACGAGTACTCCGCTTCCCTGCCGTCCGTGACCTCCATGGTGCTGTGCCGGATCGAGGACAGCGACTCCCGCCTGGTGATCCAGTTTCCGGCAACGGCGGCCTTGTCCTGGTTGAGCCGCATGCTGGGTGGCTCCGCGGACACGACCGTGCCCGAACGGAAGTTCACGCAAATCGAGCACGCCCTCGTCTCCCGCATGGTGGAGGAGGTCCTTGAGGACCTGAAGTACTCCCTGGGCAATCTCTTGACGCAGTCCGTGACCATGGACGGCATCCAGTACAACTCCCAGTTCGCCCAAGCGGCCGCGCCGTCCGAGTTGATGATCGTTGCCGGCTTCAGCGTGAACGTTGGAGAGACCCAGTGCGCCGCCACCCTCGCCATCCCCGCGGATGTCCTCCTCACCAAGCTGGGCGACGTGAACCCCACCGTCCACAGCGTGGACAACGAGTCGTTGGTCCGGACCCAACTCGCCCAGGTTCCAGTCGACGTCGCCATCCAGTTGACCCCCGCACAGGTGACTCCCGCGCAGATCCTGGAACTCGCCGTCGGCGATGTCCTGCCGCTTCCGCACCTGGAAAACCGGCCGTTCGACGTCACCATCAACGGCACCCGCCTGGCCACCGCCGCAGCCGCCAGGCACGGCTCACGCGCCGCCGCCGTCATTGTCACAACCGAGGAGCACCAGCGATGAGCATCACCCTGACCCTGCAGGAAGCGGCAGCCGAGCGACTGGCCCAGCACCTGCCGGCCTCGTCGCTGCTGACGGTGGCGGGGATTGTCCCCGCCGAAGCTGCCGCCGCCTATGCCTCGCCTGCTGTCACGGCGACGTTCGTCGGTGCGTCCACGGCGGACTTTGCGTTGCTGCTGGTGGACAATTCCTTCCTGGCCGCTGCCGGAGGTGCGGTTGCGGGTGCACACTTCTCTGCAGGCGACGTCCTGCGTCCCGCCTTGGAACAGGCCGCATCGGCGTTCGACGCCGGCGTGCTGGGGGAGTTGCGCGAGGCAGACGCCGCCGGGCTGCTGCAGGACCCCGCCACCGTGGTCTTTGAGTTGAGTGACGGGGGAGCCCCCTTCGGGTGGTTCGCCGTCCGCGTGCGGGATAACGACGCCGGTCCCTCCCGCGGCGCGCAGGACGCCGATGTTTCTGCCCGCCTGGGCCTCATCAGCAACGTGGAAATGGCCCTGACCGTGGAGATCGGCCGGACGCGAATGTCCGTGCGTGACGCCCTGGCGCTTGAGCCGGGCAAGGTGATTGAGCTTGACCGTTCGGCCGGCGCTCCGGCGGATGTCCTGCTCAACGGACGGCTGATCGCGCACGGCGAAGTTGTGGTGGTGGACCAGGACTATGCCGTGCGCATCACCCGGATCCTGGACGGGGCAGAGGGAACGTTCTAGATGGATTCCTTCATCCTGGGACTTCGGGTGGTTGTTGCCCTCGGCGCCGTGCTTGCCGTGATCTGGCTGCTGCAGCGCCGGCTCGGCAAAGGCAAAGGCCGTCGCCGTGCCGATTCAACGCTGAGCGTCGTTAGCCGCCAAGCACTGGGGCAGAAGGCTTCCGTGGTGGTGGTGGACGCCGGAGACAAGCGGTTCCTGCTGGGCGTCACCGAGCACAATGTCACGGTCCTGCACACCAGCGACGCTCCGGTGCTTGCTGCCGAGGTGGTGGAAGCCGCGCCGCAGAAGGTCATCGAGGAGCAAAGCTTCGCCCAATTGTTCCGGCAGGCGTCGGCGGAATCCGTACCCCGGACTGAGTTGGTCACGGGCCAGATTCCGGTGGTCCGGCGCCGGGCGGACCTGCACCGGCGGACACCGGCCCAGGCCCACCCGCTGCACGGTTCCATCCTTTCCGCTTCCACGTGGCGCCAGGCCTCCGATGCCTTCAGGGGACGCCGCAATTGATCCGTTCTGCTGGTTCCGGATTCCCGGTGCCACCTGCAACAGCCTTGCTTGCCGCGCCACCCCGCGCTGCCCGGCTGTGCTTCCTGGCGCTGTGGGCACTCCTGCTCACGGTGGCCTTGGTGTGGCTGGGCATGGCTGCGGCCCACGCTGCCCCCATTGATCCCACGGCCCCCAGTCCACCCACCCCGCCGGCCACGCCGGAAGGCAGCGGTAACGTCAGCATCAACATCAACGGCCTGGACGGTGCACCTTCCTCGGCGGTGGTCACCCTCATTGGGATCACCTTGCTGTCCGTGGCTCCGGCCTTGCTGCTGATGATGACCTCGTTCACCAAGATCTTCGTGGTGCTGGCCATGACCCGTAACGCCCTCTCGCTCCCGGCCATTCCGCCCAACCAGGTCCTCGCAGGCCTGGCCCTCTTCCTCTCCTTGTTCGTCATGTGGCCGGTGGTGTCTGACATCCATGCGGTGGCGGTCCAGCCCTACTTGAACGGAGGACTGGACTTCAACGGAGCAATGTCCGCCGGGTGGACGCCGTTGCAGCACTTCATGCTGGCCCACACCCGGGAGGAGGACATTGCCCTCATGACCCGGGCGGCCAACATGGCGAACCCGGCCAACCCCGAAGCGGTCCCGCTGCAGACGCTGGTTCCGGCCTTCATGATTTCCGAACTCCGGGCCGCGTTCATCATCGGCTTCGTGATCTTCATTCCGTTCCTGGTGATCGACCTTGTGGTCTCGGCGGCGCTGATGTCCATGGGCATGATGATGCTTCCTCCGGTGATGATCTCGCTGCCCTTCAAGATCCTGCTGTTCGTGCTGGTTGACGGTTGGGGCTTGGTGATCACGTCCCTGATCCAGAGTTATGCGAGCGGCTGATGGATACCAACGCCGTCCTGGACATTTGCCTCCAGGCCATGATCGTGGCCGCCAAGCTGGCCGCGCCCACGCTGGTCACCGCCCTGGTGGTTGGCCTGGCCATTTCGCTCCTGCAATCCATTACGCAATTGCAGGAAGCCACGCTTTCCTTCGTCCCGAAGGCCGTTGCCGTGGCCATCGCTTTGGTGGTGTGCGGCCACTGGATGATCTCGGAAATGGTCACGTTCACTAACGAACTCTTCGCGCGCATCCCCGGACTGATCGGTGGCGCGTGAGGTGGACATCCCCATCAACCAGGAGTGGATCCAGGTCCTGCTGCTGGCCTCGGTCCGCATGACAGCCTTCCTGGTGGTGGCTCCGCCCTTCGCCCACCACGCGATTCCTGCCCGGATCAAGGCCATGCTCGGCATCGGCCTGGGCCTGGCTGTCTCGCAGCGCCTCTCCGCCGACGCCGTCCCCAGGGACACCGCGGGTTTCATTACGGCAGTGGTCTTGGAGCTGGTTACCGGCCTGGTCCTCGGGTTCCTGGTGATGGCCGTGTTCGCCGCCATCCAGTCCGCGGGCAGCCTGATCGACCTTTTCAGCGGTTTCCAGATGGCGCAGGCCTTCGACCCCCAGATGATGGTCAACGGCGCCCAGTTCACGCGTTTGCTTCAGATGGCCGCCCTTGCGTTGCTCTTCGCCTCGGACGGCTACCAGTTGGTCATCGGCGGCCTCACGGGAAGTTTCAACGCGCTTCCGCTGGCCGGCGGCATCGACCTCAGCAAACCGGTGGACGCCATGGTGGGGGCAATCACGGGGATGTTCATCTCCGCGGTCCAGATCGCGGGTCCGCTGCTGGTGGTCCTCGTGCTGGCCGACGTCGGACTTGGTCTCCTCACGCGCGTGGCGCCGGCATTGAATGCCTTCTCGCTCGGGTTCCCTTTGAAGATCTTCATCACGCTGGCCTTGGCGGGCTTTCTGTTCCTGGCGTTGCCTCGGCTGGTCGCGAGTTTGGCCGAGTTGGCCGCACGGACCGTGCTGGGGGTGGGTTAGTGGCGGATTCGCAGGAGAAAACCGAACAAGCCACGGACAAACGCATGCGGGAGGTCCGGCAGAAGGGCCAACTCTCCAGGTCGCAGGACCTCATGGCCTGGCTTGCGGTAGGCGGCGCTGCTGCGATGCTTCCGGCCACCATCGACCATGCGTCGAACGCCGCGGTGGACCAACTGTTCACGGTCAAGGGCGTCATGGCTGATCCCGACCCCGCCAAGGCCATTGCCGCACTGGAAGCCGGGCTGGGTTCCCTCGGCGGAATCCTCGGCCCGCTGCTCCTGGTGGTCACCGTGGTGGTCCTGGCCGGCTCCGCGCTGCAGGGCGGAATCCGTTTCAAGAAGTTCCGCCCCGAGTTCGAGCCTTTCAACCTGCTCGCCGGCTTCAAGCGCATGTTCGGTGCGCAGGCACTCTGGGGAGGTGTCAAAGCGTTGCTGAAGACCGCCGTCGTGGGTCTTGTCCTGTACACCGTGATCCAGGGGCTGATGCCCGTGCTCCTGACCGCGGGCGGACTGCCCGTGGCGGGTGTGCTCGCGGCGGCCGCAGGCGGGATCGGTGCGCTCATCCAGTTCGCCGTGGTGGCCGGTCTCATCCTGGCCGCGGCCGACATTGTCGTGGTGATGCGCCGCAACCGGAAGAAGACCCGGATGTCCAAGAAGGAAATCCAGGACGAGAACAAAAACACCGACGGCGACCCCCTGGTCAAGTCGCACCGGCGTTCACGCCAACTGAGCATGAGCCGCAACCGCATGATCGCCTCGATCGCGGACGCCGACGTCGTGCTGGTGAACCCGACGCACGTGGCAGTTGCGTTGAAGTACGACGCCGGTAAATCGGCGCCTCGCGTCGTGGCGAAGGGGGCCGGGGTCATTGCTGCCCGCATCAGGGAGGAAGCCGAGAGCAAGGGCGTGCCCATGGTGCAGGACATCCCCTTGGCACGTGCCCTGCATTCGGCCTGTGACCTGGGACAGGAGATCCCCGTGGAGCTGTACCGTTCCGTGGCCGCGGTCCTGGCCTTCGTGATGTCGCTCAAGAACCGCGGGACATCACGCGGAATCCATCGCATGAAGGAAGGTTTGCTGGCATGAACAACAAGTTCGCCCGGCTTTCAGTGCCGGTAGGGATCGTGGCCATCGTGCTGCTGTTGGTGGTTCCGCTGCCTGCGCCCTTGCTCGATTTCCTGATCGTATGCAACATCCTGCTGGCCCTCCTGATCCTGCTGACCAGCATGTTCGTGAAGAAGCCGTTGGACTTCTCCGTGTTCCCGTCCCTGTTGCTCGTGGCGACCCTGTTCCGCCTGGGCCTGAACGTGGCCTCCACCAGGCTGGTCCTGGGGCAGGGGTTCGCCGGACAGGTCATCGAGGCCTTTGGCAAGGTGACGGTTGGCGGTTCGTTGATCATCGGGGCCGTGGTGTTCCTGATCCTGGTGGTCATCCAGTTCGTGGTGGTCACCAAGGGTGCCGAACGTGTGGCCGAAGTGGGGGCCCGCTTCACCCTCGATGCCATGCCCGGCAAGCAGATGGCCATCGACGCCGATCTCAATGCCGGACTCATCACTGACGCCGAAGCCCGGAAGCGCCGCGCCGAGGTTTCCGCCGAGGCCGATTTCTACGGCGCCATGGACGGTGCATCCAAGTTCGTCAAGGGCGACGCCATCGCGGGCATCATCATTATCATCATCAACTTCGTGGGCGGCATCGCGATCGGCGTGCTGCAGCGCGGCCAGGACGCTGTGGATGCCCTGAACACCTACGGTCTCCTGACCATGGGTGACGGCCTGGTCACCCAGATCCCCGCTCTGCTCATGGCGGTCTCCACGGGCATGATCGTCACCCGGTCCAACGCCGAGGAGGACATGGGCCGTACGGCGTCCTCGCAGCTGATGCAGTCGCCCAATGCACTGCTGATCGCGGGCCTTGCCGCGGCGAGCATGGCGGTCATTCCGGGCATGCCCATCCTGCCGTTCCTGCTGGTCGGTGCCCTCTTGGTGATCGCATCGCGGCGCGTGGCCGCCCAGCAGAAAGCAGCAGCGGCAGCGCAGGAAGCAGACAACGCTGCTGTGGCAGCCGAGGAAGACCCCAACGAGCGGCTCATGGAAGACATGCGCGTCCACCCCGTAGAGATCCTCCTGGCACCCGACCTCGTGGACATCGTCTCCGGAGCCTCCGACGACCTCCTCGCGAGGGTCCGGTCCCTGCGCCACAAGATCGCCATGGAACTGGGACTCGTGGTCCCACCCGTCCGGACGCGCGACGCCATGGACCTGCCACCCTCCACCTACGCCATCCGCATCGCCGGCGTCGAGGCCGGAAGGGGAGTGGCGCCGTCGGGCAAGCTTCTGGCCTTGGGCGAATTCCTGGACGCCCTCCCCGGGACGGCTACCGTGGAGCCGGTCTTCGGGTTGAACGGCAAATGGGTTCCCACCGAGATGCGGCACAGCGCCGAAATGACCGGTGCCACAGTCATCGATCGCGTGTCCGTACTGGTCACGCATCTCTCCTCCATCATCAGTGCCAATGCCGCGCGGCTCCTAACCCGGGAGGATGTCCGCGTGCTCACCGAGGGGGTCCGCAAGCAAAGCCCGTCGGCCGTGGAGGAACTGACACCCGCGCTGCTCTCGCTCGCCGAAATCCAACGGGTCCTGGAGGGCCTCCTGGACGAGCAGGTTCCCATCAACGATCTCCCTCGAATCTACGAAGCCCTGGCGCTGCGGGCCAAGGCATCCACCGATCCCGAGGCGCTGATCGAGTCGGCGCGCCACGCTTTGGGTCCCGTGCTGGCCACCAAGTACCTGGACGGCTCTGTCCTTAACGTGATCATGATCGATCCCCTGCTGGAGCAGTCCATGTTGGAGGACATGCGCCCGGCGGAGGGCGGCACCCAGATCGTGATGGGCCAGGCCAAGCTCGACGCCGTCCTGTCCTCCCTCAAGTCCGCAGTGGAGGGCGCCGCCGCCACCGGACGGCAGGCGGTCCTCGTCTGCGCTCCCGCCTTGCGTCCCGCGATCCGCCGCCTTGTAGGAGCTCCCGACGGCGGTGTCCCCGTCCTCTCGTACCGGGAAGTGACGTCTGCCAATATCAGGATCGAAACCGTGGGGGTGGTCCGCTTTGCAGAAGCGCTTCAAGCTTAGGGGCGCCTCGCTCGAAGCCATCCGCGAGAAGGCCCTCCAGCAGTACGGGCCCGGTGCGCGGATCGTCGCCGCCGAAAAAGTTACGAACCCGGGCATTGTTGGGCTGTTTGCGGCAGCACGTTTCGAGGCCACGGTGGAGGTGGGGGCGGCGCCTGCGGATTTGGCTGCTGTGCTTCGGCCGGCCTCGGTGCCTCTGCCTGTCGCCGTGCCTGGGTCGACCGTCGCGCGTGGGCCGGCTGCTGCATCTGGGTCGGCTGCTGAGCCTCTGCCTGCCGCCGGACCGGCCGATGCCCATGCGCTTCACGGTCCGGCCATTGCCGCGTTGCTTGAGCGTGCTGACGCCGCCGAACTCGAACTCCACAAGCCGGCGCCGGTCTCCACCGCAACGCCCGATTTCGCGGGCCTCCTGGAACAACTCGGCAAGGAGCTCGAGGCGGCTCCCGTAATCCCGGCTGCGCCTGCCGCGCTTCCGTCTGCCGTGCCCTCTCCTGCGGTGCCCGCGGGCGCCGGGGCCGTCCTGCCGCCGTCGGACGCTCCGTCCGCCCCGGTACCGCAGCCGCTCACCGGCGACGGCAACCTCATTGTCCTCCTGGGCCTGGGCGACGACGCTTTGGGGACCGCGCTGGAGATGTCCATTGCCGCCGGTGGCTGCGATGTCCGGACAGCCGGCGAATTGAGCGCGTTCGGCCACCTGCACGTGCAGGGACGGCAAAGCGCGACGGCGGCCCGCGCCCAGGCGGTACTGACCGGCCAGAGCGTGGTGGTCGCTTTCGGGCTGGGCCGCGTCGGCGACGTACCCACGCAGGCTGCCCACATCGCGAGCCTGTCCGCCGACCAGCTCTGGGTGGTGGTCGATGCCAGGCGCAAGGCCGAGGACACCAGGGCCTGGGTTCAGGGGCTCCAGTCACTGCTTGCTGCCCCATCAACACTTCCGGCCGACGCGGCCGGGATTTCGGCGCTGGCCGTCATCGGAGCTTCGGAAACCGCCACGCCCGAAACCGTGGACGCCCTGGGCATCCCCGTGGGCTGGGTGGACGGCAAGCCCGCGAGCACGCCCGTCCTTGGAAAGGTACATTGAAGTCATGCTGGTACTGACGCGCAAGCCGGGCGAGAAGATCATGATCGGTGAGGACATTGTCATCACCGTCATGGAGGGCCGTGGCGACGGCGTGCGGATCGGAATCGAGGCACCCCGCGGCGTCTCCATCCAACGCAGCGAAGTGGTGGAGGCGATCGCTGCCGCCAACCTCGCCGCAACCCAGGCCGGTCCCGACGCCGAAGCGCTCCTGGCCAACCTCCGCCCCCCAACCCCCACCCAAGACTGACCCTCTCTCACCGAATCGCCCGTTTTCCCGGGCGCTCTCTCACCGAATCGCCCGTTTTTCCGGGCGCTCTCTCACCGAATCGCCCGTTTTCCCGGACGCTCTCTCATGGAATCGCCGGTTTTCCTGGACGCTCTCTCACCGAATCGCCCTTTGCGGCGGATCCTCTCTCACGAAGCTTCAATTCAGGCCGAGGAAATCCCGCAAAGACCGAAGCGAGGTGCCCTTCACGGCGTCCAAAGCACGCTGGATGTTGGCTTGGTGGGCCAGGACCGAAAGGTCATCGGCGTCGGCAGCGTTGGCGGTAGGGCCCCTCAGCAATGCCGAAATATTGTCCTTGGCCGCTGCGTCAATCGACGACAACAGCGTAATCATGGCCTGAAGATGCTCGTCCAAGAGCTCTGCCCAAACTCCCGAGGGCGCAATTTCCATCAGAGCCGGCAAAGTTGATTTATCAGGTGCCTTCCATTCGGCGGCCGCTGACGAGGCTTCGACACTCCGGGCCAGTGATTCAAAACGAAGCTTTTCGAGCACTTTTTCCAGTTCGGCCGCAGTGATGTTGAGGCGATGCCAACTCCCGGCGCGAAGGTGCAGAAGCTGGGTTTCAAGCAGGAAAAGCAGGAAATCCAGTTGTCTTCGTTCCCGCCAAAGCGTCGCTGACAGCTCATCCGCCCCCACGGTGCCCCCATCTCTTTTAACCCGTGGAAACAACGTTTCAGCAGGGTTTTGAATTTGTTGTGTCGAGCGTACACGCAGAGTCGTTTTCAGGTGATATGTTCTCTGAACACGTACCTGAAACGAAGTCCCTCATCGTCGCCGTGATTGGTCTCTAGGCGCCGACCGGAATTTGCGGTCAAAGGTTATGGCAACTCAATAATCCGGTCTCATGGGGGGACTTAAATTTGAATCGCGAACAGCGCAACGAGCTGGTGTTGCAGCACCTTCCGCTCGTTGGTTACCTGGTCTCTGACCTTTGTGCGCGCGCATCTCATTTGTCGCGCGATGATTTTGCTTCCGTAGGCTCCCTGGCGCTCATTACTTCGGCTGATTCATTTGACCCGGACCTTGGTGTTCCCTTCGGGGCATTCGCACGTCGTCGAATCATCGGGGCGTTCGCTGACGAGATGCGCGCGGGGGACTGGGCCACCCGCTCCGCCCGCAAGCGGATCAAGGAGACCCTGGCAATCCAGGAGACGCTCACCGGTGTTTTGGGCCGCGGGCCCAGCGTTGCCGAGATGGCATCGGCGTTGGGCGTGGAGCGGAGCTACGTTGAGGCGGCACTGGCAGACGCCGCCCGCACCTTGACGTCGCTGGATGAGGTAGTGGTGGACACGGTTGCGTCAGTGACGCCGTCCCCGGAGAACTCCGTCTTGGCCGACGAACGCATCAAGTACCTTCGCGCGGCCGTGGATGCCTTGCCGGAGAAGATGCGCTTTGTCATCCAGGAGATTTACCTTTCCGGCCGCTCCGTCAAGGAACTCGCGGAGGAACTGGGGTCCACCCACGCAGCTGTGTCCCAGCAGCGCGCCGAGGGCATCCGCCTCATGCGGGACGGACTGGCCGCGCATTATGCCGACAACCCGGAGCGGGCTTTCGAGCCGGAGTCCCGTATCACCGTTCGACGCCGGAACGACTACCTTTCCGCATTGGCTACTGCCACCACCGGTGGCATTACCCGGACCCTGGGCCTCGGCTCGACACTCAACCAGGCAGTCTGAACGCCAGCAACCCGGGCCGCTGGTGCGGCCCGGGCTGCTTCGTCCGGGACTCCGTATGAATCTTGTGAATCTTGTGAATCTTGTGAATCCTGGGGGCAGACCCACCTACTGCGCCTTCGGTACCCGGCGAAGTACGACGGCGGCAAGCACTGCCGCTCCTGCCATCAGTACCAGCCCAATCGCCGCAGTGATGTGGACACCCGATTCGAAGGCAACCCGGGCTGCCTCGGTCAACGCTTCCGACAGGGGCGCCGGGAGTGCCGAGGCGGCGTCAACCGCTCCGGCCAGCGTCTCCCCGGACTTGCCCGCAGCCTCCGAAGATACGCCGTCCGGAATGACGAGGTTGTGCTGGTAAGAGGCCGTGAGGATGGACCCGAGCACGGCCGTGCCCAGCAGGGATCCGAGTTCGTACCCGGTTTCCGAGATGGCCGAGGCCGCCCCTGACTTGTCGGCCGGCACGGAGGCCAGGATGAGGTCGTTGGAGATGGTTTCCGCGGCCCCCACACCAACGGCCAGCACGGTCAATGCGGAGAGCAGGAACACGGGACCGGTTCCGTGGTCGCCGGCCATCGCCACGAAATAGCCCACGGCGCTGAGCGTCAGCCCACCGGCTACCACGAATCCCGGGCGGATCCGCTTCACCAGCGGGACCACCAGGAGACCGGCCACCACTGTTGCCAGAAGCGCTGGAATCATGGCGATTCCGGCTTCCATGGGTGACTGCCCTTCGATCAATTGCAGGTGTTGGGCGAAGAAGTAGATGAACCCAGTCATGGAGAACAAGGACAACACGTTGGCCACAATGGCCGTGCTGAACACCTTGTTGTGGAACAAGCGGACGTCCAGCATGGGGCTGGAGAGTTGCTGCTGCCTGCGCACAAACAACACGCCCATCACCAAGCCGAACGCCATGAAGGCAGCCGCGGATGCTCCGAATCCATGCACGGCGAGTTCTTTGATCCCGTAGACAAAGGGCGCCATGGTGAGCACGGACAGGACGATGCTGGGTACGTCCACGCGGCCCGGGTTGGCATCCTTGGACTCAGGGATGAGCACCCGGCCGAAGGCGAGCAGCGGCAGGAGGAGGAAGGCCGCCACGAGGAACACGGCGCCCCACCAGAAGTGCTCCACGAGCCAGCCACCGAAGATCGGGCCGAGCGCGGCGCCGCCGGAGAAACCCGCAGCCCAGACGGCAATAGCAAGCCGGCGACGGTTGGGGTCGGTGAAGATGTTCCGGATCAGGGACAGGGTGGAGGGCATCAGCATGGCGCCGAAGACACCAAGTGCGGCGCGACCGGCGATCAGCCACTCCGCGGAAGGCGCGAACGCCGTGGCAGCCGAAACCGCCGCGAAGCCTGTGCTGCCGATCAGGAGCAGCCGCCGTCGTCCGATCCGGTCGCCGAAGTTGCCCATGGACACCAGCAGTGCCGCCAGGACCAGCGGGTAGGCGTCCACGATCCAGAGGAGTTGGATGCCGCCGACTTCCAGTGAGCGGGCGATTTCCGGCAGGGCGAAGGTGAGCGCGGTGTTGTCGACGGCCACCAGGAGCACCGGGAACATCAGCAGTGCCAGGGCCGTCCAGTCGCGCCACGGTGCGGTCTTGCCCGGAACCGGGCGCACGGAGGAACGGGGAGCGTGGGTTGAGGACGGCGAGAACATGACCTTTACTGTACCGTCCAGACGGTACAGTTTCAAATAGAACAAGACCAAGCTTTAGGGAATGATGGATCCATGCCGCGAAAACCAGTAGCCCGGGACGCCGTCCTGGACGCCTTTGAAGCACTCCTGATCGAAGTGGGGGAGCGTGCTGCCACCCTGGACGCCGTGGCCAAGCGCGCAGGCGTCTCAAAGGGAGGCTTGCTCTATCACTTCCCGAACAAGGAGTCGCTCATCAGCGCCCTCCTGGAGCGCTTGGATGACTTGGCCAAGGAAGATACCGAACAGATGCAGGCGGCGCCCGACGGCGCAGCGGCCTACTTCATCCGCTCCTCGCTCTGGGCCGGAACACCCATGGACCGGGCGTTCGTTGCGGCAACCAGGTTGGCCGAGGTGGCCCACGAGGAGACCCGCCGCCGGTTCGCGGCCATTCAACAGCGCTGGCTTGACGTCCTTGCCGACGACGTTGGCCCGGAGGTTGCCAAGGCGGTCAGCTACATGGGAGACGGCCTCTATTTCAACGCGATGTTCGAGGGCGGACAGGAAGCCGGCGGCGCCGGGCGGGAGGCCGACGTCGAGGTCCTCCTCGCGGTCCTGGACCGCCTGCGGAAGTAGCGGACCTTCCATTTGCCGCCGCGCTGCGGGCATAGGACAATTAACATCTGTGGTGTGCCTTCCTTGGCACGCCGCCTACAACTGCATAAAGCCTTTGATCTGCGGCGGGAGAGTCCTGCAGTACGAGATGCAGGCGCCGTAGGAGCAAATCCTCCCCAGGAATCTCTCAGGCCCATGCACCGCCGCGGATAGGCAACTCTGGAAAGCAGCAGGCAGTCCGGCCGGATTGTTGTGCTCACCGACGGTGCAAGCGGGTGGCTGTGCGGACAGCATCACGCGGAAACTCTCAGGTCCAATACAGAGCGGGGAGGAACCCGAGCCACTGCGGCGTACCCAAACGCCGCCCAAGTAATGGAGTTCCTTCGTGACGGTTAGTTCAGCCTCCACCACCTTCGTCGACCGGCATATCGGTGCCCGCCGCCAGGCCGACATTGACACCATGCTCAAGTCTGTCGGTTACGACTCCGTGGATTCCCTCGTGGACACCGCGGTTCCCAACGACATCCGCCAGGACGTTGCCCTGACCCTGCAGAACGCCCTTTCGGAGGTGGAGGTCCTCGCGGAACTGCGCAAGCTCGCCTCCAAGAACAAGACGGCCGTCCAGATGATCGGCCAGGGCTATTTCGACACCGTCACACCGCCGGTGATCCGCCGCAACATCCTCGAATCCCCGGCTTGGTACACCGCATACACGCCCTACCAGCCGGAAATTTCCCAAGGCCGCCTCGAAGCGCTGCTGAACTTCCAGACCATGGTCCAGGACCTCGTTGGCCTCCCGATCGCCAACGCCTCGCTGCTTGACGAAGCCACCGCCGTGGCCGAAGCCGTGCTGATGATGCGCCGGGCCAACAAGAACAAGGCCGCCCAGGATGGCAAAACCGTCCTGGACGCCGACTGCCTCCCGCAGACCATCGCCATCGTGAAGGGCCGCGCTGAAGCGCTCGGCTTCGAGGTCGAAGTTGCGGACCTGAGTGCCGGCCTCCCGGAAGGCGCCATCAACGGCGTCGTCCTGCAGCAGCCTGGCGTTTCGGGCCGGGTCTTTGACCACTCCGCCGTGATCGCCGAGGCCAAAGAACGGGGCGCCCTGGTCACCGTCGCTGCAGACCTTCTCTCCCTCACCCTCATCACCCCTCCGGGCGAGCAGGGTGCCGATATCGCCGTCGGCTCCGCCCAGCGCTTGGGCGTCCCGTTGTTCTTCGGCGGCCCGCACGCCGCCTACATGGCCGTTCAGAAGGGGCTCGAGCGTTCCATGCCCGGCCGCCTGGTGGGCGTTTCAAAGGACGACGCCGGTGTTCCCGCCTACCGCTTGGCGCTGCAGACCCGTGAGCAGCACATCCGCCGCGAAAAGGCCACGTCCAACATCTGCACCGCACAGGCACTCCTGGCGATCGTCGCCTCGATGTACGCGGTCTACCACGGTCCCGAAGGCCTGAAGGCGATCGCCGAGACCGCACACCACCACGCCCGCACCCTTGCCGCCTCGCTGAAGGCTGCCGGCGTCGAGGTCCTGCACGGTTCCTTCTTCGACACCATCACGGTCCGTGTCCCGGGTCGCGCATCCTCCCTTGTGGCTGCCGCTGAAGAGCGCGGCATCAACCTGCGCGGGATCGACGCTGACACGGTCGGCATTTCTGTGGACGAAACAACCACGACGGCGGTTGTCGCCGACGTCGCAGCCGTCTTCGGCGCCTCCGTGGTTGAGTCCGCTGAGGGCTTCGCGCTTGAAGCTTCCGTTGAACGCTCCAGCGAATACCTGCAGCACCCGGTGTTCAACACGCACCGCTCCGAAACCCAGCTCCTGCGCTACATCCGCAAGCTCTCCGACCGCGACCTCGCGCTGGACCGCACCATGATCCCGCTGGGTTCGTGCACCATGAAGCTCAACGCCACGGCTGAGATGGAAGCCATTTCCTGGCCGGAGTTCGCCTCCATCCACCCGTTCGCCCCGGATTCCCAGACCGCTGGCTGGCGTGAACTCATCACAGATCTTGAAGCCCAGCTGACCGAGATTACCGGCTACGACCAGGTCTCCATCCAGCCCAACGCCGGTTCCCAGGGCGAGCTGGCAGGCCTCCTCGCGATCCGCGGCTACCACCACTCCCGCGGCGACCAGCAGCGCAACGTCTGCCTCATCCCGGCTTCTGCCCACGGCACCAACGCTGCCTCGGCCGTGCTCGCAGGAATGAAGGTCGTTGTGGTGGCTACTGCCTCCGACGGCACCATCGACCACGATGACCTCAAGGCCAAGATCGAGGCCAACCGCGACGTGCTCTCGGCCATCATGATCACCTACCCGTCCACTCACGGTGTCTACGACGCCGATGTGCGCGAGGTGTGCGACGCGATCCACGAAGCCGGCGGCCAGGTGTACATCGACGGCGCCAACCTCAACGCGCTCGTTGGGCTGGCCCAGCCGGGCAAGTTCGGCGGGGACGTGTCCCACCTGAACCTGCACAAGACCTTCTGCATCCCGCACGGCGGCGGCGGACCCGGTGTTGGTCCGGTGGCAGCCAAGGCACACCTCGCACCGTTCATGCCCGGTGACGCCACGTCCTGGACCGAAGGCAACGACGTTCCGATCTCGGCATCGCGCTTCGGCTCGGCCGGTGTGCTTCCCATCTCCTGGGCCTACGTGAAGCTCATGGGCGGCCAGGGACTGACCGAAGCCACCAAGTCCGCCTTGTTGGCTGCGAACTACATCGCTTCCCGCCTCAACGAGCACTTCCCGGTTCTCTACACCGGTGAAGGCGGACTTGTAGCGCACGAGTGCATCCTGGACCTCCGCGAGCTGACGGCGAAGACCGGCGTCACGGCTGAGGATGTGGCCAAGCGCCTCATCGACTTCGGCTTCCACGCACCCACGTTGGCCTTCCCTGTTGCGGGCACGCTCATGGTGGAGCCCACCGAGTCCGAGGACCTCGTGGAGATCGACCGCTTCATTGAAGCCATGATCACCATCCGGGCCGAGATCGAGCAGGTAGCTGCCGGGGACTTCTCCGTGCAGGATTCCCCGCTCCGCCGCGCACCCCACACGGCAGCCGCCGTCGTGAGCTCCGACTGGGACCGTGCCTACCCGCGTGAGCAGGCCGCCTTCCCGGTCCACCACCTCAAGCAGGACAAGTACTTCCCGCCCGTCGGCCGGATTGACGGTGCTGCGGGTGACCGCAACCTGGTGTGCTCCTGCCCGCCGATCGAAGACTTCGAAAACTAAGGACTGGTCATGACTGGGAAATACACAGCCCTCTACGAAGAGCACAAGAAGCTCGGCGCCTCCTTCACCGACTTCGGTGGCTGGCAGATGCCGCTCAAGTACACCTCAGAACTGGCTGAGCACCACGCCGTGCGGAAGTCCGCCGGCCTGTTCGACCTCTCCCACATGGGCGAAGTCTGGGTTACTGGTCCGGACGCGGGCGCCTTCCTGGACTACGCGCTGGTGGGCAAGTTGTCCGCGATTGCCGACGGTAAGGCCAAATACTCGCTGATCTGCCAGGAGGACGGCGGAATCATCGACGACCTCATTGTCTACCGCCGCGGTCCCGAAAAGTTCCTGGTGGTACCCAATGCCGGAAACGCTCCCGTTGTTGCTGCCGCGCTCCTGGTGCGTGCCGCCGGGTTCGACGTCGTGGTTGAGGACGCCTCCTCTGAGACCTCCCTCATCGCGGTTCAGGGACCCCTCGCCGAAGCCGTCCTCCTGCGACTGGTCCCGGCGGAGCAGCACACCCTCGTGACGGAACTGAAGTACTACGCCGCGGTTGACGTGACCTTCCTGGTAGCCGGCAGCGGCCAGGACCTGCTCCTGGCCCGTACCGGATACACCGGCGAAGACGGCTTCGAGATCTTTGTGCCCAACGAATCTGCCGCAGCCCTGTGGCAGGCCATTTCCGCGGTTGCCGAAGAGGGCGAGTTGGTTCCAGCAGGCCTCGCTTCCCGCGACTCACTGCGCCTCGAAGCCGGCATGCCCCTCTACGGCAACGAACTCTCCCGTGAAGGCAACCCCTTTGCCGCTGGGCTTGGACCCGTGGTGGCACTGTCCAAGGAAGGCGACTTTGTTGGTAAGGAAGCCCTCGCTGCTTTGAAAGCATCCGGCGCCGGGGTCTCCACTGGTCGCAAGCTCGTTGGCCTCAAAGGCCTCGGACGCCGTGCCGGCCGTTCGCACTACCCGGTCCTGAAAGACGGCGTGGTCGTGGGCGAAGTAACCTCTGGCCAGCCAAGCCCGACGCTCGGGTACCCCGTGGTTCTTGCCTATGTCGACGTGGCCCTTGCTGAGCCGGGGACTGCCTTGGACGTGGACCTCCGCGGCAAGGCTGAGCCCTTCGAAGTGGTCGCTCTGCCGTTCTACAAGCGCCAGAAGTAAGCCGTTTGCTGTCCGACGGGTCGCCTTTGGCCCGTCGGCTCCGGCATCCTCCGCGGGCTCGGTCGCCTAGGCGCCCGCTGGGCGGACGTGAGGCTCCCTTGGACGCCCGCTTCCGGATACCGGACCCGAAGGGGCCCGTTCCTGGTCACAGCGCCCCGGCCACAGATTTGTCCATACAACGTTAGGAAACAGAATGCCCAAAGTAGCGCCTGAACTTCAGTACTCCGACGAGCACGAGTGGGTTTTGCGTGGGGAGGGGAACTCGGTATCTGTTGGCATCTCCGAGGTTGCCACCGATGCGCTCGGTGACATCGTGTACGTCGACCTGCCCGAGGTTGGTTCGACGGTGACTGCAGGCGAGACCTGTGGCGAAGTCGAGTCCACCAAGTCCGTCTCGGACCTGTACTCTCCGGTCACCGGCGAGGTCACGGAGATCAACGACGCCGTAGTGTCCGATCCCGCCCTCATCAACAACGACCCCTACGGCGAAGGCTGGCTGTTCAAGGTCGCCGCCGAGTCCGACGGCCCGCTGCTCTCCGCGGTGGAGTACGCCTCCAAGAATGGTGGGGACCTGGCGTAGTTCCCCGTCGGACCCGATGGGTCCGGCATTCTCCGCGTGATTGGTCGTGTTGGCCCGCTGGGTTCGGCATCCTCCGCGTGCTCGGTCGCGTAAACGCCCGCTGAGCGGACGTGACGCTCCCTTGGACGCACGCTTCCGGATGCCGAACACATAAGGGCCACCCATGATCGTGTCGTCCCGCCGATTCGTGGGCTTGCTGCGGAGTGTGCCGTGCGAACGGCATGTTTGGCAGCGATGCCCCGATGGGTTCGGCATCCTCCGCGTGCTCGGTCGCGTAAACGCCCGCTGAGCGGACGTGACGCTCCCTTGGACGCACGCTTCCGGATGCCGAACCCATAAGGGCCACCCATGATCGTGTCGTCCCGCCGATTCGTGGGCTCGCTGCGGAGTGTGCCGTGCGTACGGCATGTTCGGCAGCGATGCCCCGTATCGGGTCGAGGCCCTTCCGGCCGCATTGCGCCACGTGAACCCGTGCCGCAGAGGATGCCAGGCTGAGCACGCCACCACGCGCCTACTGGCGTAGCGTGGACTGTAATAACTGAATGAACTTGCGACGCCGGGTTGCCGCCTAAGGGGGCCACCCGGCGTCGTGCTTCGGTCGCCTGCCGTCACGAGCGGAGGCGGCCATCCGGCAGGACCATCTGCCGGACCGTTTCAAGCTGTCAAAGGGATCCCGGCCATGGCTGTTGGTGTTTTCGATTTGTTCTCTGTGGGTATTGGTCCGTCGAGTTCGCATACGGTGGGGCCGATGCGTGCTGGGGCGGTGTTTGCCCGGGTGTTGGTTGAGTCGGGTGTGTTGTCTGCTGTGGCGGGGTTGCGGGTTGATTTGTATGGTTCGTTGGCGGCGACGGGTAAGGGGCACGGGACGTTCACGGCGGTGTTGTTGGGGTTGGAGGGGTTCGAGCCGGAGTTGATTCTGCCTGATGAGGTGGAGGAGCGGTTGGCGGCGATCGCGGAGACCGGTGTGTTGGACCTGGCTGGTGCTGTTGGCGGCTCCGGCGCCGGCGGTGGTGTCCGTTTGCCGTATGCGGTGGCGGATATGGTGTTGCATCCGTTGACGGTGTTGCCGCGGCATACGAACGGGATGAAGTTCGCCGTTACCGATGCTGAGGGAAATGTTCTCAAGGAGGCGACGTTCTTCTCGGTCGGTGGCGGGTTCATTGTGCGGGAGGGCGGGGAGTCCGCGGCGCAGGCGGAGTTGGAGGAGTCGAAGCAGGAGTTGCCGTTGCCGTTCCGGACGGCGGCGGAGTTGCTGGGCAGGTGCCAGTCCAAGGGGTTGGGGATCAGTGACATCATGCTGATCAACGAACGCGCCAGTCGCAGCGAAGAAGAGATCCGGGCGGGTTTGCTGCACATTTGGGCGGTGATGGAGGCCTGTGTTGAAACGTCTTTGAAGCGTGAAGGTGTGCTGCCTGGGGGTTTGCGGGTCCGGCGTCGTGCTCCTGATTGGTTGGAGCGGTTGTTGAAGGAGGACAAGGACCGGAACGATCCGAAGTATTGGCAGGAGTGGGTGAACTTGATCGCGTTGGCGGTCAATGAGGAGAACGCTTCCGGTGGTCGGGTGGTGACGGCCCCGACCAATGGTGCGGCGGGCATCATTCCGGCGGTGTTGTATTACGCGTTGCATTACGCCCCGGGCATGGACAAGGCCAGCCAACAGGACCGGGATGATGTGGTGGTGCGGTTCTTGTTGGCTGCTGGTGCGGTGGGTGTGTTGTATAAGGAGCAGGCCTCGATTTCGGGTGCTGAGGTGGGGTGTCAGGGTGAGGTGGGGTCGGCGTCGTCGATGGCTGCTGCGGGGTTGGCTGAGGTGATGGGTGGTTCTCCGGGGCAGGTGGAGAACGCGGCGGAGATCGCGATGGAACATAACCTGGGGCTGACGTGTGATCCGATTGGTGGGTTGGTGCAGATTCCGTGTATTGAGCGGAACGCGATTGCTGCGGCGAAAGCGATCAACGCGGCGAAGATGGCGTTGTGGGGTGATGGGACGCATCGGGTGTCGTTGGACGAGGTGATCGTGACGATGCGTGAGACGGGCAAGGACATGTCCCATAAGTACAAGGAAACAGCCATGGGCGGCTTGGCCGTCAACGTCGTCGAATGCTGAGTCTGTTCGCTGTCAGTCCCTAGTGCCATGCTGTATGCATGAGCGGGGGATATGACCGGGATTTCTTGCGGGCACGCCTGGAGCTGCCCAGTCCGTCGGCGACGACGATTCTGTTGGACTACACGCATTTCTCCGTGCGCTTCCGGACGGCCCGGAAACTCGCGGCGATCGTGGGCGTCAACATCAGCGGTAGTGAACTGAACCCGTTGGCACGTGAGGGCACCTGGCATTTCGATGAGCGGGTCCCCAAGGAACAACAAGCAGGCCCGGACGTCTACAAGAACAACGCCTTTGACAGAGGCCATTTGGTCCGGCGCCTGGATCCCGTGTGGGGTGACCAAGCGACAGCCAAGAAAGCCAACCAGGACACGTTTTCCTTCACTAATGCCGCGCCGCAAGTGGACGACTTTAACCAAGGCAAGGAACTCTGGGTAGGACTGGAAGACCATGTCCTGGAACACGCGGATACGTTTGACGCCAAGCTCAGCGTGTTCACCGGACCCGTCCTGCTCGACGACGATCCTCCGTACCGGGGCGTGCAGGTGCCCAGGAAATTCTGGAAGATTGCCGCTTGGACCAATGACGCCAAGCTGGGCGCAGCGGGGTTCATCCTTGATCAGTCACCGTTGCTGGGAAAGGTGGAGTTGAAGAAAGCCATCACCGAGCGGCTCCTCGAGGGCGAACCGCCACCCCTGGGGCCCTTCAGGACGTTCCAGGTTCCTATCGGGGAAATCGCAGACCTCACCGGGCTCAGCCTTAGCCGCCTGACGAACGCTGACCGGCTTGCCAGCGGCCAACGCGAGCTGGGCAAAGCGCCGAAAGCAATAAAACTGGAGAGCATGGAGCAGATCAAGTTGTAGTTCGAGTGCGCGTGGCCTGTTGAATTGTTTGCGCGCTGCCTTTCGTTCTACTTCACCATGCCCGTGGGCTGTCCTGTTGAGAATTCGAAGATGCCGATTTCGGTGGCTCCGTCGATATCGTAGACAGGTACCGTCACCGGAAGGCTGCCCCTGTTTTCCTGCCATTTCAATGCTTCCTCGGGCGACTTGAAGATCGAGGGGTCACCCGTCGCGACTTTCCGTTCGCTGTTCTTCATGTAGCCCTGCGTCCCGTTGGTGGCATAAGCACGGATCAGATCCGGTTCGGCGATCTGTTCGTTGACTTCGCCTGGAATTCCGTATGTTTGACCAGTTTCGGTCCTTTCAAGACCGGCGTCGCCGTCGAAATGAGCGCGCTCTTGGATTTCCGTCGTCGGTGTCACTGGACGTTGTGCCGTTGCGTGGGCCACGCCAATGCCCATAGCACTGAGCATTGCCGCGGCCAAGAACGCTTGAAGAACCCTGGGATTGGATGTCTTGTAGTTCATTTTCACTCCTAATTCTCGACTTACGGATTCTGGGCCTTGCCGGGAATGGGCGTAGCGTCGGCGTTGGGGGTACGTCGCTGTCGCTGACGGGTACCGACCAGACGATTAGAGTAAACAGCCCCCTAAGTAAGTGGACGGAGCGATCTGATCGTGACGCGGCAATAGGAATGTTTCTTCTGGATCGCCCATATTTCACCAAAATGTACTGATCTGTGGTTCCTGTGTTGATTCACCCACCATCCGACCGCTATTTTCGAGCCTACTGGGGCGCGACCAACGTCTCTTCTATTTGACGTTTGAGGTATGTCATCACCAGACTCCACTCGATAGAGGAACGGTGAAATGAAAAGAATGCTAAGCATTGCGGCGGCCACCGTAGTCGCAATACCCATCATGCTGGTGCCAATGCTGGCGCCGCCAATGCTTGGGCGGACCAAACATGTGGAAACGGCCAAGTCTGCTTGTTCCAAAGCTCCGTGTGGAACGGGACCAAGTACTCAAACAACTATGCAACGTCTTGGGTCGGTAGTGGCGCTAATGATCCAACGTCGAACATTGTTGGATACACCACCAACCCGTCCTACAGATACGTTACATTCTTTGAACATCTGAACTTTGGGGGAAACTCCTTCTACATGAAGGAGGGGCAGGCGATCAGCTACCTTGCGGACATCGCTTATCCCGGGGACGGAAATTGGGATAACCGAATTTCCAGCCACGATGAATCCTACTGATTCCCCAGGTTCCTGAAAAGTGTCGAAAGGTGACGATGACCCGGCGTCTGCTTCTACCAGTAATGCTGCTCTTCGTGTTGCCAGGATGCGCTACGAGCCAAACTGGACCACAGGCGGACGCCGGGCCCCTGCCCTCCATCAATCGTTCAGCTTATTCGGGGGTCCACGCACAACTTGACCAGGCTAATGTCGAAGTCCGCATGCCGATGGATAGATACGAGGCAAGCGCCGATGAATCCATGGTCATCACTGCAGCGAACATGTACATAATCGAGGGTTGCATGAAGAAGGCCGGAGTTCGCATGCCGGAAAAACACGGTGATCTTGAGGTGAAGGCGGATCAGTCTTACGGCGTTTGGGTACCGGCGTTCGCGGCAAAGTTTGGGTATGAAAGACCAATAGTCAGGACCATACCTGGAATCTACGATTCGGGAACACGGGAATCGCCACAACCTGCCGTCAAGAAGTACTTCGAGTGCGACAACTCGACCGTCGGTGAACAAATTCCTCCGTTTCGAAGCCGGATTGCAGGCCAGGATTCGCTGCTGACCAGCATCGTCAATGATTCCAATGCTCTGGCTGAGCGTGATCCGGATTGGAAGAACTTGCGAGGGGCATGGGTCAAGTGCCTTGGGGATTCAGGCATCAACATGCGTCAGGACTCGCCCGATGCGTGGGTGCCAGCCTACCCGGCAGACAAACAGGGCGAAATACGTACAGCACTTCAAGATGCAGAATGCAAAAGCAAAACAAACATGATGCAGGGTTTGATGGATATACGGGCCCAATACCAGACTGCTCTCATAGAGGCTCATCAAGCGGCATTGAACACCCTGGCCGATGAGAAAGCCGCCGCATTGGCCAGAGCGAAGGATATTCTGAGGCAACACGGACATAGTGGGCTGTAGTGATCGTGGACGAAACACCCGTCGTGAAGCTTCCGCGGGTTCCACGAATCAGGCGGGTTGTTGCTTTCTTGTGCGTTGTTCTGGCTTGCACAGCCGGTTCGTTCTTGCTTGGAAGTCAAATGCGAACGCCCGAATCTTCTGCCATCGATTCCAGTGACACCAAAGTTGAAGTGAACGCTGCTGTGGAAAGGAAATCACTGGCTGCCTCCGTGATCATTTCAGCAGCTATGTCCGCCGGCCCCTCAGTGCCGTTGCGGGCATCCGTTCCAAAGGGAGCCGAGCGGGCGGTGGTGACGGCCGTGTATGCCCACGCTGGCGACACCGTCGCTCCGGGGTCGCTGATCGCTGCGGTTTCAGGGCGTCCAGTTCTGGTCATGTCTTCGGACGTGCCTCTGTACCGGGACCTTGTTGAGGGTGACCGAGGCCCGGATGTGTTGGCGTTGCAAAAGTGGCTTCAAGGCCTGGGATATTGGGCTGGAGCCACCGGAGTCTTCGACTCGGGGACGGCGAATGCCCTCAAAAACCTCTACCGCGATCTTCAACTTACGGCCCCGGCATCTGAAGATAAGAAGGTTGTCTTTAACTGGCGGGAGTTCGTACAGATTCCCGGGGATACGGGAAAGATCACGAGCCTGTTGAGGCCCGGGGACGTGTTGGAAGGAGACTTGAACCTGGGGACCGTCCAGACGGCTCCGGACGTGGTAGTTGGCCGTGCCACTATAGACCAGGCCGAGGCGCTCGTTGTTGGCCAGGAGGTCGACCTCGAAGCTGGGGGGTATTCGGCGAAAGGAACAATCCAAAGCATTGGTCCTTTCAGTGAAGGCGACCCGGAGAAGGGCATAGTTCCGGGCATGGACGTCGTGTCCTCTGTTCCGGTGGAGGAAACGCAACCAAAGCCCGGTCAGTCGGTTTCGATCAAGGTCCACCAAGCGGCAGTGGAAACTCTGGCTGTACCTCTGACCGCTGTAAAGCAGGATGACCGCGGTACCTATGTGACCTTGCCGGGTTCCGAAGGTCATAGAGATGGTGGCTCAGCCCCTAAACGGGTGGACATCACGGTAATGGAGCAGCGTGATGGGTGGGCAGCCATCGAGGAGACTTCACTGCTGCAGCCTGGAACGTTGGTCATCGTCTCGTGACAGGGGACCTTACCGCCAGGGATGCCATACCTCTCTTGACGCTGAAGGGTGTGGGACGAACCTACAACGTAGGAGATTCTGAGACCCGGGTCCTGCGGGACGTAGATCTGGAAATACACGAAGGCGATTTTCTCGCCATCCTCGGGCCGTCAGGATCAGGAAAGTCCACGCTGTTGAATCTCCTTGCTCTCTTGGACCGACCGACGGTCGGCAAGTATCACGTCAATGGAGACGATGTGACCGGGTTGGGGGAGAGGCAGCGGGATGCCTTGAGGTCCGATATGTTCGGTTTTGTCTTTCAAGCATCGCATGTGATGACTGAAGAGTCGTCTGCCAGGAATGTTGCCCTCGGACTTCGGATTCAAGGGCTGGGGCATCGGGAACGGGAAAAGCGCATCCGCCCTGCCCTCGAGCGAGTTGGACTCATTCACCGAACGGACGCGCCGGGTAAGAATCTGTCCGGAGGGGAACGCCAGAGATTGGCATTGGCGCGCGCCCTCGCAACCAATCCCAAAGTTCTATTTGCCGACGAACCGACCGGAAACCTGGACGTGGCCAACACGAAACGAGTCATCGACGAACTCAGGAGTCTCAATGCCCAGGGAATGACGGTTGTCGTCATTACGCACGATCCGGCTGTTGCTGCTGCAGCTCGATCCCAGGTGACGATCGTGGACGGCGTCCTGGTTCAGTCAACCGAAAAACGGGCGTCAAGTTCATGGAACTCGCACGCTATTAAGCCGGACGTGGCTGATCCTACGGCTTCGGTGCCTTCTGGAAGGAAGCCGGGACATTGGCAGGGTGTGGTCGACGACGTATACGACGCCCTGACGGCGCTGACGTCACGGACAGGACGGACAATACTCCTCATCATCGCATTCATGCTGGGGTCGGGAGGGCTTGTTTTGTCGGTGGGACTCAGCCAAACTGCTTCCGCCCAGGTTTCGGAACGTCTTGCCCGGGCAGCGCTTGATGAACTTCAAGTGTCATTGAGTGCCTCGGGCTCACAGGCATATGACTCCTCTGGGACGACGCCGTCGGACCAGAGGAACAGGATTGAGGGATTGGATGGTGTTGTTGACGTTGGTTTGCGTTACGACATGGCTTCGAAAGATCTGAAGCCTTCCCGTTTTCAGCCCGGCCTTGCAGTGCATGAGCCCACGTTTGCAGGTTCCTTGTTAGCTGTGGACTCGCACTACCTTGAACTGAACGATGTCGTCGTCGAGCCCGCTTCGGCGCTGTCGCTCCTGGATGAGTCCTTCGGGAAACCTGTAGCGCTTGTTGGACGCGAAACCGCCGTCCGCTGGGGTATTTCAGCCGCCGGGCCGGATCAAAAGATTTGGGTCGCCGGGCAGCCTGTGCCTGTCGTGGGCGTCATCGAAAGCCCTGGTCGGAACCAGTTGCTCTCCGACAGCATAGTTATGGGTATAGGAGACTTCCGTCAACCTGTGTTGACGGATCCAATGTTCATTGTGCGTACTGTTCCCGGATTCCCCGCCCCGCTGAGCGAGGCAGTTCCTCTTGCCCTGGACGCAGCTCATCCCGAGTACTTCAAAGTGAGCACTGTGGCGGATCTCCGGTCACTCAGACGAGGCGTAAACACGGATTTGAGTGTGTTCATCGGGGTTCTGTCCTGGGTCTTGCTGGCGCTGGCGTGTCTTAGTTCTGCGACCTCCATGTACCTGACGGTCCAGACGCGAAGGTCGGAGATCGCGCTTCGCCGGGCGATCGGAACCAGCCGCGCGAGCATCCGCCGGATGTTTGTCTTTGAGGGCCTGCTGGTCGGAACCGGCGGTGGGCTGGCCGGAGGGGCAGCCGGCATGGCCGCACTCCTGGTGTTTTGCCTCCAGCAAGGGTGGACGCCGGTATTGGGTTTGGAAGCTGTTGCGATGGGAGTCTTGGCGGGGGCGGTAACTGGAGTCCTGGCCGCAATGTATCCTGCAATATCGGCTTCGCGAGCTGACCCAGCACAGGCCATACGGGGCTGATCGCAGACCGCTCCGTCGTTGTCTGAGAGCCAGGCTGCTGCGCTCGCCCTCGCCGGGTCTGGGATTTAAGTGGTCACTGATGAGTTCCGGAGCGCCGCTTCGGGCCGGTCCTGGAATCGCCAATCATGCTCTCACCGATAGACTGGAGCCTGCATGTCCGCATGCGCCCCGCATTTTGAACACCGCTTTGAACACTGCACTGAACCCTGAGATTGGACACGGCCACCTTGCGAGAATTTACCGCCCGCTTTGCCACCGCCGAGGAAATCGATAACTGGGACAAGCACGTCACGGCCAACCCGAACGGCGGCAACATGCTGCAGTCGGATGCCTACGCCGCGGTCAAGGACGGCAACGGTTGGCTGGTCCGGAGGCTCGTCATCGAGACTGCCGAGTACTCCAGCTACAACCTGCTGCTGGAGAAGAAGTTCCCGGTGCTGGGCCGGCTTTGGTACCTCATCAAGGGACCGGACGCTGCCGCCGTCGAAGACATCAAGCCAATGCTCACCGCCGTCGCCAGGCTGGCCCGCGAACAGAAGATGAACGTCTTCACCATCAAGATAGAGCCCGACGTCGTGGAGTCACCTGAGGTTGTTGCGCAGCTGAAGGTGGCGGGCTTGGTTAAGGCCCCCAACATCCAGTCGAACGACTCCACAGCGATCCTGGACACCAGCAAGCCCAGCAACGAGGTCCTCCGCAGCATCTCCTCCCGGGCTCGAAATGCGGTACGGCGGGCTGAGCGCGAAGGCTGTGAAGTCCGCCAGGAGGAAGCCGGCGAACAAAGCTACAGGAAGCTCTACGCCCTCATGCAGAACACGGTGAACGCCAAGGGCGCGATGCCGTTGCGGAGCTACGACTACTACGCAAAGTTCTGGAACGGATTCAGCAGCCGGGGCCAAGGCCACTTCTTCTTCGTCTACGAGGACGGCCAGCCCAGCGTGGGCGCGTTCGTGATCAACTACGGAGCCAAGGCGACGTACAAGGACGGCGGCTCCACCCAGAACCGGAAGCAATACGGCGATTCGCACTTGACCCAGTGGGCTGCCATTCAGCGTATGCAGGAACTTGGCTGCGTTGAGTACGATTTCTGCGGCACGCCAAGTGCGGCAAGAATCAAGGACAAGACCCACCCCTTGTACGGCATGGGTCTGTTCAAAACGAGCTTCACCAAGACAGTTACGGATTTCGTCGGCTGCTACGACCTTGTCCTCAGCCCGCTACGGTACAAGCTCTGGCTCAAGGGTGGAGAGAAGGTCTTCCGTCGGCTGGAAACCATGCGTACCGGCGGCCAGTTCTACTAAGAACACACCAGACAAAAAGGCCCGCCCCGGCCACCAACGGGTGCACATCCAACAAGATGAGGTAATTTTCTTTGACTCCGATCGAGGCTGGAACAGACATGGAATTTGTGATTCTCAGTGACGCTGACTTCGAGACCTTCGCCAAGGGACACCCACAGGGGAGTTTCATCCAGTCCATGGAACTTACCCATTTCCAGCGGGCCCGCGGGCAGGAAGTGGAACTTTTCGGCATCAACCGCGGTGGCAGCCTGATCGCCGCCGGCAAGATCGTCTACACCTCCAACCGCGTTGGCTACAAGGTGGCGGACTGCGCCAAGGGACCACTGATGGACTACAGCGACGCCGCAGCGGTGAGGCCCGTCGTCGAGCTCTTGAAGAAGCACGCCGCTTCGAAGAGGGCAGCGGAGCTGCGCATTTCCCCGAACGTGAAGTACATCGCCCGCGACGAAGACGGCGCCGAGCACCCGGAGATCGAAGACAACCGGCCGCTTCTCAAGGAACTGGAGGGCCTCGGATTCAAGCACCAGGGCTTCGACATGAACTTCGCCAACATCAACTGGATGTTCATCAAGACCCTTGACGGAGTCGCCGACTCCGAAGAGCTCATCATGGGCATGAACTACCGCACCCGTAAGGCCATCCGGAAGGCCGAGAAGAACGGCGTGTACCTGGAACAGGCCACGTTGGAGACGCTGGACGATTTCTACAACGCCCTCAAGACCGCGGGCGACGAGAAGGGCTTCACATACCGCGAACGCGAGTACTACGAGCACTTGCTCCGCAACACCTCGGATGAGTTCACCAAGCTCATGATGGCCAAGATCAACATCCCCGAGTACCGCGCTTCCATCACGGAGCGACTCGAAGCCGAATCCAGGACGCTGGCGGACCTGAAGCGCGAGGTCGAGGAAACCGGCAGCAAGAAGAAAGCCAACCGGGTCAAGGTTGTCCAGGACCTGGTGGACAGCTACGAACGCAGCCTCAAGGACATCGAACGCTTCCCGGACTCCGTAGGTGTGGCAACGGTGGCAGCGATCCACTTCGCCTGCTCCGGCGACGAACTGACCTGCGTCATCGGCGGAACCGTCCAGGACTACATCTACTTCAACGGCGCAACGTCCCTCTACTGGGGCATGATGCTGCACGCCCTTAACAACGGCTACTCCAAGTACAACTTCTACGGCACGTTCGGCATCCAGGGCCAGGCCGAGACCGGCCACGGCGGGTACGAGTTCAAGAAGGGATTCGGCGGCGAGGTAGTCCAGTTGTTGGGAGACTTCGTGGCACCTGTCAGCCCCGTCAAGTACACCGCCTACCGCGCGGTCAGGAAGCTCGCAGGAGCCGCCCAGACGGTTTTGGGAAACTTGCGAAACCCCGGACAATTGCCGGTCATAGGAAAACTCCTCAAGAGGAACTAAGCCAAAGGAGGATTGCTGCATGACTGAACGCCCGGAGGGCACCGGCGGCAGGCCTCACACGGACGGCTTGCCGAAGACCCAGCCGCTGCGGCCGTCGCAGGTGCGACAGAACGCCAACGCCAAACGCATGCTGATGCGGTTGGTCCAAGGCGACAGTCCACCTACGGCGCCAATGAGCATCGTGGACCGCCTGGCTGGAAGCCCCTACGCCAACCCCACCATCCAGGTGGCCGGTGTAGACGCTTCAGCCCGGAAGACCATCGACTTCGCCCTGCACCTTGCCGAGGCCATGTTCCGATACGGCGCAGGCGCGTTGGAGGTGGAGACCAGCATGATTGCGGTCACCGCTGCGCTTGGGTTGAAGAACGTCGAGGTTGATATCACCAACCAGTCGGTGGCCATCAACTATGCGCCGAAGGACCAAACGCCCATCACACTCCTCCGCGTGGTGCGATCGTGGACCAATAACTACGCCGGGCTCGCGCAGGTGCACCAGCTGGTTTCGGACATCGTGGCCGGGGGAGTGGGACGCGACGAGGCCGTTCGGCGGTTGACTGAGATTACCCGGAGCGCCAAGCCCTTCCCACGCTGGATGGTCACTGTTGCCTTCGGCGTGTTCGCCGCGGTCTTCGTGGGGGTACTCGGCGGGGGGCCCGGGGCTTCCGCCCTCGCCTTCGCGTCCAACATGCTGATCAGCTTGCTGGCGCGCCAGTTGATCCGTTGGCGGACTCCGGACTTCTTTGTCACCATGGCGAGTTCCTTCGTGGTCACCTTCGTTGCCCTGATGCTGCGCTGGGCAGGCGCGGACATCGCTCCGTCCATTGTGGTGGCCGGCGGTATCCTGCTGCTCCTACCCACGGGTCGGCTGGTTTCTTCCGTGCAGGACGCGATCAACGGCTTCCCGGTCACTGCGGCCGGCCGGTTCCTCTCCACCTTGCTCACTTTCGGGGCCATCGTGGCAGGTATAGGCGTCGCCGTGGTGGTGGGCACCCTCATGGGCAGCCAGGTCCTCGACGTCACCAATACGTTCCCGCCCGCCTACCCCTTGTGGGGGCAAGCAATCCTGATCGCGATCGCCGTGGTGGCCATCGGCGTCACCGAACAGACAAGAATGCGTCTGTTACTCCCGACGGCGGCGGTCGGCTTGGTGGGCTTCTTCGTTTTGTGGGGGGTTGGCGAACTCGGTCTTGGCGACCGCTTGTCGCCCGCCATTTCGGCAGTGGTCATCGGTCTGCTGGGTCGTGTGGTTGCCCTGAAGCTTGGCGCTCCGCAGTTGGTGGTTGCTGTTCCTGCAGCCTTGATCCTGCTGCCCGGCCTGACGATCTTCCGGTCGATGTATGCACTGACCGTCGAAGGGGGCGACATCCTGGCGGGTGCGGGCGGGATGCTCAACGCCGGAGCGATCGTCCTCGGTGTGGCCGCAGGAGTCGTGCTCGGCGACAACCTTGCCAGGCCGCTGACGAAGGGCCTGTCCAGCAACGAGCGGCGGAGGGTACGCCGCCGCTAGGTTTTCCTAGATCTTGCCTATGGCAAGCTTCTTCTCGGCCTGGAACACTTCCTCCACTCGGCCCTGTGCCCAGTATCCGGACAGGGAGACCTGGGAGCGTTCCAGGCCGTGCTGCACGAAGAAAATCTCACGGAGGCCCTTCATATAGCCGCGCTCTCCGTGTGCGAAGACATCCACTCGTCCGGGCAGCCATTCGACGTTGCGGAGGGCGTCGAGCAGGATCTCGCTGGATCCGGCCGGCACTCCATTGCGCTGCAGCCAGTGCAGTTCCATGCCCGACGGAGCAGCGAGGGGCAGGATGTCCTCGGCGTTGTCCACTTCCAGGAACGCGAAGCCACGGGCGTCCGGCCCCAGTGCCTCAATGCTTGCCGCAATTGCCGGGAGGGCCGCGTCGTCACCGGCGAAGAGGTACCAGTCGGCGTCGGGCGACGGGTTGTAGGCGCCACCCGGGCCGGTGAATACCAAGGCGTCGCCGGGTTCCGCTGCGGCTGCCCAAGGACCCGCGAGCCCTTCGTCGCCGTGGACCACAAAGTCGATGGCCAGTTCCTGGGCTTCCAGATCCACCCAGCGGATGGTGTACGTCCGGGTGTGCGGCCACTGCTCCCGGGGCATGGTCTCCCGGATGGCCCAGAGATCCAGTGGAAGCTCGTAGTGCACGCCAGGCTGCGGGAAGACGATCTTCACGTAGCGGTCGACGAATTCGTTGTTCGCGTAGTCGCTGAAGCCGGGGCCGCCCGCCACGATCCGCACCATGTGCGTCGAAAGGCGTTCCTTGCGCAGCACCACCAGGTTGATCTGGGGGCGTGTTTGGCGGGTTGCGGACGACGTCACAGGAAGAGCAGCAGGCATGAAGGTAAGCCTAAGCTAATTGGCTGCGCGTGGCCTGTGTATGAGTCGAACGTTACACCCCAACCCTCTCTCACCTAACGCCCGTTTCTGGCGGACCCTCTCTCACGTAATGCCCGTTTCTGGCGGGCCCTCTCTCACGTAATGCCCGTTTCTGGCGGGCCCTCTCTCACGTAATGCCCGTTTCTGGCGGACCCTCTCTCACGTAATGCCCGTTTCTGGCGGACCCTCTCTCACCGACTCCCGCCGGGCACTAGCCGGTGAGAGAGGGACCGTGATTGGGGGGTGGTTTGGTGAGAGAGGGACCGTGATTGGGGGTGGTTTGGTGAGAGAGGGTCCGGGCGTGGGTGGGGGCTAGAGAACGGGGAGTTCCCAATCGACCGGCCCGGCACCCTGCCCCGCGAGCAGCTCGTTGGTTCGGCTGAACGGCTTGGACCCGAAGAACCCCCGGGACGCGGACAGTGGACTCGGATGAACGGACACGATCGACGGCGCGCCGTTCAACAGTGGCCCCACGGATTCCGCGTCCTTCCCCCACAGGATCGCGACGAGCGGCTTCTGCTTTCCATCGGCGTCGGTGCGGTTCGCGACGGCGGTGACAGCCGCCGTCGTGATGGCCTCCCACCCCTTGCCGCGGTGCGAGCCGGCATTCCCTGCCGCGACGCTCAGCACGCGGTTGAGCAGCAGGACACCCTGGTCCGACCACGCCGTGAGGTCGCCGTGGATGCGCGGCGGCAGCCCCAGATCATCGTGGAGTTCGCGGTAGATATTGGCCAGGCTTCGGGGGACGGGCCGGGTTTCTCGGGACACCGAGAAGGAAAGCCCGACGGCGTGTCCCGGCGTTGGGTACGGGTCCTGGCCGAGCAAGAGCACCTTGACGTCGGCAAGTGGCCGTTGGAAGGCCCGCAGGAGGTTGGAGGCAGCCGGAAGGACCTGTGTCCCCTGCCCGGCCTGCTTGGCCACGAAGGCCAACGCCTCGTAGAGCTCTCCCTCAACAGGCCGAAGGGCGCTTGCCCAGTCGGGAGCCATGAGTTCCTCGAGGGGTCTGTCGAGCAGCGCGCCGAAGTCCTGGTTGGCAGTGTTGTTGGGTTCAAGGTCAAAGAGTGCATCCTCGCCAGTCACCCGGCCATTGTCCCTTGCCTGGGCTGCGCGTGCGAATGACAGGCTTGTTATTCGCCCGTAACATAGGGGTAGGACATTTTCCCCAACAAGCGTCGAAGGAGTGTGCCGTGGCCGAACCAGCACCGGAACCGATGGCGCCGCAGGCAACGGGTTTTGCCCTTGAAGACCTTGCGGCCGGCGTCCGCAGCGACTCGCCGTTGAGCGAGCGGGACCAGCAGATGCTGGCCTTGGAACGGCAGTGGTGGAAGTACGCGGGGGCCAAAGAACAGGCTATCCGGGAACTCTTCGATCTCTCCGCCACGCACTACTACCAGATCCTCAACGCCCTCATCGATACCGAGGACGCATTGGCCCACGATCCCATGCTGGTCAAGAGACTGCGTAGACTACGTACGTCCCGCCAACGCGCGCGGACAGCGCGGCGCTTGGGGTCGGACGCGTAAATCGGCAGGCTGATCTGTCAGCAGCAACCAGCAAGGACAACGCTTCACCATGACCAAATTTGCCAAGGATGAATTCGACCGGGTCCCGCAGAACGCGTCCCGGCAGGGCGTGCACCGCGACGCCACGGAGACAGCCCGCCCCACCTTGTGGCCTGTCCTGACGGTTGGAGTCGTCGCCTTGGTGCTCGGCCTGGTTGCTTTCCTGATCCTGCCGCGTCTTGGATTCGTGGCTCCTGTTGCCTCGTCCAGCACTTCCGCGCCGGCCTCGCAGCACAGCGAGGCGGCGCCGTCCGCAACCCCGTCCGAGACGGGCAGCGCCCCCATCGCCTCGGGTGAACCCACGCCTTCCGAGTCAGCGTCGGCTACCCCGTCCGCGGCCCCGGTGGACAAGACCACTGCGGTGGCCGTCTACAACGGCACCGCGACGGCGGGCCTCGCCAGCCGCGTGGCCGGACTCGTTCAGGGCGATGGCTGGGCACTCGGCACGGTGGGGAACTGGGGCGGGCTGCCGCAGCAGACTTCGGTGGTGTTCTACAACGCCCCGGCCCAAAAGGCGAACGCCGAGGCAGTTGCCGCCCTCTTGCGCATCACCTCGGTAGTGGAGTCACCGGAAGTCCAGCAGCCGCTGGTAGTTGTTGTGGGACCCGGCTACCAGTAAACAGCGCGCTCCAGCCATCCCGGTTAAGCCTCAATAACAAAAACGCTGCCCTGCCTTCGGGCGGCAGCGCGGGCGCCGTGACTGTGGTTACAGTGGATTGATTCCGGTACGGAGATCCCGTCAACCGGTCTTGGCAACTGTGAAAGTGTGGGCATCATGGCTTTGGGAACCGTCAAATGGTTCAACGCCGAAAAAGGGTACGGCTTCATTACTGTGGACGATTCCGGCGATGACGTCTTTGTGCATTGGTCGGCCATCCAGATGGACGGTTTCCGCGCGCTCGAAGAGGGCCAGCGCGTTGAGTTCGAACTCGGCGAAGGCCTGAAGGGCCCTCAGGCCGAGAGTGTCCGCGTCGCCTGACCCGGAGTCCGGTTCTCCGCTGTCGGCTGAAACTGCCCGGATGTATGGCGCAAGGTGGCGCCCCTGCTTGCACTCTCAACGGTCGAGTGCTAATTATTGATTTAGCACTCCCACGCATCGACTGCTAATTCCGGCCCGTTCGCGGCGCCTCGGGGATGGTGATCGGTGCCGGGAGGATCAAGAAACACCCTGGTGGGGTGAGGTCCGGAGCGCGCGGCATACAGAGGTCGCAGGCAAAGGATCGTCCGTCGCGGGCATCCCACCTGACAGGTACCTTCTTAACGACTGTCCCGAAAGGACTACCGCCGTTATGGCCAAGATCATTGCATTTGATGAAGAGGCACGCCGCGGCCTCGAGCGGGGCCTGAACACCCTTGCTGACGCCGTCAAGGTCACCCTCGGCCCGCGTGGACGCAACGTCGTCCTCGAAAAGAAGTGGGGCGCCCCCACGATCACCAACGATGGTGTTTCCATCGCCAAGGAGATCGAGCTGGACGATCCTTACGAGAAGATCGGCGCCGAGCTGGTCAAGGAAGTTGCCAAGAAGACGGACGACGTCGCCGGTGACGGTACCACCACCGCTACGGTCCTCGCCCAGGCACTGGTCAAGGAAGGCCTGCGCAACGTTGCCGCCGGCGCCGACCCGCTGTCCCTCAAGCGCGGCATCGAGAAGGCCGTTGACGCTGTCATCAGCGAACTGCTGGCCTCCGCCAAGGAAATCGAAACCAAGGAAGAGATCGCCGCTACGGCTTCCATCTCCGCCGGCGACCAGGAAATCGGCGCACTGATCGCTGAAGCCCTGGACAAGGTGGGCAAGGAAGGCGTCATCACGGTCGAGGAATCCAACACCTTCGGCCTGGAGCTTGAGCTCACCGAAGGCATGCGCTTCGACAAGGGCTACATCTCCGCCTACTTCGTCACCGACGCTGAGCGCCAGGAAACGGTCCTCGAAGACCCTTACATCCTGATCGTCAACTCCAAGATCTCCAACGTGAAGGAACTCGTTGCGGTCCTGGAGAAGGTCATGCAGTCCAACAAGCCGCTGCTGATCATCGCTGAAGACATCGAGGGTGAAGCCCTTGCCACGCTGATCGTCAACAAGATCCGTGGCACCTTCAAGTCCGTTGCCGTCAAGGCTCCGGGCTTCGGTGACCGCCGCAAGGCACAGCTCGCCGACATCGCCATCCTCACCGGCGGCCAGGTCATCTCCGAAGAGGTTGGCCTCAAGCTGGAGAACGCTGGACTGGAACTCCTTGGCACCGCCCGCAAGGTTGTTGTCACCAAGGACGAGACCACCATCGTCGAAGGTGCAGGCGACGCCGAGCAGATCGCAGGCCGTGTTGCCCAGATCCGTTCCGAGATCGAGAACTCCGACTCCGACTACGACCGCGAGAAGCTGCAGGAGCGCCTGGCCAAGCTGGCCGGCGGCGTTGCAGTCATCAAGGCCGGTGCCGCAACCGAAGTTGAGCTCAAGGAACGCAAGCACCGCATTGAGGACGCTGTCCGCAACGCTAAGGCTGCCGTTGAAGAAGGCATCGTCGCCGGTGGTGGCGTTGCCCTCATCCAGGCCGGTGCCAAGGCCTTCGCCAACCTGAACCTCGAGAACGACGAAGCAACGGGCGCCAACATCGTCAAGGTTGCCATCGACGCTCCGCTGAAGCAGATTGCTTTCAACGCCGGCCTCGAGCCGGGCGTTGTTGCCGACAAGGTCCGCGGCCTGCCTTCCGGCCACGGCCTGAACGCCGCCACGGGTGTTTACGAAGACCTGCTGGCCGCCGGCGTCAACGACCCCGTCAAGGTCACCCGTTCGGCCCTCCAGAACGCTGCTTCCATCGCTGGTCTGTTCCTGACCACCGAGGCTGTAGTAGCCGACAAGCCTGAGAAGAACGCTCCGGCTCCGGGCGGCGACGAGATGGGCGGCATGGGCGGCTTCTAAGCCTCCTGTACTGCAGCGTCACGCTCAGAACGTACGACGGCGGTCCTCACCTTTGGTGGGGGCCGCCGTCGGCGTTTCACCGCTGGGGGATGGGCCGCCGATTGCGTGGGAATCCGGCCACTTCGCAGGGAGAGTTGCGGCGTTATGGCACGCTTCCCGCATCCTCGCGGTTCCCGGGGGCCGCAAAAAGTGTCAGTGCAGTCTGGCAGGATTAAAGGCATGACGATTATTGCTGCCGCCGATGGCTCTGCCCTCGGCAATCCTGGGCCGGCCGGTTGGGCCTGGTATGTTGACGATTCCTGTTGGCGCGCAGGAGGTTGGCCGCACGGCACCAACAACATGGGCGAGCTCATGGCTGTCCTTGACCTGTTCCGTTCAACGGCCCACATCCCCCAGGAAGAGCTGCGTATCCTCTGCGACAGCCAGTACGTCATCAACTGCGTCACCAAGTGGATGCCCGGATGGAAGCGGAAGGGTTGGCGCAAGGCCGACGGCAAGCCCGTGCTCAACGTGGACCTCCTCAAAGATATCGACCAGGCGATTGTTGGCCGCAAGTACACGTTCGAGTGGGTCAAAGGCCATGCGGGCCACGATCTCAACGAAGCTGCTGATGAGCGAGCGCGTGCTGCGGCAACGGCCTACCAGCAAGGTGTGGCAGCCCCGGGTGGACCCGGCTTCTCGGGCGCCGCTGGAACAGCCGCAGAGCCCGTTCCGGCCCGTGCACGGGCTACAGCGGCCTCCGGCGGTACTCCGGCCCGTGCACGGGCTACAGCGGCCTCCGGCGGTACTCCGGCCCAGGCCGTAGCCGCAGCCCCGACAGCAGCACCAGCATCACTCGCCGTTCCATCATCAGTCTCCGGTTCGGCGCCAGCCGCGCCTGCATCCAGCCCCCTCCCGGCTTCGCGGCTGGAGCGCACACCCCGCTTGCACTCCGAGCCCACGCTCTTTGGCGAATCGGGGATCTTTGGCCAAGCCGACCTTTTCAGCGAGCTGGAAGACGCCGCTGCAACCCCGGAGCTGTCGGCCGAGGAAGTGGTGGTGGCCCTCGAACGCGAACTGCTCCGTCCGGACGTTCGCGCGGATATCGGGAGGATCGGCGTGTTGCTGCACCCCGAGTTTGCCGAGATCGGCCAGTCCGGAAGGTTCTGGACCCGGGACGCCATGATGGTTGCCCTGGAGGAGGATCCGGGGGAGCACGTGGAACTGGAACTCCTGAACGCAGACCGCCTCAGCGAGAACACCATCCTGCTGAACTACCGGAGCTTGTCCCACGCGGGTTCGGCTCTCCGCAGCTCGGTATGGCTTCTTGACCGGGGCCAGTGGAGGCTGCGGTTCCACCAAGGAACTGCCGAAAACTAGGCTGACCTGCGGGGCGGCCGCACAGGGGGGAAGACGGCCGCCCCGCAGGAGTTTCGGAAGCCGGCCCCTAGTAGGCGAAGCGCTGCGTGTTGCCCTGCTCAACCTCGGCGTAGTTCGAAGCTGCGGTCGCCAAGGCGACGTTGATGGATGCGAGGGAGGACTCCACCTTGTTCTGGGTCAGGGTCCATTCGAGGACCAGTGACTGGAAATTGGTGGCCGCCGAGCCGCGCCACGTGGCTTGGAGTTCATCAAGTCCCTGCTTCATGGCCTGAACGTCCGTGCTGATGCGGTCAACCGTTGCTTTGACGTTGGCAGCCTTGAGTTGAAGGAGTTCGGTATCGACGGAGATAACGCTCATGGGTGATGCCTTTCGACGAGGATGTTCCGCGGTGTCGCGGTGGAAGCGTGGCCACGACATCGAGCCTAGGCACCAGCCGCAATCCGCGGAAAGGTCGATCACCGCTATGTGGATAACACCTCTGCGGGTTCCTCGTGGAAGGGCAGGCTGACCACCAAAGTGGCCCCGCCGCCGTCGGTCTCGGTGACCCGGACGGTACCGCCGTGGCTTCCCACGATCGCGGCGACAATGGCCAGTCCCAAGCCGCTTCCGCCGGTTTCGCGCGTCCGCGAGGTATCCGCGCGGTAGAAGCGTTCGAAGATCTTGTTGGTTTCTTCCTGCGGAATGCCGGGGCCATGGTCCCGGATCTCGATGGCGGAGAAGGAGCCCTCCGGGGCGGTCCGGACGCCAACAGCCAGTTCGATCGGGCTGCCGTCCGGTGTGTACCGCAGAGCGTTTCCCACCAGGTTTCCGATCACCTGCCGCAGCTTGGCTTCGTCGCCCTGGACTGGTGCGGGTGCAGGAGAGGTGCCGTCCAGGCCTACAAGCCTGATGGTGCGGTCACCGGAGGCGGCGCGGGTATCCACCACGGCGTCGTTCGCCAGCAACTGCAGATCCACTGGCTTCAAGTGCAGCGGGCGCTGTTCGTCCAGCCTGGCCAGCATCAGCAGGTCCTCAACCATGGACCCCATGCGCTTCGCTTCGCTCTCAATCCGGCCCATCGCCGTCGAGACGTCATCGGGGGAGGTCAGCGCGCCGTGGCGATACAGCTCGGAGAAGCCCCGGATGGTGACCAGGGGAGTGCGGAGTTCGTGGGAGGCGTCCGCAGCAAACCGCCGCATGCGGGCCTCGGACGCGGCGCGGGCGGCAAAAGAGGATTCGATGTGCGCCAGCATGGCATTGAGTGAGCCGCCCAGGCGCCCCACCTCGGTGTGCGGATTGTCGATCTCGACGCGGCGGGAGAGATCCCCTGCGGCGATGGCGGCGGCGGTCTTCTCCACACGGGCCAATGGCCGGAAGGACCGCGCCACGGTCCAGGTGGCTATGAAGAACGCCAGGACCAGCGTCAGGAGTCCCACCCCGACAACCACCAGGACGGCGTGCTCCATGACCTTGTCCACGGGCGTCAGCGGCAGGCCGATGATCACAACGCCGTTTTGGCCGTTGGCCACTACTCCCACGGCCACTACGCGCCAGTTGGTTCCCGCGGTTCCGCTGACCTGGAAGGGAGCATTGCCGCGTGCCTTGGCTTCGGCCGGGGTGATGTTTGCGATCGCCGGGCGGTCGTTTGCGTTCCCGCCGAACGGGTACGGCGAAAGGCCGGAGACATAGAGTGTCAGCGAGTAATCCGTAGGCACGGCCGGGTTGTACTCGGACAATTTGTCGAACGACTGCTGGTCCTGTGCAAGGGCAACTGCGGCCTTGAGCTTGTCGTCCACCTGGCCCTGGAGGTAGCTCTTGACGAGGGTCAGCGTACCGGCCCCGGTCGCAGCCAGGGCCAAGAGGAGCAGCCCCATGATGATTGCAACGAGTTGCGACCTCAGGGACGCCGATTTCCAGCGTTGCAGCAAGGTCAGCGCTTCTCTGCCGTCCGCAAGACGTAGCCCACGCCCCGCTTTGTCTGGATCAGGGCGGCAGCATCGGGGTCGATGTCCACCTTCCTGCGCAGGTAGGAGATGTACGACTCAACGATGGAGGCGTCGCCGTTGAAGTCGTATTCCCACACGTGGTCCAGGATCTGGGCCTTGGACAGCACGCGGTTGGGGTTCAGCATGAGGTAGCGAAGCAGCTTGAATTCGGTGGGGGACAGTTCGATCACGGTCCCGCCACGGCGAACCTCGTGGGCGTCGTCATCGAGTTCCAGATCGTCCACGCGGATCACGGCGTCGTCGTCTTCCAGCGGCTGGGTGCGGCGCAGGACGGCACGGATGCGGGCAACGACTTCATCCAGGCTGAAGGGCTTGGTGACGTAATCGTCGCCACCCACGGTCAGGCCGGTGACCTTGTCCTCGGTATCGTCTTTGGCCGTCAGGAACAATACGGGGAAGTGCTTGCCGGCAGCACGGAGGCGCCGTGTCACCGTGAAGCCGTCCATGTCCGGAAGCATGACGTCCAGGACGGCAAGATCGGGGGCGTGGGTGTCTGCGGCTGCGAGGGCTTCGCGGCCATTCGATGCGGCTACGACCTCGAAACCTGCAAAGCGCAGTGACGTGGAGAGAAGCTCGCGGATGTTGGGTTCGTCGTCGACGACAAGGAGCTTGGCTTCGGGGCCGTTCTTTTTCATGACACCCATGATGCTCCCAGATTCTGGGAGTTATCTGGATGCTCTATGGGAGGGCGCTGCGTGCCGCGACGGTACCAGGTCCTTACGCGCCCAGTGCCAGCCCTATCCCCAGGGCGGTCATGGTCACGGCGATGCCACCATCCAGGAACCGCCATGCCAAGGGCTTGGCGAAGAATCCGCGGAGGAACCTCGCCCCGAAGCCGAGCGCCGAAAACCATAGGACGCTGCCAACCATTGCACCGATGCCGAACCACCACTGCAACTGTGTTCCCTGGGCGCTGGCGATCGATCCGAGCAAGGCAATATCCAGGTAAACGTGCGGGTTCAGCCACGTCAGGGCCAGCATGGTGGTGACGGCGGCGGCAAGCCCCCGCTTGCCTGGGTAGCTGGATCCATCGCCCGCGAGGAGCGCCTGGGGCCGCAGTGCACGGCGGGCCGCCATTGCGCCATAGGTCACCAGGAACGCTGCGCCCACAAAGCGGAGAATCACGACGGCGGCAGGCGCCGCCGCGATCAGCGCACCGATGCCCAGGACTCCTGCTGCGATGAGGACAGCGTCTGACAGGGCGCAGACTGCGACGATGGGGCCAATGTGTTCACCGCGGATTCCTTGCCGGAGCACGAAGGCGTTCTGTGCCCCGATGGCGACGATGAGGGCGAGTCCGGTGGCCAGGCCAAGCCCGGCGGTATTGAAGATGTCAGCAGTGTTCACCCTTCAAAACTATGAATCGGATGTTCTTTAGACCAGCTAAAGATTCTGAAGCTGCCTAAGATATTCTTATGACCCAATTTCCGTCCGAGCAATTGCTGACGTTCGCCGCGGTCCTCTCCGAAGGGACGTTGGACGCAGCAGCACGGCAGCTTCACATCACGCCCTCAGCCGTGTCACAGCGACTCAAGGCCCTGGAGCAATCGGCGGGCAGAGTCCTGCTGCAGCGCAGCAATCCGGCCCAGGCCACGGAAGCCGGCGAGGTAGTGCTGCGCCTGGCACGGCAAGTGGCGCAACTCGAAGCTGACGCAGGGACGGAACTCGGGTTGGGCTCCGACGGGCCGCGGCTGGCCATCCCCATCGTGGTCAACGCCGATTCCTTGTCCATGTGGTTCCTCCAAGCCCTGGCCCGTCTTCCCAAGGAATTGAACGTCACTTTCGATCTCCACCGGGACGACGAGCAGCATTCTGCGTCCTTCCTTCGCTCCGGCAAGGTGATGGCCGCCGTGACCGCGACTCCGGATCCCGTACAGGGTTGCCGGGTGGAGCCGCTCGGCGTCATGAGGTACCGGGCGGTGGCGGAACCTGCCTTCGCTAGGCGTTGGTTTGCCGACGGCGTGGACCAGGCGAAGCTTAACTCTGCGCCTACCGTCGATTTCGACCGGAAGGACACGTATCAGTGGGCCTTCGTCAGGACGTGGCCGGGGAAACCGCAGGAAACTCCTGAACGGAAAGGACCACGCCACTATGTTCCTGCATCCCATGACTTCGGAGACGCGATCAGGCTGGGATTGGGGTGGGGCCTGATTCCCGAGGTCCAGTGTGGGCCGGACATCGCAGATGGCCGGCTGATCGAGCTCGCGCCGGACCGGCCCTTCGACGTCCCCTTGTACTGGCAGCGTTGGAAGACGGCATCCACGGTGTTGGATGTGGTGAGCGATACGGTCAGGGAGGCTGCGGCGGAGTTCCTGCGCAAGCCATAGCTGAAACGGATGTGGAACACGCCCGCCGATGCTTCCAAAAATGTCAGTGCCCCATCCCACACTGGAAACATGGCAAAGAAAATAGCACCAACCAGCAGCACGTCCCCGTCGGCCGACGTCGAATACGAGTACCACGTGAGCTACTCCGACTCCCAGACTGGCCCGGTTCAGATTGAAGAATTCGATGACCTTGCTGCCGCTGAGCGCTTTGTGGCATTGCAGCTCCGCACGGAAGATTCCTGGGCGATAGTGGAACGCGTGGAGATCCACGCCCACCTCCGCCTGGTGGCCTAGACGCACATCGCGCCGGAGGTTACTCCGGCTTGTTGTGCGCGTGGCCTCCGTGCACGAACGGCGACGAGACGCCCTGGTACTGCAGCAACATCATCATGCCCTCGGCGGCGTGGTCCAGGTTGTGGCAGTGGTCCATCCAGATTCCTGGATTGTCGGCGGTCAGCTGCACTTGCCAGACTTCCCCTGGTTGGATGTCCACGGTGTCCAGCAGCAGCGGAGAACCTGTAGGCGCCGTTCCGTTGCGGCTCAGGACCAGGACGTGGTGGCCGTGGGGATGCATCGGATGGGGTTCGGCGGTCCTGTTCACGATCGTCACGTTCAGGACATCCCCTTCGGCTACCTCCATGGATGGCACCAAGGGGTACGCAGCGCCGTTGACGGTGAAGGCGTAGCGCGGGATTCCGTCCACGAAGCGGAATTGCCGGTCCAGCACTACCACTTCTTCGCGAGTCGCCGCCGGAACGGACGGTTGCCCGGATACGGGCTTGCCATAGCCCAGAAGATCCAGGACCGGAGTGCTCGCATAAACGCCTGCCGCGGGTTTCGCGGGAGTCCCGGAGGTCCAGTCCGGTGGAGAAATGACCACCACAGCATCCGCGGCCGCATCGGAGTGGACGGTCACTGGTGCAGCCGGCATGGTGAACGTGAAGTCGTTCCGGCCGCCCGCCCCTATCCGGAGCAGCTGCCCTTCGACCTCTCCGGGTTCGTTCACGGGGGTCCCGTCAACGGCAGCTACCTTGAAGGCCGTCCCGGACACCAGGTAGCGCTGGGGGAGCGAATCGGTATTGACGAGTCGCACGCGGACGGTGGATCCCGGCGTGGCCGTGTAGGCGCTGCTACGGTCTGAGGAGCCCAGCAACCCCAGACCGCTGAGGTCGTGTCCGGCTACCGCGATGTCCGCATCAGGACGGACATCGGTGGTGCCGTGCACGACGAATACGCCGTAGAGTCCCTTCCGGACTCCCTCGGCAGAATCCTGGTGCGTGTGGTACCAATACGTACCCACTTGTGCGGCTGTGAAACGGTAGGTCATGGATTGCCCGGGCATCACGGCATCCTGCGTTGCGCCGGCAACCCCGTCCATGGCGTTGGGGACGTCATAACCATGCCAATGGAGCGTGACCCCGGCCGTCACATCCCGGTTGTTCAGCACCACCTCCATCACTTCGCCCTGCTGTGCCTCCAAGGTGGGTCCCGGCAAGCTCCCGAACGTCCAGGCCTCTACCGATTGACCGGATGGCAGCGTCACCTGTTCCACACGGGCGGTGAGTTCATAGTGGCGAACCACGGCATGTGCGGGAGAGCTGCCCAACAGCGTGGTCACCGGAACCGGCGCTGCTACCGGAACTGTTGCACCGCCGTCGTGGTGTCCCACTGCCGTGGCTATTCCGGTGCCGTCGGCCGCGCGGCTGCCGAGCCAGGCGAAGACCCCCGAACCCAACGCGGTACAGGCCAGGAGCCCGGCGACTGCGGTGACCGCCGTCGTGCGCCTTTCCGGTGTCACGGACCCTCCGCGGACCGGTGGAAACAGGGCGAGTTTGGCCGCCAGGACGGTGCCGCCCACGAGGAACAGCAGGATCACCAGGGACCACACGGCCGGGAACGGCCCCAGGATGAATGCCAGCCCGAGCGATCCCACAGCCGCAGCCCCGGCGGCCACGAGTGACAGCACGGCCCACTGACGTCCGCGCCCCGCAGGGACGGGGGCAGATTGTGAGCCGGTGTTCCGCTTCCTCAGCAAATACGGAACACCGGCCATCGCGGCCCCAACCGCGGGAATGGCGGTCAACGGCAGGCTGATGGTTATGCGCTCATGGGCAAACCACCAGCTGCTTGCCGCCAAGGCAGGAAGCAGTGCGTAGCGGCCGGCCGTTGCCAGGACGGCAACGCCCAGGGACAGCAAGGCCGCGTCTACCCCATGACGCCGTACCTTTCGGGATGCTGTCAGCCACGCTGCCGCGATCCAGGCACCGGCGGCAAGGACCGCCAGCACCAGGTCCATGGCCATCAGCTGTGAGGAGTTCACAGCTGATGGGGGTCAGGCCGTGGCGGAAGCTGAAGCATCCGTGGACGAGGCTTTGGGTGGCAGCGGCTGTGGATTCAGTGCCACGGCCCGTGCCCGGTTGAACAACCAGTAGGACATGAAGATGATCATCAAGCCGGTGATGGGATGGATTGACGCCACCCAGGACCCGGAGGGAGTGATGAAGTCCTCCGAAGAACCGGTCAGCATACCTCCGATGATGAAGATGAACAGTTGGACCCAGGTCATCAGGAAAATGCCGGCAGCGAGCCAGATGGTCCGGGAACCCGCCCGGGCGATCGCGGCTACGATGACGGCAAGCAGGGCGGCGTAGCGCAGCACGAACTGGCCGTTCATGACGTGGTACACGCCTGCCTCGCGCTGGGCTTCGATGGTGTTTTGGAAGTGGAAGTATCCGGCGAAAAACAGTTGGGCGAGTGATGAGAGCAGAATGATGGCCGCAAGGACCAGGAGGGTCTTACGCATGGGGAATCCTCGGACAAGACTTCACGGATTCGTCTAGGCCTTCTAATCGCCGGCTCCCTGGCTGCGGGCTGCCCCCACTGCCGACGACTGGCCGCCAGGTTGCCTGGACCAGGGGCAACCCATCAGGGCGGAGAGCTTCACTTGGAATCGTAAAATTGCTGGAGATAAATAGCAAGGGGACTGCGGTTAATCACCGTCCAAGCAAGCTCAGGCCTGTTCGGTTCCCACGTCTTTTCCGATGTCCTTGGCATCCATGATGCGGTAGGCGTAACCCTGTTCGGCAAGGAATCTCTGGCGTTTCGCCGCGAAGTCCTGGTCCAGGGTGTCCCGGGCAACCAGCGAGTAGAACCGCGCTTCCCGTCCGTCCTGCTTGGGCCGCAGCAGGCGTCCCAGCCGCTGCGCTTCCTCCTGGCGGGAGCCGAACGAGCCCGAGACCTGGATGGCAACGGACGCTTCAGGGAGGTCGATGGAGAAGTTGGCCACCTTGGAAACCACCAAGGTGTGGATCTCACCTTTGCGGAAGGCATCGAAGAGTTTCTGCCGTGCCTTGACGCTCGTCTCGCCCTTGATCACCGGCGCGTCCAGGCGTTCCGCGATCTCGTCGAGCTGGTCGATGTATTGTCCGATCACCAGCAGCTGTTCGCCCCTGTGGGCCTCCACCAGCTGTTCCACCAGGGCAGTCTTGGTCTCCGAGGTGGCGCACAGACGATACTTGTCCGCGTCGTCGGCCATGGCGTAGGCCACCCGTTCGTCGCGGGGGAGGTCCACCCGGACCTCCACGCAGTCAGCGGGGGCAATATAGCCTTGGGCTTCGATGTCCTTCCACGGGGCGTCGTACCGTTTGGGTCCGATCAGGCTGAAGACTTCGCCTTCGCGGCCGTCTTCGCGGACCAACGTGGCAGTCAGGCCCAGCCGCCGCCTGGCCTGCAGGTCCGCCGTCATCCGGAAGATCGGTGCGGGCAGCAGATGGACTTCGTCGTAGATGATGAGGCCCCAGTCGTGGCCGTCCACGAGTTCCAGGTGGGGATACAGTCCGCCGCGCTTGGTGGTGAGCACTTGGTAGGTGGCGATGGTGACGGGCCGGACTTCCTTGACCGCCCCCGAGTACTCGCCGATCTCGTCCTCGGTGAGCGAGGTCCGTTTGAGCAGTTCGTCCCGCCACTGCCGGGCCGAGACCGTGTTGGTCACCAGGATCAGCGTGGTGGTGGAGGAGGTGGCCATCGCGGCGGCACCCACCAGGGTTTTTCCGGCACCGCACGGAAGGACGACGACGCCGCTGCCGCCGGCCCAGAAGTTCTCCGTGGCCACCTTTTGGTAAGGGCGCAGCTCCCAACCGGTTTCGTCGAGCATGATCAGGTGCGGCTGGCCATCAACGTAACCGGCCAGGTCTTCCGCGGGCCACCCGAGTTTGAGCAGCAACTGCTTCAACTGCCCGCGCTGGGATGAATGGACCACCACGGTTTCCCCATCAATCCGTGGCCCCAGCAGCGGGGCGATCTTCTTGGCGCGGATGACCTCCTCCAGGACGGGGTAGTCGTCCGTCCGCATCACCAGGCCATGCTGTGGGTCCTTCTCCAAACGGAGCCGGCCGTACCGGGACATGGTCTCTTCGATGTCGATCAGCAGGGCGTGCGGCACGGGGAAACGCGAGTACTTCAACAGCGTGTCCAGCACCTGTTCCGCGTCCAGCCCGGCGGCCCGCGCATTCCACAGTCCCAAGGGAGTGAGGCGGTAGCTGTGCATGTGCTCCGGAGCGCGCTCCAGCTCCGCGAACGCCGCGATGGCATGCCGGGCCTCCGTGGCAAGCTCATGGTCGACTTCCAGCAGGATGGTTTTATCGCTTTGAACGATCAGGGGACCGTCGGTCACTCTTGAATCCTCACGTCTGCATCACTCACTTGTGCCGGTCTCCGGCGGGTTCAACGTCAATGATCCGGTGGATGGACAACACCCGTTCGGTGTCCTTGCCGGGATCGAACACCCTCACCCGGCCGCCGGAGACAGAAACCGGGACCACCGTTTCGGTGTTCGAGTTGCCCAGGCTGTCCACCACGTTCATGGTCACGGCTTGTTTCAGCCGGATGGCCTTCTGCAGGGTTTCCAGGCCCAGCTGCGTCGAAGCCTCCCCCGTACCGTCGGCCGGGACACTGCGATGCTGGCGCAGGATGGAAAGCTGCGCCTCGACGTCGTCGTCCGGCGGAGCCGTCCGAGGCGCCGTGTAGACGGGACGCGCACTGCCGGCCACGGCCGTGGTCCGCTTGAAACGCACGACGGCGGGCTCCACCTCCTGCACTGCGGGCGAGAGTCCCAGCTCGCGCAGGACCCGCGCGGTTTCGCGGGGACTGGCGGCCGATGTCAGGACTGTCGGGGCGATGCGGACCAGGCTCAGTACGGACGTCCGGGCTTCCTGGAGGAGCTCGGCGATGGCTGACTCGTCATCGCTCTGGATAAAGCTGGCACTGGTGCTGACACGCAAGCGGCCGTGCCGTGATGCGGTGTCCTGCACCAGATAGGCAAGGGGCTGGGGCACATCCGTTGCCGAATGTTCGCGCAAGAATGCCAACAGCGATTCCGCATCCTGTCCGGCGTCGAGCGCCCTGCGGATGGTCGCGGCGGAAAAACGGTAGATCGACGCCGGTCCCTGCCCCTCGGCGTCGGCCATGAGCAACAGCGTTTCGCTGAGTTCCGGGGCAAGGTAGCCCGGTGCCACCGCCGTCAGGTCAGCCTGCAGCAGGATGTGGTTGACCGCCGCAGGCAAGTGCTCGCCAAGAATGGCCATGGCTTCATCCGGCTGGCCAACGGCGAGGGCGGACCCCAGCTGCGTGAAAGCCCCGGAACCCATGAGTCCCAGGAGCGTGGCCTCCTCAAGGATGCCCTTGACCAGCGAACTGAAACGCCGCGACATCCGGGGTTGGGTCCATTCCGCACGCTGCAGCACCGCACGGGCATCCAGGACAGGAGCCTTGCCATCGGGGGCCGCCGCCTCCACGGTGAGTTCGTTGAGGATCTCCAGGATCCTCCGGCGGACCACCGGGGCGTCAGGCCGCTGCGCTTCCGCGGACAAGGCATTGATGGTGGTTCCGGCAGTTCCTGGATGCGCCGCCGGGGTGCTGCCGGCAAGGGGCTGGCCCACCAACGACGGCGCGCGCTCGCTGGCCAGCCAGGCGTTGACCAGCCACAGCCATTGTTCCTGCCGCGGCAAGGTCAGCCACTCCAACGACGGCGGCTGGACCCAGGTGGAGCTGTCAACGTCCAGCCGCAGCAATCCGGCCAGGGCACAGGTTTCCAGCAGGATCGCCGTTTGATGGACGCCGCAGCGGATGGACTCGGCGAGCCGCCGCAATTCGCGGACCCCCACGCCGCCGCTCCGCAGGGTTGCCAAGGGTTGCTCCCGGACGGCGAACAGCAGCTCGTTGGCGAGCCGAAGGGTTTCTGCAATGGCACCCAGGGCCGCATTGCGACGCAGGGCTGCGCTGGTGTGCCCGAGCTCCGGAACCGGGGGCGCCAGGGTGAAGTCGTCAACAACGGCCCCGCCCCTTAAAGCAATGCCCACGCTATGCGGCAATTCCACGTGGCCGGCGTCCAGGGGGACCAGCAGTCCGCGGGCCAGGAGCCAGTCGATAGGCCCGACGTCGGCACTTTCGTGGGTGACCGAGGCGCGCCTTTGCGCTTGGGGTACGGCACCCATGGCCCAGCTTCCGAACTTGTCCAGGAGGCCGATGGTCCGTTCCGGTGCGTTGGCCAGGATGTCGCGGACGCCCTCGGGGGTCGACGTCCAGCGCTGGAGCGAGAGGGCTGCGTCCATAGGGGTGCTGGCCGGGTGGATACCGAGTCCGCTGTGGTGGAGTTCGCCCACCAGTTGGACTACCCGTTGGGCGAAGGCGGGTTGGAGCCGGACCAACTCCGTGTAGCTGCGCCCCAGCCCGGCGGGGTAGATCCCGATGACGTCCTTCAGGCTGCCCACGGGAAGGTAGAACTTCTGCCGCGAACTTGCCGGAGGGTGGGTGGCCGGTGGCGCCTCGGCCCGGTGGATCAAAGCCAATTCCTGCAGCTTGGCGAGGATGGGTTCCAGGGCTGAGAGGGTGGACCCGGCAATGGCCTTTTTCAGTCCTGCCGCCGAAACACTGTGGCCCGTATCCGCGTTGGTACAGAGATGCAGTGTTTCCAGGACCTGCATCTCGGGTTTGGTGAGGCGTTCCAAGGCCCGCTGCACACTGACCCGTGCGCTGGCCCGCGCCGCCAGGGCCGCGAAATCGGGGGCCATGGGCGAGATCAGGTCCGGTCGCGCGGCAAACAGAGCCCGCAGCGAGGCGTCGCTGCGCGTTTCAAGTTCCTTGCTGAGCGCGCGAATGAGGGACATCACTTCAAATTTACCGTTGCTGGGCCTGCTCTGCGCGCTTGGCTCGTGTTTTGCCACGCAAAGCGGGACCCGCAACTGCAGGTCAGCTAGTGGCGGCGACGCTGGCGGACGGCGTCCACCACGGGAACAACGGCCAGGATGAAGGCCAAGGGCAGCCCATAGAGCGCCGTCGACGTGATCCACACGGGTGCAATTCCGCCGTTGAAGGCGATGGCCATGACAGCCGCGACGGCGGCCAGGGAAATGATGGCAACGATCGCGGCGGCAATCGTCAGGGGGCGGCGGTAACCCGTGGAAGTCATGCCTCAACGCTAGCTGTTTGCTCGCGGTCGCCGCTACGCGGGACGGTGCGAAGCATGATTAGGGTGCCCGGCAGGATAACCTTGAAGGAACAGACCCACACGGAGCGGGCTGTCACCCTCGATCCCGCAGGACTCTGTGGATGCGGTGGCGGCCCGACGTGTTCCCACGCAAGAACGAAGAAGGTTGATTACGTGCCCACCGGCAAGGTCAAGTGGTATGACAAGGAAAAGGGCTTCGGATTCCTCGCGGCCGAAGACGGCCAGGAAGTTTTCCTGCCCAAGACGTCCCTGCCTGCAGGGGTCACCGAGCTGAAGGCCGGTACGCGCGTGGAGTTCGGCGTTGCCGACGGCCGCCGCGGTGCCCAGGCGCTGGGCCTGCGCGTCCTGGACAAGACCCCCTCCATCGCAAAGGCCAAGCGCATGAACGCCCGCGACCTGGCACCGCTGGTCCAGGACCTGGTCACCGTCCTGGACAATCTGTCCGGTACGTTGTCCTCGGGAAAGTATCCGGAAGGCAACAAGGCCAAGGCGATCGGAATGGCGCTGCGCAAGGTTGCCGACGAGCTGGAAGCCTAGGAACGCCATGACATCGGAATCCGCACGGGATATAGAGGCAGGGGAAGGCGCGCAGGAATCCCCTGCCCTCCCCGTTGCCGAGGCTCCTGCAAACGGGGACGCCCCTGCCACCAGGGAAGTTCCCGGGCGGAAGCCCGCTGAAGCCAAGGCCGCAGCCCCGAAGCCGCGCGCCGGCGTTCCTGTATGGCGCACCGGCAAGCCGGACTCCTACCTGGCTGCCGCCGTCGATGTCGCCCGCCAGGCCGTGGAAGGCATTGCCAACCGTAGGGAAGTAGGTGCGCACCTCGGAGCCAAATCGGAAGGCGACCGGGTGGTGACCCACCTGTTCGAATCGAAGCTGGCAGGTTACGGCGGCTGGCAGTGGTACGCCGTGGTGACCCGTAACTCGCGGTCCAAAATCGTCACCGTCAGCGAGCTGGGGCTCCTGCCGTCCGAGGACTCCATCCTTGCGCCGGAATGGGTGCCGTGGGCCAAACGGGTCCGCCCGGAGGACGAGAAGCCGTTGGTTGAAGAGACCGAGGAAGACGTCGCCGAGGAAACGGTCAAGGCGGGCGAAGACGATGCCCAGGTTGATGACGACGCGGATGACGATTCGGACGAGACCGGAGAGGCCGTCGAAGACGCGGACCACTCCGGCCAGGACGACCAGCAATAACTGAAGACACAAAAAGGCGCCTGCCGGGAAGAATCCTTCCCGGCAGGCGCCTTTTAGCGTTCCGGCCGTGCGGCCGCTGATGGTGTTTACTTCTTCAGTTCGCCAACCACGTAGTCGATGCTGGCGAGCAGTGCCGAAACGTCATCCGGTTCGATGGCCACGAACGTGGCGATCCGGAGCTGGTTGCGGCCAAGCTTCCGGTAAGGCTCGGTGTCCACCACTCCGTTGGCGCGCAGCACCTTGGCGATGGCCGCTGCGTCGATCGAATCATCGAAGTCGATGGTGGCGATGACGTTGGAGCGTTCCTCGGCGTTGGCCACGAAGGGCGTGGCGTACTCGGAGGCCTCGGCCCAGGAGTACACGCGGCTGGCGGAGTCCGCCGTGCGCTTGCTGGCGAAATCCAGGCCACCGTTGCTGTTGAGCCACTGCACCTGGGCGTCCAGCGTGACCAGCGTGGACAACGACGGCGTGTTGTAGGTCTGGTTCAGCATGGAGTTGTCGATCGCTGTCTGGAGGTCCAGGAAGTCGGGGATCCAGCGGCCGCTGGCCTTCACCCGGGCAGCGCGCTCCAGCGCGGCGGGGGAGAAGAGGCCCAGCCACAGGCCGCCGTCGGAAGCGAAATTCTTTTGCGGCGCGAAGTAGTACACGTCGGACTCCGCGACGTCCACGTCCAGGCCACCGGCGGCAGAGGTTGCGTCCACCACGATCAGCGAGCCTTCGTTTGCGCCGTCAACGCGCTTGACCGGAGCTGAGACGCCCGTGGACGTCTCGTTCTGTGGCCAGGCGTAGACATCCACCCCGGCCTCGGCCTGCGGCGACGGACGGGTGCCCGGCTCGGACTTGATGATGGAGGAAGCGTCCAGGAAGGGAGCCTTGTTGGTGGCCGCCGCGAACTTGGAACCGAACTCGCCGAAGGAGAGGTGCTGGGCCTTCTTCTCCACCAGGCCGAACGCTGCGACATCCCAGAACGCCGTGGAACCGCCGACGCCGAGGACAACCTCGTAGCCCTCCGGGGCGCGGAAGAAAGTGCTGAGGCCTTCGCGGACGGACCCCACGAGGTTCTTCACCGGTGCCTGGCGGTGGGACGTGCCAAGAAGGGTGGTGGCCGCGGCGGACAGGGCTTCGACCTGCTCCGGGCGGACCTTGGACGGTCCTGCGCCGAAGCGTCCGTCCTTGGGCAGCAGGTCGGCGGGAATGGTGATGCTGTTGTCGCTCACGGGTGGCTCCAATGGGTATCGGTCAAAGATGGGTCGTGGCAGGTGGCATCAACTGCTCCTTCGACACCCCAATTCTGCCTGACACGGCGCGCGGGCAGGAACCTGCGGTTGTCATAGTCCGCCACGTGGAACGGTGCAGTCCGGGAGCGCAGGAACGCGAAGGAGGATTATTCAGAGTAATTCCAAATAAGCTAAGCTGGAGAAGGCGTCATGGGGCGGCGCCGCGGGACCGACCGCCTCGTCTGGACGCGGTACGGTGGACACTACGCGAGAACTGCGTTCGAGGAGAGCTGAGCTGGATGACGGATCTGATCGATACCACTGAGATGTATCTTCGGACCATTTTGGAGCTTGAGGAAGAGAACATCGTTGCTCTTCGGGCCCGCATTGCCGAGCGCCTGCGCCATTCCGGTCCCACTGTTTCCCAGACCATCGGCCGCATGGAGCGCGACGGCCTGGTGGTCGTGTCCAATGACCGCCACCTGGAGTTGACCGAGGTTGGCCGGAAGCGGGCCACCGAAGTGATGCGCAAGCACCGCCTGGCCGAGCGCCTCCTGGCCGATGTCATCGGCCTGGACTGGGCCTATGTGCATGACGAGGCTTGCCGCTGGGAGCACGTGATGAGTGAGCGGGTTGAACGCCGGCTGTACGAGTTGCTTGAGCACCCCACCGAGTCGCCGTACGGAAACCCGATCCCGGGCTTGGAAGCACTCGGTGGACGGGCCAGCCAGATCTCCCTCAAGGGCGACGTCAACCTCATCCAGGCAATGGACGGCTACGCCACGGACTCACGGGTTGTGGTGAGCAGGTTGGCCGAACCCATCCAGGTCGAGCCTGAACTCCTGACCCAACTCGATGAAGGCGGGATCCGCCCGGGCGCGGCAGTTTCGTTGGCGCGGGTAGGGGAGTACATCTCCGTCCGCGTCCCCGGCATCGAGGGCGCGCTGGAACTGCCCCCCGAAGTTGCAGCCCACGTCTTCGTGGCGGTTGGCTGAACGTAGGACTTCCGAGGCACCTCTCCCGAAAAGGATGGGTGCCTCACTTGTGTCCCGGCCGGAGTGTCTGATCTCACTACCAGAGTCGGGTAGAACGGCGTGACCTGCAGTTTCCGCCGAAAGGTGCTAAAGGCCCACCCCGGAAAGCGGCGCTGCGAAAGATAACGAATTTATTACCGAAGGCTTTAATCCCCTATAGTTATCTACTAGCGCCGATACCAAAGCGTTACCTGATCTGGAGCCGAGCTCTGCCAGCAGATCAGGGGTGTTATCCACTACTGGCAGAGGCGGGGGAACCACCATCGGCTGCCTGAAGAAGCAGCCTTGGGGTGAAGTCCGCAGCAGCAGTGCCTACTTACGCAATTTCCTCCGGGATACCTGTGTGCCGTATGCGCTGCGTGCGGGCCGGGTCTTTGCACTCTCTGATCCGAATCCGACAGCTAACTTCGCAGGCTTTCTAGAGAGGAACAGAGTTTGACATCGCAGAACGTCAGGGGCCGCCGACGCGCGTCCGGCCCCGCTGCTGAGCTGCGGCCAGCCCGCGTCGTAACGGAGATCCGGCCGCGCGACACCCAGCGTCAGGTGCGCCGCCGTAAGAGCCCGTTGCGCCAGGTTGCCGATTTCGCCGCAGCCAGTGGCGTAGGGCAGAAAGCCGGGGTGGCCCTGGCCGCCACAGGCCTCGCCCTCACTGTCGGTCTGCCGGCCACAAGCCCCGTCATGGCCACCTCCGAGTCGGGCCAAACAGAAGCTGCCCTTGCCGTATCCGGCGGCAGCCAGCCTGAGGTTTCCGCGGAAGCTTCGGCAAAAATCGACTTCAGCCGTGCGGCAGTGGCCACCAAGGCCGATCCCGACGGCAAGCTCAAGCAGCTGCTCAGCGCCCAGTCCGTTGGCAGCATCCAGGCCAGTTCCTCCAAGGGCACCCTTGGAAGTCCGCTGGACACGCTGACAACCGCTTCTCCGTTCGGATACCGCGTCAGCCCGCTGACCGGCGGCACCGGCGACTTCCACCGCGGCCAGGACTTCGTTGCCCAGTGCGGCACCCAGGTCCACGCTGCCGCCGCCGGGAAGGTCACGTTTGCCGGGTGGCACGAGTATGGCGGAGGCAACCGCGTTGTGGTGGATCACGGCAATGGCCTTGAAACCACGTACAACCACCTGTCGTCCTTCAACGTCAAGGTTGGCCAGGCTGTCAGCCGCGGTGACGTTGTAGCCCTGAGCGGCACCACGGGCGCCTCCACGGGCTGCCACCTGCACTTCGAGGTCCAGGTCAACGGCGAAGTTGTTGACCCCATGGGCTGGCTCTAAGCAAAGTCGATGGTCGTCTCTCGCATTCGCGACACACCCCGTGACCTGAATGTGACATTCGCTTTCAACTGTTGTACCGTCTAAAGCGCATCGGCTTTTTAGGGGGCCGATGCACTTGAGTGGATTGCCTAGCTCTGCCACCACTCAGGATCCGTTCGCAAAATTCGTCTGGCAGGGGCGGGGGAACCACTTTTGGTCTTCGAGAGAAGGCCTTGGGGTTAAGTCACAAAGCTTCTCGAAGCGCGTGGCCGGATGACTCCCATCCGAATCCGACAGCTCACCTCGCAGGCATTGGGAGAGGCTACCTACGTGTCATCACGCACTACCCCTGCGCGCCACCGCGCCGAGACGGTTCACCCGTTGAACACTCTTTCGAAGGCTGTTTCAGCGAATGCCGGAACCGTTGGCCGCCAGGCCGCAGTTCTTGCCGCAGCCTCCGGCCTCGTCCTCAGCGTCGGCCTTCCGGCCCAGGCAGCGGACACCGATGTTTCCAAGGCCGAGACGAGCACGCAGCAGCTCCTCACCACCGAGGTTGTCACTGCAGAGCCCACGGCCACTGTTTCCTTCGAGAGCCCCGTCGTGGCCACCAAGGAAGCCCCGAAGGTCCAGCGTGCTTCGCAGACCACCCAGCGCTCCCAGACAGCTGGTAACCAGACCACTGGCAGCCAGGCCGCCGGCTCGCTCGCCGCACAGTCTTCCGACGCCCAGGAAACGGCCTCCAGCGCCGCAGCCTCCGGCCTCGCCGCGATCGCCTACACGGGCATCGGCCACCCCTACGTTTGGGGCGGCACCACTCCCAACGGCTGGGACTGCTCCGGCTTCACCCAGTGGGTCTACGCCCAGGCCGGCATCAGCATTCCCCGCGTCAACGCCTGGACTGCCATGAAGGCCACCAGCACGCCGCAGCCGGGTGACCTGGTCATGCAGAACGGCGGCGCACACGTAGGCATCTACGTCGGCAACGGCATGATGATCAGCGCTCTCAACCCGAGCCAGGGAACCTTGCTCCACTCGGTGGCTTCCACCGGCACGTCTTCATTCTTCACCCTCCGCTAAAACCCCGTTCGGGGTACGCCAGCATGCCCCCCAAGTGCTGGCTTGCCCGCAAACCGCGCGTGCCCCAACCGCGTGCGGAAACGAAAAGAGATTAAAAATGACCAGTGCACACAAGGTTGCACGGCACCGAGCTGAGGCCCCCAAGACCAGCTCCCTTGCCGTGATCGCGAAGGCTGTCAGCAACAACGCCGGTGGCGTCGGCCGCCAGGCAGTCGTTATCGCTGCCGCTTCAGGACTGGTCTTGACCAGTGGCGTTGCTGCGAACGCCGCCGATACCAACGTCCAGCGTGAATCCACGGCCACCACAGCCCTTGATGTCCAGGCAGTCACGCAGTCCACCATCGCTGCCGACTCCACCGTGGCCATCTCCTACGAGAGCCCGGTTGTGACCACGGTGGAAGCTCCGGCTCCCGTCGTCGAGAAGCCCGCAGCGAAAGCCGCATCCGGCTCCACGGCTACCGGCGCGACCGCCACGTTGGCAGTCGACAACTCAGCAACGGCGGCCGCCAAGGTTCCTGCAGCTTCCAGTGGCCTCGGGGCAGCCATCGCCGCTGCAGCCTACGCCCAGCTGGGAGTGACCCAGGACTGCACCATGTTGGTCACTAATTCGCTGGCGGCCGTGGGTATCAACTTCCACGATTGGCCGGCGGGCTACCTCTCCTTGGGCCGCACCGTCAGCGCCGCCGAAGCCCAGCCGGGCGACCTCGCGTACTACGCCAACGGTGGTTACGGTGGAATGGCACACATCGCCGTCTACGTCGGCAACGGAATGGCAGTACACGGTGGATGGAACGGGTCCACCACTGCACTCTTCAGTGTGAACGTCGGCTCCGGCCCGGTCTTCATCCGTGTGAACGGCTGATACAGATTCTTTGAACACCCCGCAGGAATACCTGCGGGGTGTTCCGCTTTAAGCCTCTCGCGGAGGGCCATGCAAGGTGTCCCGCACATGAACATTCGCCGACACTGCACGGGAACAGGCCAGAAAATTCGTTGATACGGCATATAAGTGCTTACCCTTATGGTGTCGATCCACAGCCCGTACATGCAGAGGGCAGCCGGCCCTCGTGCCCCTGACGGGTGCGGCCGTGAAGAGGTACGTGCATGCGCACACTCGTTCTGAATGCTGGATATGAACCGCTGGCGGTAGTCACCTTCCGCCGGGCGCTGGTCCTTGTGCTGACTGGAAAAGCTAGCGTAGTGGCCGAAGGCGGCGAACCTGTCGTCGGGCCACAGGAGATTCTGGGACGTCCGTCCGTGATTCTCCTCAACCGCTACATCCGTCCCCGGTACAACAGGATCACCGCTGTGAGCCGCCGCGGGGTGCTCCGCCGCGACGGCCACCGCTGCGCCTATTGCGGCAAGACAGCGCACACCATAGACCATGTCCACCCCAAATCCAGGGGCGGCGCGGATTCCTGGGAAAACCTGGTTGCGGCGTGCTTGAAATGCAATAACGCCAAGAGCAACCAGACGCTCGCCGAGATGGGCTGGAAGCTTCGCTTCACACCCGGCGTGCCCACGGGAACCATGTGGCAGATCAAAGAACTCGAGAAACCTGCGCCGGACTGGGACCCGTTCCTCTTGCCGGAATCCGCCGCCTGATCGATTTCTGTTGGGCTCCGGCCGTACGGGTAATCTGGGCGGATGGAGTTCAACGCCGTGATCCTGGCGGGTGGCAGGGCCACCCGCCTCGGTGGCGTGCCCAAGCCGGGATTAAGGTACGACGGCGCGAGCCTCCTCTCGCATGCCCTGGACTCCGTCCGGGGTGCTTCGCGGATTGTGGTGGTGGGGCCGCGCCAGGACGGCCTTCCGGACGGGGTACTGTCCGCGCGCGAGGAGCCCGCCTACGCAGGACCGGCGGCGGCCATTGCCGCGGGACTTGCCGTTCTTGGGGCCACTGATCCGGCACCGTGGACCTTGGTGCTGGCCTGCGATATGCCGCATGCCTCACGGGGAGTGGCTGCCATCCTTGAGGAAGTCGCGGGGCACCATGGCACCGAGGGAGCCATGGCAGTGTCTTCCGATGGCAGGCAACAGCCCCTCCTTGGCATCTACAGCACACAGGCCCTGGAACGCGAAGTCGCTGCAGCCCGGTCGTTAACGAACGCATCTGTCTTCAAGCTGCTTGCTAGGCTGAACGTGCTGGCTGTTGCCGTTCCCGATGGCTCCACGGACGACGTGGATACGTGGGAGGACGCAGCGGCCCTGGGCATTGACAACGACTTGGAGGCGGACGTGAAAAGCCAGGACGAGACACTCGAGGAATGGTGCCGCACACTGCTGCAGGCGTTTGAGCTTGAGGGCGTAGACGTGGACGTCAACGAAATCCTTGCAGTCGCCGGCGTGGCCGCGCACTCCGTGGTGCGTCCCGCGGCGCCTTTGACCACATTCATCGCGGGGTACGCGGCTGGAATGGCACGCGGCATCGGCCAGGCCAACGACGACGCCGCCATGGCCGCCGCCCTCGACCTTGCCCGCCAAGTAGCCAAGCAGTATGCGGAGCCCGGGGCCGAAACCGAATGACGGAGGCCCCCGAACAGGGCCACCATGCGGCGCATACCTGGCACGAAGCCAGGCAGCGTGCGTTCGACGTCGCCACTCCCATCCCCGCAAGCCCGGTTCCGCTGCGCGGGGCGTTGGGGCGGACCCTCGCCCAGGATGTACTTGCCCTGCAGGACATGCCGCACTACGCGTCGTCGGCCATGGATGGGTGGGCCGTCAACGGCAGCGGTCCGTGGATCCTCAGCGAACCCGGCCAGCGGCTGGCACCACACCAGGCCAGCCCGATCGTCACCGGCGGGCTGATTCCACCCGGTGCCAAAGCGGTTCTTCGCAGCGAAAGCGGCATCATCGCCACGGACGACGACGGCCTGCCGGTTTTGGTGCTCGGCGGCACCGCGAAGCCGGGGGAGCCGCGCAACGGGCAACACATCCGCAAGGCGGCAGAGGAAGCCGCTGAGGGCGAGGTCCTCCTGAAGAAGGCAACGGTGCTGAACCCTGCGCACCTGGCCGTCGCGGCCTTGGCCGGCCTGGACGAACTCCCTGTCCTGGGCAAACCCTTGGTGAGGTTCCTCCTGACCGGATCCGAGGTGGTTGAACAGGGCGTCCCTGCTCCTGGACAGGTCAGGGATACCTTCGGGCCGCAGCTGGGTTCGGTGGTGGAACTCCTTGGCGGGATCGACGGCGGCTTGGTCCGTGTGGGCGATAACTACGGGGAGTGGCTTGCGGCGCTGCAGGACGCGGAGCCGGGCACCCTGGAAGCGGACACGACGGAACTGGACGCTGGCGCAGAGCCGCCGGCCGACGTCGTTATTACTACTGGCGGGACCGGACGCTCGGGAACCGACCATTTCCGTAAGGCCGTAGCGGAGCTGGGCGGGACGTTGCTGATTGACGGGATCGCCATGCGTCCCGGACACCCGGCGGTACTTGCTGAGCTGCCTGACGGACGCTTTGTGCTGGGGCTGCCGGGGAACCCCCTCGCGGCCATGATGGCCCTTTTTACCGTGGGCGGACCGCTGCTGGCAGCCCTGGGACATGGGCGCCTCGGCGACGTGGGCGAAGTACCGTGCGGTTCCATGATCGATGCCGATCCGGGCCGCACCCGATTGATGCCGTTCAAGCTGGTTTACGGGCTGGCTTCGCCGTCGCAGCATGCCGGACCCGGAATGATGCGCGGGTTGGCAGGAGCGGACGGTGTCATGGTGGTGCCTCCCCACGGGGTCCAGATGGGTGAACCGGTACCCGCTTTCCCGTTGCCGTGGGGAAAGCCTCTGCCCGCTCCCCAAGCTACAGAGGACAAACCGCGCAAGGCCCCCGTTCGCACCGCAAAGAAGCCACCGGCGGGACCGGTGGACTGGAGCGCGCTGGACGCCTGACGCTGTCCGTGGACGCAGGTGGCGGCTTTGCCGCCGGACTTGTAATGATGGACACATGAACAGGCATGCCCCAGAACAGGACATCAACGAAGATGACCTGCAGATCCACCCGCCCAAACGAGCCGCTGCCGGTCTGAAGGCCGTGAGCGTCGCCCTCGAACGGGGCTATTCCCAGGCTGGTGTGGCCCGTACGGTCCGATCCATGCTCCGGGTCAACCAGCACGATGGTTTCGACTGCCCGGGCTGCGCCTGGCCGGAGTCCATCACGGGCCGGCGAAGCCCTGCGGAGTTCTGCGAGAACGGCGCCAAGGCCATCGCCGAGGAAAGCACCACCCGCACGGTGGGCGGTGGATTCTGGGCCAAGCACTCCATTGCCGACCTCGAAGACAAGACCGAGTACTGGCTGGGCAGCCAGGGCCGCATTGCCGAACCAGTGGTGATCAGGCCGGGTGACACCCACTACTCGCCCATCAGCTGGACGGACGCGTTTGCCTTGATCGGCGAGCACATCAACGCCTCCACTCCGGATCGTTGCGTGTTCTACACCTCGGGCCGCACGGCCAACGAAACAGCGTTCATGTACCAGCTGTTCGCGAGGAGCCTGGGCACCAACAATCTGCCCGACTGTTCCAACATGTGCCATGAATCTTCAGGCAGCGCGCTCAATCCGACCATCGGCATCGGCAAGGGCACGGTGTCCTTGGAAGACCTCCACCAGGCCGAGCTGGTCCTGGTGGTGGGACAGAACCCGGGCACCAACCATCCCCGCATGTTGTCCGCCTTGAGGGACTGCAAGCGCAACGGAGGCAAGGTTGTTGCCGTCAACCCGCTTCCCGAAGCGGGCCTGCTGAACTTCAAGGATCCCCAGTCCTTGAACGGCGTCATTGGCGGCGGCACCACCATCGCGGACGAGTTCCTGCAGATCAAGGTGGGCGGCGACCTCGCCCTGTTCCAGGCCTTGGGCCACTTGCTCCTGGAAGAGGAGAAACGCAATCCCGGCACGGTGGTGGACAAGTCCTTCATCGGTAAGCAGACGGAGGGCTTCGAGAACTACGCCAGGGCCCGCTCCGTGCTGGACTGGGAAGAGACGGAGCGGGCCACCGGCCTGTCCCGCGAGGAGATCATCAAGGTTGCGGGCATGATGGCTGCCTCCAAGGGCACCATTATTTGCTGGGCACTGGGACTGACCCAGCAGCCGCACTCGGTGGACACCCTCAAGGAGATCATCAACCTGCTCCTGCTGCAGGGGAACTTCGGCAAGCCCGGCGCCGGTGCCTGCCCCGTGCGCGGCCACTCCAACGTGCAGGGCGACCGCACCATGGGCATTTGGGAAAAGCCCAAGGAACCGTTCCTGGAGGCTTTGGACAAGGAATTCGGTTTCCGGATGCCCCGGGACCACGGCTACGACTCGGTGGAAACCCAGCACGCACTGGAAAAGGGCGAAGTTGACGTGTTCGTCTCCATGGGCGGGAACTTCGCGGCTGCCGGTTCCGATACCAACGCACTCGAGGCCGGGCTCAAGACCGCGGGCCTCACGGTCCACATTTCCACCAAACCCAACCGTGCCCACGTGGTGCACGGCCGGACGTCACTGATCCTGCCCACGCTGGGCCGCACGGACACCGATGACAAGCACCCCAAGGGCCGGCAGTTCCTCTCCGTGGAGGACTCCATGTCCGTCATCCACAAGACCCAGGGACGGCTGGAACCTGTTTCCGAACACTTGCTGAGTGAGCCGGTCATTGTTGCCCGGATGGCCCAGGCCACCTTCGGTGACGACCACGAGGTGGACTGGCGCGCAATGGCCGAGGATTACGACGTGATCCGGGACCACATCTCGCGCGTCATCCCCGGCTTCGAGGACTTCAACGCCCGGGTCCGCACCAAGAACGGTTTTGTCCTGCCCAACCCGCCACGCGATACCAGGACCTTCGCCACGGACATCGGCAAGGCGCGGTTCTCGGTGAGTCCGCTGGAGTACCTCGAAGCCCCTGCCGGGCACCTGATCCTGCAGACCGTCCGTAGCCATGACCAGTACAACACCACGTTCTACGGCTTGGATGACCGCTACCGCGGGGTATCCGAGGCCCGCCGGGTGATCCTGGTCCATGAGGACGACATCAAGGAACTCGGCTTCCAGGACCGGGACCTGGTGGATGTCATCTCCACGTTCGCCGGGACGGAACGCCGGGCCAACAAGTTCCGCCTCATCGCGTATCCGACTGCCAAGGGCTGCGCGGCCGCCTACTTCCCGGAGGCCAACGCTCTGGTCCACCGGGAGTTGGTGGCGCGGGAGTCCAATACGCCGGGCTACAAGGCCATGACCGTGCGGTTCGTCCGGCATGCAGAGGAAGAAGCCTGACATGGGACGCGTCACCCAGCGCCGCAAACTGCACAAGTTCGTCCTGGACGGATCGCCCCAGGCCATGGAGCATCCCGTCCGGTACAAGGAGGACGTCCTTGCCGTGGAAGAGCCGCTGGAAATCCGGCTGGGGGAGATGTCCTTCTCGGTGACCATGCGCACGCCGGGCGACGACTTCGATCTCGTTGCCGGTTTCCTGGTCTCCGAGGGCGTTATCTGGGAGCCCGGGCAGCTGGTCTCGGAACGCTTCTGCGCGGGGGAGGACGAGGACGGGGTCCAGACCTTCAACGTCGTCGACGCCCAGCTGCGTCCCGACGTCGTACGTCCGGAAACGGGCCGCAACGTCTACACCTCAAGTTCGTGCGGCATCTGCGGCACCGATTCGATTGAAGCCGTGCGTAAGTCTTCGCACCACAGCCCCAAGGAAGATCCCGTCACGGTGCCGGTGCGGGCCCTGGCGGCCCTCCCGGACAGGCTCCGGGAAGCGCAGGCAGTTTTCGCGAAGACCGGCGGCGTGCATGCTGCCGGACTCTTCCGGGTGGACGACGACGGTACCTCCGAGCTGCTCTGCCTGCGGGAGGATGTGGGTCGCCACAACGCGGTGGACAAGGTGATTGGCTGGGCGTTGCGGGCCGGTCACCTGCCGCTCAAGGGAACGGTGCTCCAAGTGTCCGGCCGTGCGTCCTTCGAGCTCGTGCAGAAGGCAGCCATGGCCGGCATCCCCGTGCTGTCCGCTGTCAGCGCCCCCTCCAGCCTCGCCGTGGAACTGGCCGCCGAAACGGGTGTGACGTTGGCCGGGTTCAGCCGCGGCCACAGCATCAACGTGTATGCCGGCGTCGAGCGGATCCTGCAGGAGATCCCGGTCTCCGCGGACCTGGCGGGCCAGGGATAGTTCCCCATCACTTGGCTATTGTGCTGGAACAACGTAGATTTTATCCATCGAATGGAATCGCCGGAGTGCCCGGAACGCCACCTCTTTGAGGAGCACCGTCCACCCGCCTGCCAGTCCCGCCGCCCAGCTCACGCCAAAGGGGATTTAATTGCACGACGACCGTCGGATCACAGAACAGCGTCTCGATCGATTTGTTCGGGAACGCCTTCTTCCGGCCATATACGGCAGGTCCGTTCCCCTTGAACTGAGCAGTTGGGAGGCGCCGGGTGAGCCGGTCCCCGCTGCCGAAGCAATGCGGCAGCTGTTCACTCCGCAGGAGGCCGGTGCCGCCTGGGGCAAGGCGTGGAGCACCAAGTGGCTCCGGCTCCAAGGCGAGGTCCCCGAAGGCTGGGGTGCCTCGGAAGACACCACGGTGGAAATCATCGTTGACCTCGGCTTCAACAGCGATGTCCCCGGATTCCAGTGCGAGGGTACGGCCTGGCGTGCCGACGGCAGCATCATCAAGGCGATCTCGCCGCGGAACTACCACGTACCGCTGAAACTGCTGGGTGGCGGTCTTTCCGTGGACTTCTACGTCGAAGCGGCCGCCAACCCGGACGTAGCCCAGGGCTGGTCCTTTGCGCCCACACCGCTGGGGGACAAAGCCACGTCCGGTGACGAACCCCGCTACCGGTTGGGGCGCATCGCCATCGCCGAGCTCAACGAGACCGTGTGGGAGCTCAACCAGGACGTGTGGACCTTGACTGGTCTGATGCACGAGCTCCCCATGGAGTTGCCCCGCCGGCACGAGATCCTGCGGGCGCTGGAACGCATGCTGGACATCATGGATCCGGACGACGTTGCCGGGACTGCGGCGGCCGGCCGCGCCGCGCTGGAAGGGGTGCTGAGCCGTCCCGCCTACGCCTCGGCCCACGAACTGCTTGCCACCGGCCACGCCCACATTGATTCGGCATGGCTCTGGCCCGTCCGGGAAACCATCCGCAAGTGCGCCCGGACCTTCTCCAACGTGGTGGCGCTCATGGATGACGACCCCGATTTTGTGTTCTCCTGCTCCTCCGCCCAGCAACTGGCCTGGATCAAGGAGTACTTCCCGGAGCTCTTTGTCCGCATCCGCGAGAAGGTCAAGGCCGGCCAGTTCGTCCCTGTCGGCGGCATGTGGGTGGAATCGGACACCAACATGCCCGGCGGCGAAGCCATGGCCCGCCAGTTCGTGGAGGGCAAGAGCTTCTTCCAACGCGAGTTCGACGTTGAGTGCCAGGAAGCCTGGCTGCCCGATTCCTTTGGCTACTCCGGTGCCCTCCCGCAGATCGTCAAGTCCGCCGGGTCCCGGTGGTTCCTGACCCAGAAGATTTCCTGGAACAAGGTCAACCGCATGCCGCACCATACCTTCACCTGGGAAGGCATTGACGGGACGCGCCTGTTCACCCACTTCCCGCCAGTGGACACCTACAACGCCGAGTTGCACGGACGCGAACTGGCCCACGCCCAGCGGAACTACCGCGACCACGGCCGGGGAACCATGTCCTTGGTCCCGTTTGGCTATGGCGACGGCGGTGGCGGACCCACGCGCGAGATGGTGGCCGCGGCGCACCGCACGGCAGACCTGGAGGGCTCACCCAAGGTCCGCATGGGGACGGCCAGGGACTTCTTCCTCAAGGCCGAGGCGGAGTACGCCAACCCGCCGGTCTGGGTGGGCGAAATGTACCTGGAGATGCACCGCGGCACCTACACCAGCCAGGCCAAGACCAAACGGGGCAACCGCCGCAGCGAGCACTTGCTCCGCGAGGCGGAGCTCTGGTGCTCCACGGCCGCCGTCCGTGTGGGCTTCCCGTATCCGGCGGCGGAGCTCAAGCGGCTCTGGCAACTGGTGTTGCTCCAGCAGTTCCATGACATCCTGCCCGGCAGCTCCATCGCCTGGGTCCATCAGGACGCCGAACGAAATTATGCGGCGATCGCCCGCGACCTTGAGGCCATCATCGCGGAGGCCGCGCAGGCTCTGGTCGGCCAGGGGGACACGCGGTTCCTCCTCAATGCCGCGCCGCACAAGCGGAATGGCGTGCAGGCACTGGGCGTCGCCGAAGCCGCCAGCACCGACGCTTCCGTGGAGGTGTTGGAAGAGGCCGGCGGCTATGTGGTGGACAACGGCATCATCCGGGCAGTCCTGGACAGCAACGGCCTCCTGACTTCGCTCGTCGACCATGCGAGTGGCCGTGACGCCATCGCCCCCGGCCAGGCGGGGAACCTGCTGGAGCTCTTCCGCGACACCCCGAACGAATGGGACGCCTGGGACATCGAGGAGTTCTACCGCCACAACGTCACCCCGCTGACCGACGTCGAAGGTACCGCCCTGGAGCGGACCGCGACGGGCGCCGTCGTCGTCGTTGAGCGTTCGGTGGGCGGGTCCACCATCACGCAACGCATCACGCTCGACGCCGGCGCGGAGTCTCTGGCGATAGCCACCACAGTGGACTGGCAGGAACGCGAGAAGATGCTGAAGATCGCCTTCCCGCTGGATGTGCGGGCCGACCATTCGGCCTCGGAAACCCAGTTCGGCCACGTGTTCCGGCCAACCCACACCAATACGTCCTGGGATGCCGCCAAGTTCGAGATCTGCGCGCATCGCTGGATCCATGTAGGGGAACCGGGATATGGCGTGGCGGTCAGCAACTCGTCCAGTTACGGGCACGACGTCACCCGGGCGGTCCGCCAGGATGGTGGAACCACGACGACGGTGCGCACCTCGCTGCTGCGGTCGGCGAAGTTCCCGGACCCCGAGGCAGACCGTGGCGAGCACACGCTGGAGGTGTCCATCAGGCCCGGAGCGGGCATCGCCGACGCCGTGGAAGAGGGCTACCGGACCAACCTCAAGCCCCGCTACGTCACGGGAACCAACCCGGTGGAGCCACTGGTTTCGGTGTCCAACCCCGCAATAGTGGTGGAAGCGGTGAAGCTCGCGGAGGACGGCAGTGGGGACGTCATTGTGCGGCTCTACGAATCCCTTGGACAGCGGTCGAAGGGCACGGTGATGGCCAACTTTGAATCTTCCGGTGTGGTGGCGACGGACTTGCTTGAACGGACCGTTGAGGCCGCGGGTGTGGTCTGCGCAGGTTCGGCAGCGGAGCTGGTTCTCCGGCCGTTCCAGTTGGTCACGCTGCGCTTTTCCAGGTAGTCGGTGCGGGCCTGCATCCTTGGATGCAGGCCCGCATCCGGCTACTCGGTCAGTTCGACGTCCACGACGCCTTTCAGGACCTGTTCGCGCAGGGGGATGACAGTGCTGAAGTGTTTGATGTCGTCCGCCACCCCTTTGGTGAACACTTCCTCAACCAGTGACGGCATTTCCTTGACCCCGGCCAGGTAACGCTTCGCGGCGAAATCGAAGTCCGATCTGTTGTACCGGATCTTGGCGTTGAGCGCTTTGGCGTCGTCGGCGATCTTCTGGACTTCCTCGGCCGGGGCGTTGCGCGCCTCAGCATCGTCTGCTTTCTTGACGAAGTCGTCCTTGAGCCGCACGAACTCCGCATAGCTTTCTTCGCCCTTCGCGGTTGCCTCGGCGTGCACCTCAAGCTCGGCCACCTTGGCGTCGAATATGCGGGCGAACTCCTGATAAGCGGTGTTGTTGGACTGCTTCAGTTCCTCCGCTGCTTTCCGGCACGGTGTGGCAGCCTTGGCCAGCAAGGTTTGGCGTTCCCGCAGGCTGGCTGCTTTGGAACCCACGAACAGGCCGTTGCACCCGGCTGCGTCGTCCTCGCGGAAGAGGCCCTCGAACTGCGGGTAGGAGTTCACGAGTCCCTCCATGTAGCCGAAGTACCCGTCGTGGGACTCCACCAACTGCTGCAGTGCGACTCCCACGGTGTCGTCGCTGGAACCATGCGTGGCCTTCAGGTTGTCCAAAGCGGCCCGGGCAGACTCCGTGGCCTGCTGGACGTCATCCTTCTCTTTCTGGCTGTTCCGTGCTGCCTCGTCCCGGGAAGCGGGGGCGTTCCGTGCCTTCTTGTAGGCCGCCAGATAAGCGTTGACTGCCGGCTGGATCTTGTCCCTGGCCTCGCTGAGGGCATTCATCCGGTCTTCCTTCAGTAAGGACAGGCCTTCTTTTCGCTGTTGTGCAGCCAAGTTGTTCATGGCCACCAGCGTTCCGGCGGCAATGACCAGCACAACGAGGAGAATACCAATCACCAGGAGTACTGGGCGGCGATTGCGGCGGACGGGGACGGCAGTGGTCTCCGGAATGTGGTTGCTCATGGCCTATTTCCCCTCCTGGCCGGCGGCATCAAAGCGTTCCAACCGCTCTTTCAGGATCCGCTCGAGGTTGGCGTTTGATTCGTTCGCTTCGTTGACCACCGTCGTGGACGCTTTTTTCACTGCGTTCTCATATTCCGTGCGGGGCTTGTCCAGGGAATCATTGATGTCGAGCAGCGCGATGGCCGCCAGGGTACGCTTCGCAGCCCGCTCAAAGTCATCCTTGGCGTCCAGGACTTCCTGCTGCTTGTCCCGCTGTCCGCGAATGACGCCCTCGAAGGCACCCAGGAGCGTGCTTGTCTCTGCATCGGACCCGTTCTTGGCATCCGACAGGGCGGCCAAGCACGCATCGGCGGTGGAAACGTAGTCCTTGGCGTACGTTTCGCTGCCGATGTTCAGGTCGCGGTGCAAAGGTGCACAGGCTCCGCCAACTGACTGGGTGATGTTTGCCGTGTTGGTCAAGCGCTGGTCGTTGTAGGCCACCACTGCGCCGTACTTGTCCTTGAACTGCCCCACGGCATCCTTGACCTCGGACTCCTGCAGCGCAGGCGAGCCAGTCATGGCTTCCAAGCGGTTCTTGTTCGTGGCGGATTCCCGTTCCAGGACATCTCGCTGCTGTTGCAGTACCTGGCCCACCTCATCTTCATCCGCATCAGTGGAGACCGCGCTGGTGTACCGGGCCGTGAATTCCTGCACCAAGGGGTCGTAGATATTCATGGAGTTGTCCACGATGGCCCGTTGCTTGTCCAGGCGAAGCACGTCCGCACGCTGGACACCCGCGGGGCGTGACAGCGCGTACCACGTGCCAAGCCCTCCGGCCACCAAAGCCAGCGCCACTACTGCCACGATGATGGGTGTTCGCCGACTCTTCTTCTGCGCCGGCTGTTCTGTCTCTTCCACAGTCCGTCTTACCCCCCGATTTTTTGACGCGCGCCCGGCTCCGGGCACTTGAAGCCTCATAAGGTTCCTTTTGAGCAGGAACCTTATGAGGATACGCCAGCCGGGCTAGACGTCGTGCTGGAGGCGCTTGACGAAGAGCTTAGTGCGTTCCTGCTTGGGAGCACGGAGGACCTCGGTGGCGGGGCCGCGCTCAACCACTACTCCGCCGTCCATGAAGATGACCTCGTCCGCTACGTGCTGGGCGAAGGCGAGCTCGTGGGTCACGATCACCATGGTCCAGCCTTCTTCGGCAAGCTCCTTGATGACGCCGAGGACGTCACCAACCAGTTCCGGATCCAGGGCCGACGTGGGCTCGTCGAAGAGCAGCAGCTGCGGTTTGAGCGCCAGGGCACGGACAATGCCCACACGCTGCTGCTGGCCCCCGGAGAGTTCAAAGGGGTACGCATCGCGCTTGTCGGCCAAACCAACCCGTTCCAGGAGCCGCTCGGCGTCTGCTATGGCATCGGCCCTGGGCCTTTTCTGGACCTGGACGGGGCCCTCGATGATGTTCTTCAGCACAGTCATGTGCGGAAACAGGTTGTAGTGCTGGAATACCATCGCGCTGCGATCCCGCAAGGCGGCGATGTCCTTTTTGCCCACCTTGGTGCCGAAATCGATGGAGAGACCAGTTTCGGTTCCGTCGTCCCCGAAGGCGACCGTGCCGGCGTCGGGAATTTCCAGCCCGTTGAGCGAGCGCAGGACGGTGGTCTTGCCCGAACCGGACGGGCCGATCAGTGCGACCACCTGGCCCCGGCGGATGTCGATATCGATGTCGCGCAGCACGACGTTGCTGCCAAAGGCCTTGGCGAGGTTGCGGGCCTTCAGGACCGGTGCCGGGCGGGGCTGCGGTGAGTCAGTGGGCGACATAGCGGTCCAATCTCCGTTCCACGGCTGACTGCGCCGTGGACAGGACAAGGCAGATCACCCAGTAGACCAAGGCTGCCTGCAGGTACAGGACCATGAATTCCTGGCTGAACGCGGCGATCTGCTGGGCATTGCGGAACAGTTCGGTGACCAGGATCAGCGAAGCGAGCGAGGTGTCCTTCACCAGGGAAATGAAGGTGTTGGACAGCGGTGGGACCGACACCCGGGCCGCCTGGGGGAGGATGATCCGGACCAGGGTTTGCCGGGTGGACATGCCGATGGTGTGCCCGGCCTCCCACTGGCCTTTGGGTACGGACAGGATGGCAGCGCGGATGATCTCGGCCGCGTAGCCACCCACGTTCAGCGAGAACGCGATGATGGCGCTGGGCCACGGATCCAGCTTCACGCCCAGGTTGGGCAGGCCGTAGAAGATCACGAACAACTGGACCAGGAGGGGAGTTCCGCGGATCACCGACACATAGAAGCGCCCGATGCCCGAGAGCAGCCAGTTGGGACTGAGCCGCATCAAGGCCACCAGGAGCGCCAGGACCAGCCCGAACGCGAAAGACAGCAGCGTGAGCGGAATGGTCCCCGTCACGGCACCTGTGACGAGCGGCCCGAAGGAACTCCAGACGAGGTCCCAGTTCATTTACTTGGAGACGTCCGCGCCGAAGTACTTGTCCGAGATCTTTGCCAGGGTGCCGTCAGCCTGCAGGTCGGCGAGGGCCTTGTTCACGGCGTTGGCCAGTTCCGTGGAGCCCTTGCGGAACACCATGGCGCTTTCGGTCTTGTCCGGGGCTTCTGCCGCCACCTTGAGGCCGGAATCCGGGGTGGTCTTGGCGTAATCCAGGTACGTGAGCTTGTCGTTGACAGTGGCGTCCACCCGGCCCTGCTGAACCAGCGTTGCCGCCTGGGCCCAGCCTTCCACGGCCTGGACGTTGGCTCCTGCGTCCACGGCCATCTTGTAGAAGTTGCTGGTGAGGGACTGCGCCGTGGTCTTGCCCTTGAGGTCGGCGAAGCTGTTGATGCCGGAATTGTCGGACTTGGTCACCACCACGCCCGTGGAGACCGTGTAGGGCGTGGAGAAGTCGTATTTGGCCTTGCGGTCTTCGTTGATGGAGATCTGGTTGGCGATCGTATCGAAGCGTTTGGCGTCGAGTCCCGCGAAGATGCCATCGAACTGGGTCTCCTGGAACGTTGCCTTCACGCCCAGTTTGTCCGCCACTGCCTTGGCGATCTCCACGTCGTAGCCTGTCAGCTCGCCGGCACCGTTGGCGTGGAAGCTGAAGGGGCGGTAGGTTCCCTCGGTGGCGATGACCAGTTCACCCTTGGACTTCACATCGGAAAGGGACGTATCGCCACCGGACTGCGACTGGGTGGACCCACCACCGCCGCATGCCGAGAGGGCAAGGGCCACGGAGGCCAAGGTAGCTGCCAGGACAGAGCGGCGGGTACGAAGACTGGTCATGGAAGCCATCTTAGCCACGGCCCCCGTCAGGCCCGCTGCGCCGACGCGGCCAGCCCCCGCGAAATGGCCGTTAAAAAGGCTGAGTGGGGGCGGTCCCCAACAGCCCGCCACCACTCATCCCCCCAATTGTGATCATGAGGGCGCCACATCCACCGGAAACCCGTTCTCTGATTCCGCTGTCAGGCTGCAAGCCTCATTCACACATTCATGATTGTGCCACGATCTAATGCTTTTGTGAAAGTCTTACGCTGTGCGTCGTCTTTTCCGCCTCGCGTAGGCCTTGGAAAACCAGATTCCGGCCAGGCCAATGGCGGTCGCCAGCACGGCCGAGTAATTGATCAGTGAGCGCAGCCACAGATGTACCAGGGGAATCAAGGGGAAGAGCTGGGACACCAACAACAGTGTCAAGCCGACGAACAACAAGGCCGATGCGCCGCGCAACAGAGCCGGGAAACGACCGGTCACCGTGCGCCAGATCGCCGGGAGCAGGCATGCCGAAACGAAGCCCGGGTAGAACCGGCCAAGGGCAGCGTAGGCCTCCATGGATGGACCCCACGTCAGGCCCGTCATGCCCACGGTGGAGCCCCGGGTATCGGTGATGAGGAAGAAGTAGGCCGTTAACGCCGCAGTGATGGCCAGGACGGTCAGGCCCCACGGGCCCCGGATGGCCCGGACCGCGGATTTGGAGTCGAAGCCCGTGGCGATCTTGATGCCCATCAGCAGGAAGGTTCCATACAGCAGGAACCGCAGGATGAGGTTGGTCAGGTTCATGCCCCCGAGGACGGCGTCGATGGCCAGGTAGGGTGCTTCGATACTGAGCAGGATGTCCATGGTCATCAAGGCAAAGATGTAGAAGACCACGCGGTTCTCTCCGCGCAGCGCACTGGGGATGCGCGCCACGGTAATGGCCAGGCAAATAACAAGCGTTGCCCAGGGCAGGACAGCCGTCATCCGAGGTTCTCCCAAATTCGTTCAGTTCGTTCGTGGTCTTGTTCTTGGCGGCGAAGGTTCTTGCCCAGGGCCTGGAGGCGTTCGCCGGACAGTGTCACCAGTTCGCCCAGTGTCATCCTGTCCAAAGCGTCCCGGCGCCCGTGGGGTGTCCAGCCGGCCTCGCTTTCGGTGATCAACCCGCCGGCGACCAGCCCACCTGCCGGTCCAACCCCGGCGGCCCGTGAGGTGGCAATGGCCAGTTCGGGAGGGAGCCGGTTGGCTGTCAGGTGGGCGGAAAAGTTTTGGGGCGCGATCCCGGTGGCCTCACTGACCCGGTGCCGCAACTCGCCGTCGTCGATCGCGTCCACCCAGTTCCGCACGGCGGTGGGGTGCGGTGTTGCGGTGAGTCCGGTGGCGGGGACGCTGCCCGGTTCGGTACGTTCCACCACGGCCCGCAGCAGGTCGATCGTGGCGATCTGGCTGACCAACTCGGCGGGAGTGGGCGGAACGGGCTCGCCCCGAAGCTGTGCGTAGAGGTCGAACGTGGCCAATTCCTGGACCGGGTTGAGGTCGTAGGCGCGGCTGATGCTCACCAGCGTGGATTCGGCTACCTTGCCGCGAACCAACTGCTGGGCCAGCGTCGTCCGTTTGATTCCGGAGACCCTGCAGACATCGGCGATGCTGGCGTCCGGCGCAACGCCGTGGAGCCAGCGCTGGAACGCCTTGGACTGTAGGGGCATGGAGGACTCTCTGGAAAGTTTGCTGTAAGTGGTAGTACGAATCGATTTTACGCGGACGCCACATTGAATTATGCTTGATTCTTGAACCCGCTGGTCCGTACACCCCCCAAGTCCGGACCGGCGGGTTTTTCCATGCCTGCAGAAAATGGGCAGGCAGCGAGAGGATTGAACTCATGACTGCAACCTTGGTAGCCAAGGACCTTGCCGGTGGCCATGGCCATCGCACGCTCTTTTCGAAGCTGTCCCTGACGGTGGCTCCCGGCGATGTGGTGGGTGTGGTGGGCGCCAATGGTGCGGGCAAATCGACGCTGCTGCGCATCCTCGCCGGCGTTGACCAGCCGCAGGAAGGCACGGTGAGCCTGGCGCCGTCCGATGCGTTCGTTGGCTGGTTGCCGCAGGAACACGAACGGACTCCGGGCGAAACCATCGCCGCCTACATTGCGCGCCGGACGGGTTGTGCCCAGGCGACGGCAGAAATGGAAGCCACGGCCGAGGCGCTCGGCTCAGGTGCACCCGGCGCTGACGATGCCTACTCCGTGGCCTTCGACCGCTGGATGGCCTCCGGTGCCGCGGACCTCGAAGAGCGAATCCCGGCCGTGCTGGCGGACCTTGGCCTGGAGCTCGGAGCCGAAGCCCTCATGACCGGCCTCTCCGGCGGGCAAGCTGCGCGCGTGGCGCTCGCCGCCTTGTTGCTGAGCCGGTTCGACGTCGTCCTCCTCGACGAACCCACCAACGACCTGGACCTGGATGGACTCGCCCGCCTGGAAGCGTTCGTGCAGGGTCTGCGCGGCGGCGTGGTGCTGGTGTCCCACGACCGCGAGTTCCTGGCCCGCTGCGTCACCACCGTGGTGGAGCTGGACCTCGCCCAGAACTCCGTGGCTGTGTACGACGGCGGTTACGAGTCCTTCCTCGATGAACGGGCCGTGGCAAAACGCCATGCCCGGGAACGCTATGAGGAGTACGCCTCCACCAAAGCTGACCTTGTGGCGCGTGCCCGGACCCAGCGGGAATGGAGCTCCCAAGGCGTCCGGAACGCGATGAAGAAGAACCCGGACAATGACAAGATCCGGCGCGCGGCCAGCACCGAGTCCTCCGAGAAGCAGGCCCAGAAGGTCCGTCAAATGGAGTCCCGCATCGCCCGGCTCACGGAAGTGGAGGAACCGCGGAAGGAATGGCAGCTGCAGTTCAGCATCGGCCAGGCACCGCGGTCCAGCGCCGTCGTCGCCACCTTGCGTGACGCCGTCGTACGCCAAGGAGACTTCACGCTGGGACCGGTCAACCTGCAACTCAACGGCGGTGAGCGCATCGGTATCACCGGTCCCAACGGTGCCGGCAAGTCCACCCTCCTAAGGCTGTTGCTCGGCACCAGGACCCCGGACGACGGCGATGCCTCCATGGGTGCCTCCGTGGCGATCGGCGAGATCGACCAGGCCCGCGGAATGCTCGACGGCGGCAAACCGCTCGGTGCCGCCGTGGAGGCCGTGCTGGTTGATTGGAACAGCGCCGATGTCCGCACACTTTTGGCCAAGTTTGGACTCAAGGCCGACCACACATCCCGCACGGTGGATTCCCTGTCCCCAGGGGAACGGACCCGTGCCGCCCTGGCGCTCCTGCAGGCGCGCGGTGTCAACCTGCTCGTGTTGGACGAACCCACCAACCACCTTGACCTTCCCGCGATCGAACAGCTTGAAGAAGCCCTGGAAAGCTATGAGGGTGCCCTGCTGTTGGTCACCCACGACCGCAGGCTGCTGGAGAACGTCCGGCTCGATTCACGATGGCACCTGGAAAATGGCCGTGTCCAGGAGTTGCACCACATACCGGGCCAGGAGAAGTAACCATGAGCATGGATGGCGTGGCCTGGAGCTCGCTCTACAAGATCACCCGGGCGCAGAGCGGTTCGCAGCCGTTCTCCAAGGAGACCCTGAAACGCGTCCTTGGCTTCGCTGCCCCGCACAAGGGCAAGCTCATCGCGTTCGTGATCGCCTCGATCGCCGGTGCCGTGCTGGCCGTGGCCACGCCGGTGCTGGCCGGCCAGGTGGTTGATGCCATCATCGGAAAATCCGGTGCCGGAACCATCGTCTGGCTTGCCGTGCTCATCGCGCTGGTAGCGGTGGGCGAGGCCGGCGTGGGGCTCCTGACCAGGTGGTTGTCGTCGACCATCGGCGAGGGGGTCATCGTGGACCTTCGCACGCGGGTGTTCGACCACGTGCAGCGCATGCCGATCGCCTTCTTCACCCGCACGCGGACCGGTGCGTTGGTGAGCCGCCTGAACAATGATGTGATCGGGGCCCAGTCCGCCTTTGCCGGGACGTTGTCCGGTGTGGTCAGCAACGTGGTTGCCTTGGCCCTGACCTTGGCCGTCATGCTCAACACCTCGTGGCTGGTGACCGTGCTGGCCATGGTGCTGCTCCCGATCTTCCTGATCCCTGCACGGCGGATGGGGTCAAAGCTGGCGGACCTGCGCCGCGAAGCCGCAGCGCACAACGCCGCCATGGGCACCCAAATGACCGAACGGTTCTCCGCGCCCGGCGCCACGCTGGTGAAGCTCTTCGGACGGCCGGATGAGGAATCCCTCGAGTTCGCTGCCCGTGCAGGCCGGGTCCGCGACATCGGCATCCGGACCGCCATGCTGCAGTTCACCTTCGTGACCGCCTTGACCCTGGTCTCCGCGCTGGCCCTGGCACTGGTGTACGGGCTCGGCGGCTGGCTCGCCATCGGGGGACAGTTGGCACCGGGTGACGTTGTGGTGCTGGCCCTCCTGCTCACGCGCCTCTACGCCCCGCTGACTGCACTGTCCAACGCCCGCGTGGAAGTCATGAGTGCGCTGGTCAGCTTCGAGCGCGTCTTCGAAATCCTGGACCTCAAGCCGCTCATCACCGAGAAGCCGGACGCTGTGGCGGTTCCGGCGGGACCTGTGGCGGTCGAATTCGACGACGTCCGCTTCTCCTACCCCTCGGCTGACAAGGTCTCCCTTGCATCCCTCGAAGACGTGGCCACGCTGGACACGCGTGGCGGCGAAGAAGTCCTCCATGGGGTCAGTTTCCGGGTGGAGCCTGGCCAGACTGTGGCGTTGGTGGGGTCATCCGGTGCCGGCAAGTCCACGGTGGCCCAGTTGCTGTCCAGGCTGTACGACGTCGACTCCGGAGCGGTGCGCCTGGGCGGCCACGGGGTTGGAACCGGAACGGATGTGCGCGACCTCCGCTTCGATGCCCTCCGCGAAACCCTGGGCATGGTGACCCAGGACGGCCACCTGTTCCACGAGACCATCGCGTCCAACCTGCGCCTGGCCCGGCCTGATGCCACCGAGGAACAGATGTGGGACGTACTGCGGCGCGCCCGCCTGGAAGCGATGATCCGCTCTTTGCCTGACGGACTCGAAACGGTGGTGGGGGAGCGCGGCTACCGGCTCTCCGGTGGCGAACGCCAGCGCCTCACCATCGCCCGGCTCCTCATCAAGCAGCCCAGGGTCGTCATCCTGGACGAGGCCACCGCCGCGCTCGACTCCACGAACGAAGCCGCCGTCCAGGCAGCCTTGGGCGAAGCGCTCGAGGGTCGTACCGCCGTCGTGATTGCCCACCGGCTATCCACCATCCGGGCTGCCGACGCGATCCTGGTGGTGGAAGACGGCCGGATCGTGGAGCGGGGCACGCACAGCGAGCTGCTCGCTGCGGACGGCCGCTACGCCGAGCTGTACCGGACACAGTTCGCGGAAGCCGCAGCCGTGGCCCAGGAAGCGGTCCCGGAGCTTTGATGCCGGTGTACCCAACTGGGTCGCATTTGTGCGCGTTTTGATCGCGGAAAACGCGCACAAATGCGACCTACTTGGGGGCGGCGAGGGCCGGGAGGACGTGGTCCGTGAGCAGCGGGGCGAGGTCGTCCGGCAGCGGCGCGTGCAGGTCCAGCCAGCGGATCTCCGCGATCTCGGCCGAGGGGTGCGCGTCCCACGTACCCGGTGCCGTGAACACCGTGGCTTCGATGGTGGTCGCTTCCTCATTGGCGGCAACGGCATGCCACACGCCCATGGGCTCAAGCTGGTCCGGAGCCACGCTGATGCCGACTTCCTCGGCCAGTTCCCGGGACGCCGCCTGGGCAGCGGTTTCGCCGGGCTCCGGCTTGCCGCCGGGGTGCATGAACTTGTCCGTCCCACGCTTGCGGACGGTGAGGAGCTGGCCCGCCCCGTTATAGACGCACACGGCGCTGACCACGATCACGTTCATGTGTTCCTCCTCAGATGCGACTCCAGCAGCAGGTCCTTCGCCGGCCCGTGGACGTCCCACGTAAAACTGAAAGCGTCAGGACCCTCCAAGGTGTAGTTGACGTAGTAGTCGTCCGGATCGCACCAGTGCTTGTCCTGGTTGGCGTCCGCGGCAAAGCTCATCACGTGGAAGGGCCGGCCATCGGGGAAGAACACGTCCATGCTTTGCCCGGTGGCGCCGGGTTTCAGGACGTACTCGCGGAAGGCCGGGCCTGAGTGGGTGGGCCAGTGCATGGTTCCGTCTTCGCGGTAGTCCAGGCCGCCGTCGGGGTTCTGGACGTAACGTACGACGCCGGAAAAGGTTCCGCGGGTGCCGGTGGCGCGATCAAGGAGGGTCCGCTCCACGTTCCATTCGCCGGCCAGGTAGGCCCGCAAGTCCATCCGTGGCTGCTGGTCATTCAAGTGCCCTCGATTGGAATCGAACCAACGACACCGGCTTTAGGAGAGCCGTGCTCTATCCACTGAGCTACGAGGGCGCATGTCCATGGCCTGTGGAGGTCCCTGGCGGGAGCCTTCCGGCCCGAACACGACTATAAGCATACAAGCTGCAAGGGCGCTGCCCGAACACGGTTAGGCTGGCGGACATGAGTGGCCACGCGACAGTACCGGCATCGGCTGGCACGTTCCTTCCCAACGTCCGCAGCATCCGTGCGGCCATCGGCGGCTGGGCCCAGCTGAGCGTGGTGCAGTACTTCGTGGCCGAGGCTGCCGTGATCGACGCGTGGGCGGGACCCGAACCGTACAGCCGCGCCACCGGCTACATCAGCGACCTTGGCGCAATATCCTGCGGAATCTACGAGGACCGCTCTGTGTGCTCTCCGTTGCACATGCTGATGAATGCCTCGTTTGTTGTCCAAGGGCTCGCTTTGATCCTTGGTGCCGTGTTCCTGACGGCCGGTTTGTTGTGTGTCGCAGCGAGGCCGGGGGTACCGGCCCGGCGGTTCCACGGCGAGGCGCCGCGGGTGATTGCCCAGCACTGGATCCTTGCGGTGGCCATTCGCATCCTGACCGGGGTTGCCGGCGTGGGCACGGTCCTTGTGGGCCTGGTGCCGGAGGACCTTGGCTCGCCATGGCATTTTGCGGGCGCCCTGATGTTCTTCATTGGTGGCGGCTTCGCCCTGATCCTGCTGGGAATCCTTTGGCTGCGGCAAACCCCTGTGAGCTGGTTCCTCGCAGCGAGCGGGGCGCTGTGCATCGGCGCGCTCGTGGTCGGCGGCCTCACCCGCATGGACGTGCCCGAGCCTGGGATCCTTGAACGGCTCATGGGCTACCCCGTGACGATCGGCCTGGCGGCCGCAGGCCTGGTGATTGCACAGCGCGTGCACCGCGAACGGCGTTTCCGGACCCGCTAGTGGCCCCGGGGCAGCGGCGGCGGCCAAGAGTGGTGTGTGCTGGCCTGGTCGCACCCGTTTGCGCCGTGGCTCCCGTAAGAACGGGTGCGTCCGGCGGGAAGGGTAGCGGCGCCGGCCAACGAGGGGTGTGTGCTGGCCTGGTCGCACGCGTTTGCGCCGTGGGCTCCCGTAAGAACGGGTGCGCTGGGCGGGAAGGGTAGCAGGGCGGGTTCGGAACGGGTGCGCTGGGCGGGAAGGGTAGCGGCCCCGGCCAACGAGGGGTGTGTGCCGGCCTGGTCGCACCCGTTTGCGCCGTGGGCTCCCGTAAGAACGGGTGCGCTGGGCGGGAAGGGTAGCGGGGCGGGTTCGCAAGGCGTGCGTCCGGCGTGAACGGTAGCGGCGCCGGCCAACGAAGGGCGCGCTGGGCGGGATCGGTAGCGGCGCCGGCCAACGAGGGGTGTGTGCTGGCCTGGTCGCACTCGTTTGCGCCGTGGGCTCCCGTAAGAACGGGTGCGCTGGGCGGGAACGGTAGCGGCGCGCTTTCGCAAGGGGTGCGTCCGGCGTGAACGGTAGCGGCGCCTGCCAACGAATGGCGCGTCCGGCGTGAACGGTAGCGGGACGGAGTCAAACAAGGGCTGCGCTGCCTGCTGCGGCGGGTCTATTCTGGCGCTATGACGACGGCGGCTGGTCCGCGTGGCGGGGACCGCGGGCTTCTGCCTGACCTCGCAGGGCGACGCGAACTTGTTGGGGGTTGGGCTGCGATCACGCTGATCCACTACTTCGTGGTGGAAGCCATTGCGATGGCGGCGTGGCGCGGCGATCCGCCCTATGACCGCCGGGAGCACGTCATCAGCGATCTCGGTGCCGCGCACTGTGGACCTTTCAATGGCTACGACGTGTGTTCGCCGTTGAATTGGCTGATGAACGCCTCGTTCGTCCTCCAGGGCGTGGCCATGGTACTGGGGGCCGTGCTGGTCAGTTCCGCCGTGCTGTCCGTGGCTGCAGAGCCGGGCCAGCGCGGCATCCGGCCCAGCATGGCTTCGAAATCCGCGGAGGCTTTTCCGTGGATCGCAGCGGGTGCGGTTCGGGCGCTCATCCTGGTTGCGGGGATCGGGCAGGCCATGGTGGGGCTGGTTCCCGAGGACACGGAGCTGGCACTGCATCTGACGGGCGCCGGAATGTACTTCATCGCCGGACCCATCGCCCTGGTGGTCCTGGGCCTGGTGTGGCGCGGACACACGCAAATGTCGTGGATGGTGCTGCTGTTCGGGGTGGTATCGCTGGGAACCACCATCTATGTCCTGGCAGTGCAGCTCCGGGTGGATGAAGCCGGTGCCATCGAACGGACCATGGCGTATCCCATCATCCTGGGCCTGTCCCTGGTGGGCCTCGTTGTGGCCCACCAGGTCACCAGGGAACGGAAAGCGGTCAGGACGTTGGGTCAGCGTCCTTCCGTGCAGTAGCGTCCTTCCGCCCAAGGAACACAGCCACCAGTCCGCACAACAGGCTGAGCAGGAACAGCACCCACGACGCCACGGTCACGGCCGAGGCAATGGCGACCGAGCCGGCGTCGGGCGTTTCAGAAGCCATCACCGAATCAATGGCGACGTTCGACCACAAGTGGGCCACGGCAAACAGCAACGGCGCCGCCCACATGGCCCAGCGCCACGATTTGCGGGCCACGTTGGTGCCGATGAGGAGCAGCCAGCTGAAGCCAAAGATCAAGGGAAACAGGGTGCCGGCGGTCTTGTGGACGTAATTTAGCTGACCCCGGGCGGCATCGTCCATGGCGTTACGGAGCTGGGCGATGTAGTCCGTGGAGAAACCGCCAATGAGGGAGTCCGGCATCGCCAGGCCGCCAGACAGTTGCGTCATTTGGTTGAGGGTCAGCAGGTGCAGGTACCAGAACAGGAAGACGCTGGCCACCACGCCCGCAATCACAATGAGCCTGGAGTTGCTCTGTGCCTTCTGCGGGGTGCGCTGGGTGGTGGGATTGATCACGGGCGGCAGGGAGTGCTCCGGGACTGCCGCTTTGGCTCCGTGCTTCTTGATGCGCTGCGCTGGGGTCTTGGCCATGTGATTCATTATTCCGCCACATAAGCTGGACCCATGACCATCGGCAGGCACACAGCAACTGAACTGGACCCATCACTCGACGATTACCAACTGGCCAGCGCCCTGGTCCGTGAGGCAGGTCAGTTGGCCCTGCTTATGCGGATGGGGGGCCTGCAGGGGGAGCGGAAGACCTCGGTGTCGGACGTGGTGACGGCTGCCGACCGCGCCGCCGAGGCCTACGTCCTTGAACAGTTGCGCCGCTGCCGCCCCGAGGATGGCATCCTGGGCGAAGAAGGTGCCTCCGTTGCCGGAACGAGCGGCCGGACCTGGGTGATCGACCCCGTGGATGGCACCTACAACTTCCTGCATGGCTCCACCTACTGGTGCTCGGCCATCGCCCTGAAACGCGACGACTCGGACCGCGGCGGCAACCCGGTAGCGGATCCCTCCGTGGTGCTTGGTGCCATCTACCAGCCGGAAACGGACAAGCTGTGGCTCGGCGGCGAAGGACGTCCCGCAACGCTCAATGGGGAACCGATCTCCGGTTCGGGGGATGTGGCAGTGGGCCAACTGAGTGCCGCGACCTACATCCACCCGACCTGGCTGGCGGATCCGCGCGCGGCCATGCCGTGGCACGCCGCGGCAATCACCGCGGCATCCTTGCGGATGTTCGGTTCCGGCTCGTGCGACCTCGGCCGGGTGGCTGACGGCGAACTGGGGTGCTGGTTCCAGCACAGTTGCCCCGAATGGGATTGGCTCCCCGGCAAGGCGATCGTCCGCGCTGCCGGTGGGGACACCGCCGTCGTACAGGTCAACGGACTCAACTGGTTCGTCGCAGGAGGCACGACGGCGGTCCGCGAGTTGAGTGCTGCCCTCACCTCCGTGCCCCAGTTCGCTTAGTCCTGGGCTGGCTTGAGCGGGCACGTGGTCCGCATCCCGGGCACCGGTCGAAGGAGTGTCAGACCCACCGCCTAGACTGGTAGGCACCATGGATATGTTGTTTGACCCCTATGCAGACGGACCCTTCAAGGCAGGCTCACGGGCCGCAGTCAAGGCTGCGCCGGAGCTTTCACACAGCGGCGGTGGTGCTGCTCCTGCCCGGACAGGCGAGGATGATGGGGCTCCCGGTTCGGGCGGCTGGGGTCACCAGGGGTCGCATGGCTTGCCGTCCGCTGATGCCTTGCTGCAGGGCCTCAACCCGCAACAGGAAGAGGCCGTCAAGCACTCCGGCAGCCCGCTGCTCATTGTCGCCGGCGCCGGCTCGGGCAAGACCCGTGTACTCAGTAACCGGATCGCGTACTTGATCGCCACCAAGCGGGCGCATCACGGTGAGATCCTGGCCATCACGTTCACCAACAAAGCTGCGGCGGAAATGCGGGAACGCATCGAAGCGCTGGTTGGTGGACGTGCCAAGGCCATGTGGATCTCCACCTTCCACTCGTCCTGCGTGCGCATCCTTCGCCGCGAGGCGTCCAACGTGGGACTGAACTCCAACTTCTCCATCTATGACTCCGCGGACTCGCTGCGCCTCATCACGCTCGTGGCGAAGAACCTGGACCTGGACCCCAAAAAGTTCCCGCCCAAGGCCATCCAGCACAAGATTTCCGCGCTGAAGAACGAGCTCATCGACGACGATTCCTTTGCGTCTTCGGCCAATTACAACGAGCCTTTCGAAACCGCTGTGGCTGAGGTCTTCAAGGGCTACACGCAGCGTCTGCGCCAGGCCAACGCCATGGACTTCGACGACCTCATTGCGCAGACCGTCTACATGTTCCGGGCTTTCCCGGCGCTCGCGGAATCGTACCGACGCCGTTTCCGGCACGTCCTGGTGGACGAATACCAGGACACCAACCATGCCCAGTACGCCCTGGTCAGGGAAATCGTAGGCCTGGGTAATGACACCGAGGTCCAGCCGAGCGAACTGACAGTGGTTGGCGACTCGGACCAGTCAATCTACGCCTTCCGGGGCGCGGACATCCGCAACATCGTGGAGTTCGAGCACGACTACCCGAACGCGCGGACCATCAAGCTGGAGCAGAACTACCGCTCCACGCAGAACATCCTCAGCGCTGCCAACTCCGTGATTTCCCGGAACCCCAACCGGCAGGAAAAGCGCCTGTGGACCGCCGAGGGCGATGGCGAGAAGATCGTGGGCTACGTCGGCGAAAACGAGCACGACGAAGCCCAGTTCATCGCCAAGGAAATCGACCGGCTACAGGACGAGGAGGGGCTGCGTCCCGGCGACGTTGCCATCTTCTACCGAACCAACGCCCAGTCGCGATCCATTGAAGACGTACTGGTCCGCGTTGGCCTGCCGTACAAGGTGGTTGGCGGTACCCGGTTCTACGAGCGCAAGGAAATCAAGGACGCACTGGCCTACCTGCGCGTCCTGGTGAACCCGGACGACGACGTCAACCTCCGCCGTGTATTGAACGAACCGAAGCGGGGCATCGGGGACCGTGCCGAGGGCGCTGTTGCTGCCTTGGCCGAGCGGGACCGGACGTCCTTCATGGACGCAGCGCGCCGCGCCGATCAAGCACCCGGCATGGCTACCCGCTCCGTCAATGCAGTGTTGGGCTTCGTGAAGCTGCTGGACGACCTCGCCGAGGTAGCCTCGGGGTCCGGGGCGTCCGCGGCCTTGGAAGCCGTACTTGAACAGACTGGCTATCTTGCCGGACTCCGCGCCAGCAACGACCCCCAAGACGAATCCCGCGTGGAGAACCTCGCAGAGCTTGTGGCCGTGGTGCGCGAGTACGAGCGTGACAACCCCGAAGGTTCACTGGGCGAGTTCCTGGAACAGGTCTCCCTGGTGGCGGACGCCGACCAGATCCCGGACGCGCCGGGGGCCGACATCGACGCCGCAGTCGCCGAAGCCAAGCGCTTGGGCGTGGTCACGCTGATGACGCTGCACACGGCGAAGGGCCTGGAGTTCCCCGTGGTGTTCCTGACCGGCATGGAGCACGGGATCTTCCCGCACCAACGCTCCGCCACGGATCCCAAGGAGCTCGCCGAGGAACGCCGCCTTGCCTACGTTGGGCTGACCCGCGCACGCAAGCGGCTCTATGTGACCCGCTCCGAGGTCCGCAGCATGTGGGGCCAGAGCCAGTACAACCCGGCCAGCCAGTTCCTGCAGGAAATCCCCTCGGAACTGGTGGACTGGAAACGCGAGGGTACATCCCGCCAGGCCGCAGGCGGCTGGGGCGGTGCACCCATCGGCTCCAACCGCTATGGCGGATCCTTCTGGGGAGCCGGCACCTCCCGCGGAGTTGCCGCGAGCCCAACCGCCGGGTTCGACGCCGATGTCCCTGCAGCCGTGGCTAGGACCCGGGTTCAGCCGCAGAAGGAAGTCATCGCCGTGTCGGTGGGGGACAAGGTCAACCACACCAGCTTCGGCAACGGGGTGGTGCTGGGCGTCGAAGGAGCCGGCGACAAGACAGTGGCCAAGGTGAAGTTCGACGTCGGCGAGAAGCGCCTGCTGTTGCGTTACGCGCCACTGACCAAACTGGATGCCTGAGGCGCTTTGATTCGATAGTTCTCTGTCGGTATACACTCTTGCTTGGATTAATCATTTCGATTGATTAATAAGAATCCTTACTGAATCATTGGGGACAAGCAATGACGTTTGACATCGATGTGGCCAAGTCTCTGGGTGTGGTCGCTGCAGCGAAGGCGCATTGCAGCGAACTTGAGCCGATACGCGCAGCCGTGCGGCATACCGTTGATGAAGTGGGCGGGTCCTTGCGTGCGGGGCCGGTCTTCGGTGCCCTCCAGTTCTACGGCGACGACGTGCTGCTGCTGGACCTCCTCGCGCTGTCACAGCGGATAGCCAACGTGTTTGGCGGGACCCAAGCTGCGGTTGCTGCTTATGTGGCCGGTGACGAGCAGTTGGCCGCAGATGTGCTCAGGAACGCTCGAAGCATTGTGGATGCCCCCACGTTCAGCTTCCGCCTGGACAAGTTCCGCGCTAGGCCGATGGGGTAGGGCCGCGTGAACGAGTACCAGATTGATACGTCAGGCTTGTTCGCCCTCCCTGATCCGGATGCCCTGGAAACCGCTGTGTCTCCGCTGGTGCGGCATGCGCAGGGGATGATCAATGCAGTGCAGGCTGCGTCATCGGAATGGTCCGCTTTGGCTGATGCCTACGTAGCTCCTGAGGCGCCGGTGGTCTTGGCGTTGTTCAAGCCCGTGACCCAGACGAGTGACAACATTCGGTCCGGCATGGTCACAGTGTTCTCCGCGTTGATGCGTTACGCCGAAACCGTCCGGGAGTTGCGACGGAAGCGTCAGCTCCTCTTGGACGACATCGCCGATTTCCACCGGAGGATGGAGATCCATCTGGGGCAAACCCCTAGTTGGGATCCCCACTCCAGCCAAGAAAGTTTCGGCAGTCAGCACACTGGACAGGCTCCGCTTATGGAACATTCCGACCTACTGCGCAGGGTTTCGGTGTTGGTGTCGGAACACGAGGAAGCTCAGCGTTTATGCGAGTTCGCTGTCCGTGGGGTGCACCGCTGGGAGTCAACGGTTCCTCCGTATTACCCGGGTGGGACCGCCACGGATCCGGCGCTGGACCATGCTCGTGCGGAATTGCGCCGCATGGAGTCCGGGGGAGGGGATCCCCTGGCAATGTTGGCGTTGTGGAAGACCCTGACGCCGGGGCAACTGCTCGATTACGGGATGGCCGAGTCTGACTACCTTCGATCGGGATTCCGTTCGCCGCCACCGGTCGCGCAGGTGAAGGCGTGGTGGGCTGGTCTAACCACCGACCAACAGGCGGCCCTCGTGGTGGCGGCACCAGGAGTCATCGGAAACCTGAACGGGATTCCGTACGCCGCGCGTGCCAAGGCCAACAAAGCAAACGTGGATGCCGTGTACAAGGATCCGCGGACCACTGCTGAGCACAAGGCTGTGTTGCAGGAAATATACGACGCGCTGGAGCCCCGAAAAGACAACGATGAAGACCCTGCCGCTCCCCGGAGCATCGTCTCATTCACCCCGGACGAGAATGGAAAACCTCTCGTGGCTGTTGCGATTGGTGACTTAGACACGGCTTCGAATGTGACATGGAACGTCCCGGGCATGAAAACCACCGTGGCCGACGGGCTGGAGTCATGGACGAAGTCGGCGCAGGATTTGTATAAGGTCCAAGAATTTGCCGGGCTTAAAAGCGGCGACATCCGCACTCTTGCCGTGGTTTCCTGGGTGGGTTACGACAGCCCTGAGGCTCCGCCCAGCAGTGAGGTGTTATCGACTGAACAGGCCAAGGCTGGCGGGGCCAAGCTAGCCATGGCCTTGGATGGGTTTTCGGAGTTGCGTACGAGCGGATCCGACGGAGTTGACCAACCTCATCTGAACGTAGTTGCCCACTCCTACGGCACCACCACCGCATCGTATGCGCTGATCTCCACCACCCACTCCGTCGATACAGTCACGTTCTTCGGCTCTGCCGGAATTGCCTGGCGGGACGTGGGCTCGGCAATGGACCTGCACGTGGCAAAGGACGCGGACGGCAGGCCCGACGTCTTTGTGACGGCGTCCAGCGAGGACCGTGTTGCTCCATTCGGAATTATTGGCAGCGGACTGCGTGGTCGTGAGGGTCGGCTAGATCCTCTGAATTCTTGGTTTGGCGGGAAAAACTTCTCTTCCGAGGGTGGCTACGATCCGGACACTGGTGAGGTCTATTGGAGGACCACGGGCCACGACGCCAACGGTTGGGCAGTAAAGGGTAGCGGCAATACCCTGTTTGCTGCGACGCGTGATCATGGCTACCTCGACCCCAGCACCGAGTCCGCCCATAACATCGCATTGACGTCCACGGGCAAGGAAGGCCAGATTAAGAAGCTGATTCCGCTCCGACGCGAGTTGGTGGAAATTCGCGGTGAGATGGCTCCGCTGGGACGCTCCGTAGAGCGCGACCTTACACCGCAAGAACTAAGAGAAGAACTTGGCAAATGATGATGCTAAAGCCTGCATACAGGGTGTGGTTGGTCTCGATGATGATGGGAAGTTTACTGATGACCGGATGCAATGTAGATCCAACAAAGGATAGGCAGCTTGACGAGCCAGGACCTGGCGAGCGGAGTGCATCGGAGGTGTTCACCGACTTCTTGGATGCCATGGAAGACACGGTTCAACATTCCGGCACCACGTGGCCAGGATGGGACCGCCAGGATACGGCGGACTACGTCTCAGAGCCATGTGGTGTGAACGCACGCGCTGACGGTCGCTCATACGAACGACAGATCAAGGGAGGTCCTATAGACGATCCGCAGGCCGCAATAGAGAACATGAAAGCGCACTGGGTGGAGAAGGGTTACAAGATCGGAAACACCTTCGATAACGGAGACCCCGCGACGGGTGCCCAGATAAACGCTTACACAAGCCGAGGAATGCTACTTCAATTCTCGCCAACACCCCGGGGAAGCTTGATCAACGTAATTGGAGAGTGCACCCTCGATCCCGCTGCCAGGCAGAAAACCACATAGACATGACCAAAGAGTCGCACCACACAAGGACATCCCGTGGCGGAAAGCTTGGTATCCGGTGGCTGTGTTTGCCAATCACCATCGCGTTTTCTGTCGTGATTGCCGGTTGTGGTGTGACTTCAGCGGGTGGATCGAGCACTGAGCCGGGGCCAGGCCAACGCAGCGCCTCCGAAGTGTTCACCGACTTCTTGGATGCCATGGAAGACACGGTTCAACATTCCGGCACCACCTGGCCAGGATGGGACCGCCAGGACACCGTGGACTACGTCTCCGAACCCTGTGGCATACATGCGCGCGCCGACGGCAGGCTGTACCAGCGGCAAATCAAGGGTGGTGCCATCGCCGATCCACAGGCAGCAGTCGAAGTGATGAAAGCGCACTGGGAATCGAAGGGCTACACCATTGGAAATATCTTCGACGGCAAGGGTGCGGACAGCACTGGCCTTGAAATAGGTGCGTCAGGTCCACGGGGAATGACCCTGATCTTCACAGCAACAAAGTACGGCAGCTTCATTAAAGTAATCGGCGAGTGCACTTTGGACCCTGCCGCACGGAAGAAGACCACGTAGCCTTGGCCAGCGAGTCACACCACGCAAAGATATCCCGTGCCGGAAGGCCTGGTATCCGGTGGCTGTGTTTGCCAATCACCATCGCGTCTTCTGTCGTGATTGACGGTTGTGGTGTGACTTCAGCGGGGGGGGGGGTCGAGCACTGAGCCGTCCGGTCTGCCCGTTGTCAGGAGCCTTAGCGCGTCTTAGACTGGCCGGGCGTGCGCGCTTGGGGTCCGCATGATTCGGTAGGGCGCTGCGCTTCGGGGGTTTCGCATTCTTGTGGGGGAGGACGCGCGTGGGCGCCATGCAGAGGGAACGTGGTTTTGCCGCTAAAATCTGGGGGATGATTCTGGCCGCCGCCTTGGCTGGTGGGTTGGCGTTGCAGTTGGCGCCTCCCGGTTTAGCTGCAGGCGAACCCGTGCCGGGCGCCGAGGTTGCAACGCCCACCCAGCTTCCCGCCGTCGAGCCCGCGCCGGAACCGGTGTCCACCGAGCCGGGCACCGCGCCGCTCCCTTCGTCCACAGCAACACCCACAGCCACTGCCACGGCGACTCCAGAGCCACAACCAACAGGCACCGTGTCGATCCCGGCCACAGAGCCTGCGATTCCGGAAGCGGTGGTGCCCACAGGGTCGACCAATGGGCCTGACCAAACTCTCGCCGCGGACCCTGAGCCCTTGGCCGTGCAGGGGTACGTGGAGAACGGCTTCGTGGGAAAGCCCTTCGACGAACCGTTGGTGGTCTCAGGAGGTACTGCCCCGTATTCCGTGACAGTGACCGACCTGCCGCCAGGGCTGGCGTTCAATGAGGCTGGCCTGAAGGTCACGGGGACGCCCAGCCAAGCTGGTTACTACCAGATGACCGTGGCCGTAACGGACTCCTCGGAACCTGCCCAGACCGTGTCACGACAAGTCTCGGCGAGCATCAGCGAATACCACCCGCCAAAAATTGAGTTGCATACCTACACCGGTCAGTACCCGGACGCCGTTATTGGCCTTCCGTATGAGCAGAGCATCGACGTGTTCACGGCCGGAGTCATACCGTTCACCACATCGATCGTTGAAGGGCAACTTCCGCCCGGAATGTCCTGGAGCAACAAGTCAGCCAGCGGAACCCCCACGACTGTCGGCACGTACGCCTTCACCGTCCGGGCGACGGACCAGTTCGGTTCCAGCGAAGCCTCGTTCAGGATCACTGTGCGGGCAAGTGCACCGTACGCTGTGGGCTATGTAGTGCCGCCCGCCGTCCTGGGGGAGCCCTACTCGGCCAAGATCGCTTCGGTGACCGGCGGCGTCGGCCCCTACTCCATGTGGTGGGGAACGCCGCAGCACATGGCCGGCAGCCTGCATTGGCACGATCCCGGTCCGGACGGGCTCGTTATTGATGGCAACGGATTCCTCAATGGCACGCCCACCAGGGCGGGATCGTTCCGGATTTACGTGAAATTCCGTGACGCGGGCCTCGTTGAGCGGGAGATCTTCTGGACCACCGTCACCGTCCTCGAAACCCGGCCACCCGCCGTCGAACCGCCGCCTGCAGCACAACCACCAGCCGCGGGTGAAGTACCTCCAACAACGGTGCTGCCGGCAGGCGCGGTAGAGCCGGCGTCGTCCGCTGAACTGGCGGCTACGGGGCTGCAGTCCGGAACCCTCAACGCAATGCTGTGGGCCGCCGGAGGTCTTCTGACGTTCGGCACACTGATCGCAGTCGCAGCGCATCAAAGCCGGAGGCGTGGCGGGGCCGGCTGAGCAGCCACGGCATAATTGGAGCCATGCGACGGACTGTATTGGGGATTCTTGCCGCCTTGCTCTTGCTGGCCAGCACGGCGTGTTCCTTCTCCACCAAGGACCCCAACTACGTTCCTCCGGAGCCGCTGCCTCCCCTGGAACAGCTCAAGCAGGTGCCGGTGACGCAACAGACAACCCTCGCCGCGGGCGACGACGTCATTGCGTTCGTCACCCCGGACCACAACATCGTCTGCGCCATGACGTCCTCGCGGGGCGGCCATATTAACCTGCCCTATGAGCCCAACACGTACTCGGACGCTGCCAACAACAAATTCGCCGTGGTGCCCGTGGTGCAGTGCGAATTGGCGGCCTACGCCAAACCTGAAGCGGAGGACATTTCCGACGATTGCGGCGCTACCGGCTTGGGCTACTTGGGTGGGACCGTGCTGCTCTCGCCGGACAAGGCCGTGTACGGCTCGTGTCGCTCCGGCGTAACACAAATGGAGTCGGAGTACGGTCCCAAAGGAACGCGGAACGGTACCATTTCCAAGCTCCGTGAGTTGGCTGACGGGCAGAACATCGAACGTAACGGCCTGCGGTGCTCCGCGTACAACGACGGCGTTGCCTGCGGAAACGTCTCCGGTGGCGTAGCGTTCTTCGTCAGCCGCGAGGGTTACCAGCTGATTTCCGACGGCGGCAAGACGGTCCGCGGGAACCTGAAGGAAGATTCCTGACCACTGCGGAGCGTACGTGTGAGCCCAAAAACCGCGCCATCACGCGGATTTTCTACGCTCGATAGAAGTGTAAGCTTACTCACTTAACCGGTACTGTGGGAGTGGCGGGACGCCTCAAAGGGCTAAAGTTCCGAGAGGACCTTACGCAATGTGACCGGGCATGATTACTGGTTATGACCGCGTACTTTCCGCAGCTGGCTAATCGCGGTCATCGCGGTTCCGGCTGGACAGAAACTACTTCGACGTAGAAGGACACTAAACCGTGGACCTGTTTGAATATCAGGCGCGCGATATGTTCGAAGCGCACGGTGTACCCGTGCTCGCCGGCATCGTGGCGCACACTCCTGAAGAAGCGAAGGCAGCTGCTGAGAAGATCGGCGGCGTTACTGTCGTAAAGGCGCAGGTTAAGGTTGGTGGCCGCGGCAAGGCTGGCGGCGTCAAGGTTGCCAAGTCTGCCGACGAGGCGCTTGAGCACTCCACCAACATCCTGGGCATGGACATCAAGGGCCACACCGTCAACAAGGTGATGATTGCCCAGGGCGCTGACATCGCCGAAGAATTCTACTTCTCGGTCCTCCTGGACCGTGCCAACCGCAACTACCTGGCCATGTGCTCGGTTGAAGGCGGCATGGAGATCGAGCAGCTTGCTGTAGAGCGCCCCGAGGCACTCGCCAAGATCGCCATCGATCCTGCTGTTGGAATCGACCAGGCCAAGGCTGACGAGATCGTCGCAGCTGCCGGCTTCGCTGAAGAACTGCGCGGCAAAGTCGCCGATGTCATTCTGAAGCTGTGGGACGTTTTCAAGAAGGAAGACGCAACCCTGGTTGAGGTCAACCCGCTGGTCCGCACCGGCGCAGGCGACATTGTTGCCCTCGATGGCAAGGTTTCCCTGGACGAGAACGCCGACTTCCGCCACGTGCACCACGGTGAGCTGGAAGACAAGGACGCGGCCGACCCGCTCGAGGCCAAGGCCAAGGCCCAGGACCTCAACTACGTCAAGCTGGACGGCGAAGTTGGCATCATCGGCAATGGCGCCGGTCTTGTGATGTCCACCCTCGACGTCGTCGCTTACGCCGGCGAGAACCACGGCAACGTGAAGCCCGCCAACTTCCTTGACATCGGTGGTGGAGCGTCCGCCGAGGTCATGGCCAACGGCCTGGACGTCATCCTGGGCGACTCCCAGGTCAAGAGCGTCTTCGTGAACGTCTTCGGTGGCATCACCGCTTGTGACGCCGTCGCCAAGGGCATCGTCGGTGCACTGGCAGAGCTCGGTTCCTCGGCGAACAAGCCGCTGGTTGTTCGCCTCGACGGCAACAACGTCGAAGAGGGCCGCCGCATCCTGACCGAGGCCAACCACCCGCTGGTTACCCTGGCCGCCACCATGGACGAGGGCGCCGACAAGGCCGCCGAGCTCGCCAACGCAGCTAAGTAAAGGGACGCGACAATGTCTATCTACCTCAACAAGGACTCCAAGGTCATCGTCCAGGGCATCACCGGCGGCGAGGGCACCAAGCACACCGCCCTGATGCTCAAGGCCGGCACCAACATTGTTGGTGGCGTCAACGCCCGCAAGGCCGGCACCACGGTCCTGCACGGCGACAAGGAAATCAACGTCTTCGGCACCGTCAAGGAAGCCATCGCCGAAACCGGCGCGGACGTTTCGATCGTCTTCGTTCCGCCGGCATTCACCAAGGACGCAGTGGTTGAAGCCATCGAAGCCGGGATCGGCCTCGTTGTAGTCATCACCGAAGGTGTGCCGGTTCAGGACTCCGCCGAGTTCTGGGCACTCGCCCAGTCCAAGGTGGACGCTGACGGCAAGCAGATCACCCGCATCATCGGACCGAACTGCCCCGGCATCATCACCCCGGGTGAGGCCCTGGTTGGCATCACCCCGGCAAACATCACGGGCAAGGGCCCCATCGGACTGGTTTCCAAGTCCGGTACCTTGACCTACCAGATGATGTACGAACTCCGCGACCTCGGTTTCTCCACCGCGATCGGAATTGGTGGCGACCCCATCATCGGCACCACCCACATCGACGCCCTGGCTGCGTTCGAAGCCGACCCGGAGACCAAGGCGATCGTCATGATCGGTGAAATCGGTGGCGACGCTGAAGAGCGCGCAGCCGACTTCATCAAGGCCAACGTCACCAAGCCGGTTGTCGGCTATGTGGCAGGCTTCACGGCTCCCGAGGGCAAGACCATGGGCCACGCCGGCGCCATCGTGTCCGGCTCCGCTGGTACCGCACAGGCAAAGAAGGAAGCCCTCGAGGCAGCAGGCGTGAAGGTCGGCAAGACGCCGTCCGAGACCGCCAAGCTGCTGCGCGAGGTTTTCGCAGCGCTCTAGGCTTACAACAGCCTTACGACGGCGGCCCGTCACCTTTCGAACGGAAAGGTGACGGGCCGCCGTCGTGCTTTAAGCGCCCGTTGTGAGGCCTGCTCAGCGCGCTATTCCTCAGCCGGGCGCAGCACCCGGGTTGCCTGGCCGAGCTTGCGAGGTTGGGGGTAGGGATGTAGAGCGGCCTCGCAAGGCTGGGTATTTGGTCCGTCCAGGTATTGGGCGGGCCATTGCTGTATCCGGAATCGGAATAGTTTGTTAGTATGTTAGGACAAACTATTCGAAGGGACCTGCAATGCCTCTTGTTCGTGTCGACGTCAACCAGGGCCGCTCGCCCAAGGATCTGGCCGCCATTAGCCGAGCCATTCACGATGCCATCCTGACTGAGTATGGAATTCCAGAGCGGGACTACTTCCATATCCTCACGGAGCATCCACAGGGCCAGATCGTCGCCCAGGACGCCGGACTCGGTTTTGAGCGCAGTTCCGGCGTTGTGATGATCCAAATCTTCACCCAGGGTGGTCGCAGCCAGGTGGCGAAGAGTTCGCTCTTCGAGGCCATTGCTTCCGGGCTCGCGGGGGTGGGGATTGCCGGCGAGGACGTGTTCTTGGGCTATGTGGAGAACACTGCCGGGGACTGGTCGTTCGGCTTTGGGCGCAGTCAGTATGTCACCGGAGAATTGGCGGTTCCCCGCAAGTAGGCGCGCTGCGTGTCACGTTGTAAATATGTCAGTACAAACCTTTGACAGGACATTAAATCTGGTGCAAAGTAGTCATGTGGCCCCGCTCACTGAGGGGTAGCAAGGCATTGGGGCCCAGCGCTCAAAGGTTCAGAGTTCACAAGAGAAAGGTCCACGAGTACCGTGACCCACGAACTGCTCACGATCGGGCGCATCAGCGTTGATATCTACCCGAACGACATTGGAGTCGGCCTGGAGGACGTGACGTCCTTCGGCAAGTACCTGGGAGGCTCGCCCTCCAACGTGGCCGTAGCCGCTGCCCGCCATGGCCGCCGCACGGGTGTGATTACCCGGACCGGTGATGATCCTTTTGGCAATTTCCTGCACCGCGAGCTGCGCAAGTTCAATGTGGATGATTCCTTCGTCACCCCCGCTGCTGGGCAGACTCCGGCCACGTTCTGTGCGATCAAGCCGGCCACGGATGAGTTCCCGTTGTACTTCTATGGCCGGTTTCCCACGGCGCCGGATCTGCAGATCAAGGCCGAAGAGTTGGATCTGGACGCGATCCGGGACGCCGTGATTTTTTGGTCCACGGTGACGGGCCTGTGCCAGGAGCCCTCACGCAGCGCCCATATTGCGGCGCATGAGGCCCGCCCCCGGACCGGTTTGAAGGATGGCCAGTTCACCATCCTGGACCTGGATTACCGTCCGATGTTCTGGGCTTCCGAGGAAGAGGCCCGCGCGGAGGTGGCCAAGATCCTTCCGCATGTGACGGTCGCGATCGGCAATGACAAGGAATGCGCCGTGGCTGTGGGGGAGGGGACTCCTGATGAGCAGGCGGACCGCCTCCTGGCTGCCGGCGTGGAGATCGCCGTGGTGAAGCTCGGCCCGGAAGGTGTGATGGCGAAGACCCGCACCGAGCGTGTGGTGTCGGCCCCGGTTCCGGTGGAGACGGTGAACGGCCTGGGTGCGGGGGATTCCTTCGGTGGCGCGTTCGTGCACGGATTGCTGTCCGGTTGGCCTTTGTCCGAGGTGCTGGATTACGCGAACGCCGCTGGTGCGATTGTCGCCTCGCGTCTGTCCTGCGCGGATGCGATGCCGACGCCGGATGAGGTCACCTCGCTGCTGGCTGAACGCGGCCGTCCGGTCCCCGGCGCTTCCGCCGCCGTTACAGAAGGAGCAGTGCGTTGAGCCTCAACGATGACCCCCGCCGTTATGAGCACTTGAGCCGTATCCGTTTGGAGGATCCGGAGGCCGTGGCCCGCGCTGCTGCCACCCGCCGTCGTCATCCTGGCTTGAAGCATGGCGTGCAGAACTTCATTGTCGCCGCGGACCACCCGGCCCGTGGTGCCCTGTCTGTTGGTTCGGAGCCGATGGCCATGGCTGATCGGCGCGATTTGCTGGACCGTTTGCAGGTCGCGCTGGCGAACCCTGCCGTGGACGGCATCCTGGCTTCCCCGGACATCATGGATGACCTGTTGTTGCTCGGTGCTTTGGAGGGCAAGCTCGTGTTCGGTTCCATGAACCGCGGCGGCCTGGCCGGCCTGGTGAACGAGTTCGATGACCGCTTCACTGGGCATACCGCCGCCGCTTTGGAGGCTTTGGGCGCGGATGGTGGGAAGATGCTGACCCGGATCTGCCTGGGCGACCCGGACACGGTCGCCACGCTTGAAGCGACTGCGAAGGCGATCGATTCCTTGGCCGAGCGGAAGCTCATCGCCATGGTGGAGCCCTTCCTGTCCGTGCGTGACGCGAACGGCAAGGTCCGTAACGATCTCCGTGCCGATGCCGTGATCAAGTCTGTCGGGATCGCCGAGGGTCTGGGTTCCACGAGCGCCTACACGTGGATGAAGTTGCCCGTGGTGGCCGAGATGGAGCGGGTCATGGCCTCCACCACCCTGCCGACCGTGCTGCTCGGTGGCGACCCGGACGGTTCCCAGGACGAGGTGTTCGCTTCCTGGCAGGCTGCGCTGGCTTTGCCCGGTGTGCAGGGCCTCACCGTGGGGCGGACGCTGCTTTACCCGCACGACGGCGATGTGGCAGGTGCCGTCGCGACGGCCGCCTCGCTGCTGAACACCACTGCGCCCGCTGCCGCCGCTGCCGCGGGGTTCGCTTCGTCAGACCGTATCCCCGTGAAAGTATCGGAGTAGTTACCCATGGGATCTGTAACCCGTCGGATGACCGTGGCTCAGGCCGTGGTCGAGTTTTTGTCCAAGCAGTACACCGTGGATTCTGTTGCTGGTGTGGAGTTCCGTGAGCGACTGATTCCGGGCACGTTCGGTATTTTCGGGCATGGCAACGTCGCTGGTGTGGGCCAGGCGTTGAAGCAGTACCAGGCTGCTGACCCGTCGATCATGCCGTATTACCAGGGCCGCAATGAGCAGGCCCAGGCGCACCAGGCTGTGGGGTATGCCCGGCACACGCGCCGCCGGCAGACGTTCGCGATCAGCACCTCGATCGGTCCGGGGTCCTCGAACCTGCTCACCGGTGCCGCGCTGGCCACGACGAACCGCCTGCCGGTGCTGTTGCTCCCGTCGGATACGTTCGCGACCCGCGCCGCTGACCCGGTGCTGCAGCAGCTTGAGCTGCCGTACGCGTATGACATCACGGTCAATGACGCGTTCCGGCCGCTCTCGAAGTTCTTTGACCGGGTCTCCCGCCCCGAGCAGTTGTTCTCCGCGTTCCACCACGGTCTGCGGGTGCTGACGGACCCGGCCGAGACCGGTGCGGTGACCATTTCGCTGCCGCAGGACGTCCAGGCCGAAGCGTTCGAGGTGCCCGAGGAGTTCCTGGCCGAGCGGGAATGGCGGATCCGCCGGCCCGAGGCCGAAGATGAGGACATCCGCCGCGCAGTCGAAGCGATCCGCGCAGCGAAGCGTCCGCTGGTCATTGCCGGCGGTGGCGTCCTCTACGCCTACGCCAATGACGAGCTGGCGAAGTTCGCCGAGCTCACGGGCATCCCGGTGGGCAACACCCAGGCCGGTGTCGGCGTTCTGCCGTGGGACCACAAGCACTCCCTCGGAGCCATTGGTTCCACGGGCACGACGGCGGCCAACGCCATGGCCGCGGAGGCGGACCTGATCATCGGGATCGGCACCCGGTACGAGGACTTCACTACCGCGTCCCGCACGGCGTTCCAGAACCCGGACGTGCGCTTCGTGAACATCAACGTCGCCGCGATCGATGCGTACAAGCACGGCACCACGCTGCCGATCGTCGCTGATGCCCGCAAGGCCTTGGTGAAACTGAACCAGGCCCTGGGCGGTTACCGTGTGGGGGCTGACCTGGAAGAGAAGGTCGCCGCCGAGAAGGCCCGCTGGGACGGAATCGTGGATGAGGCGTTCGAGACCCGGTTCACGCCGTTGCCGGCGCAGAACGAGATCATCGGTGCCACGAACAAGGCGATGGATGCCCAGGACGTGGTGATCTGCGCAGCGGGTTCCCTGCCGGGTGACCTGCACAAGATGTGGCGTGTCCGGGACCCGTTCGGGTACCACGTGGAATACGCGTACTCCTGCATGGGGTACGAAATCCCCGGTGGCCTGGGCGTCAAGCGCGCAGCCCTTGCCGAAGCCGCGAACGGTGGTCCGGACCGGGACGTCGTGGTCATGGTGGGGGACGGCTCCTACCTGATGATGCACACCGAACTGGTCACCGCCGTCGCCGAACGCATCAAACTGATCGTGGTCCTGATCCAGAACCACGGCTACGCCTCCATCGGGTCCCTCTCCGAGTCCCTCGGCTCGCAGCGTTTCGGCACCCAGTACCGCGTCCTGGACAAGGAACAACACTCCTTCGACGCCGGCGAGAACCTGCCCATCGACCTCGCCACCAACGCAGAATCCCTCGGTGCGAAAGTCATCCGGATCGAGCCGGGCGAGAAGGTCATCGCCGAACTCGAACAAGCCATCCGGGATGCGAAAGCCGCTCCTGAGGAGACCGGACCGATCGTGATCCACGTCGAATCCGATCCCCTCCTGGACGCCCCGTCCTCCGAGTCCTGGTGGGACGTGCCGGTCTCGGCTGTCTCCGAGCTCGAGTCCACCCAGCAGGCCTACAAGACCTACACCGACCACAAGAACCGCCAGCGCAAACTGCTCGGCTGAGTTTCCCAGCCACTACCCGCGCACCACAGACAAGGAAGTCCGCATGTCGACGACGACCACTTTGACCACCATCAACCACTTCATCAACGGTGCTGAATCCGCCGGTGAGGGCGACCGGACCCAGCCGGTGTACAACCCGGCCACAGGGCAGGTCACCGCGGAGCTCCGCCTGGCGAACGAGGCCGACCTGAATGCCACGGTCGCCGCGGCCCGCAAGGCCGCTGATTCCTGGGGTGACATTTCCCTGGCCAAGCGCACCGCTGTGTTGTTCAAGTTTCGTGAGCTCGTCGCCGCGCACGTGGACGAACTCGCCGAACTGATCACGGCCGAGCACGGCAAGGTCCTCTCCGACGCGAAGGGCGAGATCGGCCGCGGCCTGGAAGTGATCGAGTTCGCCTGCGGTGTCCCGTCCTTGCTCAAGGGTGATTACTCGGACCAGGTTTCCACCGGCATTGACGTGTTCTCCTTCCGCGAGCCCCTCGGCGTCGTGGCGGGTATTACCCCGTTCAACTTCCCGGTCATGGTCCCGTTGTGGATGGCCCCGATGGCCATCGCCACGGGTAACGCGTTCATCCTCAAACCCTCCGAGCGGGACCCGTCCCCGTCGCTGCTGCTCGCCAAGCTCTGGAAGGACGCAGGCCTGCCCGACGGCGTGTTCCAGGTCCTGCACGGCGGCAAGGAAACCGTCGACGGTCTGTTGACCCACCCGGACGTGGACGGCATCTCCTTCGTCGGGTCCACCCCGATCGCCCAATACGTCCACGAAACCGCCACCAAACACGGCAAAAGGGTCCAGGCATTGGGCGGGGCGAAGAACCACGCAATCGTGCTCCCGGACGCTGATCTGGACAACGCCGCCGACCACCTCGCCGCTGCCGCGTTCGGTTCGGCCGGGGAACGCTGCATGGCGATTTCCGTGGCCGTCGCCGTCGGTGACGCCGCGGACCTGCTGGTGAAGAAGGTCGAAGAACGCGCCCTGGCCGTGAAGGTCAACAACGGCACAGAACCCGGCGCAGAAATGGGCCCCGTCATCACCCCGGCCTCCAAGGAACGCATCCTCAAGATCGTCACCGAAGCCGAAACCGCCGGTGCTGCGATGGTAGTGGACGGCCGCGACCTCGTCGTCCCGGGCCACGAAGACGGCTTCTGGGTTGGCCCCACCGTGATCGACCACGTCAAGACCGAAATGAGCGCCTACACCGAGGAAATCTTCGGCCCCGTCCTGGTCGTGGTCCGCGTGGACACTCTCGAAGCCGGCATAAAGCTGATCAACTCCAACCCCTACGGCAACGGCACCGCAATCTTCACCTCCTCCGGCGCAGCAGCACGGAAGTTCCAGCGCTCGGTCACGGTGGGCATGATCGGCATCAACGTGCCCCTGCCCGTCCCGGTGGCATACCACTCCTTCGGCGGCTGGAAAGCCTCCCTCTTCGGTGACAAGCACATCTACGGCCCCGAAGGCGTCTCCTTCTACACCCGCGGCAAAGTCATCACCTCCCGCTGGCCCGAAACCCACCACGCCTCCGGCGCCTCCTACAACTTCCCCTCCAACTAGTTCCATCCGTCCTGCTCCGGCCAATCGGCCGGAGCATGACGGACCCTCGAAAGAAAGACACCGTGGTCATGACCGACGTCGAGAACAAGCTCATCATTGGCACCGCCCCCGACTCCTGGGGTGTCTGGTTTCCGGATGACCCCCAGCAGACCCCGTGGGAACGGTTCCTGGATGAGGTTGCCGAATCCGGTTACAAGTGGATCGAACTGGGCCCCTACGGCTACCTGCCGAACGACCCCACCCGGCTCGCAGAAGAACTGAAGCAGCGCGACCTGCAGGTCACCGCCGGTACGGTTTTCACGGCATTCCACCGCGGTGCCAAGCAGTACGACGAAGCTTGGGAACCGGCCCGCAAGGTGGCCGAACTGACGGCGGCCATGGGCGGCGAGCACATCGTGGTTATTCCGGCCATGTGGCGGGACGACGTCACGGGTGAGGCCGTGGAGAACGGCGAACTCACGGACGAACAGTGGGCGGATCTCTTCGCCGGCCACAACCGGATGGGCAAGGTCCTCCTGGAGGACTTCGGCCTGCACCAGCAGTTCCACTCCCACGCCGACTCCCATGTTGGAGCGCAGAAGGATATCGAAACCCTCCTGGCAGCCACGGACCCGCAGTACTTGAACCTGTGCCTGGACACCGGCCATGCCGAATACTGCGGTGCTTCGAGCCTGGAGCTCATCAAGAACTACCCGGACCGCATCGGCTACCTGCACTTGAAGCAGATCAACCCCGAGGTCCTGGCGGAAGTCAACGAGAAGAACATGACCTGGGCCGCCGCGAACCTGGCCGGCGTCATGACCGAGCCGCCGAACGGCCTCCCGGATCTCCGTGCCGTCATCGAAGCAGTCGAGGGCCTGAACCGGCCGATCTTCGGCATCGTGGAGCAGGACATGTACCCGGTAGCGTTCGACGTACCGATGCCCATTGCCAAGCGAACCCGCAATTACCTCCTGTCCTGCGGATCCCGTACACGGGTCCAGTAGCCAACCAAACCTCACGAAGGATAAGAAAGTGACAAAGTCTCTCCGCGTTGCCGTCATCGGCGCAGGCCGCATGGGTGCGGACCACATCAAGCGCCTCAGCACCCGCATCCACGGCGCCGAAGTGGCCGCCGTCGTCGATGTCGACCTGGCCCGTGCGCAAGCCGCCATCGAAGGCATTGACGGGGCGGTTGCCCTGGCCAGCGCCGACGAGGCGCTCAACAATGGCGACGTCAACGCCGTGCTGATCGCCACCCCGGGCTTCCTGCACGAGGAAATCCTGTACAAGGCCTTGGAGAAGGACTTCCCGATCCTCTGCGAGAAGCCGCTGACCCCGGACGCAGAGAGCGCCTGGAAGGTTGTGCAGGCCGAGCAGGCTTTGGGGCACAAGCGCATCCAGGTTGGCTTCATGCGCCGCTTCGACGCAGAGTACTCGGCGTTGGGTTCCATCATCCGCAACAGCGAATTGGGGGAGCTGTTGATGCTGCACCACCAGCACCGGAACCCCACCACGCCCGAGGGCTTCACCAACGAAATGCTGATCAACGACTCCGTTGTCCACGAATTCGACGCGATCCGCTACTTCACGGGTGAGGAAATCACGTCCGTGCAGGTTCGCTTGGGCAAGCCCACGCGCAACGCACCCAGCGGCCAACACGATCCCCAGCATGTCCTGATTGAAACCGAATCCGGTGTGCTGGCCGACGTCGAAATCTATGTCAATGCCAAGTTCGGCTACCAGGTGGCCACGCAGGCGTCCTTCGAGGACGGCATCGTGAGCATCGGTGGCGACAGCGGCCCGTACGTCCAGACAGCGGGCAAGTGGGGCGGCAACGTCACCCCCGGTTTCGAGGACCGTTTTGGTGCCGCTTACGACGTCGAGGTCCAGGGCTGGGTGGACGCGGCACTTCGCGGTGAAATCGGCGGCCCCACGGCTTGGGACGGTTATGCCACGGCAGCGTGCTGTGAGGCCGGCGTCGAGGCCCAGAAGTCCGGCGAGAAGGTCAAGGTGCAGCTCAACACCAAGCCGGACCTGTACAACTAACGCAGCCCCACCATCACAGCGGTGTCTGGCCGGCAGTACCGCGGCCGGCCACCGTTTTCCTTCCCCAGAGACCACAAAGGAGTGCCCAGTGAAGATCGCCCTCGATCCCACACCGTTCCACCACAGCCACAGCCTGCTCGAGTTCCCGCGCGTTGCTGCCGATCTCGGCTACAAGTACCTGCAAATGACCCCGCATGCGGACCTCATCCCGTTCTACAACCACCCCAAGGCGGACGATGAGCTGGTTGGCAAGCTGAAGGCATCCTGTAAGGACGCCGGAGTCGAGATTGCCTCGATCCTTCCCGTCCTGCGCTGGTCAGGCCCGGACGAGGACGCCCGTGAAGCGGCGGTCCGTTACTGGAAGCGTGCCATCCAGATCGCCGTCGACCTCGGTGTGCAGACCATGAACACCGAGTTCAGCGGACGCCCGGAGAAGGCCGAAGAGTCAGAGCGGGCTTTCTACCGGTCCATGGAGGAGCTGGTGCCGATCATCGAGCGCGAGGGCCTGGACGTGCTGATCGATCCGCACCCGGATGACTTCGTGGAGGACGGCCTGGCCGCACTGCGCGTGATTCGCGGCATCAACTCCCCGAACATCGGAATGGTCTACGTTGCCTCGCATACTTTCCACATGGGCAACAAGCCGCTGGATATCATGCGCGCCGCCGGTGACAAGCTGCGCCTGGTGCACATTTCAGACACCATGAACCACCACGCCTCCCACGGCCTGCGCTACATCACCAACCCGCCCGGCAACGCCGTCCGCGTCCACCAGCACCTGAAGATCGGTGACGGCGACGTGAACTGGAACGAGTTCTTCGGCGGCCTGAAGGAAATCGGCTTCCTGGACAAGGAGAACACCGTCATGGTCTCCAGCGTCTTCGCCGAGGACGAGAACGCCGAGGACGTTTCCCGCTACCAGCTCAAGACGATGACGGACTACATCGCCCAAGCGAAGTAGCGCCCAAACGCAAAGAAAGCCCCTGTGACTCGTCGAGTCACAGGGGCTTTCTGGGTTTTCAGGATCAGGCCGAGAACGGGAGCCTCGGGTCCACGCCCTGGCCTTCCCAGGTTTGGCGGATCCAGCCGTGGTGGGGGTCGTCGCTGATGAGCCAGTCGCGGACACGTCCAGGGCCGGCCATGACGTTGAGGTAGTAGAGGTCATAGCCGGGTGCTGCCATGGCCGGGCCGTGCCAGCCGTAGGGGACCAGGACAACATCGCCGGTACGGACTTCCGCGGAGACGTCGATGGGACGCTCGTCCGAGGCGTACACACGGGCATGGCCGAACGCATCGGCGTCTTCCGGGGCGGGGGAGCCGGGAGCCACGCGGGTTTCGAAGTAGTAGATCTCCTCGAGGCTGGTTTCGCCGTCCTTCTCCTCGTCGTGCTTGTGCGGCGGGTAGGAGGACCAGTTGCCGGCGGGGGTGATGACTTCGCAGACGATGAAACGGTCGGCTTCGAGTGCGGCCGGTGTGCCGAAGTTGTGCACCTGGCGGGAGCAGTTGCCCGCGCCGCGCAGTTCCACGGGGGTTTCGGCGGCGGTGATCAGGCGTGTGGGGTACCCGGCCTTTGCCGGTGCGGTCGCGACGGCGACGCGGCCGCCGTCGTTCGAGCTGATGGTGAGGGCCTTATCGATACCCGTGTAGAGGACGTCGCTTGGCCCGTGGAAAACCGACTGCCGGCCAGCGAGACTGTACGACCCGCCGTCGACCGTTACCGTGAAGGAGCCGTTCAGCGGTACCACGATGCGCTCTTCGGCAGCGGCGGAAAGTTCGACGGCGGCACCCGGGGCGAGCGTCGCGACCTTCAGTCCGGTATGGGCCCAGCCGTCGACGGCGAGGCTGGAATCGGAGGTGCCGAGGGAAACGTCCCACTTGCCGTCGGTGGCGGTTCCCAGGGGGTATACCCAGTTGGCCATAAGTTGTGTCCTTGCGTTAGCGCTGTACGAGGGTCATTTCAAAGCTGTAGGAATCGGCGCGGTAGACGTGGTGTCCGGTTTCCACCATGCGTCCGGTGTCGTCCACCGCGGTGCGTTCCATGGTGACCAGGGCCGAACCCACCTCGGCTTCGAGGAGGGGAGCCTGGTAGTCGTTGGCGATCATGGCGCCGATGCGCTGCGAAGCGAGCCGGAAGTTCACGCCACCACGCCGCAGGATGGCGTAGAGGCCTTCGCTGGCGAGCTGGGCTTCGTCCATGCTGGTGATGTCGTCGCGGACCCAGTTCTCCATGAGGGCCAAGGGTTTGCCGCCCACTTTGCGGAGTCGCGTGAAGTGGTACACCTTGGATCCGGCAGGGAGTTGCAGGGCCGTGAGTGTCGCGGCATCGGCCTCCACGTGCGAGAAGCTCAGTACATCCGTGGTGGGTTTCTTGCCGTTGTTGCTGAGATCGTCGAACAGGCTGGAGAGTTCCAGCGGCCGCCGGACCTGGCTGGCGACCACCTGGGTGCCCACGCCCCGCTTGCGGACCAAGAGGCCGGCCCGGACCAGTTCGTCCATGGCTTTGCGCATGGTGGGGCGGGAGAGATTCAGTTGCGCCGCGAGATCGATTTCGTTGTCCAGGCGGCTGCCCGGTTCCAGGAGTCCGCTGTGGATCGCGGCTTCGATGCCTTGCACCACCTGGTGGTAGAGCGGCACCGGGGACGAACGGTCGATGCTGAGGCTGAGTTGGTTCGTCACTGTTTCCTCCTGGACGGCTCGAAAAGCCGGCCGGGGAGCAGGGTCATGGCTCCTCTGCCGGATGGATGAGTTTGTCCGCTCATGTTCGCTTGATAGGACATACTGCCTTTTTCTGATCATAGCAGCCGCTATCGGGCCGTCAAGGAATTGGTCTCGCCCGGAAGTATGGCGCCGTCATTGAGAAGGGTTTACGTAAAAACATCCTAATGTCAGGACAAACTCTTGACAAAGTGTGAGGTCAGTCACCATGATCTGAGTAGTGGCTGATCCGGATACGAGTCTCCGGACACCCCAAGCTGAAATCAAAGGAGATAACGGTGGCAAAATTCTCGTGGCGCAAAGCGGCACTCGCCGCAGCAGTGGTTCCCCTGATAGCACTGAGCGCCTGTTCGAGCCAGGGCGGAAAGCCCGCAGACAACGGCGGTGGTGCTGCGGCAGGCCAGGCAGCTTCCACTGACCGCATCAAGGTCGCCCTGATCACCCACGCCGCAGCCGGCGACACGTTCTGGGACATCGTCCGGAAGGGTGCGGAGGAAGCTTCCTCCAAGGACAACGTTGAACTCCTTTACACGAGCGACCCTGAAGCCGGGCGCCAGGCGCAGTTGGTCCAGCAGGCCATCGACCAGAAAGTGGACGGCATTGCCGTCACCATTGCCACACCCGACGCCCTGAAGGACGTCCTCAAGAAGGCAACCGATGCAGGTATTCCCGTCGTCAGCCTCAACGCCGGAGAATCCGTCTCGGCAAAGCTCGGCGCCTTCACACACTTCGGTTCCAACGAGCAGCTCGCTGGCGAAGCAGTGGGAACCAGGCTCGCTGCGGAGGGCTACAAGCACCCCGTGTGCGTCATTCAGCAGCAGGGCCACGTGGGCCTCGAAGCCCGGTGTGCAGGCGTGAAGGCCAAAGTCCCCGCAACAGAGATTCTCTACGTTGACGGCAAGGACATGACCGCCGTGCAGTCCACCGCAACCGCCAAGCTCCAGGCTTCGAAGGACGCTGACGTCATCATCGGCCTTGGCGCCCCCATCACCCTGACGCTCCTCAAGTCCGTTACCGATGCGGGCAGCTCGGCCAAGGTGGCCAGCTTCGACCTCAACGCCGAACTCGCCCAGAAGATCGTGGACGGCAACGTGATCTTTACGGTCGACCAGCAGCCGTGGCTCCAGGGCTACATGTCCGTTGACGCCCTGTGGCAGGCCAAGCGCGGCGGCTTCAAGATCGGTGGCGGCCAGCCCGTCCTGACCGGACCCACCATCGTGGACAAGTCCAACGCTTCCGACGTCCTCAAGTTCGCCCAGCAGGGCGTCCGCTAGATCCAGGAATCCGGCTGCGCGGCGATTCGCCCGCCGCGCAGCCTGACCAACAAGGAGTCATTCCTATGGCAAACACAGCAACCCTGCCGCCGGCGACAGCGCCCGGTGACGAGCGGGTCGGGCGCCGGAACCCGTTCCAGAAATTCCTCGCACGGCCCGAGGTTGGCGCACTCGTTGGTGCCGTTGTCCTCTTCATCTTCTTCGCATCCGTCTCGCAGACCTTTACCCAGCCGAATGCGCTGGCTACCGTGCTCTACGGTTCCTCCACCATCGGGATCATGGCAGTGGGAGTGTCCCTCCTGATGATCGGTGGTGAGTTCGACCTCTCCACGGGTGTGGCCGTCATCTCCTCGGCCCTGACCGCATCGCTGTTCAGCTGGTACTTCTCCATGAACGCCTGGGTGGGCGTCCTCCTGGCGCTGGTGGTTTCCCTGGGCATCGGCTTCATCAATGGGTGGATCCTGGTCAAGACCAAGCTGCCCAGCTTCATCGTCACCCTGGCCACCTTCCTCATGCTGACCGGCCTGAACCTGGCACTGACCCGCCTGATCGGCGGTTCCGTTTCTTCCCCTTCGATTTCCAAGCTGGACGGCTTCGATTCCGCCCGCGCCGTCTTCGCCTCCTCCATCAGCATCGGCGGTGTTGAAGTGAAGATCACCGTGTTCTTCTGGATCGTTCTAGTGCTGATTGCTTCCTGGATCCTGCTAAGGACCCGCGTCGGCAACTGGATCTTCGCCGTTGGCGGCGACGCGAATGCCGCCCGCGCCGTGGGTGTTCCGGTGACCAAGACCAAGATCGGACTGTTCATGGCAGTCGGTTTCTGCGGCTGGATCCTGGGCATGCACAACCTGTTCGCCTTCGACGCCGTGCAATCCGGTGAAGGCGTGGGCAACGAGTTCCTCTACATCATCGCCGCAGTGATCGGTGGCTGCCTCCTCACCGGTGGCTACGGCTCGGCCGTGGGCGGCGCGATCGGTGCATTCATCTTTGGCATGGCCAACAAGGGCATTGTCTACGCACAATGGAATCCGGACTGGTTCAAGTTCTTCCTGGGCTTGATGCTGCTGCTGGCCACCATCGTCAACCTCATCGTCAAACGCCGGGCAGAACTGAAGTAAGGGGCCGGACCAATGAATGCACACCAGATCGACCAGCAGACCCTGCTGAAAGACGAGAAGGACCCCTTGACCCACACGCCCGTGCACCTGCTCTCCCTCGAAGCCGTGGGCAAGCACTACGGCAACATCATCGCCCTCCGGGACGTGACCATGGCCGTGGACAACGGCCGCGTCACGTGCGTCCTGGGCGACAACGGTGCCGGTAAGTCCACGCTGATCAAGATCATCGCAGGCCTGCACCAGCACGACGAAGGCAGCTTCAAGATCATGGGCGAGGACCGCAAGCTCGGTTCACCCCGTGAAGCGCTCGACGCCGGCATCGCAGCGGTGTACCAGGACCTCGCCGTGGTGTCCCTCATGCCGATTTGGCGGAACTTCTTCCTGGGCTCCGAACTAACCACAGGCGTGGGCCCGTTCCGCCGTATGGATGTCCAGAAAATGAAGGACATCACCAAGAAGGAACTCGCGGACATGGGCATCGACCTGCGCGACGTGGAACAGCCCATCGGCCAGCTCTCCGGCGGTGAGCGCCAATGTGTGGCGATCGCCAGGGCCGTGTATTTCGGCGCCAAGGTCCTGATCCTCGACGAACCCACCGCCGCGCTGGGAGTCAAGCAGTCCGGCGTCGTGCTCCGCTACATCCTGCAGGCCCGCGACCGCGGCCTGGGGGTCATCTTCATCACCCACAACCCGCACCACGCCTTCCCCGTGGGCGACCGGTTCCTCCTGCTCAAGCGCGGCAAGTCCATCGGCTACTACGAGAAGAAGGACATCACCCTCGAAGAGCTGACCGCCCAAATGGCCGGTGGCGCCGAACTCGCCGAGCTGGCGCACGAACTCGAACAACTCGGCGGACACTCGGACGCCCTGGAAGAAGTCAAAGCCGAAGTAGCCGACGTCGCCGATGCCGCGCCCGAAAGCACCACCAAACGGCACTAGTTCGCCCGCGTACGGGCCCCGGCTGATGCACGTCCGCCGGGGCCCTTCCGTGGTTTCCCTGGATTATCCGGCGAATGTCCGGAGAGGAAGTGAGACAGCATGAAAGAAGTAACCCTCGGCCTGGTGGGCGTGGGCAGGATCGGCGTGATGCACGCCAGGAATATCGTCGCGCTGAACGAGGTCCTTAACCCTGATGGGACTCACGTGCGGCTGAAGCTGACCGACGTCGCGCACGAACACGCCAGGTCCGTTGCCGCGGACTTCGGGGCGGAGTTCCTGCCCGCGGTGGAGGAGCTGATCGCGTCCGGCATTGACGGTTTGGTGATCGCCACCGGTACGGCCACCCACCCGGACCTCATCCGGGCGGGCGTGGACGCCGGCATCCCGGTTTTCTGCGAGAAACCCGTGGCCGTCAACGTTGCCGAATCCCTCCCGGTGCTGGACTACATCCGTGAGAAGGGCGGCACCGTCCAGATCGGACACCAGCGACGCTTCGACGCAGGTTACCTGGAGGCCAAACGGGCCTACGATGCCGGTGAACTCGGTTGGATCCACTCCGTCCGCGCCGTCACGTGCGATATGACGCCGCCACCTGTTGAGTTCCTTGCCAGCTCCGGCGGTCTTTTCCGGGACTGCTCGGTCCACGACTTCGACATCCTGCGCTGGCTCACGGGCCGGGAGATCGTGGAGGTCTACGCCAAGGGCTCCAACAACGGCGACCCCGCGATCGGTGAGGTGGGCGACGTCGACACCGCTCTGGCGGTGGTGACGTTCGACGACGGCACGGTGGGAACGGTCTCGGCCAGCCGCTACAACGGGGCTGGCCATGACGTCCGGTTGGAATTGCAGGGTTCTGACGGTTCAATCCTGGTGGGGATGGACCACCAGATGGCGGTACGTTCAGCCGAATTGGGGATCGCGTTCCCAGCCGGTACCGCGCACCGCACTTTTGCCGAGCGTTTCCACCAGGCGTACCGCTCGGAGATGGCAGCGTTCGCGGAAGTGATCCTTGGCGAACGCAAGAACCCCTGCACGCCGGAGGACGCTGTGGCCGCCTCCCGCGTGGCCGACGCAGCGCAGGAGTCACTCGAAACCGGCGTCCCCGTCAAGGTGCGCCCCTAAACGCTCTCTCACCGAATGCCCCTTTTGACCGGTCCCTCTCTCACCGAATCCCCCCTTTTGAATGGTCCCTCTCTCACCTAATGCCCCTTTTGACCGGTCCCTCTCTCATCCAATGCCCCTATCGACCGAACGGTCTCTCATCGGCCGCAGGAGGGCCCGACGTCGGCACGCGGGTGAGTGCCGCCGTCGGGCCTTCCTGCGGTTGGCTTTCTTGAGGCAAGTGAGAGGGCGTTGGTGGGAGAGGGCGGTTTGGTGAGAGAGCGTCGGTGGGGAAGGGCGGTTTGGTGAGAGAGGGTCGGTGGGGAAGGGCGGTTTGGTGAGAGAGGGTCGGTGGGAGAGGGCGGTTTGGTGAGAGAGGGTCGGACGTGGCTGACGCGGGCCGGAAGAGTCTGGGGGAAAACTCCGACCCGCGCCAGGTTCAGTGGGGGTTGTTCAGGCGATGACCTTCATCCCCTGCCAACCCGCGCCCAGGCTGATCGGCGGCACATTTCCCAGAGTTCCGCCTCCCGATCCGGGGTAGAGCCACAAGTTGTCTCCAATGCGGCCCAGGACGTCGTTCTTGCCGTCGCCACTTAGGTCCCGGGGGCCGGCGAGTGCAGTGCGCGTATTCCAGCCCGTAGCGATCTGGTTCCACTGCAGCCAACCTCCGGAGCCATTGCCCGGATACAGCCATAATGCTCCCGTATCCGTTCGGCGCGCCAGTACATCGGCTTTGCCGTCTCCGTTGAAATCGCCGGTGCTGAAGATGGCGTTCATGATGCCCCAGCCGGTGCCGACTGTGTACGGGGTGCGCTGGCCACCGTTTCCGTTGCCCTCGTACAGCCGGAGCTCACCGTTGCTGCGCCGGCCCATGAAGTCAGGGATTCCGTCGCCGCTGAAGTCGCCGGGGGAGAAGAGTTGGGTCATGGTGCTCCAGCCCGTGCTCACCTGGGTCCTTGCGCCGAAGCTGCCTGCACCGTCACCGGGGTAGAAGTACAGGATGTCCCCGGCACGGGCCAGGAGATCGTTCTTGCCGTCCCTGTTGAAGTCGCCCGGAGTGATGGTGTCCGTGATCGAGGACCACGCAGGGGCGGGCAGGGCCACCTGCCGGGGGAGGAGCCCGCCGGAACCGTTGCCCGGATACAGGTAGAGGTTGCCTGCGGTGTCCGCAGCCAGGACGTCCGCACGCCCGTCGCCGTTGAAGTCATGGGCCGACGGCGGTCCGGCTGCGGGCACGGTGTAGGTCTGGGTTCCCGCTGCCGAGGTATTCCCGGCCGTGTCCACGCCGATGTACTTGAGCGTCAGCGTGGAGCTGCCCATGACGATCGGGGCCGTGTACTTGAGGTTGGTCGCCGATTCGGTAGCCGTGGGGGTACTTCCATTGGTGGTGTAGTAGATCGTGGCCGGCTCATTGGCGCCGAGGCTGATGGTTGCCCCACTGGCCAAAGCCCTGCCGGTGGGATTGGCAGTGATCACCGGTGCCGTGGTGTCCGGGGGCACTGTGTACGTCTGGGTAGCGACGTCGGAGGTGTTCCCTGCCGTGTCCTTGGCGAAGTACTTCAACGTCAGGGGGCCGGGGCCGTTGAAGGTGACCGGTGCACTGTACACAAGTCCTGCTGTCAGCGGATCCGTGCCGTCCGTGGTGTATCGGATCTCGGCCGGCTCGTTGGCGGTCAGCGCGATCTTGGTTCCCGCCGCGTAGGCTCCACTGGCCGGGTTGGCCGTCACCACGGGCTTGGTGACGTCAGGGCCGGTTGAGTACATCTGCGTGGCGACGGCGGAGGAGTTGTTCGCTGCATCCACGGCGAAGTACTTCAGGGTCATCGCACCGTTGAGGGTGATCGGGGCCGAGTACTTGGGGCTGGACGTGGTGGGTGTGCTGCCGTCCACGGTGTAGTAGATGGTGGCGGTCTCGTTGGTTGCCAGGGTGATGGCCTGGCCGGCGGCGTAGGTTCCGCCCGGCGGTGTGGCCGTGACGACGGGCGCCACGGTGTCAGCAGTGACGTACGCTTCGAATTCGGACAGGCCGGCGTTGGTGGTGCCCGCACTGACTGAGGTGATGTTGAAACGTACCCAGCTCGCGGTCCGCGCCGGGAAGTTGACTGTCAGGGCTGAGCCGTTGTTTGGCAAGGCCGGGACCGCCACGGTGCTGCCGTCGGAGAAGGTAAGGTTGCCGCCGGTCACTTGGTCAGTGAGGACAGGCCTGTCCGAGAGCGTCACCGCGTTGATGGTCCGCGTGGGCGAGAAGTTGTACTGGATCCAGCTGCCGGTTTTTTCACTGGCGGTGACCCACTCCCGGGTAGCGTCCATCGGCGCGCCCCAGAAGTACCCGTCGCGTGCCTTTTCGGGGCTCTGGGCTGCAGCTTTCTGGGACGAAGCCGTGACGGTGGTGCCCGCCAACTTGGCAGCGTTTCCTACCCACTCGATGGCCGTGACATATTGCCGTTTGAGCCATTCGTCGTAGGGAGAGTCCGGGCAGCCCTCGCCGGGGCTGCTGCAGATGTACATGTCGAAGTCGGCGAACCGCACGAAGGTATCCACTTTGGCCGTGAGATCAGCACCCGTCACGTTCTGCGGATACTCGTCGATCACATACGCGTCGTAGGCGATGGAGGTGTGCGGACCGGTGTAGCTCCGGGTAGCCAGTTGGGCGAACTTTGCCGTGGCCCAGTGGTCGCTGTGGTCGTAGGGGTTGTTGAAGTTCCCGGTCCAGTCCTGCGTGCGGAACGTGGTGGGCTGGAAGTTGGCCACCAAGCGGTTGAGGGCGTTCTGGAACTGCGTCTTGGTGAACGTTGCTGCGTTGTCCACGGGCCGGATGGAGGAGAGGCGTCCGTCCCAGAGTTTCAGGATGCTTTGGTCGTTGTACGCGGCGCTGCCATCGCCATCGGGGAATCCGTCGGGGAGCCGCATGAACACCACGGAAATGTTGGGTGCCCCGTTGAGCGTCTGCATGGTCAGCGGCCTGTTGGGGACACCGGCGTCGGAGGTGGTCCACGAGTCGGCGACGCCGGCCATCTTGGAGTAGCTCGCACGGATGCCTGCCTCGAGGCCGCGCCAGTACGAGGCGCCTTCGCCGGCTTCCCCGGCGGTGGTGAAGATCGTCTGGACACAGCGTTTGGCCTGGATATCCCGCATGAAGTCGGGGCTGAGGAACAGCAGGTCGTCGTCGGTGTGGGCCACGATCTGCATGGCCCCGCCGGTTCCGGCGCAGGGTGGGACTGCGGCGGCTGCCGGCGCGGCGCCGCCGAGGACAAGCCCGCCGAAGGCCAGAGCGGAAGTCAGCAGGATGCCAAGGAGGGAAGCGGGAGTCTTCGGATGACGGTGTGGATTGGCGGGTTTTGAACGGACCACAACAATGCTCCTTTGAGCAGACGTTGGGCCCCCCAGCCGGCGAACTTAAGACGCCCTTGCGACGTCATTCGAATGTAATTGTGCGCTCCAGGTCCCCAGAAAGTAAGGGAACTGATGCAGTGAGCGTTACTGTACTCCTCCGGGCCGGTCCTGGGTAGCTCTCCGGCACACTTTTACGAAGGCGCTGAAAGGCAGGAGACGCTCGGCGGAAGGGAGCTGGGCTGCTTCGGGGTGCCACTGCACGGACGTCACCCACCGGTCGGGATCTTCCAGTGCTTCGATGGTGCCGTCGTCGGCAATGGCTGTGACTGCCAGGCCCTCGCCGACGGTAGCCACGGCCTGGTGGTGGCCCGAAGCGATCTTGACCGTGGTGCCGTCCGTGGAGCCGTAGAGGGCAGCGGTCCGGGAGCCGGGGGCCAGCACCACGTCATGCCACGCCCACTCGCTCGCGGCGGCATCATCCGGATCCAGGCCGCTGTGCACCACGGTGGACGGAAGCATGTCCTGGATGAGCGTTCCCCCATAGAGCACATTGAGGAGCTGGTGTCCGCGGCATATGCCAAGGAGCGGCAGCCCGGCGTCGAGCGTTGCGCGCGCAACGGCCAGGTCCAGCGTGTCCTGTTCGGGGTTGACGTCGTACACGGCTTCCACCGGTTCCTGGCCATACAGCCGGGGGTCAAGGTCGCCGCCGCCCGGCAAGAGCACCCCGTCCAGCGCGCCCAGTTCTGTGTCCAACACGGATTCCGGGGTCAGCAGCACCGGCTCGGCGCCGGCCTCACGCAGCAGCTCGACAATGAACACGAACAGTTCATTGGCCTCGCCCACCCGGGCGTCCGGGGCGTCGGAGCTGCTGAGGCGGACGGGGACACCGATGCGCGTGGGAGCGCCGGAAGTGTTGGTCATGCTTCATGATGCACGGCCGGTGTCCCGGGCCCCAAACGGCGGTGTAACCTTCCCGCGCACTACGCTGAAACCATGAATCCCTCCGGCTCCCTGAACCCCAGCCCCCGGACGCTCGACGTCGAAAGCGTGGTTCACTTCGACCGTTTGGTTGGCGCCGGAGCGGCTTCGATGCATGGCTGGCACGCCCAGTCCCTGGACCTCCGCGGACGCTCACGGGAACTGCTCTCCCTCAGTCCGCAGGGTGCCATCTTCCTGGGATGTACGTTCGACGACGGCGTGGAAGACACCCTCCGGGGCCGAGGCGCCCTGATCTTCCCCAAGCTGCGCGGAGTCCCGTTCAACCCCTACCGCGGCAGCCTCTACACCGCACAGGAGCTCTACGATCACATCTCCGCCACTGAGTACGAGGACACGCTGGACGCCAGGGTCTACCAGTGGAGCATCCTTCCGGGCCAGCGCTCAAGCCTTGATGCGACCCTCGCCGCAGCACTCCATGACCACGCGATCGGCGACGCTTTGGACGCGGCACTCCGGAATGGGTCCTTCGCGGGTTCCAAACTGGTGGGAGTCATGGGCGGCCACGCAGCCCAGCGTGGCACCCGGGAGTTCGCCGACGCCGCCCGACTGGGACGCCTCCTGGCCCAGGCCGGTCTCACGGTCGCCACGGGCGGCGGGCCTGGTGCCATGGAAGCGGCCAACCTGGGTGCGTACTTGAGCGAAACGCACGACGACGACTTCCGCGCGGCGCTGCAGGCGCTCGCCGTCGTTCCGGGGTTCAGGCCGTCGGTGACGGCTTGGGCGCGCGAGGCCGCCGCCGTCGTCGACCATCATCCGGAAGGCACCGCCACGCTGGGCATTCCCACTTGGTTTTACGGTCATGAGCCACCCAACCTGTTTGCGACGCACATCGCCAAGTACTTCGCGAACGCCATCAGGGAGGCCATCCTTCTGGAACTGTGCAACGGCGGAATCGTGTTCCTCCCGGGCTCGGCCGGGACCGTGCAGGAGATCTTCCAGGACGCGTGCGAGAACTACTACGGTGCGCCGGAAACCGTCACGCCCATGGTGCTGGTGGGACGCGAGCACTGGGAACGGAGCTTCCCCGCGTGGCCCATGCTGCAAAGCCTGGCCGCGGGAAGGCCCATGGCTGAACGGATCTTCCTGGTGGACACTGTGGAGGAAGCGGTGGACATCGTGGCCGGACGGGCCGGGCGTCGTGTAAAGGAGCGCTAGAAGTCCTTGCTGCACGGACCGGAGCCGAGCTTGGCCAGGCCCGTCAGGTCGCCCGCCGCGTATTGGCGCACCCATGAGGCTTGGTCGTACATGAGCTGGCGGGGATCATCCACGTGGTCGAGGCCCAGGACGTGTCCCAACTCGTGCATGATCACTGCCACGCCGATCTCGCGGCCCTGGGAGGACCCCATGATTCCGGCGAACTGCGGCGCATCCAGGGACACCGTGCCGGTGACATAGGCCTTGTAGCCGTTGCTCAGTCCGATCGACGAACTGCCACCCAGTCCGACGGTCTGGCCCGTGAGCCGTGGGACCTGCTCCGGGGTGGTCCAGGCAATCAGGACGGGAGCCCAGCGGTCGCCGTACGTTTCAGGCTGGTAGCCGGCCCTGTTGCTGGTGGGCTGCTCCGAGGTGGGGCCGTCGTAAACGAAGTGGAGTCCCGTCGCCAGGCTGGCCTGCCGCACAGCCTCCTCGACCAAGGACTGCCAGGACGCGGGAGCCAGAGTCGAGTTCACCACGTAATGGATGGGGCGGCAGGGGGAGTAGGCCACGGGTGTTCCGTCCGTCTTGACCGCCAGGAATTTGTAGGCCGTACTGCTCCGCTGCAAGGGCGCGGGTGCGCCCAGAGGAGCGTCAGCCTCCTCCCGCCCTGGAACCGGGTCTTCCCGTTGGCCGAACGGCAGCACCCCCGGGCGCGGGGACTGGCTTTGCGGGGCGGACGAACCCCACAGCGGCTGCAGGTCTCCGCCGAAATAGGCACCTGCGCAGACCAATCCCAGGACCCCGAAAAAGAAGAAGACCGCGGCCACGGTGCGGTGCCTGATCTGTGGAGTGGGTTGCTGCAGCGGTCCTTGCGCAGGAGGGAGATGACGCGGCGGGGGATAGGGGTCTGGCCCTTGTGGCGACCCATCAGGTTCCATCGAACCCCCTGACGCGACGGCCCGGAACCGCGGTTGGGGCGCCGCCGTCGGCCGTTGGGGACAGCATAGGACCGCGCCCGCCGGGAAGTCCATGGTCCGGCTCCAGCCAAGAGCGGGCCTAGATGTCCTTGCGGCAGGGGGCAGACGCCAGCAGGTGCAGGCCGGTCAGGTCTCCGTCAGCCAAACCATCGGGTGCGCCGATCTCCGGATACATCAACTGCACCGGATCATCCACGTGGTCCAGCCCCATCACATGGCTCAGTTCGTGCTGCATGACGGCCAGGACGTAATCCGAGCCGCCTTCCTCGGCGAGGAGCTCGGAGATCTGTGGCGTATCGAGTTCCAAGCTGCCCGTGATGTAACTCTTGGGTCCCTTGTTCAGCGAATACATGGTGCTGCCACCGGTGCCAATGACCTTGTCCTCCAGCGCGGGTGCGGCCTCCGGCGTGGTCCAGGAAATCAGCAGCGGTGCCCAGCGCTCGCCGTACTTCGCCGGTTGGTAGGGCTCCCGCTTCGCAGTGGGCAGCTCGTCCGTGGTGCCGTCATTGACGAACTGGATGCCCGTCGCGGCGGAGACGTTGGCCAAGGCAGTCTGGAGCAGCCCATCCGTTCCCGCGGGCGCCGAGGCGTCATTGACCACGTAGTGCAGCGGCCGGCACGGCGAATAGCCAACCGGTGTGCCGTCGTCGTTCGTCGCCAGGAACTTGTATGAATCGCTCGTGAAGGCCGGCGCGGGAGGTGACGCCAGCGGGGCATCGGCCTCTTCAAGCCCGGGCGGGGGAGCGTTGAGGGCGCGCGCCGGGTTGTGCGTGCCTGGTCCGCCTTCTTGGGCGTTGGGCAGGGCGGCGCCCGGGACCAGGGCCGTAATGCGTGGATCGCCGTGCAGGAAACCGCTGACCAGGACGGCGACTACAGCCGCAACCACCGCCATGACCAGGCCGAGGAGCAAACGCAGCGCCTTGCCGGCACGGCGGGGTTCTTGCGCATGCGACTCCCCATGCTCGGTGTCCACGGTTCTCCATTCCTCAGGCCCCGTTCACGCAGGCGGCGCAGAGGACGAACCAACATTACGGGACCGGGGTGGTCCCGTCTATTCATGCCGGCGAGGCCTAGACGATCACCGCTCCGAAGAGGAGGCCCAGTCCGTAGGTGGCAGCTGCGGCGCCCAAGCCGATGGCCAGCTGGCGGAGGCCACGGCTCAGCGGGGACGTTCCGGAGAGCAGCCCGACGACGGCGCCCGTCGCCAGAAGTGCAATGCCCACCAGCGCTCCGGCCAGGATCAGCGCGTTCCAGCCGACCATGCCGAAGACGAATGGCAGGATGGGGACGATGGCGCCCGAGGCGAAGAAGCAGAAACTCGACATGGCAGCGCCCCATGCGGAACCGACGGTCTCGTGCTCGTCCGCCACCTCTTCCTTCTCTGGCTGGAGCGAAAGGCTGGGATCGCAGTCGCAGCTGAAGAGCCCCAGGCGCTCGGCGGCGCGGTGTTCAGCAGCTTCCCTGGTCATGCCGCGCGCCAGGTACACCAGGACGAGTTCGTTGTGCTCCACGTCCAAGGACGGCGCTGCGGCCAACGTGGCCTGGGTGGGAAGGGTGGCGTTGAGCAGTTCCCGTTGCGACCGGACGGAGACGTACTCGCCGGCACCCATGGACAGCGCACCCGCCAGCAGGCCGGCAACGCCACTCATCAGCACCACGGCACTGGAAACGCCCGTCGCGGCCATGCCCATCACCAGGGAAAGGTTGCTGACCAGGCCGTCGTTGGCGCCGAAAACCGCTGCGCGGAACGTGCCGGACAACCTGTTGCGGCCGCGGGTTGCGAGGCCGCGGACAACTTCCTCATGGATTTGCTCGTCGGCCACCATGGCGGGGGTGGCGTACGGGTCGGTGCCATAGGGGGAGCGCCCCTCAGCACGTTGGGCCAACGCGAGGACGAAGACGGATCCGAAGTGCCGCGCCAGGAAACCGAGGAGCCGGCTGCGTGCGGACGCCGCCTTGGGCATGCCGGCGTGTTCCCCGAGCAGCTTGAGCCAGTGGGCTTCGTGCCGGCCTTCCGCCTCTGCCAGGGCCAGGAGGATCTGGCGTTCCTCGCCGTCACGGCGTTGGGCGAGTTCGCGGTAGACGGCGGCCTCGGCCCGTTCGTCTGCCAGGTACTGCCGCCAGCGCCGGATATCCGACTGCGTGGGTGTTCGCGGGGCTTCGTCTGCGGGGTGGGGGGCCGGAGCGGGGCTCGACGGACCGTGGGATTCCTGGTGCTGTTGCACTGTTTCTCCTGGGCTTGATGGGACGGTTACGGCCCCTTTGCACCGCCCACTGTACCGCTTATTTCCGGGGATTTTTGGCTGGTATTCCTTAGCGGGAATGTTCGGCATGCCTTAATTCCGTACCCTGCTGCAGCGGCGCTGCGGCCGTCGGCAACCCTCCCTTGACCCCTCCTTGAGGCGGTGCTCAGATGGATAGACAGGGGCGGGGCACTCCCCGCACATCGGTCAGTGGACCGCCTGGTGCGGCCCGTCGGACGGAGGTTGCAGCATGAGCACCGAATCACATCCCCACCACCCGGAACGGGCAACCATCGAATCGGATCCGGCCTACGACTACAACGAGGACCAGGAAGTGGACGAGGCCTGGGCAGAGGAAGGCGAGGTGGCGGACGACGACGAGCGCATTGTGCCGCTCGATGAGGCAGAGGAAGAATTCCGCGGCGACGGCGACGACTCCTAGGCGGCCGGCACCAGGTTGAAGAGCCGCTCGCGCCCGGCGGCACGTCCGACGGCGGCAACGGTCACCGTCAGCGTCTGCGACGCGGAACACCAACGCGCGGCGCGGACGGACCGTGCCAACGCCGCGGCCAGCAGCCGGGGCTCGGGGTGGTGAAAGCGTTCGGCGCGGCCGCGCGCTGCAATGATCACCGTGCCGTGGACGAGATCGACGACGGGAATCACCCGGACTGCGGGGGCGGCGCTTTCGATGGGGCTGGCGTTGATCAAAGCCGCTTGGGATGCGCCTGCTCGGTGTGCGGGATCTTGGATCGTGCTGGTTTCAGCCTGGTACGGCAAGGACTGCTCCTTGGTGGGAGTGCTCTTGCCCGCTCGGTTGTCTCTGGTCCGGGGCGGGCCGCTTCCTCATCCGAACCACCCGTGAACATGGGGTTGGTGTGCGGCCAGTCGGAGCTTGGCGCCACATCTCTTGAAGCTGCGTCCTATCCTAATGCCTCCCCGCAATGGGGGTGGGTGTGCTTGTGGATGCCGGGGACGACGCAAACGGCGACGCCACCCCGCGAAGGGTGGCGCCGCCGTCGTGAATTGCTTGGTTTACCGCAGTGAATCGAGCCTGTCAGGCCTTGTGGCTGGTGACCGGGTGGGCGTCCAGCGGGAGCTCATCCGAGATGGCTCCAGCAACCCGCTTGTCCCACGCCGCGCGGACGGCGGCATCGGTGGGCGGAGTGAGCAGAGAGATCACCACGAACGTCACGAACGAAGCGCCGAGGCCCCAGTAGATGGGATCGTTCGCGTAGACGCCGTCGGCGCTCTCGATCACACCCGTTGCGAAGAGGATCAGCAGGACCAGGGTGAGGACCGAGCCCACGGCCATGGACCAGGCTGCCGCGATGCCGGTACCGCGCTTCCATACAAGGCCGCCGAGGATGGCGACGAGGAGGCCGCCTACCAGGATGTCGTATGCGATGGTGAGGGCCACGACCACGTCCTGGGCCGCCATGGAGATCAGGACCGCCAGGACGCCGAGGCCCAGGACCCAGTAGCGGTTCGCCTTGACGTCGTGCTCGGGGTTCTCCGTGTCGTCGGTGTTGATGGTCTTGCCGAACCAGCTTGCGACGAACGGGACAACGTCTGCGCGAGCCACTGTGGCCGCGGCAATGAGTGCGCCGGAGGCGGTGGACATCATCGCGGCAACGGCAGCTGCCATGACCAGGCCGCCAATGCCGATGGGCAGGATGTGCGTTGCCACCTCGGCGTAGACAACGTCCTTGCCGAGGTTTGCCACGTCGATGTCCGGCAAGGCCACGCGTGCGGCGAGGCCGATCAGGGCGCCGGCTACACCGTAGAGGATGCAGTAGACGCCGGCGGTTGCGCCGCCCCAGCGTGCAACCGTGGGGGTCTTTGCCGTGAAGACGCGCTGCCAGATGTCCTGGCCGATCAGGAGGCCAAGCGTGTACACCACGAAGTACGTGATGATGGTCTGCAGGCCGATGCCGTCGATCTGGAAGAAGCTTGCATCAACGCGCTGGCGGATGCCGTCCAGGCCGCCGGCTGCGTTCATGACGAACGGCAGCATCAGCAGGAAGATGCCCACGGTCTTGATGATGAACTGGACCTGGTCAGCAAGGGTGATGGACCACATGCCACCGATGGTGGAGTAAACCAGCACGATCGCACCGCCCACGGCGATTGCCAGCCAGCGTTCCCAGTCGAAAAGGACCACGAAGATGGTGGCGTAGGCGCCGGTGGAGGTTGCGCAGAGCATGAGGGTGTAGGCCAGCATGACGATGCCGGAGGTCTGGGTGGCCTTGCTTCCATAGCGGAGGCTCAGCATCTGCGAGACCGTGTAGATCTTCAGGCGCTGGATGGTGCCGGCGAACAGCAGGCTCAGCAAGAGGACGCCGGCGCCGATGGCCACCACCAGCCACATGCCGGAGATGCCGAACTTGTAGCCCAGGCCAACGCCGCCAACGGTGGATGCGCCACCCAGGACAACCGCGGCCATGGTGCCGGTGTAGAGGAACGGTCCCAGGCGGCGGCCGGCCACCAGGAAGTCGCTGTTGTTCTTGGTGCGGGACTTGCCCCACCAGCCGAACGCCAGCATGGCAAGCAAATACACCACCACAATGGCGATGTTGATGAACGAAGAGTCCATGAGTGGCTCCTTGGAGCTGATGCACGGAGGTTGGGGTATTCGACGATACTCCTGCAGGGCGTCGAAGTCTCTGTGCTGACGAACGGAGTTGGACGTGTGTTGTGTGCCTCACAGACAACACTTGTTGCCTATGAGGATATGTTGTGATGGGAGTAACAGTCAAGGTGGTTTGGTCATGGTTCCGCGGATTCTGGGTCTTTGCCGTGGCTGTCCGGCTACTATTGGCTCCAATGACAGGGCCTCCCGGACGGGCCTGAAAGGTTTTGTGAATGAAGGCTCTACCCGTTGAACCCAGCAATGTTCCCGTTGCCATCGGTTCCAGAATCCGTGCAGCCCGGCAGGCGCAGCGGCTCACTATCGAGCAGGTTGCAGACGCGACGGGACTGACCAAAGGCTTCCTCAGCAGGGTGGAGCGGGACCTCACCTCACCGTCAGTGGCCTCGCTGGTGACGCTGTGCCAGGTGCTGTCCGTGTCTGTTGGCGACTTGTTCGCAGCGCCCGAAACGCATCTGACGCGGCGCGACGATGGACCGCGCATTTCCCTGGGTGGCCAGGGCATTGTGGAGCGGCTGCTGACGGCGCGTTCCGAGCGCAGGCTCCAGATCCTGCAGGCAACCATCGAGCCGCGGGGGCGTGGCGAAAACGAACTCTATGCCGTGGACTGCGATGTTGACGTGCTGCACGTCGTCAAAGGCAGGATCAAGCTGATCCTGACCAACGAGGAATATGACCTCGAAGAGGGGGATACCCTTTCCTTCCCGGGCCGCGAGCCCCACACCTGGATCAACCCCACGGATGAGACGGTGGAGGTGCTCTGGGTCCTGGTGCCCGCGGCCAGCAGGTAGGACTGGGGGCTTAGCCCACGTGGACCCAGGGGCGGCGGGTGATGTCCGGCTCGGCTTCCCTCAGCACTTCCCGGGTGACCGGTGCGATCTCGCCCTCGCCGAAGAAGAGGAACTTGCTCAGGTTGGAGATCGGGTTACCCTCGGTCCAGCGGAAGTAGATGTGCGGCATGAAGCCCGTGACGTCCCGGATGTGGAGGAGTACGGCAGCCAAGGTATTGGGCACGTTGTTGCTGTGGACTTCCAGGATCTTGAAGCCGTGGCGTTCCTTGCCCACTACCTGGAGTTCCTGCTCGAAGTCCGAGCTGTCGTCCACGATGATCTCGATGAAAAGTGCGCCGCAGTCCTTGGGCAGGTGGTTGGCCTGCTGGGCGTGTTCCAGCTTCTCCTGGTACCGGTCCGCGCTGAGGTGCTTGGGCTCGTGGGCAATGATCCGGACGGGACCATCACTGTTGTTCGCGGTGAACTCGAGGGCCTCCTCGTCCATTTTGATATGGGTGGCCCGCAACTCGAAGGCGCGCCGGATCCGGGAAATGAAGCTCACCACCATGATGCCCAGGATGAACAGGGCAGCAATCTTGAGGCCGTCCGGGCGCTCGATCGAATTGACCACCGTGGTGTAAATGAAGACGAGCGAGACGATGCCGAAGCCGATGAACTGGGCCCGCTGCTTCTTGCGCCGTGCGGAGAGCGTCACGGCAATGGATGCCGACGTAATGAGCACCAGCACGCCCGTGGCATAGGCGCCGCCCTGGGCGTTCACGTCTGCCTGGAAAATGATGGTCACGGCGAAGGCGATGACCGTGAACACCAGAACCAAGGGGCGGAGTGCCCGGGCCCACGCGGGAGCCATGCCGTAGCGCGGCAAGTAGCGGGGGACCAGGTTCAGCAGGCCGGCCATGGCAGAAGCGCCGGCAAACCACAGGATGGCTATGGTGCTGATGTCGTACACGGTGCCGAAGCCATCGCCGAGGAACTTGTGGGCAAGGTAGGCCAGGGCGCGCCCCTCGGCCTTGCCGCCGGATTCAAACTCGGCGGCGGGGATCAGCATGACCGTGGTGAAGCTTGAGGTGATCAGGAAGGAACTCATGATGATCGCTGCCGTTGTCAGCAGGCGGTGGGCACCCTTGATCCGGCCTGCGGGGTTGGCATCGGTGTCCGTGGCGCGCCCCTTGATCTGCGGCATCACGGCCACGCCGGTTTCGAACCCGGAGAGGCCCAGGGCCAGGCGCGGGAAGACCAGCAGGGCAAGCCCGATCATCATCAACGGATCGCCATGTGACGTGGTCAGTGCACTCCACCAGTCGGTGATCACGTGGGATTCGGTAAAGAGGTGGCTGATGGCCACGAAGACCACCACAAGGTTCAGTGCCAGGAAGGCCGCGACGAGCACCACAGCAACGTTGATGGCTTCCCGGAATCCCCGGAGGAAGACGATGCCCAGCCCGGCGATCAGGGCCAAGGTGATCACCACGTGCTGCCCCTCCAGGAATTCCGGAGCGAACGGGTTCTCGATGAGGTGTGCTGTTGCGTCAGCGGCGGACAACGTAATGGTGATCATGAAGTCCGTTGCCGCAAAGCCGAGGAGCGCAAGGACAAAGAGCTTGCCTCCCCAGCGGGGGAGCAGGCGTTCCAGCATGGCGATGGAGCCTTCGCCGCGGGGGCTTTCCTTGGCCACGCGTCGGTAGACGGGCAGCGCTCCGGCCAGGGTGGCGAAAACCAGGAGCAGGGTAGCCAGCGGTGAGAGCAGGCCTGCGGCAAGGGCCGCGATGGCGGGTTGGTAACCAAGGGTGGAGAAGTAGTCCAGGCCCGTGAGGCACATGACCTTCCACCAGGCTTGCGGCTTGTGCGACTCGGACGGCTTCCCGTGCGGTCCTTGCCGTTTGCCCGACGTGTCCGGCATGCCTTCCAGCAGCCACGCCTTGAGATTGAAGGCTTCCTTGCGCCGGTCGGCAGGGTCGGCCGGAGGCCTGGTCAGCGTGGTCACGTCGTCCTTTCGCGCAGCACGGTGCTGCTCCCGGAATGGAGCGTATTGCTGGGAATTGCCTGTTAATACCGGTTTTTATGGAATCTTTACGCCTCATGTGACCGGCATCTCATATGGTCGACCCGACAAAGCTGACTTGTAAACAGGTGATGCTTATTAGACAACTTTGAGTGTATGATGGGTGTCACAGCAGCCATCTACTTAAGGAGTTGCGCAACTTTGGAAGAGCTCCGTATCGAGGCCAACGGCAACCTCGGCCCCATCGATTCCTCCCGCATCCCGCGCTACGCCGGTGCAGCCACCTACGCCCGCCTGCCCCGCCTGGACCAGGTGTCCAAGGCCGACGTCACCGTTGTCGGCGTGCCATTCGACTCCGGCGTTTCCTACCGTCCCGGCGCGCGCTTCGGCGCCAACCACGTGCGTGAGGCCAGCCGCTTGCTGCGCCCGTACAACCCCGCGTGGGACGTCAGCCCGTTCGAGAACATCCAGGTTGCCGACGCCGGCGACATGGCCGTGAACCCGTTCAACATCAACGAGGCCATCGAAACCATCCAGCAAAACGCCCTGGACCTTACCGCCACGGGCAGCAAACTGGTCACTCTCGGCGGCGACCACACCATTGCCCTCCCACTGCTGAGGGCGGCGGCTGAACGTGCCGGCGAGCCCATCGCCATGCTGCACTTCGATGCCCACCTGGACACCTGGGACACCTACTTCGGTGCGGAATACACGCACGGTACCCCGTTCCGGCGTGCCGTCGAAGAAGGCATCCTGGATACCGAGGCCATCAGCCACGTTGGAACCCGCGGTCCGCTGTACGGCAAGAAAGACCTCGACGACGACCACCGCTTTGGCTTCGGCATCGTCACCTCGGCAGACGTCTACTACCAGGGCGTTGCCGAGACGGTGGCCAAGATCCGGGACCGGATCGGCAACCGCCCGCTGTACATCTCCGTGGACATCGACGTCCTGGATCCGGCCCATGCGCCGGGAACGGGTACGCCGGAAGCCGGCGGCATCACCAGCCGTGAACTCCTGGAGATCATCCGCGGCTTCCGTGGCATGAACCTCGTGGGAGCCGATGTTGTGGAAGTTGCTCCGGCCTACGACCACGCGGAAATTACGGGTGTGGCCGGCAGCCACGTTGCCTACGAACTGGTGACCCTCATGGCGGACAACGCTGTGGAGGGCGACCGGCACGGCGCTCCGAACGGCTACGCCCAGCAGGCCCTGGGTGCACGCATCGAAGAACTCGCGAAAGCTACCCGGCGATGATCGACTTTGATCCGGGCACGGCGGCTCCCACCAAGGAGACAGGCCAGCGCAACGGTGGGGACCTCGTTGTCGAGACCCTTGAAGCGCTCGGTGCGAAGACGGTCTTTGGCATTCCCGGCCAGCACGCCCTGGGTTTGTTCGATGCCATGGGCCGCGGCAACCTGCACTTCGTTTCCTCGCGCGTGGAGAACAACTCCGCGTTCGCCGCTGACGGGTACTCCCGCGCTACCGGCGAGGTCGGCGTGCTGTTCCTGTCCACGGGGCCGGGCGCGTTGACGTCCCTGGCTGGTTTGCAGGAGGCCTACGCCACCGGTGTTCCGATGGTGGTCGTCGCAAGCCAGATCCCCTTGGAGGGGTTGGGTGCCCGCCGCAAGGGCATGCTCCACCAGCTTGATGACCAAAAGGCGTCGGCCGCGAATGTCACCAAGAGCCAGCGGCTGATCCAGCACGCTTCGGGTATCCCGTCTGCCATCCAGGACGCCTGGACGGAAGCGATTTCGTCCCCGCAGGGCCCTGTGTGGATCGAGATTCCGCAGAACGTGCTGCTGGATCCGATCGTGGTCCCGCCGGTGGAAGATGCCTTGGCTGAGGCTTTCGACAACCCGCCGCGTGTGGAGTTGGTCCGTGAGGCCGTGAAGTGGCTTACGACGGCGGAACGTCCGGCGATCATCGCCGGCGGCGGTACGCGCCGTGGCCGGGCCGAAAAGTCGTTGCTCTCCATTGCCGAGCAGTTGCGGGCCCCGGTGATCTGCACCCCGGGCGGCAATGGCGCGTTCCCGTGGAACCACGAGCTGTCCCTGCAGTCCTGGATCGAGGACAGGTACATGACCGACGTCCTTGAGGACGCGGACGTACTGATCGTCATCGGTTCGTCCCTGGGCGAGGTGACGTCGAACTACTTCACGTTCGCCCCCCGCGGCCGGATCATCCAGATCGACGCCGAACCCCGTGTCCTGGAGTCCAACCGTCCCGGCCTTGGCATCCGTGCCGACGCCGGGCAGGCCCTCGCAGCACTCGATGAGGCGCTCACCGAGGCACTTGCTGAAGCTGGCGCCGCGGATGCAACCCGACGCGACTGGCACGGTACCAGCCCGGAGGATGTGGTCAAGGACGCCTTGGCCAAGGTCAAAGCCCGTCTGGAATCGCAGGACCTCGCCAAGGAACTGAAGTTCATGGCCGATATCCGCGAAGCCGTTCCGGCGGACATGCAGACCTTCTGGGACATGACCATTTCCGCGTACTGGGGCTGGTCCTGCTGGGATGCCCGTGAAGGCCAGTTCCATTCCGCGCAGGGCGCCGGCGGGCTGGGCTACGGGTTCCCCGCCGCGATCGGCGGTGCCGTGGGCTTGGAAACCACCGGCAAACCGGGGCGGGTACTCGCAGTGTCCGGCGACGGTTCGTCCATGTACTCCATCTCGGAACTCGCCACTGCGAAGCAGCACAACATTCCGGTCACGTGGTTGATCGTGGACGACGGCGGCTACGGCATCCTGCGCGAATACATGGTGGGTGCCTTCGGCAAGGCGACGGCTACCGAACTGGCCCGCCCGGACTTCGTCAAACTGGCCGAGTCCTTCGGCGTCCCCGCGCGCCGGGTATCCCCGGAGGAAGTGGGGGATGCGCTCAAGGCGTCCTTTGCCGCAGACGGACCCAACGTCGTCGTGGTTGAAACGCTGCTGAAGATGTTCGGCCCCACCCACCTGGACGACTAGCAGCACGAAAAACCCTCGCGCAGAAGCGCGGGGGTTTTTCTGCGTTGCAGGGCGGAACCCACAAGCTAGTCGAGGTCGCGCCGCGTGCCCTCCGGTGTGGCCTTGACCGCGATCGCCGAGGCCAGCATGGCCACGATCCAGAACACTGCGATCAGCCAGATCCCGCCTCCGGCAGCGAGGCTCAGGCCCGCGACGATCATCGGTGTGAAACCTGCACCGATCATGGAAGCGCCTTGGTACGCCAAGGATGCGCCCGTGTAACGATTGCGGGTGGGGAACTGTTCGGCCACGTAGGCTGCGATGGGTCCGTACAGGAACCCTTGGACCAGGCCGTTGCCCAGGATGATCGCCACCGCAAAGCCCCACAACTCGCCGTTGGTCAGCAGCATCAGGATGGGGTACACCAGCACCGCACCCAGGAGGGACGCGCCGATGAGCACCCGACGGCGGCCCACGCGGTCGCTGAGGCGGGCGGAATAGAAGCAGATCACCAGGGTCAGGAGTGCGGCAAACGCCTTGATGTTCAGGACGCCGTTTTTGTCCGCGCCGCTGTCAACGGCCACGGAAACGCCCCAAACGGTGGTCATCGACTGGCATACATAGAACGAGGTGGTTGCGAGCAAGCCCAGGAGCACGGCCTTGGGGTTGTTCTTGAGGACATCCAGCAGGGGGACCCGGCGCTTTTCGCCGGCTGCCTCGAGCCGCTGGAACGCCGGAGTTTCGGCCACCTTCAGGCGGATCACCAGGCCCACCACAATCAGCAAGGCACTCAGCAGGAACGGAACGCGCCAGCCCCACACGAGGAAATCCTTGCCGGACACCGCGGCGAACAGGGACAGCGCAAGCGTGCCGAGGATGGCCCCGGCCGGCCCGCCTGCGTTGGCAAACGCTGCAGCGAAACCACGGTGTTCCTTGGGCGCATGTTCGATCGCCATGAGCGCCGCTCCGCCCCACTCGCCACCCACGGCCACACCCTGGACCAGCCGGAGGATCACCAGGGCCAACGGTGCGGCCATGCCGATCTGTGCAGTGGTGGGAAGAAGGCCGATGGCCGTGGTGCCAAGGCCCATGATCAACATGGACAGCACCAGCATTTGCTTGCGGCCCAGGCGGTCGCCGAAGTGCCCGAAGATCAGGCCACCCAACGGGCGGGCGATGTAGCCCACTGCAAGGGTCACGAAGGAGGCGAACAGGTCGAAGCCCGGGCCGAGGTTGGCGAAGAAGACCTTGTTGAAGACCAGGCTCGCTGCCGTCGCATACAGGACAAAGTCGTAGTATTCGATCGCGCTGCCAATAAAGCTGGAGGCCAGGATGCGGCGCATGTCCTTGGAATTCATGGACGATTCCGTGGTGGTGACAGCTCCGGTTTCCGGGGCTGTTGGGGCTGAGCTCATGGGGTTTCCTCTGGTGTTTCGGGCCGCGTCAGCGCTGACGGGCGAACGGGATGGTGTCGAGGTCGTTCGGGACAGTGAAGGTCCCGGTGAAGTGCTCTCCCGCTTCCTGCCAGACCGACTCCGGGGCGGAACCGGGGACGAGGTGGTGCAGGGCCAGGTGGCCGGCGCCGGCAATTTCTGCCAGTTTGGCGGCCTCGCGGACGCTGGTGTGGGACTTGTAGTGGTGGTCGCGGGAAGCCCGGCTGGACTCGTCCGTCTTGTCCGCGTAGAGGGACTCCACCCACGCGAAATCGATGGCTTCGTGCAGCAGCAGATCCGTGTCCTGGGCGAGGGTGATCATGTTCTGCGTGTACGCGGTGTCGCCGGAGATGGTCACCGAGCCCTCGGCGGTGTCGAAGCGGAACGCGAATGCCGGAGCCACCGGCGGGTGCTCCACCAGGATGGCCGTCACCGTGACCAGTTCGTCGCGGTATACCTCGAACGGTTCCATGTCCGGCGTCGGGTTGGTGTTGGGGTGGTAGCCGCTTTCGGCCGGGATCCGGATGTCTTCGGCGTGGAAGATGTCCAGGGGGCTGGGCCGGAGGCTGTCCAGGATGCGGTCGTTGAGGTCCGTTGCGTGGGCCTTCATGAGCTGTTCGAACATTTGGCGGGTGCCCGGCGTCGGATTCTCCGGAGCCAGCGGTTCAGGAGCGACGACGGCGCGCGGCGACACCGCGGGAAGCTCGCCACGGTTGCCGGGTCCAATGATGCGGACCGGGTTCTCCGTGCGCTCGGTGAGGGCGTAGAGCCCGAAGATACCGAGCCCGGCAAGGTCGTAGACGTGGTCCGAGTGGAGGTGCGTGATGAACAGGGCACGCAGGTCCTTCAGTTGCAGTCCGGACTGGCTGAGCCGTCGTCCCGCGCCTTGCCCGAAATCCACCAGGTAGAAGGCATCCCCAACCACCACGGCCGTGGCGATTCCCGTGCGCTCGCCGGAATCGGCTGCGGCCCACCACCGTGGCCCACCGGCTGTTCCGAGGGTGACGATGTGTGGTTTGAGGGATGACGTCGGCGTCATGGTTCTCCTTGGTCGGAAGGTCTTTCTTCCAGTGTGGTCCGCACCACGTCACTTGTATAATCAATCAATTCTAAGAAGTTCATAAGGAGAACTGATGGGTGAGTTTACGCTGCGGCAGTTGGAATACTTCGTGGCCGTCCTGGACCACGGCTCGCTGACCAAGGCCGCCAGCGAATCCAACATTTCCCAGGCTGCGGCCTCCATGGCCATCGCCCAGTTGGAGAAGAGCCTGGGGTTGGACCTGCTGATCCGTACGCGCGCCAAGCGGGTGGAACCCACGCCGGCGGGGATGGAGCTGGGTGTCCGTGCGCGACGCATCCTGCGGGAAACCGCGGAACTCCATGGCGCGCTTCACGGCTCCCATGAGGACATGCGCGGCCGTGTGTCGATTGGTTGCATGATCGCGATCTCGCCACGGTTGATTCCAGAACTGATCCGTGTCTTCGCCGCGCGGTGGCCGGACGTGGAACTCGACTTCGTGGAGGGCAATGCCGAAGAACTCCAACGGGCTGTGGGGGAGGGGGAGCTGGACGTGGCGTTCATCTATTCGCTCCAGGCGGTTCCCGGCGTCGAAATCCTCACGGTGGCAGCATCCCGCCCGCAGTTCATGCTGGCGGCGGACCACCCTCTGGCACAGCGGAGATCGCTCAGCTTCGCCGATCTGGCGGAGGAGGACGTAGTCCTCTTTGACGTACCACCCAGCGCGGAGCGCGTCATTGCCATGTTCCATTCGGCGGGGATCGAGCCCAAGGTGCGGTGGCGGAGCGTGGTGGCTCAGACCATCCGCGGGATTGTGGCCAGTGGCAGGGCGTATTCGGTGACGAACGTGTGGCCCGGGATCGAGTCCCTCTATACAGGCGCCCGGGTGGCGTTGGTTCCCATTGAGGACAAGCTGCCGGAGAACAAGCTCGTTGCCGTGGTCCCGCCGGGTGTGCACCGGCCCAGACGGGTGGAGGAAGTCATTTCCGTGGCGCGGGAGCTGACCGAGGACGCCTCCTGACCCTTCTTTAGTTTCCCAAAGCAATCATTCTTGTGTATAGTTGCTTTAGGCAAACAAAAAAGGGGTGTTTTCCATGTCCGTCGGTTCAGCCACGGCAACCGATCTTGTGCATCAAATTTTCGACCTGCAGCGGACTCTGCGCTGTGTGGTGACCGCCCACCTGGCCCGCGTTCCCGACGTCGGAATGGCCGTCCAAGGTGTCATGCGGTTCATTGGCGAGGGGGAGACCCGTGCCACCCACCTGGCGGCCAAGCTGGGCGTCAGCGCGCCCGTCCTGAGCCGCCACATAGCCGAGCTGGAGGACCTGGGCTTCGTCATGAGGCGGCCTGATCCGGCAGATGGCAGGGCGCAGCTCCTCGCGCTGACGGAGAGCGGCACAGCCAAACTCCGCGAATTCGAAGAGCAGCGGAGCGTCCGGTTGCGGGACTACCTCGCGGACTGGAGCGAAGCAGATGCGCTTGAAGCATCCAGGGTGCTGGAGAAGCTCAGCACGTCCCTCAAAGACTCAATCCGGGCAACGGCGGCCGGTTCCACAACGACGAAACTCACAGTTTAGGAGCCACGCATGGCCAAACCAGCAGTCCAAACCGCAGCGCCAGGGCACGTGGGCGCCGCAGCGCCCATGACCCACCGCCAGATCATGGAGGCTTTGACGGGCCTCCTTGCAGCGTTCTTTACCGCGATCCTGAGCAGCACCATCGTGGCGAACGCCCTCCCCACCATCATGTCCGAGCTCAAGGGCACGCAGACCGACTTCGCCTGGGTCATCACCGCGGCCCTGCTCGCCAACGCGGCCACCACGCCCATCTGGGGCAAGCTCGCAGACCTCTTTAACAAGAAGCTCCTGGTGCAGCTCAGCATCATCATCTTCGTTGCGGGCTCGGTCATGGCAGGTTTGTCCGAGACAATTCCGCTTTTGCTGACTGCCCGCGTGGTCCAGGGCGTGGCCATGGGTGGCCTCACGGCACTGGCCCAGGCCATCATCGGCTCCATGATTCCGCCGCGCGACCGCGGAAAGTACTCGGGCTACATGGGTGCTGTCATGGCTGTTGGCACCGCCGGTGGCCCGCTGCTTGGTGGCTTCATCGTGGACAGCCCCCTCGGCTGGCGCTGGACATTCTTCGTTTGCGTTCCGCTGGCCGTGATTGCGCTCATCCTGCTCCAGATCACGCTGAAGATCGAGCACATCAAGCGTCCGGCGAAGATCGACTGGCTGGGTGCCATCCTGCTGACCACCGGCGTGAGCCTCCTCCTCATCTGGGTTTCCTTCGCCGGCAACCCGGAGTACTACGACTGGGTGTCCTGGCAGTCCGCCCTGATGGTGGGCGGCGGTGTGGCCCTCCTGGCGCTCCTGGTGTTCGTTGAGACCAAGGTGTCCCAGCCGATCATTCCCCTGAAGATCATCTCGGAGCGCACCACGGCCCTGGCCATCCTGGCTTCCGTTGCCGTTGGCATCGCGATGTTCGGTTCATCCACGTTCCTTGGCCAGTACTTCCAGGTTTCACGTGGCGCCACGCCTACGGAGGCCGGCCTCTTGACGCTCCCGATGATCGCCGGAAACCTCGTGGGCTCGGTGGCCTCGGGTATCCTGATCAGCCGCTTCGGCAAGTGGAAGAGGTTCCTCATCGCCGGTAGCGTCCTGCTGATCGGCGGGCTCGCTTTCGCCGGCACCATGGACCACACCACTGAACTGTGGATCGTTGCGATCTACACCGGCGTGTTCGGCCTTGGCCTGGGCATGCTCATGCAGAACCTGGTGCTTGCCGTGCAGAACACCGTGCAGGCCAAGGACATTGGAACGGCCAGTGCTTCCGTGGCATTCTTCCGCTCGGTGGGTGGCGCGATCGGTGTCTCCGTCCTGGGCGCAATCATGTCCAACCACGTGAAGGACCTGGCGGTCGAGGGACTGGCCGCCGCCGGAATCCCCGTGCAGGGTGGTTCCTCCGGTGCCAGCATGGACCTGGCCGACATGCCCGCCCCGATCCGCGACATCATGCGTGCCGCCTACGGTGACGCCACTGCCCAGATCTTCATGATCTCTGCCGTCATCAGCGTGGTTGCCCTTCTGGCCGTTCTCCTGATCAAGGAACGCCCCCTCCGCCGGACCGTCGACGCGGCCCCGGAAAAGGAACTCATCGCCACCGCGTCCGGTGAGGCAGCGATGTCCTTGGACACGACGTCCCTGGACGCAGTGCCGTCCGGCGCTGGTGAATCGCACGACGCCGGCACCCGCCTCGATGCCGAACGGCACCTTGCTTCCGGCTCGGTTCAGGATTCCGGTCCCCGGCAGGGCGGGTCCGGGGAAAGCGCGCGGCGTTCGGCACCGGGGGACCGCTCGTCGGAGGACCTCGACCTTGAGTTCGCCAGGATCCTGACCCAGGAACGGCCCCATGCGGCGACCGACGTGAAGGAACTCCAGGAGCAACTGTCACGGACCCAGTACGTCCTGGCGGAACAACAGCTCCAGCTCAGCCGGGCGAACGTGGAACTCCAGGCCCGGCTCCGCGAGCAGCAGGGCGTCGCCGAGCAGCAAGCCAGGACCGCCGATGAGCTGAGGGCCCTGCGCAAGGAACTCAAGCGCGAACGCCGGCAGCAGGAACGCATGGCCCTGATGCTCCTGCAGGGCGTCGAAGCCAAAACGGACCACGGCAAGCACGCAGGCTAAGTTTGCCAACCTGCCTTTCCTGCTCGCTTTCCCCACCTCGCTGAGACGGGAATTGAACAAGGGCGCGACAAAAGGCGCTGGCCGGGATTCCTGCCAGTGCCTTTTGTCTTTGGGTCGCAGCCGTCGGTCGCTGTGGTCACCAGAAGATATTCGTAATACGATTCTTTGCATGGAACGCAAAATGCGCGGACGGGAAGTCTCGGAGTCTGAGATCGACGAATGGGTGGAGGAGGCCGAAGCTGGCTACGACCTTGAGGAGTTGAAGGCGCGGATGGGGCGCCCTGCCCGGGGGGCGGAGGCATCTCAGGTCATTCCGGTACGCCTGACGGTGGACGAGTTGGCAGCTGTGATGGCAAGAGCCGAGCGCGAACACCTCAACCGATCCGAAGCCATCCGTGCCGCCCTGGCCGCCTGGTCGCACGCGGCGTGAATGTCCGCCGTTCCGCAAGCAAGCACGGTATCAGCTCCGCTGACGCGATCGAGGCGGCGACTTGGCCGCTGGTGTCAGTCCCTTTGGATGATGAGGACCCACGCAGGTTCCTTCGCCTCGGCTTTGATATGCACGGGCGACTGCTGGAACTCGTAGTACTGGTCTGGGACGACGGTAGTGAAGAACTGATCCATGCGATGAAATGCCGCCCGAAGTACCTCGGGATGCTTGGCTAGCGCCATCTACACCGGAGTGTCGCTGCTGGTACTCCGCTGGGATGATCTTTTCCGGAGGTTGTTTCGCATAGGCAACTGACCTCGTAGAGTGGGGAGGCTAATACTGTCAGCGCCTGCTGCTAGAACTTACTTAACTCATTCACGTACTCTCTCCTTAAGGATCCGTGGGCATGCTTGTCACCCTTATACGGCGCTACTCCAAGCCGTATTTGCCGCAAATCGTGGCCGTCCTCATCTTCCAGTTGGCGTCCACCATCGCAACGCTCTACCTTCCCAGCCTCAACGCCAAAATCATTGACGAGGGAGTTTCCCGCGGCGATACCGACTTCATCTGGCGGACCGGCGCGCTGATGCTCGCTGTCGCCCTCGCCCAGGTACTCACTGCCATCGCGGCCGTCTACTTCGGAGCCCGGACGGCCATGGCCATTGGCCGCGACCTCCGCCGGGGCGTTTTCCGCCAAGTCAGCAGCTTTTCCGCCCAGGACGTCAACAAATTTGGCGCTCCAACCCTGATCACCCGCGGCACCAACGATGTCCAGCAAGTCCAGATGCTGGTCCTCATGGGCCTGAACTTCATGGTCTCCACGCCCATCATGTGCGTGGGCGGCATCATCATGGCCGTCCAGGAAGACGTCAGCCTGTCATGGCTCGTGTGGGTCTCCGTGCCCGTCCTCGTGGCGGTGGTCGGTTACCTGGTGGTTCGCCTGATGCCGCTCTTCCGGTCCATGCAGGCCAAGATCGACGCCATCAACGGCGTGCTGCGCGAGCAGATCATCGGTATCCGCGTGGTCCGGGCTTTCGTTCGGGAGCCGTACGAGGCAAAGCGCTTCGGCGAGGCCAACCAGGACCTCACGGCCGTGTCCGTGAAGATCGGCAACCTGTTCGTCCTCATGTTCCCGGCCATCGGCATGATCCTCCACCTCTCAACCGCCGCCGTGCTCTGGTTTGGTGGCCAGCGAGTCGATTCCGGAGACATGCAGGTGGGGGCCCTGACCGCGTTCCTCCAGTACCTGCTGCAGATCCTGATCGCCGTCATGATGGGTACCTTCATGGCCATGATGATTCCCCGCGCTTCGGTGTGTGCAGACCGCATCGGCGAGGTACTCGACGTCGAGCCTTCCATCCATAACCCCACCACCCCGGTGGTGCCGGCCGAAAAAGCCGGTCGCGTGGAGTTCCGCGACGTTACCTTCAAGTACCCGGGCGCTGAGGCTCCCGTGCTGAGCAACATCTCCTTCAAAGCCGAACCCGGCAAGACACTGGCCATTATTGGGTCCACCGGCGCAGGCAAGACCACCCTGGTTTCGCTGCTACCGCGGCTTTACGACGTCGCCTCCGGTGAAGTTCTGCTCGACGGCGTCCCTGTCACCCAACTGGATGCGTCGGAGATCAGCAGCCGTGTGGCCGCCGTTCCCCAGAAGCCGTACTTGTTTTCCGGCACCATCGAGCACAACCTCCGTTTCGGCAAGACCGAGGCCACGGATGAGGAACTCTGGGAGGCACTCGAAACCGCGCAGGCCAAAGGCTTCGTGGAGGAGAAATCGGCAGGCCTCAACCGCCGAATCGCGCAGGGCGGCACCAACGTCTCCGGTGGCCAGCGGCAGCGCCTCTGCATCGCGCGCGCCTTGGTGACCAAGCCCAACGTTTATGTCTTCGATGACTCGTTCTCGGCACTGGACGTCGCTACCGACGCCCGGCTGCGCAAGGCGCTGAAGGCCAAGACCCGCGACTCCACGGTGATCATCGTCGCCCAGCGCGTCTCCACCATCCGCGACGCCGACGAGATCCTCGTCCTCGACAACGGGCGGATCGTTGACAGGGGTACCCACGACGAACTCCTGGAAACCTCACCCACCTACCAGGAAATCGTTGAATCCCAGCTGAGCGTGGAGGAAGTGGCATGACCGAGCAGAACCAGCAAAAGAAGCGTGGCTGGGCTGCCAAGGCGGAAGCCGCCAAAGCCGCCAAGGCCGAGGCTGCCGCTGATGTAGCCACAGAGGCCCTTGAAGACGAGGACTTCGTCGAGGAAGAGTACGTCCCCACAGAGGCCGACGGCGGAATGTTCGGCGATGTGCCGGCCAAGAAGGCCAAGGCTTTCTGGCCTTCCGCCAAGCGTCTCATGGGCCTGCTCAAGCCCGAACGGGTTGGTGTGTTGATCGTCATCGGACTCGTGGTGGTTTCCGTGGTCCTCAACGTCATCGCTCCCAAGGTCCTCGGCAGCGCCATGGACGTCATCTTCGGTGGCGTCATTGGCAAGCAGATACCGCCAGGTGTGACCCCGGAGCAGTTCGCGGACCTCATGCGCCAGCAGGGCCAGGACAACTTCGCGGACATGGTCTCCAAAATGACCCTGACCAACGGCATCGATTTCCCGAAGCTGACATTCCTGATTTCGATCGTCCTGCTCATGTACTTCGTGGCCAACATCTTCCTGTGGGCCCAGGGATGGCTGCTGAACCGGATCGTCATGCGGGTCATCAGGAACCTCCGCGACGAAGTCCAGGCCAAGCTCAACCGGCTCCCGCTGAACTACTTCGACACCCGCCAGCGGGGCGACATCCTGTCCCGCGTCACCAATGATGTGGACAACGTCCAGCAGGGCCTCCAGCAGGCATTCGCGCAGCTGGTCAGTTCGGTACTGACCGTGCTGGGCATCATCGTGATGATGTTCATTGTGTCCTGGGAGCTTGCGCTGATCGCCTTGATCGCGCTGCCGCTCTCCGGAGTCATGGCCGGCGTGATCGGTGCCAGGAGCCAGAAGCTCTTCGCAGCGCAGTGGAAGAACACGGGTGCCTTGAACGGCCAGATCGAGGAGTCGTTCTCCGGCCATGACCTGGTGAAGGTCTTCGGCCGCGATGCAGACATGCTGGTCCGCTTCGATGAAAAGAACGAGGAACTGTACAAAGCCTCATTCGGTGCACAGTTCGTTTCCGGCATCATCTTTCCGGCCATGAACTTTGTCTCGTACCTGTCCTACGTGGGCATCGCCGTCGTCGGTGGCCTGCGCGTCGCCTCAGGTTCCATGAGCCTCGGCGATGCCACGGCCTTCATTCAGTACTCGCGCGAATTCACCCAGCCGCTGGGCCAAATCGCGGGCATGGCCAACATGCTGCAGTCGGGCGTGGCCTCGGCAGAGCGTGTCTTCGAATTCTTGGATGCCGAGGAGGAAGTCCAGGAAACCGGCACCAAGCACTTGCCGGCCAAGACAGACGGACACGTGGAATTCGAGAAGGTGTACTTCAGCTACGTCGAGGACAAGCCGCTGATCGAAGACCTCTCCTTCAGCGCTGAGCCGGGTCACACGGTGGCAATCGTGGGACCGACCGGGGCTGGCAAGACCACCTTGGTCAACCTGGTGATGCGTTTCTACGAGCTCAACGCAGGGCGGATCACCTTGGATGGCGTGGATGTCAAGGATCTCAGCCGGGCCGAGCTCCGCTCGAAGGTGGGCATGGTGCTGCAGGATGCGTGGCTCTTCGGTGGCACCATCTACGACAACATCAAGTACGGCAACCTGGATGCGACAGAGGAACAGGTCATGGAGGCGGCAAAGGCCACCTATGTGGATCGCTTTGTCCGTGCGCTTCCGGACGGGTACCAGACAATCATCGATGAAGAGGGCAACAACGTCAGCGCCGGTGAGAAGCAGCTCATCACCATCGCACGTGCGTTCGTTTCCGATCCATCCTTGTTGATCCTCGACGAAGCGACGAGCTCCGTTGACACCCGTACCGAACTGTTGCTGCAGAAGGCCATGGCTGCCCTCCGCACGGACCGCACCAGCTTCGTGATCGCCCACCGCCTTTCCACCATCCGCGATGCCGACACCATCCTGGTGATGGAGAACGGCCAGATCGTGGAGCAGGGCAACCACAGCCAGTTGCTGGCACTGCAGGGCGCGTACTACCGCCTCTACATGTCCCAGTTTGCCGGTGAGGATGCGGGCGAAACCACTGTGGACGATTCGACGGCGGTGCACAGCTGAGCACGCAAACGGCACCCGCGTCCGCGGAATCGTCGGTGGCACCCCAGCGCATCGAGGTCTTGGTGCCCATGCGCTGGGGTGACATGGATGCCTACGGCCACATCAATAACGTGCAGATCGTGCGCATGCTGGAGGAAGCCCGCATCGCGGCTTTCGGTCCGCCCGCAGGCGCCGGTTTGCCGGGCACGGAGCCGCCCGCCGCCTTGTTCAACGATGTTGGCGAAGGCGTCATGACCCTCGTCGTCGAGCACAAGGTCCGCTATGTCCGAACCTTGGAGTACCGCAACATCCCGGCAGTCGTGGAAATCTGGGTGGGCGCCGTTAAGGGAGCCAGTTTCGATCTCCACTACGTCATCAGGGATCCCGTAACCCGTGAGGAGTGCGTCAAAGCGAGCACGCACCTGGCTTTCGTGGCTGAAGAGACCGGACGGGTCTTGAGGCTCACGCCGGAGCAAAAGGAGAAGCTCGCGGCCTACCAGGCCTGAGCCGCCGTGTTTTGCACCTAAGGCCTCTGGGAGATGCTTCTCAGGGGCCTTTGGTGTGCCCAAACCCGGGTCCACGTAGAGTTTCACCATGAAACTTGAGATCGCCGTGACAAGCGCTGCGGGCGCAGGAACGTCAGCCGCGGAAGGCGCCGACAGGATCGAACTGTGCAGCGGCCTGGAACTCGGTGGCCTTACTCCAAGCCAGGGCCTCCTGGAGTCAAGCATGGAACATGTGGACGGTCGCCTGGGAATCCATGCCCTGGTCCGGTGCCGGCCCGGCGATTTCCACTATTCCGCCTCGGACGTGGACACCATGGTTCACGAAGTCAGGCACCTGCTGGCCCTGGGAGCTGACGGCGTTGTGGTGGGGGCGCTGACCCGCGACGACGAAGTGGACGTTCCCGTGACGGCCAAACTGGTGGACGTGGCCCGGCAGACCAAGCCGGAGGCCGGGATAACCTTCCACCGTGCCATCGATCAATCCCGGGATCCTCTCCGTGCCCTGGAGCAACTCCTGGAGCTCGGGTTCACCCGCGTCCTCACGTCCGGACACGAGCCAACGGCCGGGGAGGGCCTGCCCACCCTGGCACAACTGGTTGAACGTTCCGCTGGGGCCATCGAGATCATGGCCGGGGGAGGGCTCAAGCTCTCGGACATCCCCGCCATGCATGCGGCAGGCCTCTCCGCGGTGCACTTGTCCGCCAAGAGGACTGTGTCCACGCCCGCCGACTCCGCCATTTCCCTCGGGAGCCAGGACGGCGCGGATCCCACAGCCTATTCCGTGACAGACCGCGAGACAGTGCGCGCAGCGAGGGCCGCGGTGAATGCCGTCAATCTGCAGTCGCGGGCGTGAGGCTTGGCCTGCCATGATTGGGGCTGCGCAGGGACGATAGGCCGGGGCGTCCCACGGAGCACTCTTGACCGGGACAGCGTGTCTCTACAGGGCCAACGCGGGATCGGCGAGAAGACGTTCCAGGGTGCTCCGGCCGAGTGCGCTCATCGCAGGATTCGTGTCGGCGTAGTACCAGACGAGCCCGATAGCTTGTTCGAAGGCCCAAGCGGCGCCTCGTCTCCATTCGGGGTCCCCGATGGCGAGGGTCGTGCGCAGGACGTTCCTCCTGCTGGAGTCGAGCATGTGCCAAGCGGCAACGAGGTCCAGTGCAGGGTCGGCGGGGCCGAAGCCACCGGTGTCGAGGATACCCGCGAGGCAGTCGGCGCCCACGACCACATTTCCGGGAATGAGATCCTTGTGGGACATGACGTCGTCACCATGACGAGGCAGCAGCCTCAGCGAGGACCAAGCCAGGCGGAGCCGGTCAACCGGCAGGAGTCCCTCGCTCCGTCGGAGGCACTGTGCCACCCACCCATCATGGGTGACCAGTTCGCCTCCGCGGCCCCCACCGGAGAATGAACGGCCCTTCGTGTCGGCCTGCCGAAGGCTCGCGATGAGCGCCGCGAGGTCCAGCGCAAAGGCTGTCGACGAAGCCGCTGACGTCGCGGTAGCAGTTTCGCCCTCGATCCAGGTCTGGATAGACCACGGCAGCGGATAATCGGCGCTCGGCTCGCCAATCGCAACAGGCACGGGTGATGGAACCGTGCTGACTGCTGCGAACTCACGCATCGCGGCGTGTTCCGCGAGAAGGGTTTCGCGGGCCAGGGCAGCGTCCGTGCCTTGCATCGGAAACCTCGCGGCGAAACCTGGTCCTATCCGGTACAGGTAGTTAACCGTTCCCGAACTCTCCACCGCCACGACCTCCGATGCGTCGGTCGACGGAAGGAGCCCCCGCACCAGCCGCACAGCTTCAGTCAGCCCAAGACTGAGCTGATTCGCATGCATGGTCACTGACCAAGCCTACGCACAATCCGTGCTGGTCAAACACTCAGCCAATGACACTCATCGCGCATCGCAATACCCTTTACAGCCTTCACGGAACGCGGCAATGATGTAAGGATTCACCAACTCGGTGAAACCACCCCGGAAGCTACCTTCAGGAGTCCCAGCGATGCCGCTGCCCGAGCCGCTCACACCGGCCACAACACGCCCCTCCGAGCCCGCCCAATCCATCAAATCCCCGCACATCGGCTCCACCCGGCAACACGTACCCCAACGCGTTACCGGGCACCCGGAAGTGGAGTGCGGCGTAGGTCACTGGGACAAGCTCCTGTACGGCAACCACCGCTTCGTGGTGGAGGTCCCGGACGATGGCCTGGGCCAAAACAGGAGGGTGGTCATTCCTTGGCGGCGACAAGACCAGGACCCTGCCGGTGTGGAGATCATCGTCGTGGCCGCCCACTCCGGGACGAGGGTCCGGAACGTCATAGCGGAAGTAGCTACGCGCGAGTCCGGCACGCTGGTTTTCCAAGCCGTCGATGGCCCCGGAACCTACTTCGTGTACTACCTGCCGTACGCGATGCTGGGAAAGGCGCACTATCCCCAAGCGCAGTACCTCCCACGCAGGCCGGCCGCAGCGCCCGACTGGGCGGCCGCCGTCGTGGGTTCCCTGTGGGCGGACAGCAACGGAACCCGGCTCCCACCAGCGCACGCAGTGCGTTACGAGGCCGCCAGCGAGCGTGACTCGTTTGCGCCCATGAACTTCACGGCAACAGCGGCGGAACTGGAGCAGCTACAGCAGGAGGATGCCGGCGAAGCCTTCCTCATCTTCGCCGAGGACCGGCTCAACCCCATCTCCATGCGGCACGGGCTGGCCGCGCACTGGGCCATCAACGGACCCACCGGCCACTTCCGGGGCACGGCCGAGCCGGGTGAGGATTACGTGGTCCAGCTCGGTGTCTATGCACTGAAGGACCTCGACGGCGTATCGGTGGAGGTAGCGAACGGGCGCTGCATCAACACCGACGGAACGGACCGGCTCGGCAAGCCCTTGAAGAAGTCCCTCAGCATCCCCGCGGGAACAGTAAAGGCGTTGTTCGTCATCGTCCCCATCCCCGATGATGCCGACGGCGTGGTCACAGCGGGCATCACGGTCCGAAACGACGACGGCCTAACGCAGCATCTGGCCGTGGCCCTGGATCTTAGGGAACGCACGGAAGCCACCAACGATCCGCGGCTGCTCAGGCGGCTCGCGTGGATCGACTCGACCATCGCCCAGGACGCCGGGCTCGTGGCCCCGTTTACCCCTGTCACGCTGGATGAAGAACGCCGGACGTTGGGGATCCTGGGCAGGACCCTCAAACTGGGAGATTCGGGTCTCCCGGCGCAGGTGACCTCCACCTTCACTGCGGGCGTGACGGCAACGGACGGTCCCGCCGTCGGGCTTTTAGCGCAAGCGATGACGTTGGAAACGGGAACCATCGACTGGGCCTACGGGCCTATCGACTACACCGTGGCGGGACCGGCGCGGGTCTCGTGGTCCTGCCAGTGGACGGGCCTGCAGGGCAGCAAGACAGTGGCGTCGCTGGAGCTGACCGGAACGCTCGACGCGGATGGTGCCGTTCACTTCGGGCTGCGGTTGGGCGCACACGGGACTGTGGACGTGCCCGACGTCGGGCTGCGGCTTGGATTGCATGAGGCTGCGGTACCGCTCGCCATGGGTTTGGGAATCCCCGGCGGACGGCGACCCGCGGAACTGGACTGGTTGTGGGACGTGGCAAGCAAGAACCAGGATGCGCTGTGGCTGGGCGGGGCTCATGCGGGGCTGCAACTCGCCCTCCGTGACAGGAGCTACGAACGGCCGCTGAACACCAATTTCTACCTCGAGAAGCCGCTGCTGCAGCCGGATTCGTGGGGAACCGGGGGAGTCTCGCTCCGGACGCAGGACGGCATTGTCACCGTAAGAGCCACCAGCGGGCCACGCGCCCTGGACTCCGGGCAAGCACTCGACTTCGATTTCCGGCTCCTCCTGACTCCGTTTAAACCGATCGAACCTGGCAAACATCTGGGCAAGCGGTATTTCCACGAGCCGGCGGACCCTGCACGCATAGCAAACGCCGGCGCCACAGTGGTGAATATCCATCACGCCACGGCGCCCGCCCCTTACATCAACGATCCACTGCTGAGTGAGGACAAGCTCCGCAGCTACATCGCCGAGTGCCACAAGCACGGACTCAAGGCCAAGGTCTACAACACCGTCCGGGAGCTCACCTTCCACAGTCCTGAGCTGTTGCCCATGCTCCACCTGGACCATGAGGTGTTCAGCGACGGGCCGGGTAAGGGACACATCTGGCTCCAGGAACACGCCGGGGATGGTTACGTCTCCGCGTGGTTTGCACCCAACGTGGATGACATTGCGGTGGTCACCACAGGTGGCTCGCGGCTGGAGAACTTCTACGTCCGCAGCCTCGCCGAGCTGTCCAAAGGCGAGGACGGCATCGACGGGATCTACCTGGATGACATCGCCTTCGACCGGCACACCATGCTGCGGGTCCGGAAAGTGCTGGAAAGAGCCTGCCGGGAGCGCGCCACTGACGGCCCGGAGATCGACCTGCATTCGGCCAACCAATTCACCGCCCACGATGGCTACGCGTCGTCAGCCAACTTGTACATGGAGCAGCTGCCCTATGTGGACAGGCTCTGGCTCGGGGAGTACTTCGACTATGAAGGAACCGACCCGGACTACTGGCTGGTGGAGTTGTCCGGAATACCGTTCGGCCTCATGGGCGAAATGCTCGAAAACGGCGGCAATCCCTGGCGAGGCATGGTGTTCGGCATGACGGGCAGGGCGCCGCGCGTGGACAACCGGCCCCTGTGGGACTTCTGGGCAAAGACAGGGCTGGAGCAGATGGAGATGGTGGGCCACTGGGATCCGCAGGCGCCGGTCACAACCAGCCATGCTGACATCCTGGCCACCACGTGGACGGACGGCGGGAAGGCAGTAGTAGCGCTGGCTTCGTGGTCCGAGGAGACTGTGGACGTGCAGTTGAATTTCGACGCCGGTTCCGCCCACCTTGCGTCCGTGGACATGGACGCCCCTGCCATTGACGGCTTCCAGAATGCCGCGCACTATGAGCCCGGCGCCACCATCACCATCGAGCCGAACCGCGGGCTCCTCCTCACGATTGGATACTGACGTGGCATCATCCAACCTCACAGTGACAACCCTGACGCTGGGCATGGCGGACCTTGGCCCCCTGAACCCCTTGCCCGTGGTGGCCTCCGAACTCGACCAGCCCTACACCGTGGGCGAGGGCATCCCCGAGGAGCTCCAGGCGTCCGCACGGTACGGCCTGGTGCCCAACGTTTATCCATACCTCATGCAGGACGGCTATGACCGGGACGCGGCACCCAAGGAGTTTCCCGCCGTCGTGCTTGAAAACAGCAAGCTGCGCGCCACGGTGCTGCCGTCGCTGGGCGGCAGGATCTGGGAGTTGTTCGACAAAGCCACGGGCAAGCAGCTCCTGCACACCCACGGAGCGCCGCAGCTGGCCAATATCGCGCTGCGGAAGGCATGGTTTGCCGGCGGTTTGGAGTGGAACATCGGAACGCGCGGCCATTCGCCCACCAGTTGCGATCCGTTGCATACGGCGATCGTCCACGCCCCGGACGGCAAGCACCTCCTGCGGATGTGGGAATTCGAACGGCTCCGCGAAGTGGTGTTCCAAGTGGACCTCTGGTTGCCGGAGGATTCGGCCGTGTTGTTCGCCGCCGTGCGGATCCGCAACCCCAATGACCACGACGTTCCCATGTACTGGTGGAGCAACGCGGCGATCCCGGAGACAGCAAGGACCCGCGTGATCGCGCCCGCGGACGAGGCGTTCGGCAGCGACTACGCCACGGACATCACCCGCGTCCGGCCCACGGCCCATGAAGGCTACGACGGCACCTGGCTGGTCAACAGCCCGCACGCGGCCGACTTCTTCTTCGACATCGATCCGGCCGAGCGCCGTTGGGTAGTGGCAGCGGACGACGACGGCGATGGGCTCGCGATGCTCTCCACCGGCCTGTTGCGGGGTAAGAAGCTTTTCGTCTGGGGCCAGGGGCAGGGAGGCAAACGATGGCAAGAGTGGCTGAGCCCCGGCGCCGGCCCCTACGCCGAAATCCAGGCGGGACTGGCACAGACCCAGTTCGAACACCTCGTCATGCCCGCCGAAGCGGTGTGGTCCTGGGTGGAGGCCTATGGCAACGGGCACCTTGATCCGGGCATTTCACACTGCCAGGATTGGGACGCTGCCGTGGAACACGCCGGCCGGAAGCTGGAGACACTGCTGCCACACGGGGAACTGGAAGCCATGCTTCCCACCGCGATCAGCAACGCCGACGTGCCGCCGTCGAAAATGCTGCTGACCGGCAGCGGCTGGGGAGTGTCCGAACGCGCCCGACGCCGGCGCACCGGCAAGCGGTGGATCGACGAAAGCGGCACGCCGTTCGTCACGGAAAGCGTCACGGCGGAGCAGGAACCCTGGCTGGGGCTGCTGAAAGGGCAACCGTTCGACGGCGCGCCCTCCTTTGTTGCCGGCGCGGACTGGGAGGAGCTTCTTGAAGCGCAGGGGAACCCGGAAGCGGACTTCCAGGTGGCTACCATGCGGCATGCCCGGCAGGACCTCAATGGCGCCAAGGAATGGTACAAACGGACACTTGGCGCCAAGCATGCCCACAGGCGGACGAAGGCCTTGGCACACCGTGGTTTGGGCCTGGCCCTGCTCGCTGCGGGGAAAAACGAAGAAGGCCTCGCTGAGTTGCGGAACGGTGTGGAGACTGATTCAACCGTCACCGCCTTGCTCGTGGAAGCCGTCACCCTGAGCATCCGGCACGGAGACCCGGTCATGGCGCTGGACCTGGCGGAGTCGGCACCCAAGGAGGGTGCCGCCGTCGGACGTTTGACGTTCCTCAGGGCGCTGGCGCTCGCCCGCGGCGGGCACGGAGCCGAGGCCGCGGCGATCCTCCGTGACGGCGTCGAGATCCCTGATTTGCGGGAGGGCGAGGACGCCATCGCGGACCTGTGGGAGGAGGTATGTCCTGGCGAACCCGTCCCTGCTGTCTACCGGTTTGGGATGCATTAAAAGCTGAATGAACCCTGTGGAAATCCAGATGCCGACTTAAAGCAAACAAGGTAAGTTGGCATGGTGACCCCCTCCGTGATGCCTGCCATTGACCGCGCCCCCGGAATCTCCAAGGAGATCGAGGACGCGGCGTGGTACGTGCTCAGTCCGGCCCTCCAAGGCAGACCGTCAGCCTTGGATGGGAGGACCCTGACGTGGACGGCCGACGCCGCACGGGAACTGCTGGAACGGCTCGAGCGGGGAGTGGCGGATTCCAAGGCGCCCATGATGACCAACCTGCGCCAGAACCTCGAGGGCGCTTCCCGCGAGGCCAAGCTGCTGGCCGTCGAGTTGCTGTTCCTGCAGTCGTTGCCGCTGGCCCACGAGGTCAAGTCGCTCCGGGTCAAGCGCGCGCGTGTTGCCGAGGCGGCCTCGTGGGTGGAGCCTGCCGTCGAGCTGCCCGAAGAACTCTATGAAGGCATGACGGACCACGGCGTCATCCGGGACCGCACGGCTGAATTCAACTGGACCATTTGGGACCACCTGGTGTGGCTGTGCCGCTTCGTGGAGCACGTGGACAGCCAAAGCACGGAGACCATCAGCGAGGCACTGTCCGATCCCCTTAAGTTCCACGAACTGGCCGTTGGAACACCCGAGGACCAGCCCGCCCTCCGTCGCAGCATCGAGTACCTCGTGTGGCCCAGCTACTTCGAGCCCGTGGTGGCCGACGTGGAGCGCCGGGAAATCCGTGACGCCTTCGCATCGTTGGTGGGTGGGGCCGACGGCGACACCGAGGAAGACATCACTGCGGACATCCACCGGATCCGGCTCCACCTGGATGAGCAGGCCGGCCAGCGGATCGACTGGTACGCGCGCCAACTGGTGAGCCAGTGGCGCAAGGTGGGCGACCCTGGCCGCCGATCATGGCTCCTGCGCACGCACCACGACAACGCCGACCTGCTCGCCGGATGGCTCGGCGAAGAAAAAGCCACGCTGGATGTGGAACACCTCCGTTCCTTGGACGCCGGAGTCACCGCCGGCGTGGTCCAGCATGCCGTTGACGAGGACTGCAAGCACCTTGGCTACGTAGAGCGCGAGGACACCAAAACCGCCGTCTTCGCCTTCCTCACCGTCATGAAGCCCGGCGACCTCACGCTCTACCAAAACGGCGGCCGCGTGCGCGTCGGCGTGGTCCTGGGCGAACCGGATGAGGACAACCGCCGGATCCGCCGCAAGGTCCGTTGGTTCGACGACAGTTACGCCATCACGGAATTGCCGCGCCATGCCCAGCGGCAGCTGTCCACCCCCGGCATTATTGTGGACGTCACCCGGGTCATCCAGGCGCTCCAGGAATTGCTCCCTGTGGAAGCCGAAACCGATGGCGAGGACGAAGCGCCTCCGACTGTCGCCGTCGAGGTTGTGCAGCAGGGCTTCCGTCCCTTGACCGAAGAGTTCGCTGCGTCGCTGCACATGGACCTCGAGCCGCTCAAGGAAATCGCTGAACTCCTGGAAGAGAACCGTCAACTGGTCCTCTACGGTCCGCCCGGCACCGGCAAGACGTACCTGGCCAAGCACCTCGCGGCTGAACTCGCCGGAGACAGCACGGACGAACGCGTGAAGCTGGTGCAGTTCCACCCCTCGTACGCTTATGAGGATTTCTTTGAGGGCTATCGCCCGGACAAGACCGACGACGGCCAAGTGTCCTTCAAGCTTGTCGCCGGGCCGCTGCGCAGGCTCGCCGAAGAAGCCGCCAAACCGGAGAACGCCCACAAGCCGTACTTCCTCATCATCGATGAAATGAACAGGGCAAACCTGGCCAAGGTGTTCGGTGAGCTGTACTTCCTGCTCGAGTACCGGGACGACCGCATCTACCTGCAGTACAGCCCCAACGAGCCCTTCAGTTTGCCGGACAACCTGTACATCATCGGCACCATGAACACCGCGGACCGCTCCATCGCCATGATGGATGCGGCCATCCGCCGCCGCTTTGCGTTCATTGAGCTCCACCCCAACGTGGAGCCGGTCAAGGGCTCCCTGCGCCGCTTCCTCGAAGCCCGCGGGCTGGATACCCTCAACGCGGACCTCCTGGATGCCCTCAACGAGGCCATTGACGACTGGGACCGGGACCTCATGATCGGGCCGTCGTACTTCATGAAGAACGCTGCCCAGAACCCCACGGGCCTGCGCAGGATCTGGAAGTACGAGCTCATGCCCCTCCTTGAGGAGCACTACCACGGCCAACTGAACCGTGCACAACTGGAAGAGCGCTTCGGCCTGGACCAGCTGCTGGGACGACTTGCGGCCCGCTAAGGCCATCCCGCCCCGCCCGGGGCGGCCGCCTTCCAGCGCCGCAGCTGAGCCGTCGGGCGCTCCGGCGCGGAGCGTCACCCCGGCCGTTGGCAGAACCGCGGCGGCCGTAGCTAAACGGGGCCAGGGGAGGCTGACCGGACCACGGCACATCGTCATGGACGAACTGTCCCGCGGCGTGGTGGACAAACTGGACCCCGAGTCTGCGGCGTTCATCAATGCCAGCGGCCTGGCCAAGACCTCGCCCATGGGCATGGGGCTCTACCGGATCGAACCGGCCGGCAAAGTGGGCTCTGTACGCACCTCCACCATTCAGCTGGAGGTGCGCCCCAAGGATCGCCTGGGCCTGAACCGGCTCCTGTTCCTGCTGAGCTACGCCGGCGACCAAGGCTTTGGCGATCACGCCGTGGAAGCCGTGGAGCACCCGGACCTGTGGAGTGCGCTCGCCGCATCCCTGGCACAATTGGCCGACCGTGCCCTGAGCCGCGGGGTCCTCCAGGGCTACCTCACCGTGGACGAATCATTGCGGACCGTGAAGGGCCGGATCCGGATTTCGGACCAGATCTCCCGCCGCCCCGGCATGATGGTTCCGTTGGAAGTCTCCTACGACGAATTCACCGAGGACATCGCCGAGAACCGGATCCTGCGCGCCGCGCTGGAGCGCATGGCGCAAGTGCCCGGCGTCCGCGCCGATGTCCAGAGCCGCCTGCGGCAGCTCAAGGGAAAGCTCGACGCCGTCACCCGCCTCCAGTCCGGAGCACCACTGCCGCCGTGGAAGGCCAGCAGGATGAACCTGCGGTACCACGCGGTGCTCCGCCTGGCCGAAGTGATCCTGCGCAACGCGTCCGCGGAGGCAGGAGAGGGCAAGCAGCAAACGGCGTCCTTCGTGGTGGACATGGCCAAAGTGTTCGAGAACTTCGTGGGCACGGCCTTGCGCCAAGCCATGAGTTCGCACCCGGGAGAGATGCGCCTGCAGTACGGTGCCTTGCTCAACGAAGCTGTCCGGGACACCGATCGCTTGATGGTCAGGCCAGACGCCGCACATTTCCTGGGCGGACGTCCCGTGGTGGTTTACGACTCCAAATACACGGCAGCCGGTGACGCAGGCGCCTCGCTCAACGCCGATCACTACCAACTGCTGGCCTACTGCACGGCCCTGCGGGTTCCCACGGCGTGGCTCGTTTATGCAGGGCAAGGGGAGATGAAGCTGCGGCGGATCCTCAATACGGATATCGATATTGTGGAGTACCCGCTGGACCTCTCCCTGCCGCCGCAGGACATCCTGGCCGCCATCAAGGACCTCGCCGAACAGTCCTGGGGTGAAGTAGTGCGGCAGGCTGTGGCGGGTCGCGGAGCCGAAGACTAGCCTGAGAAGTACACGTTCCCGGATGGAGGCATGATGGCCCGCAAGAAGTCTTGGCGAGACATGAGCACAGGCCAACGCGTGATGCTGATGATCAGTGGTGCGGTGAACCTGACGTTGCTGATCGCCGCGCAACGCAGTTTGGCCAAGACCCCGGAAGCGCAGATCAGGGGCAAGAAGGTGTTGTGGCGCGCAGCGTCCTTCATCAACTTCTTTGGTCCGGTGAGCTACTTCCTCTTTGGCCGCCGTCGTGATTCCGGTGCGGTGACGGCCAAGCGCTAAGGTGCGTAGCCGTGGCTAGGCAGGAACCTTGACCGTAAAGGTGGTTCCGCGTCCCGGTTCGCTTTCCAGTTCTATGCTGCCCCCGTGGGCTTCCACGATTGCCTTGCTGATGGGAAGCCCCAACCCCACGCCCGGGATGGCACTGTTGCGGACTCCGCCTGCCCGGAAGAACTTGGTGAAGACCTCTGACGCTTCCTCTTCGGTCATGCCCATGCCCGTGTCCGAGACCCGGCAGAAAACGTAATCCTGGTCCTCCCAGGCGGCCACCACCACATCGCCGCCGTCGGGGGAGTACTTGATGGCGTTGGAGACCAGGTTGTCCAGCACCTGCGACATCCGGGAGGAATCCACGCGGGCTTCCAGCGCGGGAGGCACGTCCATGGACAGCCGGATGCCTGCCTTCGCGGCGCGGGGCTCGGCTGAAGTGACGCTGCTGCGGACCAGTTCCACCACGTCCACGGTGTGGGGCTGGATGGCAATCTGGCCGGACCGCACGGACAGCAGGTCCGAGACGAGGGTGAGGAGGCGTTCGGCGTTGCGCCGGACGATGTCCAACTGCATCCGGTACTTCGGATCGAGGCCGTGGGGATCGTCCAGGATCAATTCCACGTAGCCCAGGATGGACGTCAACGGCGTCCGGAACTCGTGGGACACGTTGGCTACGAAGTCGTCCTTGGCTGCCAGGGCGTTGACCAGTTCGGTGACGTCATTGAACACCACCACGGAGCCGGCGAACTTTCCGTCGTCATCCACCATCGGCCTGGCGCTTGCCGTGAAGGCGCGCTGGTCAGTCCCGCTGCCCAGCCACACGAGTTGGTCGGTGAACCGTTCGCCCAAAACGGCCCGGCGGACGGGACGCTGGTCTGCCGGCAGGGGAGTGGTCCGGTCGGTGTCGAAGACCAGCAGTTCGGCCTCGTTGGGATCCGGGTTGTCGGGCGGCGTCGCGAGGCTGTGGCTTTGGCGCTGGCGGCGGTTCATGAGAAGGTCGTGGCCATTCCCGTCCACGGCAACGACTCCCAAGGGGAGGGCTTCCATGACGGTGTTCAGGAGGCGCTCCTGCTTGGTGCTGGCGTCCAGCGCTTCCTTGAGTTCCTCATCCTTCTCCTCCAGGGCTCTTTGCTGCCGCATCATGCTGAGCGTCAGGACGCTGACGGACACGCCGATGCCTACGATCAGGATGGGGAAGAGGAGAGGCTTGGTGAGGCTCTGCTCTGTGACGGCGCCCCGCAGGAAAAGCGGTACCCACACGATGGCCAAGGGGCCCACGAAGGACAACGCGATGGCCAGCCTCGGGTACAGGCCGGACGCACAGAGCCAGATGACTGGAAGGACCACCAAGACGCTGAGGCCGGTGAGGGCATCCTGGCCGCCCTCACGCCCAAATCCAATGGACACCATGTCCAGGATGGGGATGGCCAGGAAACTCGGGAAAGGCAGTTTGTGCCACGGAACAGCGATGCAGAGCCCCAACAGCAGTGCCTGGCTGAGCAGGAAGGCCAGGAAGAGGGGGTTGTCCAAGGTGGCCGGGAAGAACAGCCACACGAGGATCGCGGAGAGGCAGACGCATACCGAGAGGGGCAGTTGGCTCAGGACTACGCGCATGCGCAGGGTGTGCTCGTGGAACGAGCGCCGAAAGACCAGCAGATTCTTCTTTTCGCCCAAATCCCAGATGGTCGGGTTGGTCATGGCGCAACCCGCGGGGAGGCGGAAGAAAGTCTGTTCATGAGATCAGCCTAACCATAATGGTTATACTTCGAAGGGTTATCTAAGGGGGCTGAGGGGCAGCGATGAGTGAAGTACGTGTGGGGCTGGTTATTGAGGACGACCAGGATATACGCGAATTGGTCCGTGTGGTTCTTTCGCAGGCCGGGTTTGATGTCCACGTTGCCTCCACGGGATCGGCCGGTGTGTCCTCTGCCCGGGAACTCAACCCTGACGTTATTACCCTTGATCTTGGCCTTCCGGACATCGATGGGTTCGAGGTTGCACGGCAGATCCGGAAAACCTCGGATGCGTACATCATTATGCTGACGGCCCGGGCCGAGGAGCTCGATACCCTCATGGGCCTCGAAGCCGGTGGCGACGATTACCTCACCAAGCCCTTCCGGCCTCGCGAGCTGCGCGCCCGGGTGGAAGCCATGATGCGCAGGCCGCGGTCGTCGTCGGACTCCAAGGCCGCTGCGGAAGAGGCGGATCCCGAGGTGAGCCACAACGGACTGGCCGTTTCCGCGGGCTCCCGTACCGCCGTCTTGAACGGCACGGAGTTGAAGCTGACCCGCACGGAATTCGACCTCCTGGTTGCGCTGCTGGAAACCGGGCGGATCGTGCGGACCAAGGCGGACCTCGCCCGCCGCCTGCGGAACGAGCCCTACGACGTCGGCTCGTACGTCAGTGACGCGGACGAGCGTGCCGTGGAAGTGCACATGGGTAATCTGCGCAAGAAGTTGGGCGACAGTATCCAGAGCCCCCGCTGGCTGGAAACAGTCCGCGGCGTGGGCTACCGCCTGGCGCCCGCCGCCCAGAACAACTAACCCCAACTGGGTCGCAGTTGTGCGCGTTTTGAGGGCTGAAAACGCGCACTAATGCGACCTAGTTGGGTTGGGGGACGGGGAGGCGGAGGGGTTCTGCGGAGATCACGGGGTGGTCTGTGTCCGGCCGGCTTAAACCCGGACCGTCGTCGAAGAACTCCGCGTTGGCCCTCACATAGTCAGCCCACTCATCCGGGACGTCCTCGGAGAAGTAGATCGCTTCAACCGGGCACACGGGATCGCAGGCACCACAGTCCACGCATTCGGACGGATGGATGTAGAGGGAACGCGCGCCCTCGTAGATGCAGTCCACAGGGCACTCGTTGATGCAGGCCTTGTCTTTCACATCCACGCAGGGCTGCGCGATCACATAACTCATGGCTTGCTACACGCCCGTGTAGACGGTCTTGCCCCACGTGAAGAACTCCAGCGCGGACCGTCCTTGTTCGCGGAACGTGTTGGTGGAGGAGTCCTTGACGCCGCCGAACGGTACGTTGAGGTCCAGGCCCGCCGTAGGTCGGTTGACCTTGACCACACCGGCCTGCGCCCGGGCAGCGAAGTCTGTGGCCAACGCCAGGGAATCGGTGCAGATACCTGCGGTCAGTCCGTAGCGGGAGTCATTGATGGCAGCCAACCCGGCTTCGTAGTCGGGGACTTCCAGCACCGCCACCACCGGGCCGAAGATTTCCTCCGTCACTGCGGCGTCGTCGAAGGGCAAGTCGGTGAGGACCGCCGCCGGGAAGAACAGCGCGCCGGAGGGGTCGCCGTCGTACCGTCCGTGCAGGAGCGTGGCACCGCGTTCGACGGCGGTATGCACCGCTGCCTGGTCCTGCTCGAATTGCTGCCGGCTCACCACAGCGCCCATCCGGGTTCCGTCCGCGAGCCCGTCGCCAGTGCTGTACGCCGCGGCCTCCGCGACCAGCGCATCGAGGAACGCGGCACGGATGCCTGGCGTCACGTAGACGCGGGACGTCGCCGTGCAGGCCTGGCCGGTGAGTCCGAAGGCACCTGCCGCGACCACTTGGGCTGCTTTGCGGGGATCGGCGTCGTCCAGCACCAGGACCCCGTTCTTCCCACCCATCTCCAGCTGCACACGGGCCCGGCGGGCGTTGAGGATTTCCTGCAGCGCCAGGCCAACGTTGGTGGAGCCGGTGAAGGAAAGCCCGGCGATGCGGGGATCGCGGGCCAGGGCATCGCCCACCACGCGGCCTTTGCCGTGGACCACGTTGAACACGCCATCCGGGAGCCCGGCGTCCTGCAGCGCCCGGGCCAGATGCGTCGCGGACAACGGGGTGAGCTCGGCGGGCTTGATCACCACGGTGTTGCCGCTGATCAGGGCGGGGGCGGTTTTCCACGCCGGGATGGCGATGGGGAAGTTCCAGGGCGTGATCAGGCCAACGACTCCCAGTGGTTCGCGGCGGGTGGTGATGGTGGTGTCCGGAAGTCCGCTCGGCAGCACTTCGCCGGTGGCGGCCCAGCCCAGGGAGCCGAAGAAGCGCAGGACGTCCGAGGCCCGCTTGACCTCACCTTTGGCCTCGGCCAGGGTCTTGCCCTCTTCCCGAACGAGGTCTTCGGCAATGGCGGCTTGCCGCTCGATCAGCAGGTTTCCGGCGGCGATCAGGATGGCGCCACGCGAGGGTGCAGGCAGTGCCGCCCACGCGGGCTGTGCAGCGGTTGCGGCGGTGATGGCGGCGTCCACGTCCTCGGCCGTGCCGCTCGGGGAGAGGGCTGCGAGTTCGCCGGGGCGTGCCGGGTTCATCCGTTCCGTGGTGGCTTCGCCGAGCCATTGCCCGTTGATGAGGTGCTGGGCAGTGGTGGTTGCCTCAGCTGTCAGGGTGGTTTCGAACGCTGTTGAAGTCATGGCAAGTCCTTAAAGTGTGGGGGTTCAGAGGCTGCGGATCAGGCCGCCGTCGCACCGGAGTGCCACGCCGGTGATGTACGACGCCGGTGCGCTGCACAGGAAGGCGGCCGCGGCACCGAACTCGGCGGGTTCTCCATAACGGCGGGCCGGGATGGTTTTCCGGGACTCGAGTTGGATGTCCTCGAGGGTGGTACCGCGGCGCTTGGCTGCGGCCTGGTCCAACTGGGTGACGCGGTCCGTGGCGATCCGGCCCGGCAGGAGCAAGTTGACGGTGACTTCGTCCAAAGCCACTTCGGCTGCGAGGGTCTTGAGGTAGCCGGCCAAGGCGGCCCGTCCCGTGTTGGAGACCGCGAGGTTGGGAAGCGGAGCGGTGACTCCACTGGAACCGATCGCGAGGATGCGACCCCAACGGCGCTCCCGCATCCCGGGCAGGACCCGCGAGACCAGGGCGTGGTGCGGTTTGACCAGCAGATCGAAGGCCGCGGCCATCTCCTCGGAGCTGAGCGTGGCGGCCGCGCCGGGCTTGGGACCGGGGCCGTTGAGCACCAGGATGTCGATCGGTCCAAGGTTCGCCACGGTCTGGTCCACGGCCGACACGATGCCCTCCTCCGTGCCCAGATCCGCCTCAATGGCGACAGCGTCAAAACCCGCGCTGCCAAGGGAGCCCGTCCCGTACGCCGCCTGCAGGTCAGCCACGATCTCCTTGGCGCGGTCCCGCCGACGTCCAACCACCGCCACGCGGACCCCTTCGGCGGCAAGCGCACGGGCGACGGCCAAGCCCAGTCCACCCGTAGAGGCGGCAACCAGTGCGGTCTTTCCTGCGATTCCGAGGTCCATCAGAAACTCCCTACTGCTGAACGCGCCTCGAGGGCGTTTGCGGCTTCGCGAAGGTGGATGCCCATGGACTCCCGCAGGACTTCCGGGAACCCGGCCGCCGGTGCACGCACCCCGGAGTCTTTGATGAGTCCGCGCTCGCGGAGGCATTCCTTGCGGATGGTGAGGGCTACCTTGGCTTGCTGTTCGAAGTTGATCAGGGGCAGGTAGGGCAGCAGTTCGCGCTGGGCCGCCTCGTAGCCGTCCGCTTGCCATGCCCGGACGCAGGCGATGAGTGCCTCGGGGTAGGAGAACCCGGTCATCGCTCCGGCTGCGCCGGCCATGAGTTCGTCCAGGAGTCCTTGCCCGCCGAGGCCACCAAAGATGGAAACGTCGACGGCGGCACTCAATTCTGCGATGCCGACGCTGGTTGGCGGGGCCTCGGCTTTGATGGCGATGATGTAAGCGCAGGCCCTCACAACTGAGATCAGCGCCGGCGTGGCAATGCTGACGCCGCTGGCCAGCGGATAGTCCTGCAGGACAACCTGGGCGCCGGTGGCCCGGTGGATGGCGTCCAGGTGGGCAATGACGGTTTCCGGGCGTGCCGAGTTGGCCTGGACCATGACGGCCGCGAGGCGGTTGCCGGCGGCGTCCTGGGCGGCGAGGATTTCCTCGATGGCAGGCCTGGTGGCGAGCGCGGTCACGCCGACCACCAGGGGAAGCGTGGTGCTTTCGAGCACGGTTTCCAGGACGTCGCGGCGTTCTTCCGGGGTCAGCGCGGCTGCTTCGCCGAAGACCCCGAGCACGGTGAGCCCGGTAGCTCCGATGGCCTGGTAGTGCTCCACGAGTTCGGCCAGGCTGTCAAGGTCCACGTCGAGGGTGCTGCCTTGGAAGGGGGTGGCGACGACGCCCCAAACCCCGCCCGGAAGACTGGTCCGGAGGCTGTTTTTGGGCGCAGGGGACTGCGGCATGGTTGGTTCCTTTCAGTGCGGGACGGGGTTTGTGGGTGATGGGAGGGTGCGTCAGCGCCCGGGCCACACCGGAGGGCGCTTTTCCTGGAACGCCCTGACCCCTTCGGCGGAGTCTTCGCTGTCGAGGGCCGCCATAAGCGCGGGCAGGCGGAGCCCGCGGGCTTCCTTGGCAGTAAGGTGCGACGTCCGGGTCACCATCTGCTTTACGGCCCGGACGGACGTGGGAGCGCAAGCCACGATCTGGTCTACCCAGCGCTGCACGGCGGCGTCGAGTTCCTCTGCTGGGACCACCTCGTTGACCAGGCCCATGGACTGCATCTCTGCAGCGTCGGCTTTGCGGCCGGTCAAGAGCATCCCCATGGCCTGCGTGTAAGGGACCCGCCTGACCAACTGGTGGATGCCGCCGTCGAGCGCCAACCGCCCGACGCGAGGCTCGGTCAAGCCGAACTTCGCGCTGGAGGCGGCCACCACGATGTCCGCGCCGAGGACGATTTCCATGCCGCCACCCAGGGCGTAGCCGTTGACACGGGCAATGACGGGGACATCGAGGCTGGTGCGGAGGCTCAGTCCGCCGAAGCCGTTGGGATCCAGGCCGGCCCAGTATTCCAGGCCGGTTTTGTCCACGGCGTCGGCCGACATATCGGCACCAACGCAGAAGGCGCGGGTGCCGGCGCCGGTCACCACCACGGCCCGTACGGAGGGATCTGCCTCCACCTGATCCCAGATCTCGTTGAGCCTGGCGTGGGTGGTCCCATCCACGGCGTTGAGGACATGTTGCCGGTCGATGGTGACCGTGGCGACACCGTCGTTGATGGCCAGGGTGACGGTGTCCACGCGTGTGTCGACAGCCACGCTCATCGGAGGACTCCCAACTGCTGGAGGCGTTCGATGGTCGCTGCGTCGAAGCCGTTCTCCAACAGGACCTCCACGTTGTGCTCGCCCAAGCGCGGGGCCGTGCGGCGGATGGACGGGGGAGTGGCCGAGAGCCGGATGGGTGCGTTGAGCATGCGCACGGTTCCCACGGAGGGGTGTTCGGCCTCGACGATCATGCCGTTGGCCTCGGTCTGGGCATCGGCAAGGGCCTGCTCCAAGGTGTGCACGGGCGCATTGAGCAGTCCTTGATCTTCAAGCTTTGCGGCCCAGTATTCGGTGGTGTTCGTGGCGAAGTGCTCACGGAAGATGGCCTGCAGCGCGGGCTTGTTCTTGAACTGCTGCTCCAGCGTGGCGAAGCCGGGCCGTTCGGTGAGGTCCTCGTCGAGTTCCAGGGCCTCGGAGATGCGGGCCAGGGGATCGGGCGTGAAGCCGCCCACCATGCACACGGCACCGTCGGTGGTCTCGAAGACTCCACTCAGCGGCATGGCACCCCAGTTGACCTCGTAACCGCGGTTGAGCTGCATGCACGCTTCCTGCATTTGCAGGTGCAGCATGGAGTCGTACATGGTCACTTCCACTTTTTGGCCTGTGCCGGTGGCGTCGCGGGTGCGCAGCGCCAGCAGGATGCCCTGCATAAGGTGCATGCCCGTGATGTAGTCGCACAGGGTGGTGGGATAGATCGCCGGTTTGGTGTCATCGGACTCGCGGCGCCACATCACGCCCGAGTAGGCCTGCGCGATCGCGTCCTGTCCGCCCTTGTGCGAGTAAGGACCTTCGGGCCCGAAGCCTGTGCCCGAAGCCCAGATGATGCCCGGGTTCTTCGCCTTGAGGTCCTCGTAGCCAAAGCCCATCCGCTCCATGACACCTGAACGGAAGTTGCTGACCACCACGTCCGCGTCGGCCATGAGCCGGTGGAGCACCTCGCGGCCTTCGTCGGTGCGGGTGTCCACCGAGACGCTGCGCTTGTTCCGGTTGATCGACAGGAAGATCGGGTTGTCCTGGCCGTCCTGGTCCGGGAAGGAATTGCGCGAGATGTCACCGGCACCGGGGCGCTCCACCTTGATGATGTCTGCGCCGTAATCACCCAGCAGCTGGGTGGCCGACGGTCCCATGAACACCTGCGTGAAGTCCACGATCTTGATGCCGTCCAGGGGGAGCGGCACGGGTGCCGGTGCCGCCGCGGCGCGGGCCGCCGTCGTGCTTTCAGTCTGTTCAGCGGTTTCGGCTTGTTCAACTGTCATGGTGCTCATGCCGGCACCACTGCGTCGGAGTCGATGGTGGCGTTCGACGACGGGACGTCGCCCGGGTCGGCACCGTGCCGGCGCATGCCCAGCTGGATGTCCGCTGCCGCGACATCGCGGACCAGGAGGTTGTTCTCGACGGCGAGGGCTGCTGCGACGCCGACGGCCTGGCCCATGGCCATGCAGGGTGGGATCTCGCGGGACATCTTCTGGGCTTCGGGAGTAGCCGAGTAGTGGCGACCGGCCACCAGGAGCTGGTCCACTTCCTTGGGCAGCAACGAGCGGTAGGGGTAGTAGTAGTCGCGGCCGCGGGCCACGGTGTCTTCGAAGTGGCGGCGCTGGGTGACGTCGTCCTTGGTCATGACGTATTCGCCCTCAAGCAGGCGGGTCTGGCGGACGCCCATCTGGGAGGCGACGTCCAGCATGTAGCAGTTTTCGAAGCCGGGCAGGTTGGCGCGGACGTACTCCACAGCCTCGGAGATGCGGTCGCGGGCAGCGAACTCGGCGGCGGTCATGTCTGCCGGGTCCACGCCGTCGAATCCGGTCATGTGCGGGGCGTTGCACCACACCACGCCGTCGATGGGGGTCTTGAGCCACCAGAGTTCCCAGGCACCGCCGAGGAGGCGCTTGATCTTGCGGTTGATGGCACGGGCTTCCTTGGGGTTGGCCTGTTCGAAGGCCTCTGCCGCGTTGGTGTCCACGTTGCCCAGCCGGAAGACGAGGGTGGTGAGGTAGTTGTCCTTGGCGTAGCTGGCGCCGGCACGTGAAGCAACGTCGATGTCGCCGGTGGTGTCGATGACGACGTCGGCCGTGAAGGCCTGCGGTCCGGACTTCGTTTCGCAGATGACGCCCTTGATCACTCCGTTGTCCACGATGGGGCGGGAGAACCAGGAGTGCAGGCGGAGGTCCACGCCGGCTTCGCGGACCAGGTCGTTGGAAACCCGCTTCCAGCCGTCGGGATCGAAGGCTGCCGCGTAGCAGATGGGCTTCGGGTTGGTGTGCGAGTGGAAGTCGAAGGTGCCGTAGCGGCCCCACTTGTTCCACAGTTCCTCGGAGGTCTTGCGGTCATCGGCAGGCGGGACGATGGCGAGGCCGAGCTTCTGCAGGCGTTCCACGTACTCGGAGACAATGCCGGTGACGGTGATTTCCTGGCCGTTGATCATGTCATCGAGCACCAGGACCATGCCACCGGAAGCGAGGCCGCCCAGGGACGAGTAGCGCTCCAAGAGGGTGACTTTCGCGCCGGATCGGGCTGCCGTGACGGCGGCTGCCACACCTGCAGGGCCGCCACCGACGACGAGTACGTCGGAACGGGAGATGACCGGGGCGGTGAGGTCCGCCGTCGTGGTGCTGAGTTCGAGGGAGTTCATGGTGAGGTCCTTACTTGCCGACGAAGATGCCGTTGGAACGGCGTGCGGCGAGGTAGAAAACGATGCTGAGGATGGACAGGACGGCCACGTAGACCGGGAAGATCCAGGTGAGGTTCAGGGATTGGAACCACACCAGAAGATAGGAAGCGGTGCCGCCGAAGACTGCCACGCCGATGCCGTAACCGAGCGCGACGCCTGTGCCGCGGATGTTCTTGGGCATCAGGGAGGAGCTGACCACGTTGTAGAGGGTCATGTTGAGCACCAGGACAATCGAGCCGCCCAAGAGGACTGCTGCGAAGCCGCCGATGCCCGGCTGGACGTAGAGCAGCATCAGGAACACGGACGGAATGGCCAGGATGCGGGTCACGAGGAACCACTTGGACATCGCCTTGCCGTCGGCAAGCTTTCCGATGACCCAGGATCCGACAACCAGGATGGCACCCAGGACGGTGGTGAGGGCGAACACGGCAGTGGGGTCTTCCTTGAAGCCGCTGCGTGCTGCGCTGGGGAGGCCGACGTTCCAGGCGTAGTTGTAGGCCTGTGCGGCGCCCACCACGAAGATGATGGCCAGGACGGAGAGCCAGTGTTTGCCAACGCCCTTCCAGACGGCCCGCGGGGTATTGGTGGCCATTTCCTCTTGCTTGAGGGTTTCCGGGAGGGAACGGCGCAGGTAGAGGACCACGAAACCGAACAAGGCACCGATGATGAAGGGCACTCGCCAGCCCCATTCGCCCATGGCCGCTCCGCCGATCAGCAGGCTGCAAAGGAAGCTGACCAGGGAAGCCATGAGGATGCCGATGTTGACGTAGAAGGACATGATGCCGGCCACGTAGCCTTCACGGCCTTCGGGTGCCAGTTCCACGGCATGGGAGGTGGAGAGCGGAGCCTCGATGCCGGTGGAGATGCCCTGCAGGACGCGGCAGGCCAACAGGATGATGCCGGCCCAGGCGCCGATGGTGGCGTAGCTCGGAGTGATCGCGATGACCAGGGTTGTTCCAGCCATGAGCATGATGGACAGGAGCATCACCCGGCGCCTGCCAATGCGGTCCGCCAGGGTTCCCAACAGGATGCCGCCGAGCGGCCGGAACGCGAATCCCACCGCGAACACGGCCAAAGCGTTCAAAGTAGCGGAAAGCGGATCGGTGTTCGGGAAGAAGTTGGGTCCGATGAAGGCGGACAGGAGGCCGAAGACCATCCAGTCGTACCATTCAAGGGCGTTTCCCAGGCCCAGGCCCAGGAGGCCCTTACGGACCTCGGGGGAGAACTTCGCGTTCTTGGCGGGGGTGGCGGTGCTTGGTTTTGGTGAGGGGACGGCGTTGTCCGTTTGGATGTCGAGCATGGAAGTTTCCTTACGCTGACGCCCGGGAGGGCGTGAAAGGGTATGACGCAGGAACGCCCGTTGAAGGAGGCGCCTGATGCGAAAGTGGCAAGGAGTGTCAGCGGCCACGGGATCGTGTCCGGACAGTTAAGGGAAAACGCTCGGGCCGCTCGGGAGCGGCGGCGTTACCACGCGTGTGGTGCGTTGACCCAGATGGCTACGCATACCTCTTCGTAGCTGTTCTTGTACCAGTGGGGGATTTCGGAGGAGTAGGTGATCGAGTCGCCCTCTTCAAGGCTGTAGCAGACGCCGTCCAAATAGACGTCCTTACGGCCGGAGATGATGTAGCAGAACTCTTCACCGCTGTGGGTAAAAGGTGTTGCGCTGGTGTCGTGCCCTGGGGGCGTACTGATCCATTGCGCTTCGATGCTTCCGTCCCGGTTGGGGGTGAGCAGTTCATGGACTGCCTCGCCCACGGATTCCCGGGTGACGTTTTTCAAGTTGCGTCGATCGGACCTGCGGACCAAGGGGGACCGGGATTCGTCCTGGCCAATGAAGAACCTCCCTACGGGGATGTCCAGTCCATGTGCCAGTTGGGCCAAGGTGGTGAAGGATGGGTTCGCCATGCCGCGTTCGATTTGGCTGACGATTGCTTGGCTGAGGCCGGTGATGTCCGAGAGTTGGGCGAGGGTCATGCCCTTTGCCTTGCGCATGGTGCGCACCTTGTTCCCTACAGTCGCCAGCAATTCGCTGGTGGCCGGTGGAGCAGGAGTCTCGGTGGTCATTGCCGCATCCTTCGTTGGTGAGCTAACTCACACAACTATAGTGAAGATTTTTAGCCAGTCAATGATTTCTTCTTCACTAACGTGAATTTTTTTAGGAAAGTGGTGATTCAAGCTGGCAGATCGTGCCAAAAACGAAGGCGTCAATCTCGTCCACCAAGGGGTTCAGTTGTCCCAGATGGTCGCCGTCGGGCAGCAGCTTCATGCTGATTTCGAGTTCCAGGGCCAGCCTTCGCAGGCAGACGGCTCCCACCATCTCGCTGGACGTCTTCAGGCTCAGTACCGCGTCCATGGCGTCTTCCAGGTCCAGGTTGTCCAGGGCATGGTGGAGCCGGGCTACCCTCCAGGGCAGCATTGCCACGTAGTTGCGGACAAAGGTGCTCACCAGGGAGTGGTCCCCGCCCAGCTCGGCTTGGAGTTCGGTGAGGACGGTGTGGTCCACCAACGAGTCTGTGCATTCGTCGTACTCGGACACCAAACTCCTCCCGCCTCCAGACAATGGATTCACGATTCAACAGTAGGACCGCCGGAACAACGCAAGTGCCGCAAAATCAAAGCTTGATCCAATCTTGAGCGGACCCAGAGGAAGTCTTGAGGGGACTGCCGGAAAGTGACAATCACCAGTCGAGTGATCGCGGACCAGGGGGATTCGGGGCATGGATTCAGGGAAGGAAAGCAGCATGGAAAGCAGTGTTCGGCCTTCGCCGGGACTGATGGTCATCATCGTCTTTTGCATGACCGTGCTGCTGGGAATTGGTGGCACGTCCGCCTTCGCGCTCTGGGAACAGTCCTCCCACGCCCAATCGGATCAGAGCGGCTCGGCGTCCTCGGCCCCGTAACCCTTCTCAAGGAAGTCCGTCAGTCTCTCCTCAAGCACTGACCGGTCCTTGAGTTCGCATTCCCACACCGTCAGGACTGCCCAGCCGGCGGCATGCAACTGCGCCCGTTGCTGCGAGTCGCGCTCGCGGGTGCGGGTCCGCTTGGCCTCCCAAAACTCAGCGTTCGCTGCCGGGGCATGAAGGCCCACCTTGCAATCGTGGAAATGCCAGAAGCACCCATTCACGAAAATCACTTTGCGGCGGCCCGCGAACACCAGGTCCGGACGACCCGGCAGCTTTCCCGCGCCAGCCTGTCCGTGGAGCCGGTAACGGTACCCCTTGGAATGCAGGAGGCTCCGGACCAGCAGCTCCGGTTTGGTGTCCTTGCCCCGGATCCTGGACATGTTGCGGCTGCGCTGTTCGGGCGTCAGCAGGTCCCGGCTTTGGCCCATGGCTCCACCATACCCAGGCGCGTTATCCGAGCGCATTACCCAGGCGCCCGCCCACCGTGCACCCAACTGGGTCGCATTTGTGCGCGTTTGAACGGTCAAAACGCGCACAAATGCGACCCAGTTGGGCAGGGGCGGGGCTGTGGCTAGTTGGGTGGGGCGGCTACCGTGACGGTCCGGGGTGCCTGGAAGGACAGGAGGCGCAACCACTCCGGGGCGGGTCCGTGCAGCCTGACCCGCTTGAGCGCCGAGGCAGTCTCTTCAACCACGACGGCGGCCTCAAGCTCCGCGAGTTTCGCACCGAGGCAGCGGTGGATGCCGGAGCCAAAAGCAAGGCCATAGGGTGTGGGGCCCGGCTGCCCGGGTACATCTCCGACGCCGGGAGGGTCGCCTGCCGGAGCCCATGGAAATCCGTGGTTCCCGGTCAGTTCAACCAGGATCTCCTGGCCCGCAGCAACGGGCTCGCCCTTGAGCTCCGTGTCCCGGACCGCGACCCGCCGCCACGTTGGAACGGATGACTCCGTGGCCAGGATATGCCGGACGAAGTCCCGGGCTTTGGCACCGGACGCTGCATCCTCCCAGTTCATGCCCCGCGACCCTTCCAGGAGCCGGAACAGTGCGGTGCTGATGAGTTGTGTGGTGGTCTCCTGCCCCGCGATCAGGAGGAAATATCCGAGCGAGCACACCTCCGGAACACTCAGGCCATGCTGTGCCAACGCCTTAAACAGGTTCACGCCGGGGGCCGCCACGGCTTCATGGACCAGTTCGCGCAACCAGGTGTAGAACCCGGCGGCGCTGTGCGCCAGTTCCACTTGCCGCACGGGCTCTGGCCAGCCCCAAAACAGCTCCAGCGAGTCCAGGCTCCAGGCCTTGAGCTGTGGAAGGTCCCGGACGGGCAACCCCAGCATCTCCATCATGACAATTGCAGGAGGGAACGCAGCAACCGACTGGACCAGATCCACGGTGCCCTTCGAAGCCAGGTCACTGCCTGCCCCTGCCACCGCATCGCGGGCCAAAGCGTGGATCCGTGGCTCCATCGCAGCTACTTTGGCCGGTGTGAAGAAGCCGGCCACCACCCGGCGGATACCGGCATGTGACGGGCCAGGGTTGCTGGCCAGGACAGGCGGAAGAGCGAACCGGGCCTTCTGCAAAATCCGAAGGGCTTGACCGCTCAGGGGAGTGACAGCCAGCAGCGCATTGGCCGGGCTGAAATCATCGGGCCGGTGCAGGACCTGGCGCACGGTATCCGGGTCCCGCACCACCTTGTAGGGACACTCGAGCACCGCGGGCTGAACCGAGGGCATGGCCACAGCCCCGCTCATACGGCGGCCCCCTCAAACCAAGAGGTTGCCCGTTGGCGAAACACGTCGGGCTCCAACGTCGCCGCGCCGTCATCGACGGCGCCCAGAAGAGGAACACGCCCCGAACCCAAGGCGGCCCTGTTGCCCCGTTCCACCAAACCCGGCGTGGCCGGCCACCGTCCCAGCACCACCCCGGAAACATGCAGGCCACGCCGCTCCAGGGCCTCGAGCGTCAAGGCGGTGTGGTTCAACGTGCCCAGCGAGGGCCGGGCTACCACGACGAAACCAGCCCGGCTGCCAAGGACAGAGCCCAACGCAGCCAAAGTGCCGCCGTCGTGATCCAACTCCACCAGCAAACCGCCGGCCCCTTCCACCAAGACGTAGTCGTGGCCGGACGCCAGGCTAAGGATGCGCTCGGCGTGTACCAGCAACGGCGGCAGTGCCACCCCCTCGATTTCGGAGGCAGGCACCGGCGCCATCGGTTCCTCCAACACAACGCCCGCCTCGGCCCGAAGGGGTCCCGCGAGCCGGAGCACTTCGGACATGTCCGAGTCGCCCACGTTGTTGCCGGTCTGGCACGGTTTGTAGACGGCCACAGCGTGCCCGTGTTGTTGCAAGGCTGCGGCGAGCGCCGCCGTCGTCATGGTTTTCCCAACCCCAGTGTCGGTACCGGTCACCAGGATGATGCGTGCAAGGGTCATGGGGTTTCCTCCAGGATGTGGCGCAGCACGGCGCACGCGTGGTCAAGGTGGTCCGGGGTGAGGCCCGCGTGGAAGGTCAGGCGCAGGCGGGAGGTCCCGTCCGGAACCGATGGTGGGCGGAAACAGCCAACGCGCACGCCCGCCACTGCCGCTGCCCGGCTTGCTGCGACGGCGGCTTCGGCTGAAGGCATGCGGAGGGTCTGCACGGCGCCCGCGGAAAGCTCCAGCTCCAGGTGCGCGGCGAGGCGTGCCGCGTTCCGGTGCACCGCGGCCGCGCGCCAAGGCTCCCGCCGGACAATCCCGACGGCGGCAAGCGCAGCCGCCGCTGCGGGCGGGGTCAGGGCGGTATCGAAAATGAAACTCCGCGAGCGATTGACCAGGTGCTCCCGAACCAAGGCTGAACCCAACACAACCCCTCCTTGGCTACCCAAAGCCTTCGAAAGCGTCGCCGTCACCACCACGTTCGGATGGCCGGCAAGGGCCGTCCCTGCGACGGAACCATGGCCCCTATGGGTGTCCGATCCGGCAACGCCCAGTCCGTGGGCGTCGTCCACCAACAGCACAGCGTCATGCTCCTCGGCCAGGCCCAGCAAGTCACCCAAGGGCGCGGCATCACCTCCCACGCTGTAGATGGATTCGACCACCACCAGCGCGCGTGGTTGCGTCCTGCCCTGGAGCAACGATCCCGCGTGGGAGGCGTCGTTGTGCCTGAACGTTGCCGTCTCCGAGCGGCTGAGCCTGAACCCGTCGATCATGGAGGCATGGCAGTGCTCATCCGCCACGATCAAGGTCCCCGGCCCGCCGAGGGACGTGATGATCCCCAGATTGGCCAGGTAGCCGGAGGAAAATACCAACGCCGCGTCTGCCCCCACCAAGCCTGCGAGTTCATGTTCGAGTTCCATGTGGAGTTCTGTAGTCCCGGCCACCAACCGCGACGACGTGGCACCCGTGCCCCACCGGGCAGCAGCTTCTCCTGCGGCCTCAGCCAGGCGTGGATCCGTGGCCAACCCAAGGTAGTCGTTGCCGGCCAGGTCCACCATCCCGTCCCGTGGGCCGCGCACTCCCGGCGTCCTGGTTAGCCCCCGGCGCTCGCGGACGGCGGCCTGCTGTTCCAGCCAATTGGTCATGGCGCGGCTCATGCGGCCACCCCTTCGCTTGCCTGAACGCCCTCCGCGGCCGCCACCATTCCCTCAGCGATGGACTGCACCTCGGCCGCAGAACTGATGTAGGGCGGCATGGCATAGATGAGGTTCCGGAAGGGGCGTACCCAGACGCCATGCTCGACGGCGGTCCGCGTCACCGCGGCGACGTCCACGGCGTCCCTCAGCTCGATGACCCCTACAGCGCCAATGGTACGAACGTCCGTGACGCCGTCGAGCTTCAACGCCGGGGTCAGCCCGGACGCGAGCCCGGCACCCACCCGGGCCACGTCAGCGCGCCATGCGCCATCCTGCAGCAACCGCAGGCTGGCGTTCGCCACGGCGCACGCCAAGGGGTTGGCCATGAACGTGGGCCCGTGCAGCAACGCACCCGCATCTCCACCGGACACAGCCTTCGCTACCTCCGCGGTGCACACGGTTGCGGCAAGCGTGAGGTAGCCGCCGGTGAGGGCCTTGCCGACGCACATGATGTCCGGAGTGACACCGGCGTGGTCGGCTGCGAAGAGCTCGCCGGTGCGTCCGAAACCCGTGGCGATTTCGTCGAGGATGAGCAGCAGTCCGTGGTGGTTCGCCACCTCGCGCAGGATCCGCACGCACTCAGCGGGATAGGCGAACATGCCGCCGGCGCCCTGCAGGAGGGGCTCCGCGATGATTGCGGCCAGCTCATCGGTGTGTTCGCTTGCCTGGCTTTCGACGTCGGCACGCCACTGTTCCATCGCGGCAGGTGTCGCGGTGGCTGCGGCCGGTGGACGTGGCGCGAAGACGTTCTTTGCCAGCAAGCCGGGAAACGCCGAATGCATGCCGTCCACTGGGTCGCAAACGCCCATGGCAGCGAAGGTGTCCCCGTGGTACCCACCCCTGATGGTCAGGAAGCGTCGGCGCTTCGGACGCCCCTTCGCCGTCTGGAATTGCACGGCCAGCTTCAGCGCCACCTCCACGGAGATGGACCCCGAATCAGCCAGGAACACCCGTTCGAGGTTTCCCGGCGTCATAGCTGCAAGCCGTTCCGCGAGTTCCACTGCTGGCTGGTGGGTCAGGCCGCCGAACATGACATGGCTGAAATGCTCCACTTGGCGGTGGGCGGCGGCGTCGAGTACGGGGTGCCGGTAGCCGTGGATCACCGACCACCACGAGGACATCGCGTCGAGCACCTCATGGATCCGTCCGTCCTCGTCCCGCAGCCGCAGCGCCACGCCGTCGGCCGCCTCCACGGCCCACAACGGCAGGGTCTCCGAGGCAGGGGCGTACGGGTGCCACAAGCTGGCTCGGTCCCGTTCGATGAGCGATCTCATGGGGTGCCCCTTCCGTGACGGGAACATTCGGCGGTCCAACCCAGCGGAGTGACCTGGACCTTCATGCGACGCCTGCACTGGGCGCAGTACCTGGGTGGCTCCATCACCAACTGCTGTTGGCAGCCGTGGTGGGCGGCCGACGTCGGACTCCCACCCTGGGTGGCTGTCTCGCCTGTAGCTTCGCCGCCGCAGTGTCCGCAGTAGCCGGCTTCGGCATTCACAGCGACTTCTGGAATTCCTTGATGGGCATGTTGAGTTCCACCAGGAGGTTGAGGTCCGCGGTGGCGGGGCGGCCCAGGGTGGTGAGGTAGTTCCCGACGATCACAGCATTGATGCCACCGAGCAAGCCGTCCCTGGTGCCGAGGTCTCCCAGGGTCAGTTCGCGGCCGCCGGCGTAGCGCAGGACGGTGCGCGGCATGGCCAGACGGAAGGCGGCGATGGCACGCAGGGCGTCCTTGCCGCCCATGATTCCTTGGTTTTCCAAGGGCGTTCCGGGGCGGGGGTTGAGGAAGTTCAAGGGGACCTCGTGGGGTTCCAGTGCAGCGAGCTGGGCCGCGAGTTCGGCCCTTTGGTGGAGCGTCTCGCCCATGCCGATCAGGGCACCGCAGCACAGCTCCATCCCGGCAGCCTTGACCATGGCGCAGGTTTCCAGGCGTTCCTCGTAGCTGTGTGTCGTGACGACCTCGGGGAAATAGCTTCGGGCCGTTTCGAGGTTGTGGTTGTAGCGGTGGACGCCCCACTCCTTGAGCTGGTCCACCTGCCGCTGGGTGAGCATGCCCAGCGAGCAAGCGATGTTGATGTCCACTTCTTCGTTGATGCGGTCGATCGCGAACTTGATCTGGTTCATCAGCTTGATGTCCGGACCACGGACGGCGGCCACGATGCAGAATTCGGTGGCACCAGTCGCAGCCGTTTCTTTCGCGGCCTTGACCAGTTCCGGGATGTCCAGCCACACGCCGCGGACGGGGGAGTCGAACAGTCCGGACTGGCTGCAGAAGTGGCAGTCCTCGGGGCAGCCGCCGGTCTTGATGGAGATGATGCCCTCAACCTCCACGTCCTCGCCGCAATGCTTGAGCCGGACCTCGTGCGCCAATTGCAGCGCGCCAGGGATCGCTTCGTCCGGGAGTTGGAGGATCTCCACAAGTTGGGCTTCGGTGAGGCCTTCGCCGCGATCCAGGACCTGCTCCCTTGCGAGGTCAAGAATGGCGTAAGCAGTGGTTTCTTGGGTTGAATCGGTGGTCATGCAGTAGACGGTATCCGCGCCGCGGAACAGCGATTTTGTGGGGTGCTCACAAACCGGCAGGGCCCATTTTGGACGGCTTCTGCGAACTCAAGGCGTGACGCTAGGTGCAGAAGTTACAGCCGTGAAACATGCTTGTGACTGATTTGACGCGCTGCGTGACTAGCGTCGTGGGCGAACCACCGGCCAAGGAAAGTGATGACGCATGAGTGACGATGTGACCAGTACCCGGACACTGGAGCCGACGACGGCGGCGAGTACCGCCGTCGTAAGCGGCGCCCCCATCGCGGCAGCGGCAGGCAACGCCGACGCGATGAGCGCGGCCAAGGAAAGCCTGGAGGACTACACCCTTCGTTTTGCCCCGCGGTCCTACCGGAAATGGAGTGCCGGTGTGGTGGCGACGAGTGCCTTGGGCGGAATCGCCTACTTGGCCGATTTCTCCATTGGCGCCAACATCGGCATCGCCTACGGCACGGTGAATGCCATCCTCGGCATTATCGTGGCAGCGGTCATCATCTTCGCTACCGGTTTCCCGCTGGCCTATTACGCCGCCCGGTACAACATCGACCTGGACCTCATCACCCGCGGTTCGGGCTTCGGCTACTACGGATCCGTGGTCACGAACGTTATCTTCGCGACGTTCACGTTCATCTTCTTCGCCCTGGAAGGCTCCATCATGGCGCAGGGACTGGAGCTCGGCCTGGGTGTTCCGCAGTGGTTGGGCTACGCGGTTTCAACCATCATCATCATTCCCTTGGTGATCTACGGGATGAAGACACTGGCCACGCTGCAGGTCTGGACCACCCCACTGTGGCTGCTCCTGATGGTGGTCCCCGTGGGGTACCTGGTCATCTCCCACCCGGAAAGCATCGACTCCTTCTTCGCCTACACAGGTGAATCAGGTGACGGCGGACCCAACCTGGCCTCCGTGATGCTGGCCGCGGGTGTCTGCCTCTCGCTCATGGCCCAGATCGCCGAGCAGATCGACTACCTCCGTTTCATGCCACCCAAGACCGCTGAAAACAAGGGCGCCTGGTGGCGTGCTGTGATCCTCGCCGGCCCGGGCTGGGTCCTGTTCGGTGCCATCAAGCAGATCGTTGGCCTGTTCATCGCGATCTACCTCATCGCCACGCTCGATCCCGCCGCCTCCGTCCACGCCAACGAACCCGTGCACCAGTTCCTTGGCGTGTACCAGGAGATGATGCCTGCTTGGCTGGCCATGACACTGGCCGTGGTGCTGGTGGTCATCTCCCAGATCAAGATCAACGTCACCAACGCCTACTCCGGCTCGCTCGCTTGGACGAATTCCTTCACCCGGATCACCAAGACCTACCCGGGCCGCATGGTCTTCGTGGTGGTCAACCTGGTCATTGCCCTGATCCTGATGGAGTCCAACATGTTCGACTTCCTCAACACCATCCTGGGGTTCTATGCCAACTGCGCCATGGCCTGGGTGGTCACGGTGGCCTCGGACATCACCATCAACAAGTACCTCCTGAAGATTTCGCCCAAGGTTCCGGAATTCCGCCGCGGCATGCTCTACGCCATCAACCCGGTGGGCTTCGTGTCCATGCTGGTCTCGGCAGGGGTGTCCATCGCAGTGTTCTTCGGAGCCTTTGGTTCTGCCGTGCAGCCGTACTCGCCGATCTTCGCAGTGCTCCTGGCGCTCGTGTTGCCGCCGGTCCTGGCCCTGTGGACCCGGGGACGCTGCTACCTTCGCCGGATCGACGACGGCATTGATCTCCCCATGTTCGACGCCGACGGCAACCCCAGCGATGCCAAACTCCTTTGCCATGTCACCGGCCTCGAGTTCGAGCGCCCGGATATGCTGCGGTCGGCCCAGGACGGGCCCGACGGCGAACCCCAGTACATCTCGTCCCTCGCCTTGTCCACGGACAAGTCAGGCACATTGGTGCTGCCGGCGTCGGAGCGCTAACTGTCCGTACCCGGTGCCGAGATGCAGCGGAGCGCGTTGTGGGGCATCACAGCGCGCTCTGTTTTTTCGCTCTACTTGTTGAAGAGCTTCTTGGCTAATTTCGCGAGGCGACCGGGTTCTTTCGAGGGGTCGATGATGGTGGGTTCCACTGTCAGGTCGGTTCCGCGCTCTGTGACCGGGCGGCGTCGGTTCTTCCAGTCGACCGAGTTGAACCGGGGGTTGTAGACGGGTGGGGTGATCCCTTCGGCGCGGAAGATGTCCCACATCCAGGGCGGGATGTTGTCGACGGTGCGGGGGTAAAAGAGCAACTGTCGTGCCCAAGCGGCGGCGCTGGAGGGGTAGCCCCCTGGGAACCAGCTTCCATCAGACATTCGATCGAGGTGCTCTTCGTCGAAGAAATCCACATGTCCCGGCCTGTCAGGGTAAACGTGGACCTCAGCAGTGGTCCACGTTCCGCACCCCGGCAGGTAACTTCGAATCCTGCATTCTGTCAACCAGTCCTCAACCAATCTCCCGGCATACTGGGCATGATCGAGGCGAGGTACGATTTGGCCACTCCTGTACATGCGGCCACGTCGGAAGGTGCTTGACGTTCGGTGGACAAGGACGTCAACAAGCTCATCGGAGCCGATTGCAAAGCCACGTGGCCCGAAAGCCTCCTCGCGAAGCCTTGCAAGACCTTGGCGGATCCATGGGTCTTGGTTCAGATCCAATTTTTCCATTTGATGAAGCCTACTCACTTGTCTTGAGATTATTGAACCGGGCAGTTGTTCGATCCATACCGTCGAATGAGAACCATAGGTCGGTTGACGCCGGGACTGCCTCACTGTCGGATCGGTTCAGCACCATTTCCCATCTGAGATCAACGGGCTCGCCATTCATGAGGTCGTTCTTGACCTTGTTGATCACGTCCATTTCGACTTCGTGGAAGTTGTGGTCATCGTTGGGTTTGCCCGCTGCACGGTTTTGCCACTGGTGTTGCGGGAAAAGACCGGCTTTCTCTCCGATGAAACCGAGGGCGGACGGGCTGGCGTGGCCGCCGTCGTAGCCTGGCCCGCCGAGCCTGCCGGCCTTCCATTGTTGGTAGCCGTTCCGGTTCGAATTCCCTACGAGGGTGGAGACGACGTGGCCCTTGGCGGAGGCGAGGTGGGCGTACTGGTCCATGACGAGGGTGAACGTGTTCCGCAGGCCGCCGTCCACTTCGGCGATGACGTTGTAGGTCACGTTGGGCATGGGTTTGTTCAGCTCCGGCGACCACGCACCCCTTACACCTGCGTACGTGTCCACGCGAGTGACTTGTCCGGTTTCGTCGGTGTAGTACTTCTCAAGGGAGGGTACGTCGACGTTTCCCTCGCTGCCCTTCATGACGCGCCGGTTCTCGACGATGTACTCGGTGTTGGGCTTGAGGTTGGTTCGGGCGGCGAAGTTCTCCTTGCGGTGGATCGGGAAGCTGGGGTCACCGTGCCGCAGCGTCACAGTGTCGGTCACGTGCCCGGGTTTGGGGAACCTGGTCTCCATCGCCGAGGCAAATGACGGCCGCGGGGTGTCCGGTTCTGCGCGGTGGGACGGCGTGAAAGCGGGCGGGTTGTCCTCCCGGATCTTTGCGGCTTTGGCCTCGAGCCCGTCGGCGAGACCGGTGTGGGTGTGGGTGAGGGTCCCATGGGCATCGGGAAACGCGGCCTTGGGCAGGACGGCGTCTGCGGCCCGTACTCCGTCTGCAAGTTTGGTGAGGGCCTCGGCAGTGGCACGTTTGGCACCGGTGACGAGTTCGCCTGCTGCCGTCGGAACAGCTCCAGCAAACTTCCAGGCACCGACGCTGGCTCTGGTCAACGCGGCTTGGACCTTCGCGGTGGTGGCGGGGGCGAGGATGTCCGAAACCTTCAACGCCAGGGAGCCTGGCTTGGCCAGGAAGTCCCCGGCGGTGAGAAGGATATGGGAGCTCGCGGCGAGCCTGGCGGCCAACGCCGCGTACTTGCCACTCTCCATGGCCGCTACGGACATCCGTACGGCGAGTGCCCCCGCCTTGCTGAAGACCGTTCCTGATTTGATGAGTGCCCCGGCGCCGTAACCCACGGAAGCACTGGCCACCGTGAACATGTTTTGGCCAGCGGCCCAGTTCGGATTGGTGGCGTGCTCGTTGGTGTGGATCAGGGCCGGTCCGAGGGATCCGAGCAGTTCCTCGGCCTGGGCCACCTCCTCGGCGTGTTCCTTCCGGAAGCCCTCGTTTACTTTGGCCCAATTAACAGTTAGAGCAGCACTGGCCAGAGCGCCGACGCCACCCCAAGCCAGCTCGGATTTAGTGTCGTTTCCGGTCCCCACGAATGACCACACGCCGTCCACCAGCTCAATCGCGCCGGCGCCAAAGCCCTGAATGAACCCCAGAGCGTCGTATGGCCGGTACGGCACCGTCGCCCGGCCCCACGGCGGTTCCGGCTCGGGGTGGTCCACGCCAAGTGTGGTCCCGGCGTCGTACAGGATCTCATCCACCACGCTGCCCGACCGCAGATCGACGTGTGGCAGCGCGCTGGCGGTGTAGACCGTGCCGCCGGACACCTCGGCCAGGGACGCGGCGCAGGTATTTTGCGCCGTCAGGTATTCCTCATGGATTGACTTGATGTCAGCGGCGAGCCGGGCGCGCCTGTCGCTGAGGTCCGCGTCGCCGTTCCATGTGCGGTGCTCGGTGATGGTGATCTCGTCATCCTTGAGCCGGTGGGTGACCTCAACGCTGGTGGGATAGACCGAGATGTCCGCATCCAAGGTGTGTACAGCCCGGCCATACGCCTCCAAACGAAGCTTCAAGTCCCGGCAGGTGGTGGAGAACGTCTCCAGGGCCTTTGCCGAGGCTGTCGCTGTGCTTTGGACGCGCTGCGCGGTTGGGGTCAGATGGTCAAAGGCCGCCAGTACGGTCGCCGAGTCATCGGTCTTGTACGAGGTGGAGAGCTGCCGCCACAGCGCGGTGGTAGTACAGAAATCCGTCAGGAAATCATCAGCGTGCTGCCGCAATGAACGTGCTCCGGCATCCAGGTCGTCAACATCGGGCAACGCAAAACCACCCGAAGGATTTAATCCGGACGACGTCTCAGGGAAGGCACTCATCCCTAACCCCGCAAGGGCAGGGCGGGGCCACCATGGACCGGTGACGGGTCGGGGGCCTCCACCTGGGCAGCGCTGCGCTGGGCGACGGCTGCCATGTCCAGGTCACCTTGCCGGTAGAAAGCCAGGGCCTTCGCCGTGGAGGTGATGATGGTCTCTGACCGGCTGGCCACCTCGGTGGCAGCAGGCGTGAGTTTCAGTTCCACCACGTCATTGAGTGCATTCAGGACCGTCGCAGCCTCCGGTGGGATCGCCTCCGCCGTTTTTTGCAGTGCCTTACCCATCCCGGCAACTGATGGTTGCGTCGTCTCAATCTGTGACGCAGCGGCCGTCAGCGTAGTGGTTGCAGCAGCCAAGTCGATATCCCAAACACCCATCAAGAGCCCCCAACAGCCTCGAACCATCACCCACCGCGAACCTGATGGGTGGCGAAGACCGGAATTGGTCACACGGTCGGGGTCATTGTGAGCACACGAAAATCGGTCTAGGTGGCAAAAAATGGCTTCCCTAGACCGAAACAGGGGAAATTAGGTGCTGATATTCAAAAATTAGGTGGAAGAGAAAATCATCTAGGTGGTGAACTTCCTGGTTGCGCGCACGAAAAAGGACGCCTTGGCCGGTGGGCCAAAGCGTCCTTTTCCCTCATGCGGGTTACTTGTCGAAGGCGTCCTTGGCGGCGTCCTTGACGTTTTCGCCGGCCTGCTTGGCCTTCGCGGCGGCCTGGTCGGCTACACCCTCAGCCTGCAGTTTCTCGTTGTTGGTGGCGTCACCCAGGGCTTCCTTTGCCTTGCCGGTGACTTCCTGGGCCTTGTTGCTGATCTTGTCTCCGAGTCCCATGAGGGCCCCCTTCCGGATAGTCGAACGCTGACAATCGCTAGATTACCTAGCAATTCTGTAAGTTTGCTGAGTATCCGCTGCGGTCTTCCGGAGCGTTGGCATCAGGGCTTGAGGACTACCTTGATGCAGCCGTCTTCCTTCTTCTGGAACTTCTCGTAGAGCTCCGGAGCCTCCTCCAGACCACCGGTGTGGGTGACCAAATGCATGACTGCCAGCGGATCGGCGTCGTCCTCCACCAGGGGGAGCAGCTGGTCGGTCCACCGGGGCACATTGCACTGCCCCATACGGAGTTGTATTTGCTTGTCGAACATCGTCATCATTGGCATCGGGTCCGCTTGCCCGCCGTAGACGCCGCTGAGCGAGATGGTCCCACCGCGGCGCACCAGATCGACGGCGGTGTGCAAGGCGGCCAGCCGGTCCACGCTGATGGTCTCCATGGCCACCTGTGCCGGCTTGTCGGGAAGCAGCGAAACCGCTTTGTGGAGGAACGACGCCACAGGGGAGCCATGCGCTTCCATGCCTACCGCGTCCACGACGGAATCAGGTCCTCGGCCAAGCGTTGTGTCCCGGATCATTTCCGAGACGTCAGGGCTGTAGTCCATCGTCTCCACGCCATGTTCTTCGGCCATCGCCCGACGTTCGGGGACAGGGTCCACGCCAATGACCCGGAAGCCCTGGTGCTTGCCAATCCTGGCAGCGAACTGTCCAACCGGCCCCAACCCCAGAACGGCGAGCGTACCGCCGTCGGGGACGCTGGCGTAGTCGACGGCCTGCCACGCGGTGGGCAAAATGTCTGAAAGGAACAGGTACCGCTCATCGGGCAGGTCGGAGTCCACCTTGACGGGGCCGTAGTCGCCGAAGGGAACCCGTAGGTACTGTGCCTGTCCGCCGGGAACGGAACCATACAGCTCGGAGTAGCCAAAGAGTGCTGCCCCGGAATGCTTTTCCTTGACCTGCGTGGTTTCACACTGCGACTGCAGGCCCTGGTTGCACATGTAGCAGCGGCCGCAGGAGATATTGAACGGGACCACCACACGGTCGCCCTTTTTCAGCCTGTGGACTTCGGACCCCACTTCTTCCACAATGCCCATGGGCTCGTGCCCTATGACGTCGCCCTTGTGCATGAAAGGCCCGAGGACCTCGTAGAGGTGCAGGTCCGAGCCGCAAATCGCTGTTGAGGTAATCCGAACGATCACATCCGTGGGTTCCTGGATGGTTGGATCCGGTACGTCAACGACGCCCACTGAGCGTCGTCCCTGCCATGTCACTGCTTTCATCATTGATCTCCCTGCTCTTGCCTGGAGTAGTCCCGCGCTGCAGGAGACCTTCCCAGCGAATCAGAGTCCCGGCCCGGGCACAAGGGACCCGGACTCCGGGACAAGCTGCCGCCCGCCCGCATTAGTAAGCAGCCTGATGAAAAGTGTTAAGATGGTGGAAGGTACAAACATTTGTCGGACAGTGAAGACCGGGGAGTGAATGCATGGCGATTGGAAGCGGGGCCGGCGGGGTACACCGCGATCACGGCGGCGACCGCGCACAGCGTGGGCCAGGAGCGGCGCCCAAGAAAGCCGTTCACCAAGGAGGCAATCCACATGGATACCGGGCAATTGGTTCTGATTATCGTAGTGGCCGTCATCGTCATAGCCGCGGTGATTATCGCGGTGGTGGTTGGTCGGCGGAAAAAGACTGAAGCGAACCGCCGTCGAGCAGTCGATCTGCGCGAAAAAGCGGATCAGGAAGCCGTAGGTGCCCACCAGGCCAAAGTCGAGTCCGCCCAGGCGGAAGCGGCTGCCGTGCAGGCTGAAGCGGAAGCGAACCGGCTCCGCCGCGAAGCCGAGCGTCATTCGGCGCAAGCCAAGGAAGCCAGTGAGCGGGTGGACGAACACTTGCGCCACGCGGACAAAGTAGACCCTGATGTGCGCACCACCAAGGACGGGACGCGAACTTCGGAGCAGGCCCGCACCGACGATGACGTCAGGGCGCAAGTGGCTGAGCCCCAGGGGCAGAGGCTGACCCGGGATCGTACCGGCCGCAACGCCGGGATCCCTGACGGAACGAGGCATGACGGAAATGTAGCTGAGGGCACGACCCGCGAAGAATCCGTGCGCGAAAGGCCTTTACGGGACGGCGATAGGAACGCATAGTTTCTAGGAAGAGACGGAGGAAGAAAGTGAGCATCGTGGTAAGGCGGACAGGGCAGGCGATGCGCTCGACGGAAGTCAAGCCAAACAGGCATTCGGTTGATGTGGTCCTCGGCCACTTGGGCGAAATTGGCCCGGCTGTTGCTGCCCTGCGGCGGGAATCATCGAGGCTGGCGGAGTGGGGCGAGGAATTGGCCCGGGTAAAACTCCGCGGCGGCAGGATCTTCGCGGCGGGAAGCAAAGGGTCCGCCCACGAAGCCGACCGGTTCACCATTGAGTTGGCCGTGCATGATTCCCGCAACGGAGGCGACGGCTCGGCTTTCACCACCATCACTGCCCGCAAGGATGGTGAGGGTGGGTCCATTGGTGCTCAGCTCACGGAACACGTCCGTAAAGGCGACATCGTGGTGCTGTTCGCCTCCGGTGGCATCGCCGATGACCTCCGCGACGCCGCAGCCGCCGCCAAGACCGCCGGGGCCAAAGTGTGGGCACTGACAGGCAAGGAGTCCAAGGACCTGGGGCAGTTGGTCAGCGAGCCCATCTGCGTCAACACGGACCCGCCCCACGCCGAAGAAGCGCACCTGGTGGCCGTCCTGACGCTCTGCGAGTGCTTCGATGAATCGATACGGGAGCTAACCAAGTAAAGCAAACTGGCTGGCACGTCTGCTGGTCCCTTCCTTCCGGGGATCCTGGACGGGTGTCCTTGCGCGGTGTGGCTCCGTCCCTGTGGCACCCTGAACCTCGTGAAGAACACTGTTTTGACCTACTTTGTCTTGATGGCGCTGGTCGGGATGGTAACCCTCAGCGTGTTGGGGGCGTCCATGGTGCAAAAGAACGACGGCCGGGGTCTGGTCGTCTTGGCGCTGGTTGTGGGCGGGTTGTTACTGACGTTTATCTACGGGCTCACGGCGGACCGCAGAGGCCGCGCTCAACGGGCGTCAGCGAGCAGACCGCCGCGCTACAAAACTGTCACTGTTTCCAGCTCTGCGGAGTTTCCGCACCCGCCTTCGGCGGTGTGGGCGCTGATCCGTCCCGCCGAGTCGGCACTATCGCTGACCGACGGCGTGTATCACGCCGTCTCCGTCCCTCCCCTTCCCGATGGACCCGGGGAGTTGCAGTGCTTCTTCCATCGCAACGGCAACATAGGGGCCATTGAAGTTGTCCAAGAGATTCCAGAACAGTTGGCTGTTACGCGCCCCGTGTTGCCCGCTGGAGATGTGCAAACCCAAACGACGTATCGACTCGAAATTGCACCTCGGGGAGCGAAGTTGACTGTCGAGAGTGAGTTCGAGGTGCCTGAGCCCGCGGTGATGAATGAAGACATGTGTCGTCAGTATTGGGACAAGCATTTCGGTGAGATACGGGTCCTCTTGGATCGACAGGCCGTCATAGAGCGCGGGCTGTGATCTGCGCCTCATCTGGAATAGTTGCAGACGCCGCACAGTTGGGCAGAGTGAACCTGATTCATTCTGAAAGGAACTGCGCATGCTGTTTTCTCCACTGGCACTCGGTGAGCTCGAACTTCCCAACCGACTGGTCATGGCGCCCCTGACCCGCCTGCGCGCGGGCCTGGAAGGCGTTCCGAACGACCTCATCGCCGAGCACTACCGCCAGCGCGCTTCCCTTGGCCTGATCGTCAGCGAAGGCACCTATCCCACGCCTGCCGGCCAGTCCTACACGGGCCAGCCCGGCCTCGTCACCGAACAGCAGATCGCGGGCTGGAAGAAGGTCACGGACGCCGTCCACGCCGACGGTGGCAGGATCTTCGCCCAGGTAATGCACGGTGGCCGCGTTTCGCACGCTGACATCACCGGTGGTCACGAAATCGTCGGACCCAGCGCCGTTGCCATCGAAGGTGAACTCCGCACCCCGAAGGGCAAGCAGGCGTATCCGGTTCCGCGCGAACTGCGCACCGACGAGCTCCCCGCCGTGATTCAGGAAATCGTCGCAGCTTCCCGCAACGCCATTGAGGCAGGGTTCGACGGTGTGGAACTGCACTCCGCCAACGGCTACCTGCTGCATGAGTTCCTGGCTCCGAACTCGAACGTCCGCACTGACAGCTACGGTGGGTCGCCGGAAAACCGTGCACGCTTCGTCATCGAAACCGTCAATGCAGTGGTGGAAGCGCTTGGCGCGAACCGCGTTGGCATCCGGATTTCGCCGGAACACAACGTGCAGGGCATCGCGGAAGTGGACGCTGCGGACGTGCGCGCCACGTACGAGGTCCTGGTGGACACCATCGCGCCCCTGAACCTCGCGTACCTCAGCATCCTGCACCACGATCCCAAGGGGTCTTTGGTGCAGGACCTCCGCGAGCGTTTCAACGGAACCTTCCTGGTGAACACCGGCTTCAGCGCAATCACCACGCGTGATGAGGCAACCGCACTGATCGATAACGGTCTCGCCGACGGTGTGGTTGTTGGTCGTCCCGCCATCGCCAACCCGGACCTCGCACGCCGCTGGCGCGAAGGCCTTCCCGTCAACGAACCGAACGCGGCCACGTTCTACGCTGACGGCGCAGAGGGCTACACGGACTACCCGTTCTACGCCAACTAAAGCGCAAAGCACCCCAGCAGGATCCCGACGCCGGCACTCACCCGAGTGCCGGCGTCGAACCTTAACCGGTGCGAACCCAACTGGGTCGCATTTGTGCGCGTTTTGAACGCTCAAAACGCGCACAAATGCGACTCAGTTGGGGGGGAGTGTGGGCGGAATGTGACGGCAAAATGGTGGGCGCTTTTGGGGATGTTGGAGGGTTGTGGAGGGCGTTCCTATAGGATTTGGGCATGCCTGAAGCTTCCCCGAGCTCTGTCCGTACCGGCTTTGCCGTGAGCCGCCAAGTCCTGGCCGACCATGTATATGAGGCCCTCCTTGAATGGCTCATGGACGGTCGGCTGGAGCCCGGCGCGGCCGTGAGTATCGATGGTATGGCCCGGGAACTTGAGGTCTCGCCCACTCCGGTGCGCGAGGCGCTGGCCAGGTTGGAGCACACCGGTATGGTCCGGCGTGTGGCGCTCAAGGGTTATCGCGTCGCTCCGGTGTTCACCCGGGAAGATTTCGCCGAGCTCATGGAAGCGCGTCTATCGATCGAGCCGGTCAATGCGCGGTTGGCGTGTACAAGGATGACGCCGGAAGGACTGGATGCGCTGAGGCAGGCAGTGGAGGATCTGAAGACGGCGCCGCGGGGTGGCACGTTCGCGGAGTACCGCAGCTACCTCGAAGCCGATGAGCGCTTCCACCAACTCATCGCGGCCCAAGCCAACAACCAGTTCCTTCTCGCCGCCTACAACACCCTGGGTGGGCAGATTCAACGCTTCCGCCTGTTCGGGGGAGTGGGCATCACGGACGCCGAGCAGGCCATCGCAGAACATCAGGCCGTCCTCGATGCCATGCTGGGCGGCGATCCAGAGCAAGCCGCCCAAGCGATGGTCCACCATGTTGAGCAGGTCCGCGGCCGGGCAATCGCCGACGCTCCCCAGGGCTGATCCCCTCCCCAGGGCGGACCACCGCCAGGGCGGACCACCGCCGAAAGAACACTTGTGCGTGCGCCCGTTCGTGTTTGGTGCGCCTGTGCTGCGTGGGTAGCGCACCCGTTCGCGCCTGATGCGCCTGTGCTTACGGGTGCGGTTGGCGGCAAGTGGTGCGCCCCGCCCGTTAGCCCTTTCAGCGCACCCGTTCGCGCCTGGTGCTCCTGTGCTGCGTGGGTAGCGCACCCGTTCGCGCCTGGTGCTCCTGAGCTTACGGGTGCGGTTGGCGGTAAGTGGTGCCCCGCCCGTCAGCCCTTTCAACGCGCCCGTTCGCGCCTGGTGCTCCTGTGCTGCGTGGGTAGCGCACCCGTTCGCGCCTCGTGCTCCTGTGGTTACGGGTGCGGTTGGCGGTAAGTGGTGCCCCGCCCGTCAGCCCTTTCAACGCACCCGTTCGCGCCTGGTGCTCCTGTGCTGCGTGGGTAGCGCACCCGTTCGCGCCTCGTGCTCCTGTGGTTACGGGTGCGGTTGGCGGCAAGTGGTGCGCCCGCCCGTCAGCCCTCCCCGTGATCCCCTTCACAATCATATGTAAGACATATAGGATCTAGGAAGTTTCCAGAACAGGGTTGACAGCTTTGCTTCATTCGTAAATCCTATAGGAAACAGGATTCCACAAAGGAGTGATCACACATGGCGTACACCGCCGAAAATTGGCCCATCACCGCGGCCCTCCTCCAGTTCCCGGGCACTGACGCTTCCGGCCTGCAGGTCAACGACGCCGACGTTTCCGTCTGGGCCGACGTCCTCCAGGAAGTGAAGGACGCAGGTTTCGCCAATGCGGACCTCACTGACAGCTGGGTCCGTCCCGGCGACCTCAGCAAGGAACGCCTTGCCGAGTTCAAGCAGACCGCCGACGAGGTTGGCATCGGAGTCCCCGTCATCTCGGCCATCCGCCGCAGCGTCATCCATGAAACAGAGTGGGCCGAGAACCTCGCCTACAGCCACCGCACCATTGACGCCGCCGCGGAACTCGGCTGCGAAGTTGTCTCCTTCGGCCTGCACCAGGCCATCACCCCCGAACAGCAGAAGCAGCTGTGGTTCTGGACGGTAGAGGGTTACAAGGACCCCGTCGGTGACAAGGAAGCGTGGAACAACGCAGTGTCCCGCATCCGCGAACTCGGAGAGCACGCCGCTGAGGCAGGCATCCTGGTCTCCCTGGAAATGTACGAGGATACCTTCCTCGGCACCGGCGATTCCTCCGTCCAGTTGGTCCAGGACATCGGGCTGGACAACGTTGGCCTCAACCCGGACCTGGGCAACCTGATCCGCCTGCACCGACCCATCGAGGACTGGCGCGAACTGGTCCACAAGACCCTCCCTTACTCCAACTACTGGCACATGAAGAACTACGTTCGGGATGAAGACGTCGCCCGCGACAGCTACATCACCATGCCGGCGCCCATGGAAAGCGGTCTCATCAACTACCGCGAAGCCTTCAAGTTCGCGCTGTCCGTCGGTTTCCAGGGCATCCTCTGCACCGAGCACTACGGGGGAGACGGTCTCAGCGTCACCGCGAGCAACCAGGACTACCTGCGCCGCCACGTCCTGCCCAAGAAGGACAGCTATGCACTGGGCCAGAGCAAGGTGGCCCAAGGTCGCCAGCCCGCGTCCACGCAGTTCGCCGGGGTCTAGGAACCATGACGCAGATTTTCGACAACCCGGCAGACTTCGCCGATGAAGCACTGGACGGCTTCGTTGCGGCCAACCGCAACTACGTGGCCCGCGTTGACGGTGGAGTGGTCCGCTCCACCGAGGTTCCCACAGGACAGGTATCGCTCGTGATCGGCGGCGGTTCGGGACACTACCCGGCCTTCGCCGGCTTGGTTGGTCCGGGCCTCGCAACGGGTTCCGCCTGCGGCAACATGTTTGCCTCCCCGGCTGCCGGCCAGGTCTACCGCGTAGCCAAGGCTGCGAATGCCGGCGGCGGTGTGCTGCTGAGCTACGGCAACTACGCCGGCGACGTCCTCCACTTTGGCCAGGCCCAGCTGCGGCTCAACGCCGAAGGCATCGAGACCCGCACCGTCCTCGTCACGGATGACATCGCAAGCGCACCCATCGATCAGGTCGAGAAGCGTCGGGGCATCGCCGGTGACCTCACCGTTTTCAAGATCGCAGGAGCCGCTGCCGAAGCGGGACTGGACCTTGACGACGTCGAGCGTTTGGCCATCAAGACCAACCACCGCACGCGGTCCCTCGGTGTCGCGTTCGACGGTTGCACCCTGCCCGGGGCCAAGGAACCGCTGTTCCATGTGCCCGCCGGGCAGATGTCCCTGGGGCTGGGAATCCATGGCGAACCGGGAATTTCCGAGCACCCCATGCCTACGGCTTCCGAGCTTGCCGAGCTCCTGGTGGCCAGGCTCCTCGCGGACAAGCCCGAGGACGCAGGGGACCGGCTAGTTGCGATCGTCAACGGCTTGGGCACGGTCAAATACGATGAGCTCTTCCTGCTCTTCGGCAAGATCGAAAAGCTCCTGACCGCGGCGGGACTTACGGTCGTTGAGCCCGAATGCGGTGAATTGGTGACCAGCCTGGACATGTCCGGGTTGTCGCTGACGCTGTTGTGGTTGGACGAGGAACTCGAGCAGTATTGGTCCGCGCCGGCCGACACTCCCGCCTTCCGCAAGGGAAGCATGGCGCCTCGCGCGCTCCGCACCTCGGCAGTGACGGACGACGCCGAAACCTCCGAGGTGGAACAGCCCACCCCGGCGGCGGCTGAACTCGGGCGGCAGGCCGTGGCGGTCCTCGCGCAGGTGCGGGACGTCGTCGTCGAGCATGAAGAAGAGCTCGGCAAGCTGGACGCGATCGCCGGCGACGGCGACCATGGTATCGGCATGCGCCGCGGCGTGGAGGCGGCTGCGGCCGCCAGCGAGGCGGCCTCCGGTTCCTCTGTGGCCCGCGTCCTCCTCGCGGCTGGCGAGGCCTGGAGCGAAAAGGCCGGCGGTACTTCCGGTGCCCTGTGGGGTTCGGCCGTCATCGCTGCAGGGCAGGCGCTCGGGAACCGTGACTCGTACACAGACGCCGATGCCCGCGCGGCGGTCACAGCCTTTACCAACGCCATCACCGAACTCGGCAAGGCAGACGCAGGGGACAAGACCATGGTGGACGCCCTCCTGCCGTTCCGGGACGCGTTCCTCGCAGAGCTCGACGGCGGCGCACCCGTCGACCGGGCACTGGCACTCGCCGCTGCGGCAGCCCAGTCCGCTGCCGCGGCAACCGCCGAGCTGCGCCCGTTGAAGGGCCGGGCACGTCCCCTGGCGGAAAAGAGCCTCGGCCACCCGGACCCCGGTGCCGTCTCGTTCGGACTGATCGCAGCACGCATCTCGCAATTCCTCGATACACAACTGGCCGCTGCCTCTGCGCCGGCCGGGGACGGAGCATGAGCATGACCGACACCCAAGGCTGGCGAATCGTCGTCGGCAATGATGAAGCAGGCGTTGAGTATAAGAACGCCCTCAAGGCCCTGCTCGAAGCCGACCCGCGCGTGGCTTCCGTGACCGACGTCGGCGTTGGCGCCAACGATTCCACCGCGTACCCGCACGTGGCCGTGGACGCAGCCCGCAAGGTGGCCGAAGGCGAAGCGGACCGCGCTTTGTTGATCTGCGGAACGGGCCTCGGAGTAGCCATCGCGGCCAACAAGGTCCCCGGAATCCGCGCTGTCACGGCGCACGATGCATACTCCGTCGAACGCTCCGTGCTAAGCAACAACGCCCAGATCCTCACCCTCGGTCAGCGGGTGATTGGCTTGGAACTGGCCAAGAAACTCGTGGGCGAATGGCTCGGCCACCGCTTCGACGAGAACTCCGCCTCCGCCGCCAAGGTGGATGCCATCTGCTCCTACGAACCCGACTACACGAAGGCGGTCTGATCATGACCTCAACGCAAACCCAAGCCCGGAAGATCGCCGTCGTGGGTTCCGGCTACATGGGCGGCGGCATCGCCCAGGTGCTGGCGCTCGGTGGGGCCCGCGTGGCCCTCGCGGACGTGTCCGCCGAAGTTGCCCAGAAGAACTACGACCGCCTTCTGGAAGAGTCGGATCAGTTCAGCGCAGACGGCCTGTTCCCTGAAGGCTCCACGGAGGTCCTCAAGCAGAACCTGTGGGCAGCCAAGGACATCGAAGAAGCCGTTGCAGACGCCGATTTCATCGAAGAAGCAGTCCCGGAAGTCCTCGAGATCAAGCACCAGACCTTGGCCCGGATCAGCGCCGCAGCCAAGCCGGATGCCTTGATCGGCTCCAACACGTCCACCATCTCCATCGCGGCTCTGGCGGAGGCAGTCACCCACCCTGAGCGCTTCCTGGGCGTGCACTTCTCCAACCCTTCGCCGTTCATCCCGGGCGTCGAGGTCATCCCGCACGCAGGTACGTCCGTGGAAACGGTGTCCGCATCGCGTGACCTCGTGCACGCGGCGGGCAAGCAGACCGCCGTGGTGAAGGACGTCACCGGCTTCGTGCTCAACCGCCTGCAGTACGCGCTGTTTCACGAGGCGGCACAGTTGGTGGAACAGGGGATCGCAACAGCGGACGACGTCGACACCCTGGTCCGTACGACGTTCGGCTTCCGCTTGCCCTTCTTTGGGCCGTTCGCGATCGCCGATATGGCCGGTTTGGACGTCTACAACTTCTGCTACAAGTCGCTGCAGACCGGGTTCCCGGAGCGCTTCGCGACGCCGAAGATCCTTTCCGACCTGGTGGAAGCAGGCAAGCTCGGCACCAAGACCGGAGCCGGCTTCCTCAACGTTCCCGCCGAACGGACTCCCGAACTCATCGCCTACCGGAACAAGGCGTACGTGGCCATGCAGAAGCTCATTGAAGAGCTTGGCCCGGCACCGATCAACTGACACTTTTAGGAGATACGACATGACTTTCCCCGCATCACGCACAGCCGTCGTTACCGGTGCTGTCTCCGAGCGTGGCATTGGCCGCGCCACGGTCAACTACCTCGCAGCCCAGGGGTGGAACATCGGCATCATCGACCTTGACGACGCCGCCTGCAAGGCCGCCGCCAAGGAAATCGCCGCTGAATACGGTGTCCAGGCCCACGGAGTCGGCGCCAACGTTTCAAGCGAAGCCGAAGTCCGTGCGGCCATCGACGAGCTTGAAGCCGAACTGCCGCAGATCGTGGCACTGGCCAACGTGGCAGGCGTCAGCTCGCCCATCGGCTACCTGGAACTCGAGCCCGCCGAATGGGACCGCGTCCTGAGCATCAACCTCAACGGCGTTCACTTCGCCACGCGCCGCGTGGCCGAGTCCATGGTAAAGAACCGGATTGGCCGCATCGTGAACATCTCGTCCGTCTCGGCCCAGCGTGGCGGCGGCACGTTTTCCAAGACCCCGTACTCCGTGGCCAAGGCAGGCGTCATTGGCCTGACCCGCGCCACGGCACGCGAGCTGGGTGAATACGACATCACTGTCAACGCGATCTCGCCGGGCCCGATCGATACCGACATCATGGGCGGAACCCTCAGCGACGAGCGCAAGGACGAGTTGGTCAAGGACCTCGTGGTCAACCGCGTCGGATCCACCCGCGACATCGCAGCAGCCATCGCCTTCCTCATCAGCGAGGACGCCGGGTACATCTCCGGCCAGACGCTGAATGTGGATGGCGGGCTCTACATGCACTAGGCCCTTTCATGCGGACCTGGACTCGTGAACGCAAGATCTACCTCGCCGTAGGCATCCTCGCCTGCGCAGTGGGCCTGGTGCTCATTTTCTTCCCGCGCTGACAGATCGTTTCCGCGCTGGGTTGCCGCGTTGATGGCGCGCCCTCAAGAAGCCATCACCCCCAACTGACTACTCAAAGAGGAGTTTCAATGTCCGTTGCCTCAACTTCCACCAAGGAGTTGCTGGATTCGCCGGTCTTGAAGTCGGCCATTTCCAAGGCTTCCTTCCGGCTCATGCCCATGCTGGTCATCCTGTATGTGGTGGCTTTCCTTGACCGCACCAACGTTGGCTTTGCTGAAGCCGCGCTCGGTGTGGACAAGGGCATCACGGCCGGTGCCTACGCACTGGGCGCGGGTATCTTCTTCATTGGCTACGCACTGTTTGAAATCCCCAGCAACCTGCTGCTCACCAAGTTCGGCGCGAAGGTGTGGCTTGCCCGCATCGCCGTGACGTGGGGCATCGTGTCCGCGTGCTTCGCCTTCGTGCAGGGCGAAACGTCCTTCGTGATCCTGCGCTTCCTGCTGGGTGTCACCGAAGCAGGCCTGTTCCCCGGCGTCATCATGTTCCTGGCCGCCTGGTTCCCCAACAAGGTCCGCGTGAAGATGTTCGCCATCTTCTACCTGGCCCAGCCGTTCTCACAGATGATCGGCGCTCCGCTCTCCGGGTGGCTCATCAACATCGGCGACCAGGTTCCCGGCGTGGCCGGTTGGCAGGTCATGTTCTTCGTGGAGGGCATGCTGGCCGTGCTGGCAGGCATCGCAGCGTTCTTCTTCCTGATCAACAGCCCTCAAGAAGCCAAGTTCCTGAGCAAGGAGGAGAAGACCGCACTGACGGACGTCATGGCGCTCGAGGATACCGTCAAGGAAGAATCCGGTCCCCGCGGCGTGCTCGCCTCCATGCGGAACGGCAAGGTCTGGTACTTCACCATCATCTACTTCTGCCTGCAGATAGCCGTCTATGGCGTGACGTTCTACCTGCCCCAGCAGGTGGCCCAGCTGACCGGCCAGAAGGTGGGCCTCGCCGTCGGACTCCTGACCGCCATCCCGTGGTTCTTCGGCATCTTCGCCTGCTTCTTCATCGGCAAGGCAGCCAACACGGTCCTCCGCCGCCGTCGCTGGGGCACGGCACTGTTCGTCTCCACCGGTTTGTGCATCTTCGGCTCCGCTTGGGCTGGCGCAAACCACCAGCCGACGTTGGGCATCATCTTCATCACCCTGGCTGTGTGCAGCTTCCTCGCCATCGGACCGATCGCGTGGTCCTACCCGACGGCGTTCCTCACCGGAACTGCCGCGGCCGCGGGAATCGGACTCATCAACTCCCTGGGCAACCTGGGCGGTTTTGTGGCACCGATCCTGCGGACCACCGTCAACGAAGTCACGGCGTCGGACACCGGAACCATGGGCGTTTATGCCCTCGGGGTGTTGCCGTTCCTGGCCGCGATCATGATGTTCGGAACCCGGGCCTTCACCAACAAGGCTGACGAGTTGTTGGGCAAGTGACATTGCCCGAGGCCCTCTACATCGGGGTCAGCACCAAGATGTACCTCGGCTACGCGCAATCCCTGGCGTGGCTGGAGCAACTGGTGAAAGAAGTGGACGCCCGTCCGGCCCTCGCGGCCGGGCGGGTGGTCCCGTTCGTCATTCCGTCCTTCCCGGTCTTGCCCGCGGCAGCTGAGTTGATGGCTGGTTCCCCGCTTGTCCTCGGCGCGCAGAACTGCGGCTGGGCGGACGGGCCGTGGACGGGCGAGGTCTCACCGTCCATGCTGGCGGAGTTGGGTGTGGGCCTGGTGGAAATCGGGCATGCCGAGCGGCGCGCACACTTTGCCGAGACCGACGCGATCGTGGCACTCAAGGTGCGTGCCGCCGTCGAGCATGGCCTGATGCCGTTGCTGTGCGTCGGGGAGGCCGCTGAGGGTGACGCCGCGGAGGCGGCGCACGTTGTCTTCCGGCAGGTTGAGGCGGCGGTATCCGGCGATTGGTTTGTGGCCACGCAGATGGTGATCGCCTATGAACCCGTGTGGGCGATTGGTGCCCCTGAGCCTGCCTCGCCGGCGTACGTCTCCGAGGTGGTGTCGCGGCTGCGGGATTCGCTGGCGGCGCAGGGTTTGGCGGGCCTGCCCATCATCTACGGCGGCTCGGCCAAGCCGGGACTCCTCCCGCAGCTTTCCGGAGTGTCGGGGCTGTTCCTGGGCCGGTTCGCGCATGATCCCGTGAACTTCGGTCGCGTGCTCGACGAAGCCCTCAACCTCCCCAAGTAGGTCGCAGTTGTGCGCGTTTTGAGGCCTCAAAACGCGCACTAATGCGACTCAGTTGGGTGCTTGGGCGCGCTGGCAGAGGGCTACGAAACCGCCCAGGTTCTCGAGCCCTTCGGGATGCGTCGGGAGGTAGTTGGTCAGTTCGGGCGAACGCACGACGACGGCACGCCACTTTCCGCGCGACACCGCCACATTGATCCGGTTGCGTGAGAGAAGGAACTCCATGCCCCGGGGAACTTCTCCAGCGGCGGAGGCCGCCATGGACACGATGACCACCGGTGCTTCCTGGCCCTGGAACTTGTCCACCGTCCCCACCCGGACCGCGCCGAGCCCGGCTTCCCGCAAGTGGTGCTTGATGAGCTGCACCTGGGCGTTATAGGCCGCGACCACCAGAATGTCCGACTCAGAGAGTTGACGGGGGCCGTCGTTTTCCTCGGACGGATCCAGCCAGGACAAGCCCAGATGCGCCTGGACCTGCTGCACCACCACTGCGGCTTCCTCGGGGGAGGATGTGGAATTACCCGTGTGGTCAACGTAGACGCACGCAACCCCGGGCTCCACTCCCGCGAGGTGCCGCTTTGACGCGACGGGGGCTGCTTCGAGGCGCCCGTCGTAGGACAGATCGGACACAGCCCCGCACAGGGCCGGATGCATTCGCCATGAGTGGGCAAGGAAGTAACCCAGCTCGGAGGGGAGGGTGTTGTACCCGTCCGAAAGCCAGCCCAGCGCAGACTCGTCCACTGGTTCCGGATGCTTTCCCTGGGTGACTTGTGGCAGCTGCTGGGGATCGCCCAGGAGCAGGAGCCGCTTGGTGGCCCGGCTGACAGCCATGGTGTTGGCGAGGGAGAACTGACCGGCTTCGTCAATGACCAGCAGGTCCAAGGACCCGGCCGGGACGGTGCTTCCCACCATGGTCCAGGCCGTCCCGCCAACCAGCGCGCCGCCGGGCGTGGACAGGATTTCCTCGACGTCGCCTTTGGCGCACCCGTTCCACGGCACAGGATCGTTGTGTTTAACTTCCTTGGCCACCCGCAAGGGATCCACGCCGGCCTTCTCCACGGCAGCGCAGAGCATGTGCTCCACCACGGCATGGGACTGGGCCACGACGCCCACCTTCCACCCCTCAGCCACCAAGCTGGCCAGCACGTGGGCGCCAACGTAAGTCTTGCCGCTGCCGGGAGGGCCTTGGACCGCCAAGTAGGAGTTGTCCAGGTCCTTGACGGCCTCGGTGATGGCCTCGATGTAGCCGTTCGGTCCCGGTGGGACTGCAGGCAACTCCGTCAGGGTGGCCAGCCTCGGTGGCTTCCGGCGGACCAGGTCCAGGGCCGGGTCCTTCGGCCAGGACGGCAAGGCCGCCCGAAGCTTGGTGGCCAATGCGGCCAACGCAGCACGCTGGCCGTTGGTGGCAATCGGGCTGTCCGGCGTCAGGGCCATGGGCAGTTGGCTGAACTCCGTGGAGTCCTTGCGGAGGCTCTCGGCGATGGTGACGGCTTCGAAGTCTCCATCCTCACCGACTTCGACGACCTCCGTAGAACTCCAGCCGGCCCGGCCGAGCACAGATGACTCCTTGGCCACCAAAGCGTCAGGCAAGGGCGGACCATACATGCGAAAGTACTTCTTACCCGGTTCCAGCCCGGCGCCGTCGCCCGACCTGCCCAGCAGTTTCACGATCCGGACCGGGTTCTTCCGCGGCCCCGGCTTGGCCCAATCCTGCAGCAACTCGGCGTGGTCCGCGACGAAGATGTCGCGGCCGTCGTCCCACTGGGAAGTGGGCTTCTCGAGCCGGTCGAAGTGCCCCCACCAGTGCTGCTTGTCCTCCCTGCGGTGATACCCCACACCGGCGGCGACAATGCCGATCGCCCGCGAATCCGCCGAGGCCAGCTCGGCTTCCGACAACCCTTCGAGGTAATCGAACAGGGCCTGCTCTTCCGGAGGAGCCTCGTACTTTTCCGGTTCGGCCTGGATCTCGTCCGCCACGGTGAGACCGGGCGAAATGGACCGTTCCGCGGCCCGCGCCAGCAACCAGTTCCGCAGTTCCAGCGTGGACAGGCAGTCGTACTCGTTGTAATCGCGGATACCTTCAAGGACCGTGGCGGCCTGTTCAGCCTTCCCAGTGTCCCGGGCCGTGCAGTAGTCGGCGTAGGCAACCACGGAGGCACCGGCGTCGGTCACGTCACCTGAGCGCAAGTGCTGGCCCATGTAGAGGGGCTCCAGCTTCTTGATGCTGTAGGAATTTTCGGAAACACGGATACTGTGGCGGACAGTGTCGTAGAGGTCCACGAGCACGCCTTGACGCAGCAAATCGTCGACGGCGGTTTCACCCACCACGTGCGTCAACGACAGGTTGCGGAGGGCCGTTTTCTCGTAGGCGGCGTAGTGGTAGATGTGCATGCCCGGATACTGGGCACGCCGTTTGGCCACGTAATCCAGGAAGTCGACAAAGGCCTGCCGTTCCTGCTCCCGCGAGTGTGCCCAGAAGGGACGGAACACCGGCTCCCCACCAGGTTCTGCAGGGTTCTCGATGACGCCAAAAAGGTACTCGATGCCCCACCTTCCTGTGGCAGGGTCCTGCCACAATGGATCGCCTTCGAAGTCGAAGAAGATATCCCCGGGATCAGGCGCGGGCAGCCTGCCGAGCGTGTTGTCCGGGAGGACGGTGTAGGAGACGGTCTTGGCCACGCCGGCCTTGTCCTTGTAGTTGACCGTTCCGTCCGGAGTTCCAGTGCCCGTTTGAAGCCGTGCCTGCTCGCGCAGCCGCAGGAGGGTGTGGTCGCCCTCGGCGGGCAGCGCGGCGAGGTGGTCGATGGTGGTGACCCCGGCCTCGATCAACTTCTTGCGCCGGCTGATGCGCATGCCGGCCACCATCAGGAGGTCGCGATGCAACAGGACCTGCTCGGCGCAGTAGTCGCAACGGCCACAGGCGGAGTAGCGGGGATCGCCCCATTCCACCGGGCCGTTGCCGGCAATGTGCGCTGCGGTCATCCGCAGGAACCGATCACGACGTTCCTTGAAGACGGGGAGGATTTCGGCCAAGGGATGGTCTGAGTGGACCCGGTTGCCCAGGACCAGCGTGACCACCGGATCCGGAGTGATCCCGGCTTTGAGCAGTTGATCCCCGTAGGCCGCCAATTGCAGCAGCGCCGTAACCTTTGCATGCCGTGCCAGCTTGGTGTCGAACACGGCGTACGTGCCGACCGGTTTCTTGACCAGGAAGTCGGACCTGCCGTGGAACACGCCGTCGAAGAAGGCAGCCTGGAACACGACATCAGCCCCGGACCGCAAGGCGTCGATCGATTCCGCATGCTTGGCCGAAAGGCTGGCGCGGTCCATCGCGGCGGCGGGAACGACGTCGTACACGCCTCGTCCAGTAGCCGCATCCCAAGGACCGAATTCCGCCACGAACTCGTCCAAAACCTTGTGCTCGTGGACGTCTCCCAATTTCGAGGTGCGTTCCAGCATCGCGTCCTTGGCGAAGGAGGCAACGGGTGTCCGGCCAAGTTTCTCGTCCAGTTTGCGGAGCACCTGGTATTCGCACGTGGCCGCAACGACGAGGTCGCTCGCGGAGAACACCAGGTCTTTCGGTGCGCCAGCACTCTCCGGATCGAGAAAGAACACGGTGACCTACTCCTATCGCCTAGAAATCGCCAAGCAAAGCTGAACCCTTGCTGCCAAGCTATCAGCGGGCCCCGACATTTTAGGAGGCCGTGCACTCTAGACTGCCCCCATGACTGAATCAGCCCGCACAACGGACCCCGGTTTCGAAGCCGCGTACCAAGCAGCACAGAAGAGCCTCAGTGAAGGTGGCATTCCTATCGGGGCCGCGCTGACCCGTGGCGGAGAAGTCGTCGCCAGCGGCCACAACGAACGTGTGCAGCACGGCGATCCGATCGCGCATGGTGAGATGTCCGCCCTCCGTGCGGCGGGCCGGCAGAAAACCTACCGGGACACCACGCTCTACACCACGCTGGCCCCTTGCGCGATGTGCACGGGAACCATCATCCAGTTCAAGATCCCGCGCGTAGTGGTGGGCGAAGCCGTGACCTTCCCCGGCGAATTCGATCTCCTGCGCTCCCGCGGAGTGGAGGTAGTGGTCCTCGACGACCCCCGCTGCGTGGAGATGATGCGCACCTTCCAGGACGAGCACCCCGAACTGTGGGCCGAGGACATTGCCGAGTAAGGCGCAGACAAGGAGCGACGGCGGCACCAAGGGCGGGGTGCCGCCGTCACCGGCTGCTGGGGAGCCACGCGTCAAACAGTCATCCGACGACTATGTGGCGGGCTTCCTCGGAGCCGACCGGCGGGAACGGGCCGCCGGAGTTGCAGGGATCAGTTCCTTGACCTGGGCTACAACGGCGGCGTTGGCGCCCCGCGTCCCGAGGTCCTTGGCGAGCGTTTCCACCTCAGACTTCGCGGCCGCCGAATCATCGGCCTTCACATGCAGTTCGGTGCGCAGTTCCACCAGGTTCCGGTAGGCCAGGTTGCTCGTGGGAGCCCCTGACTCCTGGAATGTGGCCAGTCCCGCATCCGTCAGCGCGAGTGCCCGCTGCGGATCGGCGGTGTGGTGCTTGACCATCTTGTCGTCCTTGCGCCGGTAGAAGTCGTCTCCCACGGATTGCGCGACGGCGGTAGCGGCCTTGACGCCCAATGGCTCACCACTGAACCGCTCGGCAGCTTCGGTCAGGGTGTCCAGGCCTTTGCTCAAGTGTGGGGACATGGACCCTTCGAAGGCCAAGGTGAGCCCGACTTCGCGGGTGAAGAACTCCGGGGCGAAGCGGTCCTCTTCCTTGGTGACCGGGAACCCCACGCGCAGCGGCAAGGTGTTGGAGGCCTGTACGACGCCGTCCGTGCTATAAACGGCCCGGACCAGGTATTGGCCGGGTTCATCGAAGGCGAAGCCAACAGTCCCGTACGCCAGCTGGACCAGTTGGCTGTAGCGGTCACTGCCGTCCGTGGTGCCAGCGGGCGCCAGCGCCACCAGCTCCGGCAGGCCGTAGAAGCACACCACGGATTCGTGCAACACCACGGTTCCATCGGGTTTCTGGACGTAGACGGTGGTGTTCCCGTACCGCGGATCCAAGCGGCCATCCACCAGGACGGGGGCATCGCTGGTGTTGCGCAACCTGAACTCGATGGCCACCGGCTCCATGTACTCAAAGTAGCTCTTGGCCGACAGTGCCAGTTCCACGTCGCTGCCCGGCCCGGAGACCGTCATGGCACCCGGAGGGGATTCGAGGTGGCCACCGGATGCCCACGGATCGCCACCCATGATGACGGCAGCACGGTCGCCGTGGCGCATGTGGAGCAACTCGTCGTCGTCGAAACGGAAGCGGAAGTTCGCCCAGAAGGTGTCCGCACCGTTGCGCTGATCGTATTTCCAGTCGTAGTTCATCCAGGACAGCGAGTCCGGCCGGGCCTTGTCCCAGGCATGCAGGAAGTTGAAGGCGTGCCCGGCCTCGTGGACCCAGGTGTAGAGGAAATGCCGCATGGCCCAGGCCTGGTCCTGCGTGGAGGGGTTGCTGACGAGGTTGGTGAACCACGTGTGGTTGCGGAAGACCGCAAAACCCTGGCGGTCGGGACCGCGACCGGCGCCGCCAAAGCCCGCAGCGGCGTCGAACATGATGCCACCCACGCCCGCGCTGTCGAAGAGACCGGCCTGTACACCCCACAGGTTCCACGCGGGCCAGCCCGAGTTGTACTTGCCGAACGAGGTTTCCATGGCGTCGTGGAGTTCACCGACACTCCACGAAGCGAAGCCTGCAGCACTGTCATCGATGACCGTGTGCGCTGGATCGATGGTTACCGAAACTCCGGCGTCTTTGTAGGAGGACTCGATGGACAGGGTCCGCTCGGCAAGGTCGGCCGGACGGTTGTTATGAGCGTGGCTGTTGTACACAGGGACCTTGGGGTCGATGTCCACGGACTGGCAATAATCCAGCTCGAGGTTGACGTCCCGGAAGCAGTCGGAGCGGTACTTGCAGGCGTACGGCTCGCCCGCCACGCCGCCCCCGGTGAACGTAGCCACGGCTCCCGTGATGGCCCCGTGCTGCCACGTGACCACGATGTCCACCGTGGTTGTGGGGTGGGTGCCTTTCCAATAGCGGACCGTTCCGGTGATGTGTGCATCCGAGCGGGTCATGGTCACCACGGGGGCGTCAACGATCCACGACTCCACATAGGTCTTGACGATCTGCGTGAGGCCGCCGACTTTCACCTGGCGGGTGCTGAAGAAATCCCCACTGACCTTGTTAAGGACGGGAGATTCGAGGCCCTGGCGGGGATCGACGTCGAGCCTCAACTCAAGCGCGCTGCCGACGGGACCCGTGACGGCCTGGTTCCCTTCATAGCGGCCGCTCACGGCCGCGGAACGCCAGCACCGCCACCAATCTTCGGTAGGCCACGACCACGACGCGGGCGACGGTGCGGGCAGAGGGGGAGAAGGGATAGCGGTGGGGTGATGGGGGACGGGGTCAAGGAGGGTGCTGGGGACGTTGGGGATGTCCATGGGAGGATCTTTCTCGCGCTGCAAGCAAACAACAATGCGTTCGCCGATGCCGTGCCGAGGGCAGCAGGACCTTGTGAGTCGGCCTGCTCCGGGCGGATCGGCGGCATGACGGTTCAGGGCGAGGCGGTGCGAGTTGGGGAGTCCCGAAGGGTGTTTGGCCAATGCCCAGAAGCCGTGAATAACCCAAAACGAGAATACTCCAACGAATGGATTATATCCAGAGAATTGTGGGGGAATTTTCGGGTGTCAGGTAGCGTCGTCGGCTGGTCAGTGCACACCGCCGGGCGTAGTCTGGCTCCATCGGCGCCGGAGCCGAAGGACCCAGCCCCACAAGGACCCCGCCCCTCAGGACCCTGCGTCGATGACCCCAATCGATGAAGGAGGATCCCATGAGTGTCGTACGTGAATTCATGACAACCAACGCCTGGTGCATTCCTGAAGACCAGACTCTTGAGGAAGCTGCCCGCAAGATGAAGGAACTGGACTGCGGTTCGCTTCCTGTTTGCGGAAACGATGGCAAGCTCTCCGGCTTCATCACCGACCGCGACATTGTGGTCAAATGCCTGGCCGAAGGCAAGGATGCCCGGGAAGTCCGCGCCAGCGAACTCGCCCAGGGCAAGCCCTATTGGATTGATGCGGATGCCAGCATTGATGAATGTATCCGGATGATGGAGGAGCACCAGGTCCGCCGGCTTCCCGTCATCAGCGCCCACACATTGGTTGGCATCATCAGCCAAGGCGATATTGCCCGGAACCACGTCCCGGAAGAGCGTCTGGGCGAGATGGTGGAGCACATTTCCGCCAAGGAGCACATGGCCCACTGACCGGCCTCGAGCCGCACGTAATCCAGCCGCCGCGAAGCGCTCCCTAAAGGAACGCCTCGCGGCCCGTCCCTTCACGCAACACCAGCTCGCCGTCCTCGATCGAAACGATCAGGCTCTTCGGCTTACCCGCGAGCTTCCTGGTTGCGCTGAGTTTCCGGCTGCTGACCTCAACCCCCACGGTGGCTCCCTTCGCGGGAAGTTCCACCGTGACCTCGTCGGCCATGCCCAGCAGCATCTTGGTGGACACGTCCCGCTCGGACACGGCTTCCTTGCCGTTGACGGTGACCGTCACGTCATCGGAAGCGAATCCGTCCTGGAGGATGATCAGCAGTTCCTGCATGGTCCAACTACAGCACTAACAGCGCCCCCGGCATAGGGCCGGACCTGAAAACTGTCAGCCATCTGGGGCAAACTGTCAGGGTGACCCAAAATCTCCAACACCAGTCAGCCGACTCTGCCATCCACCAACTCATCGCCAAGGAACTTGGCGTCCAGGCCTGGCAGGTCAAAGCCGCGGTGGAACTGCTCGACGGCGGATCCACCGTTCCCTTCATCGCCCGGTACCGTAAGGAAGCCACCGGGACGCTCGATGACACCCAGCTGCGCGACCTCGAAGAACGGCTGAGGTACCTGCGCGAACTGGAGGAACGCCGCAAGACCGTCCTCGAGGCGATCGCGGCGCAAGGCAAGCTGACCCCGGAACTGGAGGCCGCCGTCGTCGGTGCCGATACCAAGGCCCGGCTCGAGGACATCTACCTGCCCTTCAAATCCAAGCGCCGCACCAAGGCCCAGATCGCCCGCGAGGCCGGTCTGGAACCGCTGGCCGACGTCCTGCTGGCGAACCCACAGCTCAACCCGGAGACGGAGGCTGCCAAGTACCTCAACGCTGAGCACTCCATCGAGGATGCCGCCGCGGCGCTCGCCGGAGCCCGCGCCATCCTGGTGGAGCGGGTGGCCCAGGATCCGGATCTTGCCGAGGACCTCCGCGAACGCCTGTGGAAGCAAGGCAGCATGGTGTCCCGTGTGAAGAAGGGCATGGAGGCCGAAGGACAGAAGTTCAAGGACTACTTCGAGTTCACCCAGGTTCCGTCGGGAATGCCCTCTCACCGCGTGCTCGCGCTGTTGCGCGGTGAGAAGGACGGCGTCCTGGAGTTGGACCTCGCCGAAGCAGACCCCGACGACGACGACGCCCTGGCCGCCGCCCGCGGGCGTTACGAGAACGCTGTGGCCAAGACACTCGGGGTCGCCAACCAAGGCCGTCCCGCCGACCTCTGGCTTACCCAGACGGCCCAGCTCGCCTGGCGCGGGCGCATCCTGGACCGGCTCACGACGGACCTTCGCGGCCGCATGTTCGCCGACGCTGAGGACGAAGCCGTGCGGGTCTTTGCAGCCAACTTGCGTGACGTCCTGCTTGCGGCCCCGGCCGGAAACCGCGCCACCCTTGGCCTGGACCCGGGACTCCGGACCGGCGTGAAGGTGGCTGTGGTGGATGGCACCGGCAAAGTGGTTGCCACCGACACCATCTACCCGCACGCGCCGGCCAAGAAGTGGGACGAAGCCCTTGCCACGCTCGGTCGCCTTGCCAAGCAGCACAGCATTGAGCTCGTGGCCATTGGCAACGGCACGGCGTCGCGGGAAACGGACAAGCTGGCTACGGAACTCATCAAGTCCCTCGAAGCCATAGGTGTGAAGGGAGTCCAGAAGCTGGTGGTCTCGGAGGCCGGAGCTTCCGTGTACTCGGCTTCGGCCTTGGCCGCTTCGGAACTTCCTGGCATGGACGTCTCCCTGCGGGGTGCTGTCTCCATTGCCCGGCGACTGCAGGATCCCCTTGCCGAGTTGGTGAAGATCGAGCCAAAGTCGATCGGTGTTGGGCAGTACCAGCACGATGTCACGGCCGCGAAGCTGGACCGATCGCTGGATGCGGTGGTGGAAGACTGTGTGAACGCCGTGGGTGTCGACGTGAACACGGCCTCGCCCGCACTGTTGAGCCGCGTGGCCGGTGTTGGCCCGTTGCTGAGCGAGAACATTGTGGCCTACCGGAACGAGAATGGCCCGTTTGGCAAGCGCAGTGACTTGAAGAAGGTCCCGCGCCTGGGTGCCAAGGCTTTCGAACAGTGCGCGGGCTTCCTCCGGATCACCGGGGGAGCCGAGCCTCTGGATGCCTCCAGCGTGCACCCCGAGGCCTACTCCGTGGCCCGCAAGATCCTCACGGCCGCCGGCGGTGGACCGGCCACGGCACTGGACCCGCAGGCCTTCGTTGACGGCACGTTCGGTTTGCCCACGGTCAAGGACATCATGTCCGAGTTGGAGAAGCCCGGCCGCGATCCCCGTCCGGCCTTCAAAGCGGCCTCGTTCTCCGAAGGCATCGAGAAGATCTCGGACCTCAAGCCCGGCATGATCCTGGAGGGCACGGTCACCAACGTGGCCGCGTTCGGTGCCTTTGTGGACGTTGGAGTGCACCAGGACGGCCTGGTCCACGTGTCCGCGCTGTCCAACAAGTTTGTCTCGGATCCCCGCGAGATTGTGAAGTCAGGGCAAGTGGTCCGGGTCAAGGTCCTTGAGGCCGATCCCGAACGGAAACGTATTTCGCTGACCCTGCGGCTCGACGACGAACCCGGCACTCCCGGCGGACGTGGCGCCGGCGGCAGGAGTGGTGGGCGTGACGGTGGCCAGCGTGGCGATGCCCAGCGCGGAGGTAGCCAGGGTGGCGGTGGCCAGCGCGGTGGCGGTCAGGATCAGCGGCGTGGCCAGGGCCAGCGCGGTGGCGGTCAATCTGGCCAAGGTGCTCCCCGCCAAGGCCAGGGCAACCAACGCCAAGGCAACGCGGCCCCCGCGGATACAGCCATGGCCGAAGCCCTCCGCCGGGCCGGCCTGGGCAAGTAACGCTCCCACAGCAGCACCCGCTCACCCAACTGGGTCGCAGTTGTGCGCGTTTTGAGGGCTTCGAATCATGCGGTGATCGCAACACCTGATTATTGAAGGGTGTCGATTGCCGTGGTGAAGTTCTCGAATCGTTTGGTTGCTGAGGTTGTTCAGTCGTTCTGGCAACAGGTAGCGGACGGTTCCCGCTTTGAAGAAGCAGGAGAGTTCGTCGGATGGTCCGTAACGACCGTGCGG